>CAZKUK010000018.1:0-54442 GCA_964555915.1 uncultured Mycobacterium sp.
TGGGGGTCAAGTGGTCGCAGGTTCAAATCCTGTCAGCCCGACGCTCGAAAACCCGCTCTGACCTTGGTCGGAGCGGGTTTTGTATTCGAGGGGCTGTGGCCGGTCTGGGACTAAGTTGGGACCGCTCCCCAGGAGTGTCCCAACGTGCAGGAGTGTCCCACGAGTTTGTTACCCCCGATTTTCCGCGGCTCTGAACCCACGAACCCCACCGCCGCGAAAAATTGGGGCTAGAGCGGGCTAGAGCGGGCTAGAGCCTCAGTAAGACTCGGGACCCGTCCGGCCGCCGTACCGTGACCTCCAGTTCACCACCGGTGGCCTCAACGTACTTGCGGAGTGTGTCGACCCGGCTAGTGCCCAGGTTTCCGTGCTCCATTTGGGAAACACGGTTCTGTCCGACGCCGATTGCTGCGGCGAGAGAGGTCTGGGTGTAGCCGGCGTCTTCGCGGAGCTCGCGAAGACGGTACTGTGCAACCTCGCGATCCATCTCATCCTTGATTGCTTCGATGCGGTCACGATTGCCAGGACGGCGACGTCGAAGATCATCGAGCTTGGTCATTGTTTCTTCCCTTTCCTTGTCTTCGGCTTGGCGGCTTTGGCTGCGCCAGCCTGCGTCAATTTCGCTTGGTGTTCGGTGAACAGGCGGTCGGCGATAGGAATGTTCGTCGCGTACCACTTCGTCCAGTTCCCTGCCTTGTCTCCAGCGACGAGCATGATCGCTCGGGACTGGATGTCGAAGGCGAAGAGCACCCGAATGTGGGCTCCACCCTTGGTGGCGCGGGGTCGGAGTTCCTTCATGTTCGGGTGCACCGATCCTTCGAGGGTGTCCACGAATGGCCGACAAGTAGACAAGTAACCGGTCCGTAGTCCTCCGGCTACTCCAGCGCCGCGATCAGGTGGTCGTATTCCTCGTCGTCGAGGCCGTCGATCCATGCTTCGATGAGGGTTAGATCAACCTCCCACTTCCGCACGTTGGCGATCATATCAGCTAGAAGTGATAGCAGCTAGAAGTGATTCCCGCATGCTGTCCGGCGCGGTTGCGGGGACCACTTTGGGACCACAC
The DNA here is from genome assembly GCA_964555915.1 of uncultured Mycobacterium sp. Classification (GTDB taxonomy): domain Bacteria; phylum Actinomycetota; class Actinomycetes; order Mycobacteriales; family Mycobacteriaceae; genus Mycobacterium. The sequence continues at coordinate 1,061 of CAZKUK010000018.1, forward strand.
GTCACGCGTGATGCTGAACGACCTGCGCGTCGGTGCCCGTCAGGCCTCGCGTCTGGTCGTCGGAAACCCACCGACGAGCTGGGCGTATCGTCTGCCGCCACTTGCTGGGGGTCAAGTGGTCGCAGGTTAAAAATCCTGTCAGCCCGACCAGTTCAGAGGATGTTTTCTGGGGGTCTGGAGGTTACTTGGGGCCAGATCCCGGGACCGTACCGAGCGCTTGATGGTTGACATTCGAGGTCCGGTTGCTCCATCACGGTTCTGGGGGGCGCGGTTTCGGTTGGTCGGCGACAACAGTTCCGGTGGGTGCCTCACACCCGGTGGTGGGTGGGGGTTTTTCGTAGTCGTTGGTGACTGCGAAAGGGGCCGGCATGGTGCGGGAGCTGCGGGTGTCCGAGCTGGGTAATCGGGCGGTGCTTGAGGTCCTGGATCGCGGCCACGCAGTCGGGGGCTTACGCGGCGTTACTATCCCGGCATGTCGGAACTGCTCGGACAATCACTCGCCCTACCCTGCGGTGCCCGCTTACATAACCGGCTCGCCAAAGCCGCCATGACAGAAGGCCTGGCTGACCCCGCCGGCATACCCACAGCGGAGCTGGACAGGCTGTATGGGCTGTGGAGCGATGGCGGCGCGGGGCTGTTGTTATCCGGCAACATCCTGATCGACGGCGACCACCTTGAGCGCCCGGGCAATGTGATTGTTGATCGGGAGCCTGATGCCGCAACGCATGCGGCGCTGTCGCGCTGGGCCGCAGCCGCTACCCGCAATGGTAATCACTTCTGGGCGCAGATCAGCCATGCAGGCCGCCAGACACAGAAAATGATCAATCCGCATCCGAAAGCGCCCTCCGCGGTAAAAATCGGCTTGCCGGGTGGCCAGTTTGGTGAACCCGTTGCGCTCACGGTTGCGGAAATTGAAGATGTCGTTCAGCGCTTTGGGGTGTGCGCCGCAGCCGTTAAAGCGGCCGGTTTCACCGGGGTACAGATTCACGCCGCTCACGGGTACCTGCTGTCGCAGTTTTTGAGTCCGCGCAGCAATCTGCGCACTGATCAATTCGGTGGTGCACTCGCCAATCGCGCTAAGGCGTTACTGGATACCGTGAAGACGGTGCGGGCGGCGGTGGGACCTGACTTTCCTGTGGCGGTCAAACTCAACAGTGCCGACTTCCAGAAAGGGGGATTCGCCTTCGAGGACAGCCTGCAGGTGGCCCAGTGGCTACAAGACGCGGGCGTCGACCTGCTGGAAATCTCAGGCGGCACCTACGAGCAACCGAAATTATTGGGCGTTGCGGGTATCGAGGAGGAGGAACCCCAACATGTCGCACGCTCCACGCAGATGCGCGAGGCTTACTTTGTGGATTTCGCACTGGCCATGCGGGAAAAGGTTTCTATTCCGTTGATGGTGACCGGGGGCTTCCGGCGGCGCGATGTTATGGAACAGGCCATCGGTAGCGGCGGTGCCGACCTCATTGGCGTGGGACGGCCGCTGTGTGTGATGACTGATGCGCCCGCCCAAATCCTGCAGGGTCTGGCGGAGCTGCCGCGCTTTGAGGCGCAACTGGCGCTGTTTCCGACCTGGCTGGCATTTCTCAACAGGATCAAAACCGTGCGCACTATCGCCAGCTTTGGCGTCCAGTACTGGTACTACGCGCAGTTGGATGCGCTGGGGAACAGCGGGAGGCCCGCACCCGACATGACAGTGTTTGCGGCAACTCGCAAAGTCATCGCGCAGCAACGGCGCTGGGTCGCGGCGCGTCGTCGGCTGTGAGCTCACCTACTGACGGCTGCCGGACTGAAACGGACCGGGGCTTTGGCGTGCTCCGCTCGCTCAAGTGGCGTTGGTCAGGCCGGTGTGCAGGAACGCCAGGATCGCCGGCCGCGGCGGGTCTCGTCGATGCCGAGCGCGCGGGCGCAGCTGCCTTCGAATCCCTAGCGCAGCAGGGATTTCTCGACGAGCAAAAGCTGGGCGTAAGCGGCGATGGACTGAGCGTCGGTAATCTCGCCGGCCAGGATCATGGCTTCCACCTGAGCGCGGGTGAACCAGGCGCTGCGCATGTCCTGCTCCTCGTGCTCCCTATCAGGATCACCTTCGCGCACATCGGTGGCCAGGAAGACCCAGCCGCGCTGGCTGCTCATCCCCGGGGCCACGTCCAGCCGACCCAGGAGCCTCATCTGGCCGGCGGTCAGTCCGGTCTCTTCCCGCAGTTCGCGCGCCGCCAGGGTCATCGGCTCCATGTCCGCCAGGCCCGGGGCGGCTCCCTGGGGGAACTCCCAGCGCCGCCGGCCGAGCGGGTAACGGTACTGCTCGACGAGCCGCATGCGGTCGGCATCGACGGCGATGACCAGCGCGTACGACGGTTTGTCGACCACACCGTAGATACCCGGCGATCCGTCCGGGCGGCGTATCTGATCCTCGCGGACCACGATCCAGGCGTTGCGGTAGACCTCGCGCGATGCGGTCTGCGTGATTGGCTGCACCCGGTCAGTATCGCCAATGCCGGCGGCAATACGGTCGGGGACTATGGTGCGGCTGTCAGCCGGAAGATGGGAATCCGGCGCCCGCGAGGCGCGGTCTTAGCGAGGTAGTCGACGTACCCCGCGTAGATTTTTTCAGCCAGTGCATACAGGCGGGCGTGCTCGTTGGGGTCGGTTACTTCGGTGGCGAGGAAACTTTCGTCGCCGAAGCGGCATTCGGGGTTTTTCTTCAGGTTGTGATACCACGCCGGGTGCTTGTGGCCGCCGAAATTCGAGGCGATGAGGATCGGATCGGGGCCGTCATGGAAGTAGGTGAGCTGCGCCTCTCGAGGCTGACCCGACTTGGCGCCGATCGTCACCAGTGGCGCGTTCACGACGACGCCCATTGAGGTCGTGAAACGTCCGCCCGTTGCTCGGTAGAGCAGGGGGTCGAGGCGGGTCGAGACATGACGCGCGAACCACTGACCCGCGGGTGAGCGTCCGAAGTTCTCGGCAACCCGATGTCCACGCCCGCGCCTCCGGTGGGGGTCGACATACCGCAGCGGCATGGCCGAACCGTACCCCGCCGCCGATGTCAACGACCGATCCGGTGTCATCTGGCTCGGCCTTGATCCGGTCGATCGACGGGCGTCCCAGTCCCAGGGTTCGTGCTCGTCGACGGCCCCAATTCCGCTAGAAGTGTCAGCTGCTTGTCCAGGGGAGTGGAAGCCCGCCGGAACACCGGGGGTGCAGTCCGGCGCGATTCGCCGCCACTGTTGTTTCCCTCCACAGGGGGATGGCCGGCTGGCTAATCTCTTGTGGCCGGCGTAGCGTCCCGGCCCAACCCGTCGCTGGAGCCCGCATGAGCCACTACCCGTCCGAGTATCTGGACACCGTCAGCGCGCTCCTGCAGCGCGTTCGGGACGAGCAACTACCGTTGCTGGACGCTGCTGCAGGCCGCATTGCTGATTGCATCATTGCCGGGGGCATCTGGCATGTGTTCGGTAGCGGGCACTCCCAGCTGTTGGCCGCGGAGTTGTTTTACCGAGCCGGCGGATTGGTGCCGGTGAATGCGATTCTGGACTTGCCGCTGTCGGTGATGGTGAATGCGCGCCGCTCCACCTGGCTGGAACGGATGCCGGGCTACGCCGAGCAGGTGTTGCAGGATGAGCCGGTCCAGGCCGGTGATGTGGTTCTGGTGATTTCCAATTCCGGCCGTAACGCCGTACCTATCGAAGTGGCGCTGGCAGCCGAAGCGCGCGGCGCCACGGTGCTGGCGCTGACCTCGGTGCAGTTCTCGCGCCACGTCAGTTCGCGACACCCGAGCGGAAAGAAGCTACTCGACTGCGCTGAGCTGGTGTTGGACAACTACGGCGTCGACGGCGACGCCGCGGTGCGAATTCCCGGCTGCCCCAGCGCGGTGTCCGCCACCTCAACCGTGGTGGGCAGCGCGCTGCTGCAGGCACTGGCCACCGCCACGGTGGCTGAACTTCAGCGCCGGGGCCACACCGCGCCGGTGTGGCAGAGCGCCAACAGTGATGGGGGCGAGCGCAGCAACGCCGCGCACATCGCCCGCTACCAAGCCCGGATCAAGCGCTTGTAGCCGCCCCGGGCCGACCGGTAAGCGGCGACGGAAGATTTCCGGGGTCGCTGATCGCGCAGGCGTCAACGCAGCCCGCTTTGGTTACCCCGGGCCACTCCAGCAGGTGGTGTTCTCGCTGCCGGTAGTGCCCGCGGTGGTGGTCGTGTCCGGCGCTGGCCACGATCACGTTGTACGAGGCGGTGTCCACACCCGAGAGGGGCTCGCCGTTAACGGTTGTATTGGCGATCGCCGAAACAAGATCCTCGGTGGGCTGCTCACGGCGCGAGTCTGGTGCACGTTGTCGGCAGACAGCGGGCAGCGGTGACCGACTTGCTATCGGTCTTCAGGCTGTCGCCGTTCCTCGCCGGCTCGGAGGGTGGCCGTTCCATCGTGTGTAGGCCCGAGTGAACCCCGCAGTCTCGGAATAGCCCAGACGGCGCGCGGTCGCTTCGACAGTGAGCCCTGAGTTCAACATCTCGGTGGCAAGTGCGGCGCGCGTCTCATCGAGCAGTGCTCGGTAACTGGTTCCCTCACCGGCAAGCTTGCGGTGCAGAGTCCGTTCGGTCATGTGAAAATCTGCGGCGATCATGGCCATCGACGGAATCTCGTGGGAGTTCTGAATGATCCGGGTCCGGACGGCGGCGGATATCCCGCGCCGGACGCGGCGGCGGTTCAACAGGTCCTCGCACTGGCGAACGCAGAGTGCGGCGGTCTGTGGATCGGCCACCGGCATGGGCCGCTCCAACAGGGCGACCGGGAAATTGAGCGCGTTCCGGGTGGAACGTTGGACGGTCAGGCTGAGGTGTGGAGTCTCGGCGGGTATCGCCGGAAGCTCTGCGCCGGAAAGCTCGAGCCGCATGGAAACGCGGGTGTCGAGGGGCCCCAGTAGGGCGGGGAGCAATCCCAACAAGACCGCGACGTCGCGTTCGATGAGGAAGCTGCGCAGATCGGCGGGAACCCCGCTGTGATCCAAGGCGATCGACGCTTCGGTCTCGGTGATCGACGGCGCGGTCAGGGTGAAGTAGGTCGAGGTGAAGAAGAAGTAGCGGCACGCGACCTCGACCGCATCCCCGAATGACCGACTCGCCATGAGTGCATAGCCCAGGACACCGGTGTCGGCCAGGCTGTATCGAGACCCGGCTTCGGCACCGAGACCACGGGAGTCGCCGAGGCAACCGATGAGATTGCGGATAACCGTGAGCTCTTGCTCTGGGCGCACCGAGGTACCTGGATCGCTGAGCTCGCTCAATGTCAGGCCAGAACCCGAAAGGCACTGTTGCGCCGCGATTCCGTGCACCAGTGCGGTTTCAACGACGTGCCTGGCCGGAGCGGGTGATCGAGCGAAGTCCAGGGCAGTGTATCCAGGCATTTGTCTGAAACTATCAAAACGTTGTCCGAACCGGTCATTCAGTCGACCCGCCCCCGCGCCCTAGCGTCTGGACTATGTCTACTGCTGTGTCTACTGCTGTGATCGGAGCGACCCCGGCCGCACTGCTGGCCGCAACGCGCGGTTCGGTGACCGATCTGCTCAAGCCCGCAGCCACCGGGGCTTACCGGGACCTGCGTCGTCCGAAGTCGCGCACAGCCCCGGCACCGGTGCCGAGGACCACCTTCGATCCGACCGTGCCGGACAACATCGCCAATCCGTATCCCGCGCTCGCCCAGATCCGGCAACATCGCGTCGTCGTCAACGAGGAACTCGGCGTCTGGATGCTGGGTCGTTACGACGACGTTCATGCGGCCGCAAGAGACAGCGCAGCGTTCAGCTCCACCGATGGGATTCTGCTGCGATCCTTCGGGGCAAGTGCGGTGATTTTCGCCCAGCCTCCCGACCACACCCGCCTGCGCCGGGTGGCCGCCCCGATGTTCAACAAACGTACGGTCGCCGCCCTCACCTCCGATATCCGCGAGCTGGCTGAGGCCGGAATTGCACCACTGAGAACTGGCGATGTCGTGGATCTGGTTCAGTCGCTCACGATCCCCATGCCGATCAACGTCATCGCAAGGATGCTCGGCATCCCGCGCGGCACATGGGCCGAGTTCCGTTCGATGTCGGAGCATTTCGCCGGGATTTTCGGGCCGCGCACCACTGCCGAGATCATCGGTGTCATCGGGACGGGCTTGCCCGCCTATGTGCGGTTCCGCGTCCTCATCGCCGCTGAGATGACCAAGCGTGCGATCGAACCCGCCGATGATCTGCTCACACGGTTGCAGACCGCCAGAGCCGCCGGTGAACTCTCCGAGACCGAGGCGTTCGTCTACGCATTCCTGTGGCTGGTCGCCGGCAACGAAACCACCACCAACCTGCTCGGCATGCTCCTGCTCCGGATGGCCGAGGACCCGGGGTTGTTCGCCGACCTGAAGGCGGACCGCAGCCTCATACCGGCGGCGGTCGAGGAGACGGCGCGATGGGGATCGCCGGTTCAGTGGGTCAGCAGGACCCTCACCACAACCCGCCGCATCGGCGACACCGTGATTCCTCGCGGCGCGCGGACGCTGCTTTTCTATTCGTCGGCCAATCGCGATCCGGAAAAGTTCGTCAACGCGGACACCTTCGATATCCACCGCAACACGACCGGCCACCTGGCGTTCGGTCATGGACTGCACTTCTGCCTCGGTGCCCATCTGGCCCGGTTGGAAGTCGCGACCGCGGTTGAACAACTCCTGGAACAGGTGGATGGCATGGAGCTTGCCGGACCAGTGAAGTGGGCGACGACCCCTTCGCTGCAAGGCCCAGCATCGCTACCGGTGCGTGTCCGCCGAAGCAGGTGAGATCAACAGTTGCGCCACTCCGACTCCCCGCTGACACGCTTCTGGCGGGGGATCGCCCAACTCGCGGCCGCCGCTACCCAGACTGTCCTCGGCTGACCGGAGCCGGGGCGGTGCCCGTCAGAGCCATCTGCACCGCCGGCGCGACCAATCGCACCACCTCATCCTCGGTGGCCGAGGCGAGGGGCTCCATGCGTAACACATAGCGCGACCCGGCCACCCCCACCACATAAGAAATGGCGAGGGTCACCCGCATTCGGGCGTCGGGGACACGCAGTGCGGCCGCGACCCGGTCGACGATCACCGACTCCAGAAACTCGCGCAGCGGTGCCGTCGCCTTCGCCGCACCCGCCCCGTCGCGGACCATGGCCGCGATCTGATCACGGGTCTCGGGTTCGTCGAGCATCCGCAACGTCACCCGCACCAAGCGCTCGGCGAGACCGTCGAGCCCGGGTGCGAGCAGTTGAGCGATAGCTGTCGCGGGGTCAGCGGGGAGCCGCATCGCCGCGGAGAACAGCTCCTCGCGGTTGGCGTAGTAGCGTCGGACCAGATCAGGTGCCACGCCCGCAGCAGAGGCCACCCCTTTGATTGTGGTGTTCACATAGCCCTGGCGGGCATACATCGCCCGGGCCGTGTCGAGCACGACCTGCTTGATGTCGTCAGTGTTCATCGTCGTTCAGTGTTCATCGTCGTTCAGCGTTCATCGTCGTCATGGCTGCGAGGGCGGTTGATGTACGCCAGCGCCACCCCGGCTCCGGCGATCACCGGCCCGAGCAGAGACCAGGTGGTGGTGTTGCTCATCGCGCTGCCCTGGATAGCCCCGAGTCCCTGCAGCGTGAACAACGCGCCGCTCAGCGCCACCAGGATCCCGATTATCAGTAGTGCCTGTCGCATAGCTGCCATCGTGCCGCACAGGGGCCCTGGCGGTGTGCGGTAGGGCAGCCTCGGGGCCGACACCGGGAATAGACATCCGGCGGCGCAGCTTTGAAAAGGTATGACCGACTTCGCCGATAAGGCCGCTTTGGACGCGTTCAACAGCAGCATTGTTGAGGAGTTCCGGTCCAACGCCGGCAAGGTGGGCGGCCCATTCGAGGACACGGCGCTGCTGCTGCTTACCAGCACCGGGGCCAAGTCGGGACAGCCGCGGCTGAACCCGTTGGCATATTTCGCCATCGACGACAGAATTATCGTTGTCGGCTCCAAAGCCGGTTCCGATTCCAATCCGCATTGGGTTCACAACCTGCGGGCTCACCCGCTCGCCCATATCGAGATCGGTACCGACGCGTACGACGTGACCGCGCGTGAGCTGCCCGCCGCGGACCGCGAGGCGGTGTTCGAGAGGGTGGTCGCGGCCTCCCCGGGGTTCGGTGAGTATCAGGCGAAGACCCGCCGGACGATCCCGCTGTTCGAGCTCGGCCGGGTCTGATCCCAGACCTCCTCAGAACACCCCGAGGCCATGTAGACCCTTGATCAGGAACCACCCGCCGAACACCAAACCCAGTCCGATCATGATGACCCGGTTGTGGTCCTGCAGCCGGCGCAGACTGCCGTCCAGAAGCGCCTGAGACCGGTTCGGGAAGAGCGCTGCCGCGCCGATGATCGCCAGATGTGTGCTGAAACTCAGCAGGATGAACGCGATGTAGGTGGCGAAGTTGGCACCGCGCGTCATACCCGCATCGCCGATGATGCCGAGAGCGGCGAAGGTGAACACCCAGAGTTTGACCGAGATCAGGATCACCGCGGCGCCGAGTAGAAAGGCCTTGGCCGGCGTCATAGACGTCAGCGCGGTCATCCACTTCGGTGGGGGATCGTCGGGATCGCCGCCGCCCAGGATTTCCCGGAAAGCAGTGACCAGCAACACCAGTGCGACCACGAGTACCACCGACGACACCAGTCGACTGTGCCCGCCGGCGGTGTCATCGCGGCTGCCCCAATGCAGAATCGCGCCAAAAATCAGGCCCTGCAGCAGCCGCACCAGCGTCATTCCACTGACCGCGGCGCTGGCGGTGCGGACCCGCCCCGGAGTGCCCAGCAGGGAGAGGGTGATCACAAGCTCCAGCGGCATCAAAGCGGTGGCGATGATGAACGGGGCCAGTGCGGCCCACGGTGAGCCCATCTCGGGTGCTCCTTCCGGGCGAATCCCGTTGGCTCAGAAGATTTCCGAGATCATGCAGCGCACGGACCCGCCGCCGTAGGCCTCGATGGTCTGTACATCGCCGACCAGGATCTCGCTTGACTTCTCGATCTCGGCCTTCTGCTCATCGGTCAACACGGTGAAGGTGGAGTGCGTCATCACGGTGTAGTGCTTATCGTCGGCGCCGAGCAGTTCTATCTCGTTGCCTGCGAAGTTGTCGATCTCGTGCTCGGACACCGCCAGGATCTCCTTGCCGCTTTCGGTCAGCTCTTCGACGACCAGCTTGCGCTCGTCGGGATCGTCGATGGCCTCCAGGCAGACCACGGCGTACTTCTCGCCGATCGCCATCATCACGTTGGTGTGATAGATCGCGACGCGCTGCTGGCGATAGGTCTGGAACCCGTGAAACGGCACAGCCTTGAACCCGAAATCCTTGCAGAACTGCCGGAACAGCCCTTCGTCGGCGCGTTCGGACAGGCAGCAGTAGGCCTTCTTGTTCGCGCGGTCGAGCACCATGGCCCCGGTGCCCTCGAGGAACCGGCCCTCCTTCTCATGCTCGGTGTAATCGTAGATCCGCAGGTGTTCGCGTCCCATCGCCTCGACGAGTGCGCCCAGGAATTTGATGCGCTCCAGCCGGCGGTCCTCGGCGAACATCGGGCACAGGACAAGCCGGTCGCCGTCCAAGGAGACGAACCAGTTGTTGGGGAAGATGCTGTCCGGTGTGTCGAACACCGCATTGTCGTCCTCGATGACGTGGACGTTGATGCCTTTACCCCGCAGCTTGTCGACGAACCCGTCGAACTCGATCAACGCTTTCGCCTGGACGATATCGTGTCGCTCGCCCAGGTTCTTCTGGAAGAAATCGTTGGCTGCGGTCTCTGCGTTGAAGTAGAACGAGCAGGGCCGCACCATGGCGATATCCCGGGTGATCTGGTGGTGCCTCATGTAAACCTCCTTGAAGAAATGTAACGGTGTCAATATTGAATGGGTGCCCTGGCGCGGGTCCGGGTGTACCGGGAGGTTACGAATCAGATTCCGCGGTCCCGCGGCGGGTCAACCGAACCTCGGTGATCGCATTGCGACCAACCGCGGTCACCTCGATCGTCCAGTTCCCCTTGTCGACCCGGTCCCCGGCGGTTCCGGGGATTCGGCCGAGGGCCTCCAGAACCAGACCGGCGACGGTGGTGTAGTTGCCGCGCGAGGTGTCGGTGAGTTCGACACCGAGGTCGGGGAGGTCGTGTACCGGAAAGCTGCCCGGTACCACCATGCTGCCGTCGGGCATCGTGCGCACCGCCAGGACGTCCCGGTCGGTTTCGTCGTAGATCTCGCCGACAATCTCCTCCAGCACATCCTCCAGGGTGACGATTCCGGCCACCCCGCCCCGCTCGTCGATGACGACGGCGAACTGTTCGCGGTCGGCTTTGAACCGCCGCAACGCCTCCGAAACGGGCAGGCTGTCCGGTAGCTGCAGGGCGGGCCGCGCCGCGTCGGCGACCGAGGGCTGCCGGCCGAGGAGATCGCGAAGGTGCACGACGCCGACGACCTCGTCAAGGTCCTGGGAGCGTACGACCGGGGCCCGGGAATGTCCGGAATCGGCCAGCATCGTCAGAGCCGCGTCCACCGGCATGGCGGCCGAAAGCATCACCACCGCGCGTCGAGAGACCAGGATCTCCCGCAGGACCCGTTCGTGGAGTTCCAAGGCACCGGTGATCACCTCGCGCTGCTCGGGGGTCAGTCCCCGGTGAGCGGCAACCAGCTCCTGCAGTTCGGCCGGTGACAACTGCTCGGCGGCCGCATCAGGGTTGCCGCCAAGTAGCCGAACCAGGATGTCGGTCGCCTTACCCAGCAACCACACCATGGGCCGGCTGACGGCGGCCAACCTGTCCAGCGGCACGGCCACCAGCAGCGCCCAGCGCCGGGAGTACTGCATGGCCAGCCGCTTCGGCGCGAGTTCCCCGACCACGATATTGACCGCCGCCAGCACGACCGTCACCGAGGCGATGGCGATCGCATCGGCGGCGCCGCCGAGAAAGCCGAACACCGGGACCAGGGGCTGGGCCAGGGTGACCGCAGCGGTGGCCGAGGCCAGATAGCCGGCCAGGGTGATACCCAGCTGGATGGTGCCCAGAAACCGGTTCGGCTCGCGGGCCAGGCTCACCAGGGCCCGTTCCCGCCGACCGTCGCTGCGCTCCAGTGCGCGCAACTGTCCCTCGCGCAGCGAGATCAGGGCGATCTCGCTGCCCGCGAATATTCCGTTCAGCAGGAGCAGGGTCGCGATCAGGCCAATATCGAACCAGTAGCGGCTCACAGATCCACTCCTCAAGCGGGATACGACGCCCCTGATCGGGGGCATGACACAAAGCGGTGTGTTCCGGTGACGCTAGCTGAGCGTTTCGGGCCGCCCGTCCGGCTTCCCGACGCGGAAACCCCAGGGGAGTTCGAGGCGGTGACGGGCCAGCAGTTCGGTATCGGCGAGCACCGCGGATATCTCACCGTCGGCGACCACGACACCGGAGTCCATGATGACGGCCCGGTTGCACAGTTGGGCGGCATAGGGCAGATCGTGGGTGACGATCAGCAGAGTCGTCTCCAAGGTCATCAAGGTTTCGGCAAGTTCGCGTCGGCCCACCGGATCGAGATTGGCCGATGGCTCATCCAGCACGAGAACCTCCGGCCGGCAGGCCAGGACGGTCGCGAGCGCGGCCCGTCGGCGCTGCCCGGCGGACAGGTGAGCGGGGCTGCGCTCGGCCTGGTCGGCCAACGACACCGCGGCCAGGGCTGCCGTCACGCGCTCGGTGAGATCCGAACCGGTCACCCCGAAGTTGGCCGGACCGAAAGCGACGTCCTGGGCGACGGTCGGCATGAACAGTTGATCGTCAGGATCCTGGAAGACGACCCCCACGCGCTCCCTGATGGCCCTGAGGTTGCTGCGCGCGACCGGGATTCCGCTGATCTCGACGGTTCCCGACGATGCCGTCAGGACACCGTTGAGGTGCAGCATCAACGATGTCTTTCCCGCGCCGTTCGGGCCCAGCACCGCCACCCGTTCGCCGGCTCCGATGGTCAGGTCGACCCCGTTGAGCGCCGAGTGCCCGTCCGGGTAGACGTGGCGCAGGGATGCGATGCGCACCGCCGCGTTCATCGCAGCATCCACGTCGACGCGGCGACCGCCACGGCGAAGAACGCGGGTGTCAGGGTCAGGGCCCACACCCGGGCCGACGCACCGGCGGCGCCGCCGGGCCCGAGCACAGCCGTCGGGACCGTGCCGTCGTAGCCCCGGGACAACATGGCGAGGTGAACCCGCTCGCCGCGTTCATAGGACCGGAGGAACAGTGCACCTGCACTTTTCGCGATGGCACCGGCCTGATGCAGGGTGCGGGGCGAATCGCCGCGGGACAGCCGGGCCATCCGCATCCGGTTCGCTTCGGCGGCCAGCACATCGATATAACGGATCATCAGCACCAGGATCGACGTGAGAAGTGCGGGTACCCCGAGCCGGGATAGTGCCAACGGCAGTTCGCGCGCGGGGGTGGTGGCTGCGACGGTAAGCGACGCGGCCACTCCGAGGGTGCCCTTGACCGCGATTCCCCACGCGGCATATAGACCGGCGACCGACAACGACATTCCGGCGATCTCGACCCGCTCACCCCCTTCGGCGAACGGCAGCAGGACCGCGAGAACCAGGAAGGGGACCTCGATCACCATCCGCGGCAGGATCCATCGCAGCCGGATCCCTGCCAGTCGCCACCCGCCGAGCAGGATCAGCGCATAGACGGCGAACGGCCAGAACAACTCCCGGGGAGTGGCCACCACCGCGAGGACAAAAACCACCAGTGCGACGAGCTTTACCTCGCCAGGAAGCCGGTGCACCACGGACGTCCCGTCGAGATACAGCGGGTGGGTGTGTCCCGCCGCCATCCTCAGTCTCCAGGTGCGCGAACGCCACGTTGCGGCCTGGTCCGGGCGATCACCCGGAACAGTCCACCGGCAACGGCCACGGTGACCAATACTCCGACCACCCCGGCCGGGCCGACCGTCCCGCTGGCACCTCCGAGGGAATAGTCGGCCAGCGGTGAGCCCGCGAGCGGATGGTCGGCGGCGCTGCGGGCGATGCACTGCCCGGTCAACTCTTCGGACCCGTCGCGGTCGATCACCGCACAGCCATGGCGGGTGGCTGCGTCGAGGCCGTCCGGGTCCGGACTCGCCAGATAGGACACGGCGCCGGCGATGATCAGGATGGTGAGGACGAAACCGGCCCAGAACAGTCCGCCGGCCGGCTTCGGACGTGCGCCGATCATGCGCCCACCTCGGCCGCGGTGCGGCTGTTGCGCAGCAGGTACACCAGATCGGGCCGCGACCTGGCGACCGCCATCACGGTGAGGGCGGTGATGACACCTTCGCCGATGCCGATCAGAATATGCGTGCCCAGCAGGTACCCCGCCACCGCGCTCAGCGATGTCGGCGCCTGACCGCCGATGGCGTATTCGATGAGGAAACCCGTTGCCGCGCAGACGGTACCGATCGCGGCGGACAGGAATGCGACCTGGCCGAGCACCGGGACCGGCACCACGCTGCGCCGGCGCGCGGCAAACCCGTAAAGCATGACCGCGACGGTGTAACCGCTCGCCACGCCGATCAGCGCGATATTGGTGATATTGGTCCCGAGGGCCGTCACACCTCCATCGGCGAACAGCAGCGACTGGACCACCAGCACGATCGCGATACACAGTGCCCCGGTGTAGGGCCCGACCAGGATGGCGGCCAGCGCGCCACCCATCAGGTGGCCGCTCACACCCGGCAGGATCGGGAAATTGACCATCTGGACGGCGAAGATGAACGCCGCTACCAGGCCCGCCAGGGGGACGGTGCGTTCGTCGAGCTCGTTGCGGGCGCGCCGCGCGCACAGCGTCAACCCGGCGGCGGCGATCACACCGAACAGCAGCGATGTCGGCGCGGAGACGATGCCATCACTCATGTGCATCGCCTCGGTGCTCACCGTCGTCACGAACGCGAGACTAGAGCGGGGGCAATCATCTGTCTAGCTGTTCAGATATTCAGGTGTTTGGGCCCACAGATTTCAGGAGTGGGCGGCACCGATCCAGTGCAGCAGATCGTGCACCGTCGGATCGTCGAGCTGGTAGCTGACCTGGCGCCCGACCCGGGTCGAGGTCACCCAGCCTTGTTGACGCAGGACGCGAAGTGCCTGGGATACGGCATTCTCCGAGCGGCCCACGGCGTCGGCGAGGTCCCCGACGCAGATACCCGGGACACGGTGCAGGCTGAGCAGGATCTCCAACCGGTTGGGGTCGGACAACAGGTCGAACCGCTGCGTCCACCCGTCGATGTCCACATCGGCTCGCGCAGGTCGGGCCGCACCGCCATCCTTCCCGGTCTGACCCACAGCTCGAATCTAACCCAGTTCGAATCTGTCCCCGTTGGAATCTCGCCCAGCCCGAAACCGATCCGGGGCGAAATCAGCCCAGGCGGTCGATGATCGCGTCGAAGGCGTTCAGGACGAACTGATCGGTGTCGGGGTCGGAGGACACCGGTTGGGAGGACTGCTTGACGATCCCGATACCGTGCCGGCGGTCCAGGTAGATCCACTGCCCGTGCACACCGATCGCGGTGATCGCCTCGCGTCCCGGTGTATGCCGGACCCACCATTGCGCGCGATAGCTCCAGTCGCCTCCGCCGTAGGGGCCGACAGCTTCGGGCCCCCGACTGAACTTCTCCCGGCTGCCGCCGTTGTCCAGGGTGTTCAAAGCGGATGCCGGCACGAGGCGGCGGCCGTCGATCAGCCCGTCGCCCAGCATCAACATGGCGAACCTGGCCAGGTCGCGCGGCCCTGCATTGAGCCCGCCACCGGCGACCAGGGTGCCCTGCCGGTCGAGCAGAACGTAAGTCTCCGCCTCGGTGCCCAGCGGCGACCACAGCGTGTCGGACAGCTGGTCTTGGAACGATCTTCCGGTGACCCGGTTGGTGATCCAGTTGACGACGTCGGTCTTGGGAGTCTGATATCGGAAGATGTCGCCGTGCTGGTATTCGGAATCGCTGTTCAGGGTCACCAGAAAGTCGTACAACCCGCCGGTGTCATCTCCTGCCGGAGCCTCCAGCCAGCCGAGGGCCCGCGCGTAGCGGGCGATGCCGGATGACGGGTCGGCGTAGTCCTCGCTGAAGTCCATCGAGTTCACCATGTCCAGCACCTGACCCACACTCGCCCCGGCGAAGGCCGAGGCGGCGGCCAACTCGGGCACGATCTCGACCACCGGCCGGCGCTCATCGAGCCGGCCGTCGGCGACCGCTGTCAGGGCGAGGAGCCCGGCGAAGGATTTGGTGACCGACATCATCTGATGCGGTTGGCAGGGGTGCATACCGTTGGCGTAGTGCTCATAGACCAGTCGATCGGCGGTCGTGACCAGGAATGAGTCGGTGTAGGTCTGGCGCAGGAAGGTCGGGAAATCAGCGTCCCCGCCATCGGGGCGCGCGACCGTCAAATCGTCGATACCCGAGTCGATCTCGATGGTGACCGGTCGGACGGTGCCGCCGTTGCGGACCGGGGCGGACGGATAGACCGTCCGCATATGCTGATAGGCCCAGCGGTTGTACGGGGGCGCCATCAGCGCGTTGGAACGGTCGACCCGCTTATCGGGCGGTGGCGGGAACCCCACCATCAACCCGAGTTCCGCGGCGGTTGCGTAGGGGTCCACGATGGGATGCTCGGCCACGACCGAATACTAGGCGCCAATCGCCATCTCCCGGCGGTCACTGGCGTTGTGTTTGGATGCTCACGTGCAGCAAGCGACACCCGGCCAAGCCCTGATCCTCGACTATGTGCGGACTCCCCGGGGTAAGGCCTCGGCAAAGGGTTCGCTGTCCGACCGCAGCGCCACCGACCTGCTCGTCCATCTTCAGGGTGCCCTCGCCGTGCGGACCGGACTGGACACCGGCCTGGTCGGTGATGTGGTGGTGGGCTGCGCCTCGCAGGTCGACGAGCAGGGCGCGAATATCGCGCGCACCTCGGCGATCCTGGCGGGCTGGGGCGATGAGGTGCCCGGGGTGACTCTCAACCGGTTCTGCGCCTCGGGTATCGACGCCGTCGCCCAGACTGCCGCCCGGTTACGCAGCGGGGATCTGGACCTGGCCGTCGCCGGCGGGGTCGAGTCGGTCTCCCGGGTGCCGATGTTCGCCGACCGGGGACCGCTGTGGGCCGACCCGGCCACCGTCCGGACGGTCGGGTCGGTTCACATGGGCGTGGCCGCCGATCTCAATGCCACGATCGAGGGATTCCGGCGTGACGACCTGGATCGATACGGTGTGGAGACCCAGGACAAGGCGGCGGCGGCATGGTCTACCGGGGTGTTCTCCCGATCGGTTGTCGCGGTGCCGGCGTCTGAGAGCGGACCGGGTCTCGCACAGGACGAATTGGTCCGCCCCGGAACGAGGTTGGAAGGCCTTGCCGCGCTGCCACCGGCCTTCGCGCAGTTGGGCGCCGAGGGTCAGGACGAGATCGCGTTGAACGCGTTCAACGGTGTTCCGGCGATCGAGCACCTGCACACCTTGGGCACTTCGCCCCAAATGGCCGATGCCGCAGCACTTCTGCTGCTCGGCACCGCGGAGAGCGCAGAAGCTGTGGGGATCGCGCCGCGGGGACGCGTTCTCGCGGCGGTCACGACGGCCGTCAACCCGGTGGTCATGCTCACCGCGGGTCAGCGCGCCGTCGAGGAGGTCATCGCCCGGGCCGGACTCAGGCCCGCCGATATCGAGGTCTTCGAATTCGCCGAAGCCTTCTCCGCGTTGTGTCTGCGGTTCCGGCGTGACCTCGACGCCGGACCGGAGCGTATGAATCCCAACGGCGGCACCATGGCCATGGGCCATGCCTTCGGTGCCACCGGGGCGATCCTGGTGGGAAGTTGTCTGGAGGAACTGGAACGCCGGGACGGCCGCTACGGCGTCGCCGCGGTGAGTGGGGCGGCGGGTCTGGGCGTGGCCGTCCTGCTGGAGCGGATCGCCCGCTGACAGGACGTCACCCTTGTCTGCCCGGCGGTCTCCTGGGAGGCTCTGAGGCGGTACTTGTACACGATCCTCGGGAGCCGCGGTGTTCGATCTGAAAATCCTGGGCGGCACCGTTGTCGATGGGACCGGCGCCGCGCGCTTCACCGGTGACGTCGCGCTCAAGGACGGCACGATCGTGGCAGTTCGGCGCCGCGGTCCCAATGACCCTGCGCTGGAGGGCGCCGCGGCCGAGACGATCGACGCGACGGACAAGATCGTCGCACCGGGATTCGTCGACATCCACACGCACTATGACGGACAGGTCAGCTGGGACGACGTTCTCGAGCCGTCCACGAATCATGGTGTGACGACGGTGATCTCCGGTAACTGCGGGGTCGGCTTCGCGCCGGTCCGGCCGGGCACCGAGGACTGGCTGATCGCGCTGATGGAAGGTGTGGAGGATATCCCCGGGACGGCGCTGACCGAGGGCATCACCTGGGGCTGGGAGAGCTACCCGGAATATCTCGATGTGATCGGCCGCCGGGAACTCGCCGTCGACTATGGCAGCCAGATCGCGCACGGCACCGTCCGGGCCTATGCGATGGGGGAGCGCGGCGCGCGCAACGAGCCGGCCACCGCCGATGACATCGCCGTCATGAGCCGGTTGGTGCAGGAGGCGTGTGAGGCCGGCGCGCTCGGCTTCTCCTCCTCGCGGACATTGGCGCATCGCGCGATGGACGGCGAACCGGTGCCGGGAACCTTCGCTGCCGAGGATGAGCTCTTCGCGCTCGGCCGGGCGTTATCGGCCGGCGGCGGCGCGGTGTTCGAACTCGCGCCGCAGGGCGCCGCGGGCGAGGATATCGTCGCCCCCAAGAAGGAACTCGAGTGGATGCGCCGACTCGGCGAGGAGATCGACGCGGCGTTGAGTTTCGCGCTCATCCAGGTCGACGCCGACCCCACTCTGTGGCGTGAGCAACTTGATCTCTCGGCCGCGGCCCACGAGGCCGGTAGCCGGTTGTACCCGCAGGTCGCAGTGCGGCCGTTCGGAATGCTGCTCGGCTTTCCGGGGCACCACGCCTTCACCCACCGGCCCACGTACCGGCGACTGAAGGCCCGCTGTGGTCGCGAGGAGTTGGCCGCCCGGCTGGCCGATCCCGCCGTCAGGGCGGCAATCCTGGCCGAGGAGGATCTGCCGATCGATCCCACCGTGCTTTTCGACGGCATGTTCGCCTTCGCGCAGTACGCCATCGACCGGTTGTTCGTCCTGGGTGAACCGCCGGATTACGAGCCCACCGACGAGCGCACGGTGGCCTCGATCGCGCGGGAACGCGGTGAGGATCCGCTGCCCACGATGTATGACCTCATGCTGGAATCCAACGCCGCCGCGATGCTGATGCTGCCGCTGTTCAACTACGCCGACCGTAACCATGACGCGATCCGGGAGATGATGACCCACCCGGCCGGTGTGCTCGGGCTCTCTGATGGCGGCGCGCACTGCGGGATGATCTGCGATGCCTCGTACCCGACCTTCCTGCTGACGCACTGGGCGCGTGACCGCCACCGCGGGGAGAAGCTGTCCCTGGAGTTCGTGATCCGCAAGCAGTCCCGGGATACCGCCGCACTGTTCGGGCTGACCGACCGCGGTGTGATCGAGGTCGGTAAGAAAGCCGATCTGAACATCATCGATATGGACCGATTGACCTTGCACGCGCCGCGGATGGTCTATGACCTGCCCGCAGGAGGCCGTCGGCTGGTTCAGGGGTCTTCCGGCTACAGCGCGACGATCGTCAGCGGGGTAGTGACCCGCCGCGACGGGGTCGACACCGGTGCGCGGCCCGGGCGGCTGGTCCGCGGCCGGGGCTGAATCGGCGCACAGGGGCGTGCGGTGGCTCAGCCGGCGGCGCATCCGCGTAGGAAGAGATCGGCCGGGATCGCCGCGTCAGCCGGGGCGGTGGTGGTGCTCGGATCGCTACCGCACACCGTGGCCTTGTCCTGCACGATCCAGAACCGGCCCTCCTGCTTGAAGACGAACGATGTCGGCGCCCCCATCTCCGGGTTGTCGGCGCTTGACAGCAGGCCGCTGGTCACCCCCCAGCCGTCGGTACAGCTCACATCGTCGACGGTGTAGATATTGTCCGGACCCAGCAACTGGGCGGCCTGAAGTGCCGGTTCGGCCAGTGCGGTCTTGGTGCAGTCGGTCATGGCGCTCGTCATCGGGCTGCCGGGTTGCGCGGCCGTGCTCGCGGTCGTGCTCGTGGTCGTCGTCGTGTCCGGTGTCGAAGCGTCATCGGTTCCGCACGCCGACAGGCCGACGGCGGCCAGTCCGATGGTGACGGCGGTGGGTCGGCGCATGGAATCCTCCGTGTCGGGTGGTAGCGCATACCCTACGGTCGTAGCCGGTCCGGTGGTGTCGCTGGGCATCACGATGGGCACCACGACGGGGAAGGAGCCATCGAGGCGATGAGCACCGCCGAACACGACCGCCTCGCCGAGGCGAAGGCGGGTGTCGCCGACTGGCGTCGCTGGGGCACCTATCTCAGTGAGCGGGCCTGGGGTACTGTCCGCGAGGATTACAGCGCCGACGGTGACGCCTGGGCGTACTTCCCGTTCGAACATGCGCACAGCCGCGCCTATCGGTGGAACGAGGACGGCCTGGCCGGCTGGTGTGACCGCGACCAGATCATCTGTCTGGGTCTGGCGCTGTGGAACGGCCGCGATGCCGTCCTCAAAGAACGGCCCTACGGCCTAACCAATGAGCAGGGTAACCACGGTGAGGACGCCAAGGACTACTGGTTCTACACCGACAACCTGCCCAGCCATGCGTACGCGTCGATGGTCTACAAGTACCCGCAGGACGCGTTCCCCTACGCCGACCTGCTCGCAACCAATCAGCGCCGTGATCAGTCCGAACGCGAATACGAGCTGTTCGATGCGCTGCGTGACCAATGGCTGCAGCAGCGGTACTTCGATATTCGGGTCGATTACGCCAAGGCGGCGCCGGAAGACCTCTACTGCCGCATCACGGCGATCAACCGCGGGCCCGATCCCGCGCCTATCCACCTGCTGCCGCAGTTGTGGTACCGCAACACCTGGTCGTGGAATCCCGGCCAGTCGGCCCCGCGAATCACCCGATGCGGTGCCGGGGCGGCGATGACCACCCACCGGCAGCTCGGCGAACGGTGGTTCTCGGTGACCGCCTCAACCGACGCGGCGCCGCCGCTGATCTTCTGCGAAAACGAGACCAACACCGTGCGGCTGTTCGGCACCCCGAATACCTCCGCAACCGCCAAGGACGGCATCAACGACTATGTGGTGCATGGCGATCGCAACGCCATCAGCACCACCGGGGGAAGCAAAGTCGCCGCGCACGTCACCACGATCCTGCAGGCCGGCGCGACGCTGACGGTCACTGTGCGTTTCGCCCCGGCCGGCGTCGAGCGCCCGTTCGACGACGCTGACACCGTGTTGTCGGCGCGGCAGGCCGACGCCGACGAGTTCTATCGGATGGTGGCCGCGACGGATCTCAGCGAGGACGAACGGCTGGTCCAACGGCAAGCGCTCGCCGGACTGCTCTGGTCCAAGCAGTTCTACAACTACCGGGTCCGGCGCTGGCTGAAGGGTGACCCGGGCCAGCCCGCTCCACCGGAGCGGCGCTGGAAGGGCCGCAACAGCGATTGGCAGCACTTCGCGATCACCGATGTGATCCTCATGCCCGACACCTGGGAATATCCGTGGTTCGCCGCCTGGGACCTGGCTTTCCACTGTGTCGCCATGGCGTTGATCGATCCGGAGTTCGCCAAACAGCAGATTCTCGTTCTTCAGCAGTCCACGGCCCAGCACCCGCACGGCCAGATTCCCGCCTATGAATGGTCTTTCGGCGATACCAACCCGCCGTTGCACGCCTGGGCTGCCTGGCAGGTTTACCAGATCGAACGTAGCCAGACCGGTTCGGCGGACCGTGATTTCCTGGCGCAGGTCTATCGGTCGGTCACGCTGAGCGCCATGTGGTGGCTCAACCAGAAAGACAGTTCCGATCGCGGTGTGTTCGGCGGCGGATTCCTCGGGATGGACAACATCGGAGTGTTCAACCGGGACCTGCCACTGCCCACCGGCGGCCAACTCGCCCAGGTGGACGGCACGGCTTGGATGGCGGCGCTGATCTTCCATCTGCTGGAGATCACCATCGAACTGTCCCGTGACGAACCCAACTATCTGGCCATGTTCGGCAGGTGGATCTGGGATGCCTGGTTGATCGCCAATGCCCTGGAGAAGGGCAGCGACCATGTCAGTTTCTGGGATGAGCGGACCGGCTTCTACCACGATGTCGTCGAAACGCCCGACGGAGGAAAACGCTTGCTGGAGGTGTTCTCCCTGCAGGCTGTCGTGCCGTTGTTCGCCGCGATCGCGATTCCCACCACATCGGTGCAGGCACTGGACACGATCAACCGGTGCCTTGACGAGTTGGCGCGGGTCTACGAGCACACCGACCGCGATGTCAGCCTGCGGCTGCGTGGCGGCGACGGTTCGCACTTCATGATGGCCGTCGTCCACACCGACCGGTTGGCAACGATGCTCGAACGTCTGCTTGATCCGGAACAGTTTCTGTCGCCCAACGGGATTCGATCGCTGTCGCGATATCACCGTGATCATCCCTACAGCTACCGGGTGAACGGCCAGGACCACGGCGTCAGCTACCAGCCGGCGGAGTCGGATAACCGGATGTTCGGCGGGAACTCCAACTGGCGCGGCCCGGTCTGGCTGCCGATGAACTTCCTGTTCGTCCAGGCGTTGGACTCCTACGCACGTTTTCTCGGTGACACCTTCACCGTCATCGACCCGGGCGACCCGGGTACCCCGGTGTCGCTGGCGGCCATCGCCGACTTGATGGCCCGGCGCCTGACCGCCCTCGTCGTCCGGGACGGGCGCGGACGACGTGCAGCGCTCGGGGACAACGACTATTTCCAAACCGATCCGCACTGGAGGGACCTGGTTCCGTTCCACGAGTACTTCGACGGTGACACCGGCCGCGGGCTCGGCGCCAGTCACCAGACCGGGTGGACCGCCACGATCGCGCTGCTGCTCCAGTTCCGGGGCAGGCTGCGATTCGGCTAGCGGTAACCGGCCTCCAGTTCGGCGGCTTCCTCGTCCTTACGCGCCTGGGCCGCCCGGTCACCGGCCTTCGCGGGCGCGATGATCAGCGGCACGGCGATCAGGCCGATCAGGCCGAACACCCAACCGCCCACGGTGGTGTCGGCGCCACCGAGCAGCGGCCCGGCCAGGCTCGGGCCCAGGGCCAGGCCGATCGATGACGTGCCGAGCATGACCGCGATGAGACGGCCGGAGTTCCGATCGAGGTCGGCGGCGACCGATAGCGCCAACGGCAGGATCACCCAGTAGCCGAGATTGATGGCCAGGTTCCCGGCGATGTACGCCGGCGGCGTGTGCACCAGCGTGACCAGCAGAATGCCGATGGCCCCCAGGAGCAGGCCGGCGGCGCCCAGGGGGCCCCGGCCCACCCAGCGGCCCAGCAGCCACGGCGCCATGGTGCCCAGCAATCCGATCAGCTGGGAGAAACCGAGGAAGCTGGCTGTCGCCTCGGCCGACATCCCGGCGGTGGCGCCTAATTCCTGGGCGAAGGTCCATAGGCCGGCGACGGAGAACTGGGACAGTGTCACGGCCGCGCAGAGCAGAAGCGGCACAGTTGTGAATACGTTGAGCTGGGGGGCATCGCGTGTGAGTTCCGTGCTGATCTCGGGGTTCAGCTGTGCCACGGAGCGGGCTGCCGCCGCCCGCTCCTGCGCGATCGCCGCGGTATCGGGTAGCTTCCACCAGATCAGGCCCAGGCACACCACCTGCACCGCCACCATCGCCGCGTACGGCAGGACGATCGGATAGATCTGGCGCAGATAGGGATTCGTGCTCATCATCACGAAGACGAAGATCATGTACCAGGTTGTCAGCAGCCCGAAAGCGCGCTCACTGTTGCTGGCGAACGACAGTGCCGCGTTGCCGGCGACGAATGACAGGCCGCATCCCAGGCCGAGGCCGACCATTCCCGCCAACAGCGACCAGAATCCGTTATCGCTGACGTTGCTGATGTAGAGCAACGCCGCGGACGCGATGAGGATCCCGTAGGTGGCGGTGTGTTTGAGATTCCGGTTGCCGATCGAGTGGGCCAGAGCCAGCTCCACGATTCCCATAGTCCCCAGCGCCGCGGTGACGAGGAAGCCGGCCTGGGTGTTGCTCAGTCCGAATCCCTCGTGAAACGAGGTGGCGTACAGCGGGCTGAGCAGATCGGCCATCACCCCGGCCAGCCCGGCGGCGATACCGCCCAGGAGCAGACCGCGGGGTTCCTTGCGCTTCGTCGTCGGCGGTTCTGCAGTCACCATCGGCTCACGCCCCTTTCCCTTCCGGCCATATCGTGCCCGTGCCGACGACCCGCCGCAGGCGGTTGCGGGGCAACGTGCCGGATTTTCCCTACGATCACCGGGTGACCGACCGCTATGGCACCGATGTGCTCGCCAACGACCCGCACAGTTCCAGGCGGACCCGCTCGGCCGAGCGCTGTGCCGAGGTCGGCCTGGTCGTGGAAGATCCGCAATCGGGGTACGTCGGTGCGATCATCCGCATCGAGGGTGGCCGCGTTGAACTCGAGGATCGGCACCGGCGCACCCGGGTGTTTCCACTGGGGCCCGGATTCCTGGTGGACGGCCGCCCGGTGATCCTGACCCCGCCCCGCCGATCGGATCCGCAGGCCGCTGAGCGCACCGCCTCGGGGTCGGTGAAGGTGGCCGGTGCCCGCGCCCGGGTCGCGCTGGCCGGCCGCATCTACGTTGAGGGCCGCCACGACGCTGAACTCGTCGAACAGGTCTGGGGTGACGATCTGCGCGTCGAGGGTGTCGTCGTGGAGTATCTCGGTGGTGTCGATGATCTCGTCGGTATTGTCGAGACCTTCCAGCCGGGCCCGAACCGGCGGCTCGGCGTTCTGGTCGACCACCTGGTCACCGGATCCAAGGAGGCCCGCATCGCGGAGGCCGTTCGCCGCTGTTCCGGCGGCCGGCACACCCTGGTGGTCGGTCATCCTTATGTCGACATCTGGCAGGCCGTCAAAGCGGAGCGGCTCGGGCTGGGCGAATGGCCGACGGTGCCGAAGACTGTCGAGTGGAAACGCGGTATCTGCCAGGCGCTCGGTTGGCCGCACCGCGACCAGGCCGATATCGCCCGGGCCTGGCAACGTATCCGCGGCTCCGTTCGGGACTGGACCGATCTGGAGCCGGCACTGATCGGCCGGGTCGAGGAACTCATCGACTTCGTGACCGCGCCGGACTAGCCGGTTCGGCCGGGATGTCACAGCAGCCGGACGCTGGCGCTCTCGATGTCGTAGACGGCTCCGACGATTGTGACGGCGCCGGCTTTCTCGGCCGCGGCCAGCATCGGGCTGTCGCGCCTCATCCGTTCGATGACGGCGCCGACATTGCGATCGACAGCCTCGTCGAGGTCGACCGCCCCGGCGATACCGGGCCGGATGGCGGCGATGATCGACTCGATATTGCCCCCGGGTGCGGCATTGTCGAATGCGGCTTTGACTGCTCCGCAATCGGAATGCCCCAGCACCACAATGATTTTCGAGCCAAGCACAGCTTGTCCGAATTCGAGGCTGCCCAGGTTGGTCGGCGAATCGGCGATATTGCCGGCTTCGCGCACCACGAAGATATTGCCGACGAACTGATCGAAGATGATCTCGGGGGCGAGGCGGCTGTCCGCGCACCCGAGGACGGTGGCGAACGGTGCCTGATTCTGCCCGATACCGCCGCTCCAGATGGCATCTATTTCGGCGGTATCGCGAATCGCAGGTGTTCGCGCGGCGAAGCGAGCGTTACCGGCCATCAGCACCTCAAGTGCTTCGTCACCATTGGCAGGCTGCGGTATGGGAGGCGGGCCCGAAGCCCCGGTCGGATTCGGGCTCTGATTCTGGCTGGTTTGGCTGCCACCGCATGCAGCGGCAGTCAGTGCGACGACCGGAAGCGCGGCCAGAACAGCGCGGCGGGAACTCTTGACATCATGAGACGAGCGGGAGGTTTTCATCGGGGCAATGCTTACACAGCGGGACGGTCGATGATGGCCCTCACCGCGGTCCAGCCGGCCAGGGAGCCCAGCGCGATGGAAATGATGGCTGCTGCTGCGACGCTCAGACCTGCCTGGCCGACATAGTCCCCGGTGGCGCCGCGGCTGACGGACATGAAGGTCAACTGCCCCGGCACCAGGGACCAGAATGCCGCCAGCCAGAGCACCATCGCCGGCGGTGCGTTCTTGATCCGGGCCGCCATGATGGCGAACGGTATGGCGACCATCGCACCGACGAAACCGGAGTGCGCGGCGTTGAGCATCAGCCCCGCCAGGCTCTGGGCTCCGATGGCTACCGCGATGGTCAGCAGCAGCCAGATCAGGGATCCGCGCGGAGCCGATAAATAGAAGTAAAGGCCGACCGCGATCACCAGGATCGACACGTAAAACGACCATGCGCCCATCGACGGTGATTGGGGCTGGGGCGGTACCCGGCCGGCGATCTGGACTCCCATCACGACGCCGTAGACCATCAGACCCAGTTGGGCCGCACCGTAGATGACCCGACTGGCGCCGGACATGATCTTGTTCCCGGCCAGTTCGATGGAACCGACGACCAGTGCCATACCGGGCAGTGTCGCGATCAGCGCGGGACTGATCACCGGAAGCAAGCCGTTGTCGGCGGCGTCGGCGACGAACCAGGTCGCCAGGAGTGTCACAACCATGGCGGACAGGGTCGGCAGGATCGGCCCCAGCCCGGGCAGCGGGCGACTGGTCTGCATGATGGCGCCCACCACCAGACCCAGAAAACCGTGTGCCAGTAACGCCTTCCACGATGGCTGGAGGACCATCCCGAATCCGACGGCGGTCAGGGCGTAGCCCAGTGTGGTGGTGACCGCGCCGAATCGCGGAGGCTGCCGGCGAGCGGAATGGACCGCCGCAACCGCCTCGGTGGGGTCGATCGCCCCGGCCTCGGCGAGATCGGCGATCTGGTCGATATCGGCCGCCGTATCGAACTGGCCGGACGGCTGAACCGAGCCCTCCAGACGGAGCCGAAACGTCCGGCCGCCGATCTGGATCAGCAGCATGGTGGGGAACGCCGCGACCTCGAGTGGTTCAGTGGTGTATCTCGCGGCGATGTCCACCAGTCGGGTCTCGACGACCTGGATGGGTTGGGCAACCTCGATCAGGCCGGCGCCGATTTCGCGGAGCATCGCCGCGACATCGTCGAGGTCATAATGATCGGGCACGGCCAGTGCCGGCGGGGGAGTCTTGAGCATGCCGCAATCATGGTCACCGCTGCAGCTATAGGCACGACCCGCAAAGAGCGTTGGCTCCAATCTTTGCCGAACTGATAGCGTCGAAAACATGGGGGCTGCGGTGTTTGTCGGCCGCGTCGGCGGTCTTGCGGTTGCGTTCGGGCTGGGTGTTGCGGTCCTCGCCGTCGGGCCGGGAACCGCCGCTGCCACCCCCGATGCGGGGTCCGACACCAGCGCCGAGCGGTCCACGGCGGGCGCGCGGCCGGCCCCGGCTGCCCGCGGTCAGTCTCAGCGCCGGGCGGCGCGGGCCAGACCGTCACCGACCGCTACCGAAAGCCCGGGCAGATCCGGGTTCCCGCCGGCCGCTGCGGCGGTTCAGGCATCCCGGCCGGCCAAGGCGATCAGCCGCCCCGCGATCCGTGACGTGCCCGCCCCGCCGGTGGCGGCGCCCGCCCAGACGGTGGCGGCGCCCGCCCCGCCGATGGCCGCCGAACCTCGCCGGGTCTCCCGACGAGGCGCCGCCCCGGTCACCGTCGATCTGCCGCAGGTCCCCGTCAGCCGGGGTTGGTCGTTCACGGTGTCCCCGGAGTCCATCGCCGAGGTCGCCGCCGACTACGTGGCCGACGGCGGCGATGCCGCCGACGCGCCCCGGTTCTTCTTCGGTGACCTCGCTGTCACCAGCCTGGATACCCTCGCCGGCCCCGATCTCACGCCCGAACGGGCCGGTCTGCAATTGGGCAACCTGGCGGTATCGGGATACTTCGGCGGCATCTGGCTGCGGGACAACCTGCGCGAGGCTCCGGCTCCCGCCGACGCGGCACCGGCGCTGACCGCCGGTACCTCCGACCTCACCGTGTCGGCGATCGGGATCCGCCTCTTCGACGCACTGGCGGGTGGCCTGATGGGCGCGGCGACCACCCGCAGCGACTGGATCGCCCGGACGGCCGCGCACGCCTCGGTGCCCGTCCTGCTCGCCCTTTACGGCTATAACCGCGGTTATCTGGAGGTCCTGCTGGAGAACCCGCCGGCCGGCGTTCCGTCTATGCAGGACACGCTGACCTGCGATGGATTCCTGGGCTGCCGTTCGGATGCCTTTCCGCTGGAGATCGCCACCCGGTATGACGGCGCGCTCGCCCGGCTCGACGCCCCGCCCAGTCTCGGATGGCAGGAGATGAAACTGTGGACCGCCGTCCTGGAAGGTGCGACCGGCGCCGGGCGCGCCGTTTGGGAGGCCATTGCCCGGGCCGGTGCGTTCTCCCCGGCCTCCTATCAGGCGCTCGTCGAGTTGAGTTCGGCCTACCTGATGGTCAGCAAGGCCGCGGTTCTTTCCAGCATGATCGGCTATGCCGATGGGGACGCCGGGTTGGCGCGCAGTTCGCTTCGGCTGCAGTCCGGCCTGTGGATCTGGTCCGGTGCTTACTTCGCCGGCCTCGCCTCCACCGCGCCGGCCGGCACCCTGCCCGAAATCGTGCTGGGATAGCCACCACCCGGATTACCGCGGCGGCCCTGCGGGGTCACCTCGGCGGCAATTCGGTGGCGACCTCGACCAGGGTCTCGTCATCGCACAGGCCCATACCGTGGACGATCCCGGCGGCGGCGGAGGCATCAGGTACGAGATGCAGCGGGATGCCCTCGCCGCGAAGTGCCTCGGCATGCGAACGCAGGTCGCTGTTGCGCTCGTCGTCATCATCGCCGACCTGCCGGATCAGGATCAGCGACACCCGCTCGGGGAACTCCCGCGCCATCTCCTCGTACGTCAGGGGATCGCGCTGACCGCTGTCACCAACCAGAACGAACTGCATGCTCGGGTAGGAATCGAACAGCCGCCGGATGGCCGTCCGCTTGTGCTCGGGGCCGCTTCGGCGGAGATAACGCTCGGTCGGACCCCAGTCGGTGAGAAACATCGGACCCACCGGGAAGCCGCGCAACTGTACGAACTCCTGCAGCGTCGGATAGAACGACCAACTTCCGGTCGAGACGTAGAAGAACGTCGGGGCCGGCCGCCGGTTTCCGGCCCGGGTGGGAATCCCCCGGGCCAGACCGCGGTACAGCGCGGACATTCCGGGGATCGCGGCCCGCTCACTGGCCTCCCGAAGCACCGTCCGGGCCACCATCGCCGCCCCTTCGGTCAGGCCGGTGAGCAGGATGGTGTCGTCGATATCGGAGATGACCAGAAAGGGTGCCCGCAACGCGGGTTTGACCACCCGGCCGGTGCCGACGGCGGATTCACCGTCCTCGATCGGCGTGGTCTCGGCGTGGACGTCATGCCAGCCGGTCCGAAGTTTCGGCACCGACAGCGCGAAGTTCGCGAACCCGTGGTTGTCGGTGATCTCGGTGGCGGTGTGATCGCCGATCCGCAACTCGACCGCGGCACCGACGATCCGCAGTCCGGCGTGGCGGTACAGGTTGGACTGCGCGACATCCCAGTACGGGATGCGGCTGTCGCCGGGGAGTTCAGGAGCCTCGGTGACCCGGACACGCACCCGGGCGACATCATCGGCCACGAAACCGCGGTACACGACCACCTGCACGCCGCGGAAGGCCCCTGACTTCAGTCGGGATTCGCGGCGCCGCCTGGTCAGGCCGCTCTCCACGCCGGCGACGAAGGCCGCCGTTTGCGGGCTGCGCAATGTGGAGTTCAACCCCGAGACGATCCGGCGCGGAAGACTGGCCATATCACCAGCATGGACCGGCGGCGCATCGCTCGCAGCCGATACGGGTCGATCAGCGTGGTCGTTTCCGGTCCTTGGGCGGGGGCACGTTGGCCACCACGGGAAATGCGCCGGTGTCGCCGATGCGGCGCTGCGCGATCTCCAGCACCTGCGCCCGCACCAGGAACCAACCGCCGATCAGGGCCGGGATGATCAGCACCAGGCTGGCGACGGTCCAGGTGCCGATCGGATAGTTGAAACCCATCAGAACCAGCACCGAGGCCAGGAAGGCCATGGTCAAGTATCCGGTGTAGGGCGACCCCCACATCCGGAACGACGGCCGGAGCATCCTGCCCTGCTCCGACCAGCGGTAGAGCTGAATCTGGCAGATGACGATGGTGGCCCAGGAAGCCAGAATGCCCAGGGAGGCCACGTTGAGGACGATCTCGAAGGCCATCGATGGAACGACGCCGTTGAGCAGCACGCCGAGCAGTCCGATCGAGGCTGTCAACAAGATGCCGCCGTACGGGACGCCCCGGCGGGACATCCGGGCGGTGAACTTCGGGGCGCTGCCGTTCATCGCCATCGACCGCAGAATGCGGCCCGTGGAGTACAGCCCGGCGTTGAGGCTGGAGAAGGCTGCGGTGAGTACCACCAGGTTCATCACCGTGCCGCCGCCCTCGATGCCGATCTTCGAGAAGAAGGTGACGAACGGGCTCTCGTCCGCGGAGTAGTCGGTGTAGGGAAGCAGCAGGGCGAGTAGGAAAACCGAGCCCACATAAAACAGCGCGATTCGGGCGATCACCGAGTTGATGGCGCGGGGCATGATCTTTTCCGGTTCCGCCGTCTCACCGGCCGCCGTCCCGACCAGTTCGACCGCGGCGTAGGCGAACACCACCCCGGCGGTGACGATGACCAACGGGAGCAACCCCACCGGAAACAGTCCGCCGTGGTTGGACAGGACGCTGAAACCGGTCGAATGCCCGTCTATCTCGTAGCGCCCGGCCAAGAAGATGGTTGCGGCGACCAGGAAGGTCACCAGGGCCACCACCTTGATCAGGGCGGCCCAGAACTCCAGCTCGCCGAATACCGCCACCGAGACCAGGTTCACACCCAACACCACGCCCAGCGCGATCAGTGCGATCAGCCATTGCGGGATGTGGTCGAACGCCGACCAGAACCGAAAGTAGGTCGCGATGGCGGTGGAATCGACGATCGTGGTCATCGACCAGTTCAGGAAGTACATCCAGCCCGCCACATAGGCGGCCTTCTCGCCGAGGAACTCCCTGGCGTAAGACACGAAAGATCCCGATGAGGGCCGGTGCAGGACCAGTTCCCCCATAGCCCGCAGGATGAAGAAGACGAAGATGCCGCAGAAGCCGTAGACCAGGAACAGGCCGGGTCCGGCGCTGGCCAGCCGGCCGCCGGCGCCGAGGAACAGCCCGGTTCCGATGGCGCCGCCGATGGCGATCATCTGCAGCTGACGCGGTTTGAGGCTCTTGTGGTAGCCGGCGTCCTCGCTGC
Source organism: uncultured Mycobacterium sp. (assembly GCA_964555915.1). Taxonomy (GTDB): domain Bacteria; phylum Actinomycetota; class Actinomycetes; order Mycobacteriales; family Mycobacteriaceae; genus Mycobacterium. Next base: position 31,487 of record CAZKUK010000018.1, read on the forward strand.
TGAGACCCACCGGTTCGGTGGGCTCGGCAGGCTGATCGGCGACAGCGGTCATAGGCTCGGCCCCTCCTGCTTGGGTTTGTCCGGGTCATGCGGCGGTTCCGGCATATCGCGGAAAGTGAAGATGAAGCCGAATACCGCGACAGCGGCCGCGACGGCGTATCCGACGGCCGAGTACCAGCCGATGTGCAGATAGGCCGTGACAGCCACGATCGCCATCGCGAGAAAGACCATGGACATCCCGATCAGGGGTGTCTTGGCTTTGAAATCGATGAAACGCATCAGCGGACCCCCGACGTCGTACAGGACCCGCACAGTAAACAGCGTGCGGCCGCCCGGTAAAGCCGAAGGGTGAATTAATTTGCACGGCCGTAACAGGAATCCCCGAACCGAGAATCTCCGTGTCCTGCGCGGCGGGCCCGGGTGTGGTGGGATAAGGCGCTGTGGGAATCAAAGTGGCGCTGGAGCATCGGACCAGCTACACATTCGACCGACTCGTCCAGGTCCACCCCCACGTGGTGCGGTTGCGGCCGGCGCCGCACAGTCGCACCCCGATCGAGGCCTACTCGATGGATGTCGAACCGGCCGACCACTTCGTCAACTGGCAGCAGGACGCCTTCGGCAATTTCATGGCCCGTCTGGTCTTTCCCAACCCCACCCGAACGCTGTCGATCACCGTCGGGCTGATCGCCGACCTGAAGGTCATCAACCCGTTCGATTTCTTCATCGAGGAGTTCGCCGAGACTTTTCCGTTCAGCTACCCGGCAAACCTGCGTGACGATCTGGAGGTCTATCTGCGGCCGGTCGACGAGAACGGGGAGGGCTCCGGACCGGGCGAACTGCTGGTGCAGTGGGTGCGCGACCACCGGATCACGCCGGGGATGCGCACCATTGACTTCCTGGTCGGGCTCAACCACGCCGTGAATGCAGCGGTGGGTTACAGCGTTCGGATGGAACCGGGCGTGCAGACCCCGGACCACACGCTGGCCAGCCGGATCGGATCCTGCCGGGACTCGGCCTGGCTGCTGGTGTCGATCCTGCGCCAGATGGGTTTGGCCGCCCGGTTCGTATCCGGGTATCTGGTGCAACTCACGTCGGACGTGCCGGCCCTCGACGGTCCATCCGGGCCCGCCGCCGACTTCACCGACCTGCACGCGTGGACCGAGGTCTACATCCCCGGGGCCGGGTGGATCGGCCTGGATCCGACCTCCGGGCTGTTCGCCGGAGAGGGCCACATCCCGCTGGCGGCCACCCCGCACCCGTCCTCGGCGGCGCCGATCACCGGCGCTACCGGGATGGCGGAGACGACATTCGACTTCTCCAACACCGTGACCAGGGTGCACGAGGATCCGCGGGTCACGCTGCCGTACACCGAGACGGCGTGGGATGCGATCACTGCGCTGGGAGAGCAGGTGGACAGTCGGCTCGCTGCCGGCGATGTTCGGCTCACCGTGGGCGGCGAACCGACATTCGTCTCGATCGACAATCAGGTCGACCCGGAGTGGACCGTCGACGCCGACGGGCCGCACAAGCGGAGGCGGGCCGCTGTGTTGGCCGGACTGCTGAAAGAGGAGTGGGCGCCCAACGGTCTGGTGCAGTACGGCCAGGGCAAGTGGTATCCGGGCGAGCCGTTGCCACGCTGGCAGATCGGGCTGCACTGGCGCCGTGATGGTCAACCCCTGTGGTGCGACTCCGCTCTGCTGGCCGGCCCGTGGGACGGTGAGGCCGAGCAGGTTCCGAGCGTTGCGGCCGAGCAGTTGCTCTCCGAGCTGGCCGCCGATCTCGGTTTACCCTCCACCCAGGTTCGGGCGGCCTATGAGGATCCGTTGATGAGGTTGTCGACGGCGGTGCGGCAGCCCGCCGGTGACGCCGTGGAACCCTCCGACGATCTCGAGTCCGACAGCCCCTCGGACCGCGCCGCGCTGCTCGCGAGGCTTGAGCAGTCGGTGGACCAACCAGCCGCCTGGGTGCTGCCACTGCACCGGCGTGATGACGACAGCGGCTGGGCGTCGGCGGACTGGCGGTTGCGGCGAGGCCGGATCGTGCTTCTCGACGGGGACTCCCCGGCCGGGTTCCGGCTGCCATTGGACTCGATCAGCTGGCACCCACCGCGGGAGCGGTTCGACGCCGATCCGCTGGCCGCCGACGGTGAACTCCCGGTCGATCCCGAGCCCGACGGGGCGACCGTGGAGGATGCCGATACCGCGCCGCCGACCGCCGTCGTCGCCGAGGTCCGAGACGGTCGGCTGTTCGTGTTCATGCCGCCGACGGAGGCGCTGGAGGATTTCGTCGATCTGATCGCGCGGGTCGAGGCGGCCGCGTCCGCGGTGGGCCGGTCGGTGGTCATCGAGGGGTACGACCCACCGCCGGACGGCCGGCTGCGGTCGTTGTCGATCACTCCTGACCCGGGTGTGATCGAGGTCAATGTCGCACCCACCACGAGCTTCGCCGAGCAGAACGAGCAGTTGCAGACGCTCTACGAGAAAGCGCGACTGGCGCGGTTGTCGACCGAGTCGTTCGACTTCGACGGCACCCACGGCGGCACCGGCGGCGGAAACCACATCACCCTGGGTGGGATCACGCCGGCCGACTCACCGCTGCTGCGCCGGCCGGACCTGCTGGTGTCGCTGCTGACCTACTGGCAGCGCCATCCCGCGCTTTCCTACCTGTTCGCGGGTCGATTCATCGGAACGACATCACAGGCGCCCCGAGTGGACGAGGGCCGGCCCGATGCACTCTACGAACTGGAGATCGCGTTCGCCGAGATCGCCCGGCTGGCCGGATCCCAGGAAACAAGAACGGAGCGTGGTCGCTCCGCAAGCGTCGCGAAAGATGGTCGCTCCGCAAGCGTCGCGAAAGATGGTCGCTCCGCAAGCGTCGCGAAAGATGGTCGCTCCGCAAGCGTCGCTCCGTGGATCACCGACCGGGCGCTGCGGCACCTACTCACCGATATCACCGGCAACACCCACCGTGCGGAGTTCTGTATCGACAAGCTGTACAGCCCGGACGGGCCGCGCGGCCGGCTCGGGTTGCTGGAGTTACGCGGTTTCGAGATGCCGCCGCACCGCCAGATGGCCATGGTGCAGTCACTGCTGGTGCGATCACTGGTGGCGAAGTTCTGGGATGCGCCACTGGGGGCCCCTCTGATTCGGCACGGTGCCAACCTGCATGGCCGGTATCTGTTGCCGTACTTCATCATTCGCGATATCGCCGAAGTTGCTGCGGACCTGCGCGCAGAGGGTATCGGGTTCGACACCAGCTGGCTGGACCCGTTCACCGAGTTCCGCTTTCCGCGGGTGGGAACCGCGGTATTCGACCACGTCGAAATTGAGCTCCGGGGCGCGATCGAGCCGTGGTTCACCCTCGGCGAGGAGTCCTCGGCCGGTGGAACGGCGCGCTATGTCGACTCCTCGGTGGAGCGTCTCCAGGTACGCACCATCGGCGCCGATCGTCAGCGTCATCTGGTGACCTGCAACGGCCACCCGATCCCGATGTTGCCCACCGACAACCCCGATGTCGCGGTGGCCGGGGTCCGGTACCGGGCCTGGCAGCCGCCCAGCGCGCTGCACCCGACCATCACCGTCGACACCCCGTTGCGCTTCGAGTTGGTCGACCTGTCTACCGGCACCTCCCGGGGCGGCTGCACCTACCACGTATCTCACCCCGGCGGCCGGGCGTACGACACCCCACCGGTCAACGCCGTGGAGGCCGAATCGCGCCGCAGCCGGCGCTTCGAGGCGCACGGCTTCACCCCGGGGCGGATCGACCTCGCCGATTTGAGGGAGAAGCAGGCCCGGCAATCCACCGATATCGGCGCGCCGGGCATTCTGGATCTGCGCCGGGTGCGTACTGTGCTGCAGAGCTGACAGGGTCGCCGGTCCGCATGCCGTTCGGGCCGCAAACGACCATGGTTGACAGGCAGAGCGGAAAGCGGGAGGTGGGTCGTGTCGTCCCCCGCCACCGACTCTGATCTTCGCGGTGGACCTGAACCGGATCGCGGGCACCTGGTCGCTGATTATCGGGCCGCCCGCGCCCGCGGAGTCGTGTCTGAGATACCGGCCAACGGATCGACACAGGCCACCGGCACCGCTCCCACCGTGCCCGGGTACGACGAGTTCATCGACGCCACCGGTGCGGTCCGGCCCGCATGGCGGGAAATCGGACAACTGCTCGACGAACGCGGTTCGGCCGGGCTGGAACAGATGCGCTCGATGGTCGGCAGCCTGATCGATTCCGAGGGGATCACCTATCTGGAGATCGATCGTGACGGCGACCCGACCGCTGACGGACCCGCTGCCGCTGTTACCGGGACCTGGCAGCTGGACGCTCTTCCGCTGCTGGTCTCACCCGCGGACTGGGACACCGTGGAGGCCGGTCTGGTCCAGCGCACCCAGCTACTCGATGCAGTTCTTTCCGATCTCTACGGTGCACGGCGCGCCCTGACCAGCGGCACCTTGCCGCCGCAACTGATGTTCGCCCACCCCGGCTATCTCCGCGCGGCCCGCGGCATCGACATACCGGGCCGACACCGGCTTTTCTTGCACGGATGTGATGTCAGCCGGGCCTCAGACGGCTCGTTCCGGGTGAACGCCGACTGGACCCAGGCACCGTCCGGTGCCGGATATGCCCTGGCCGACCGCCGCGTCGTCGCCAATGCCATTCCCGACATCTTTGAGCAGATTGGCCCGCGCGCCGCGTCGGCCTTCGCCCAGGCATTACGGCTGGCGCTGGTCGATGCGGCCCCGGAGGCCGCCGAGGATCCCGTCGTGGTGGTGCTGTCGCCGGGCAGCTATTCGGAGACGGCCTTCGACCAGGCTTACCTCGCCTCACTCCTGGGTTTCCCACTTGTCGAGAATGCCGACCTGGTGGTGCGCGAGGGCAAGCTGTGGATGCGGTCACTGGGCACCCTCAAACGGGTAGATGTGGTGTTGCGTCGGGTGGATGCCGACTTCACCGACCCGCTGGACCTGCGCGCTGATTCCCGGCTCGGGGTGGCCGGGCTGGTGGAGGTGTTACGCCGCGGCGCGGCGACCGTCGTCAACACCCTCGGCAGCGGCATCCTGGAAAGCCCGGGGCTGATGCGGTTCCTGCCCGACCTGGCGCGGTTGTTGCTGGATGAGACCCCGCTTTTGGACACCGAGCCGATGTACTGGGGCGGGATCGACCGGGAACGTTCGCACCTGCTGGCCAATCTCTCATCGCTGTTGATCAAGTCCGCGGTGGGCGGCGAGACGATCGTGGGGCCCGCGCTGTCTACCGAGCAGCAGGCCCAGCTGGCAGATCGCATCCAGGACGCCCCCTGGCAGTGGGTCGGCCAGGAGCTGCCGCAGTTCTCTTCAGCACCCACCGACTACTTCGCGGGCGGTCTGTCGGCGGCTCCGGTGGGTATGCGGCTGTTCACGGTGTCGCAGCGCGACAGCTATGCACCCATGATCGGCGGACTGGGCTATGTACTGGCCCCCGGTACCGCCGGGTACAGGCTCGACAGCGTCGCGGCCAAGGATATCTGGGTGCTGCCGCCGGTGAGGTCCGCAGCCGAGGTGGCGGTGTCGCCGGTAGAGCAGCCTCCGGAGATGACCTCGGTGCGGGGCCGCGGCGCCGGTGCGGTCAGTTCACCGCGGGTGCTCTCGGATCTGTTCTGGTTGGGCCGCTACGGCGAACGTGCCGAGCAGATGGCCAGGTTGCTCACCGCCACCAGGGAACGCCATCACGAGTTCCGGCATCGGCAGTACACCGACGCCAGCGAATGCGTGCCGGTCCTGCTGCGGGCGCTCGGCGAGATCACCGGCACCGATACCGGGACCGATGGCGACTCCGCGGAAATGATCGCGGTGGCCCCGACCACGCTGTGGTCCTTGACCGCCGACCGGCGCCGGCCCGGTTCGCTGGCGCAGTCGGTGGAACTGCTGGGTCTGTCGGCGCGCGGGGTGCGCGATCAGATGTCCAATAACACCTGGCTGGTGTTGGCCTCGGTGGACCGCGCGGTGTCGAAGCTGTCGGCGACGCCGCCGGAGTCCAGGATTCGGGGTGACGCGTTGATGGCGGCCGCGCATTCCGGGACGCTGACCGGCATGTTGGCGCTCTCCGGGGTTGCCGAGGAGTCCATGGTGCACGACGCGGGCTGGGCGATGATGGATACCGGGAAACGGATAGAACGTGGTATCGGGCTGGTCGCCCTGTTGGATTCCACCCTGGTGACCGCCCGCGCCTCCGGCCCCGAACAAACCATCACCGAGTCGGTTCTGGTGGCGTGTGAGTCGTCCGTCGTCTACCGCAGGCGAACAGTGGGCCAGTTCAGTGTGGCCGCTGTGGCCGAACTGCTGCTCCTCGACGCCGAGAATCCACGGTCGCTGATCTATCAGTTGGAGCGGATCCGCGCCAACCTGCGCGCACTGCCGGGTTCCTCGGGATCTTCGCGCCCCGAGCGTCTTGTCGAGGAGATCAGTATCCGGCTGCGCCGACTCGACCCCGCCGAACTCGAGGTGGTCGGCCCGGACGGCGAGCGTATCGAGATGCGGGTGTTGCTGCGCGCGGTGCACAGTGCGCTGCGGGAACTGGCCACCGTCATCACCGATACCCAATTGACGGTGCCGGGTGGCATGCAGCCGCTGTGGGGGCCCGATGAACTCCGGGTCGTGCAGTGACCGCCGTCGCCGACGGTGCCGCCCCGGCTTCTCGGGCCTACCGGATCAGCCACCGAACGACATATCGCTACTCAGATGTGGTGACCAATTCCTACGGTCGTGGTTTCCTGACCCCGCGGGATTCTGATCGGCAACGCTGTCTGTCCTACCAGTTGGTGATCGACCCGGAGCCGGCCGACGGCTCGACCAGTCGCGATGCCTACGGCAATATGAGCTCCTATTTCCAGGTGACCCAGCACCACCGTGCGCTAACCGTGAGCAGCGCTGCCGTTGTCGAGGTGGACCCGCCGGAACCTGATCTCTACGGCGCAGGGCCGGCATTGGAGCCGTGGGAACTCGCCCGGCCTACCGGTACCGCCGGTGCGTTGGCGGCGGAGTTCATCCTGGATCTTCGGCCACCCGAAATCACCGCTGCGGTAAAGGATTACGCCGCACCGAGCTTTGCCCCCGGCCGCCCGCTCATCGAGGTCATCCGCGATCTGAACACGCGGATCTTCTCGGACTTCACCTACCGGTCCGGATCCACGACGGTGTCCACCCGGGTCGATGCGGTGCTGGCCGCTCGTGAGGGTGTCTGCCAGGACTTCGCCCGGTTGGCGATCGCCTGCTTGCGGGCTCACGGGTTGGCGGCGAGCTATGTGTCCGGATACCTGGCCACCGATCCGCCGCCGGGTAAGGACCGGGTCTTCGGGGTTGATGCCACCCACGCCTGGGCTTCGGTGTGGACCCCGCAGAACCGGTGGCTGGGGTTCGACCCGACCAATGAGCAGCTGATCGACGAGCGTTACATCACCGTCGGATGGGGACGGGATTATGCCGATATCCCGCCCCTGCGCGGAATCATCTACACCGATTCGGAGCGCAGCGTGATCGACGTTTCGGTGGATGTGGCCCCCCTCGACGGGGAACTGCCGGGTGCGTGACTTCACCTGCCCCCACTGCGGGCAACACCTCGCCTTCGAGAACTCGGTGTGCCTGTCCTGCGAGAGCCCCGTCGGGTTCTCCCTGGAAGCGATGTCATTCCTGGTGATCGCCCCGGGCGGGGGAGCCGGGGATGACGGCAGCGTCGACCCGCAGCTGTATCAGCTGTGCGCGAATCGTCATCTGGCCGAATGTAATTGGCTGGTGCGGGTGGAACCGGTCCGGCGGCTGTGCGCCTCCTGCGTGCTGACCCGGACCAGGCCGGTGGACGGCGACGCCACCGCTCTGGGCGCCTTCGCCGACGCCGAGCGGGCCAAACGCCGACTGATCGCCGAACTGTACGAACTGAAGCTACCGATCGCCGGCAGAACCGAAGATCCGGAACACGGGTTGGCTTTCGATCTGCTGTCCAGCGCCGATGAGCCGGTCCTTACCGGCCATGACGCCGGCCTGGTTACCGTCGACCTCGCCGAGGGCGATGACGTGCACCGCGAGCAGTTGCGCGTCGAGATGGACGAACCGTATCGGACCTTGCTGGGACATTTCCGCCACGAGATCGGTCACTACTACTTCTACCGGCTGATCGGGACCTCACCAGACAGGGTGCAGCAGTTCAGCCGGTTGTTCGGTGATCCGTCGGCTGACTATCAGGCCGCGCTGGACAGGCACTACGAGCAGGGGCCGCCGACCGGTTGGGAGCAGGATTTCGTGTCCTCGTACGCGACCATGCACCCGGCTGAGGACTGGGCCGAGACGTTCGCGCACTACCTGCACATCCGGAGCACCCTGGACACCGCGGCGGCCTATGGTCTGGCTCCGGCCAGTGCGACCTACCAGACGCGGGTGCTCGGACCCAGTGCGTTCGACACGATGATCGACATCTGGCTGCCATTGTCCTGGTCGCTGAACATGGTCAACCGGTCGATGGGTAAGCGGGACCTCTACCCGTTCGTGTTGCCGGTTCCGGTTCTGGAGAAGATGCGGTTCGTGCACGCCGCGGTCGACGAGACCGCCACCGGCAAACCGGAACCGGCCGTGCCACCCTCGAGTTGAGAGCCCCGGTCGGGTCATTCAGCCCGGAACGGAATCCAGTGTCGTTCCCACCGATACGACGCCTGGTAACCCTGTCCCGTCTCCCGGTCTGAACGGACCGGTGCTGTGATGTCGGCGCCGGAGGAAGATCAGGCCCACGAACATCAGAGCCGAGGCCGCGGGGCCGGGCGCGACGGAGTAGCCGAGATCCTCAAGGATCGCGGCTTCGATCGGGCTGATGATCCTGATGCCCGGGCCGGTACCGCTGCGGGCGTTCATCAGTTGCTGGTTGGCGCCGACGAAGGTGGAGTCGTCCAGATGCGATAAGGAGCTGCCGGATGACCAGGACCGCGGCGTGTAGAGCGGGACGAAGCCGCCGTAGGCGGCGGTGGCGTTCGGCCCGCCGAAGTACAGCCCCCCGTTGCCGCCGGTCAGGTTGGGGTTGTAGGCCGTGTTCCAAACGTAGTCGCCGCCGATGACCGAGGTCCCGTCGGATGTCACGAGATGACTGTCGAAATCGGTCCAACTCCGCCCGGTATTGGCGCCGGCCTGATCGACGTAGGTCAGGAAGCCCAGCGTGTGCAGCAGTTCGTGCATCGCGGTCGATTGGAAGTCGTACTGGTTGCCCGGCACGTTGTCACCGAAGGCCCAGCCCGGTCCGAAGTTCCAGTTGATCGTGCCGTCGGCGGCTGATCCGTTGGCGTCGGTTCCGGACAGGATCTTGTTCTGCGCCACCGTTTGCAGGAATCCCGGTTCGGAGCTGGTCAGATCGCTGCCGGCGGATGCCAGCGTGGACGAGAACGGCGAAAACTCCCCGGTGACGGTGTAGGTCAGGACGACCGGGCTGTCCACCGTCAGGGTGGTCGACAGCGTCGTCGCGACGTATTCGAGCGTGCTGCGAGCCGCGGGGGACCAGAATTGCGCCCCGTCGCCGTAAATGAACTGGAACTGCACCCGGTCAGCGCTCGCCCCCTGGCTGACCGCCACATTTCCGGCCGTGCCGGGGGCGCGGAACAGATCCAGTAGGTTGATGCCGAACCGGTTGTCGGTGGCCGTGGCGATAAAGGAATCGGTGCCGGCGAATTCCGGACCGGGGGTGTAGGTGTAGTTGCCGGCCGCATCGATCACCGCGCTGCCGTAGCGGGCTTCGGTGGTGATGCTGAAGACGATCGGGTCACCCTCGGGGTCCACCGCACCGATGGTTCCGGTGATGGGCCCTTCGCCCTGACCTGTCAGCTGCACCGGGCTCACCGTTGGGGCCTGGTTGAACAGGGCACGGCGCACCAGCAGTGCCGCACCCTCAAAGAACTCTCGGATGGGGGCCAGTAACCCGTTGAACAGATCGGCCACCGTGACCGCGGCGGTGCCGGTGGCCGCGGTCATCCCGGCCATGGTGACGGGCGCCGGGTCGGCCGGAACGGGCGCGGCCGCTGCGGTGGGTGCCGCGGCGACCACTGCCATCCGGGGAGTGTTGGCCGGGGCCGTCGCGGCCGTGATTTCCGGCGCAGGGGCCGTCGATGGCAGACCGGTGATGACAGATGGCTCCGGCTGGATGCCCAGCCGCGGGTCGGCGGGTCCCCGGGTCGGGACCGTGATGCTGTCCGAGGCGCTTCGGGCTGGGGCCGCGATGCGATCGGTGGCGTCCCGGGTGGACTGCGATCCGCGACGCGTCGGGCGGGTCTTGAGTTCAGCGATTGGCTCCGAACCCGTCGAGGCCTCTGCGGGGGCGGCCGGAACGGCCTGGCGGGCGGCCGCCGGCCGAGGCGGACCGAGTCGTTGCCGCGCTGCGGTTCCGGCGTTGGATGCCGAGCCCCGCGTCGCACGAGCCGGGGCCGACGAGGCCGGGGCCCCCGCAGGTCCCGCCGTGGTTTCCGGATCGGGCTCATCGGCGGCGGCTGTCGCGGGGGAGACGGTCAGCGCGAAGCCGAACAGGAACGCCGCCGCTCCGGCCCGTACGCCGTTCTTCGCCACTACCATCAAAACGCCCTCGCTCCCCGCAAATCGCGAGGTTGTGCAAATTCAGAACCTATCCGGGGCCAGAAGGCACCGTCAACCGCACCACGCGGTGCGACCGGTGACCGAAAGTCCCGCCCCGGCGGCACCGCTCCACGTAGATTGCGTCCCGTCGACGAGTCGCGGAGGCCGCTGTGCGGACAGAAAACATCAATCACGGGTTCCTCGACGGTGTCCTCGATGGCAGCCGAGAGGACGTCTACTACCACTTCGGCGTCGTTTCTTCGGACCCCGTTCTCGATGGACTCCGCGGTGTGCGCGCGGTGATCATGGCAGGCTCGGGCGCACGGATCAGGGAGTTTGCCGAGCGCTGGAGCCAACTCAACGGCGGGTCGGAGATCGTGGCATTCCCCAAGGAGGACCGCTTCGTCACCCGGTACACCGCCGGTGTGCTGTTCGCCTCGCACGGTATGGGCATGCCGAGTGCGTCGATCGCCGTTCAGGAGCTCATGCGTTTGGTGTTCTTCCTCAAATGCGGTGATCTCGACGCGCTGGACGACGTTTTCTGGTGCCGGGTGGGCACCAGTGGTGGGGTGGGCCTGCCCGGTGGCACCGTGGTGGTTTCCTCTGAGGGGCTGATGGCCGATCTCAAGCCCTACCGGTTACTGCGCGGCGCTGCGGGGCAGTACTGGTTCGACGGGCGTTTTCCGGCGGAGACCCGGGAGGCCATCCTGGCCGCCAATGCTGGCGTCGCCGATCTGCGGTTGGTCTCGGGGAAGACAGTGGCCGGCAATGAGTTCTTCCTGGAGCAGTTCCGACTCGACGGGGCGGTGTGTTTCGAGACACCGGAAACCAAGATGGTGTGGCTGCGGTGGCTCAACGACCACGGCGTGCGCAATATCGAGATGGAGGGCGCGATGTTCGCGGGTTATCTCAACCACTGGGGTTTTCCCCGGTTCGCGATGATCTGCTGCACACTGCTGAACCGGCTCGACGGCGATCAGGTGACCGCGACGGCGGCGGAGTTGCAGAAGTTCAGCGAGGACTCCGGCATCGCGCTGTTCAATTACCTCCGGGCCAACCTGCCTGGCGGCTGAAGCGCGACGATACCGAGGAGACCCTGTGAACACCTATGTGGCTGACTACTCCAGCCGGTTCAAACGCGCCACCGAGGCGGTGACCGCGGCACTCGGTCCGGCCCCCGACGGGGTCGACGTTCCTCCGGTGGTGCGCACCGCCGATTCCCTCGCCGGCCGGATCGATCACACCCTGCTCAAAGCCGACGCCACCCTGGCGGACATCGAGCGACTCTGCGACGAGGCGCGGGAGCACGGGTTCGCCTCGGTGTGTGTCAACAGCCGTTGGGTTCCGACCGCGGCGGAGCAACTCGTCGGATCGGCGGTCATGGTCTGCACGGTGGTGGGGTTTCCGTTGGGCGCTATGACCAGGCTCGCCAAGGCCGAGGAGGCCCGCATCGCGGTCGCCGAGGGTGCCGACGAAGTGGATATGGTGCTGGATATCGGGGGTCTGCTCTCCGGTGACCTGGCTGCGGTCTACGACGACATCCTCGGGGTGGTCGGCGCCGCCCGGCCGGCCCCGGTGAAGGTGATTCTGGAGACCAGCGTCCTCGATGACGACCAGAAGGCGGTGGCCTGCCTGATCGCGCTGCGCTCCGGTGCCGCCTATGTCAAGACCTCGACCGGTTTCGGAGGCGGCGGCGCCAACGCGCACGACATCGCCCTGATGCGGGCGATGGTGGGGGACGCGCTGGGCGTGAAGGCATCCGGGGCGGTGCGCAGTCGCCAGGACGCCACGGCGATGCTCAACGCCGGGGCGGACCGAATCGGTGCGTCATCCTCGGTGGCGATCGTCGCCGGTGGGCGGGCGGCGGCGGGCGACTATTGATGGGCGCGGGCGCAACGCTGTTCGAAACGGCCCGGCGGTGGCTGGCCGAGGATCCCGATCCCGAGACCGCCGCTGAACTGTCGGCATTGCTCGCCCGGGCCGAAACCGGACACCGTGACGCCACCGCCGAACTCGCCGACGCCTTCGATGGAACCCTGCAGTTCGGTACCGCGGGGCTGCGCGGTCGGCTGGGGCCGGGCAGCAACCGGATGAACCGGGTGGTTGTGGCACGCGCCGCGGCCGGGCTTGCCGCCTATCTCACCGCAACCGGCGGCAGGTCCATCGTGGTGGGTTACGACGCACGCCGGAACTCGGATGTGTTCGCCCGCGATACCGCCCGGATCATGGCCGGGGCCGGGATCACCGCGATGATCCTGCCGGAACCGCTGCCGACACCGGTGCTGGCCTTCGCCATTCGCGAACTCGGCTGTGCTGCCGGGGTCATGGTCACCGCGTCCCACAACCCGCCCGAGGACAACGGTTACAAGGTCTACCTGGGCGACGGCAGTCAGATCATCCCGCCGGCAGACACGGAGATCGCCACCCATATCGGCAAGGTGGGCGCGGTGAACTCGTTACCGACATCTGATGATTACCGCACGCTCGACAGTGCGGTGCTGGACGCCTACGTGGCTCGCGCGGTGTCGCTGTTGGGCAGCGGCCCGCGCGAGGTCTCGGCGGTCTATACCGCACTGCACGGGGTCGGTGGCGCGGTGTTCATGCGCGCGGTCGGGCAGGCCGGGTTCGACGCGCCGAGCGCGGTCGCGGCCCAGTTCGACCCGGACGGCAGTTTCCCGACGGTCCATTTCCCCAACCCGGAAGAGCCTGGGGTGATGGATCTCTCGCTCGCGGATGCCCGGGCGCAACATGCGGATGTGATCATCGCCAACGATCCCGACGCGGACCGTTGCGCGGTCGGCATCAGCATCGGCTGCGGCTACCGGATGCTGACCGGTGACGAGGTGGGGGCACTGCTGGGCTGGTGGATTGCCGAGCGGGGACGACTCGACGGTGTCCCGGCCACCGGGGTGTACGCCCAGTCCATCGTGTCCGGAACTCTGCTGGAACAGATCGCCGCCGATGCCGGTTTCGGCTATGCCACGACCCTGACCGGGTTCAAGTGGATTTCGAAGGTGCCCGGCCTGCGGTTCGGGTATGAGGAGGCCCTGGGCTACTGTGTCGACCCCGCGGCGGTGAAGGACAAGGATGGCATCACCGCCTCGCTGTTGATCCTTGAGTTGGTGGCAGCGCTCAGGTCCGAGGGCCGCGGTCCGCAGGACATCCTCGACGAGTTGGCCAACCGGTTCGGCCTGTACGCCACAAGCCAGCTGTCGGTGCGGGTTTCAGATCGTGGGCTGATCACGATGGCGATGGCGCGGCTGCGCGCGAATCCGCCTGGCGCCCTGGGCGGGCGGGATGTCCTGCGGACCGACGACCTGAAGAGGGGTGTCGACGGCCTGCCGGCCACCGATGGGCTCCGGTTCACCCTGGCCGACGCACGGGTGATCGTGCGTCCCAGTGGCACCGAGCCCAAACTCAAGTGCTATCTGCAGGTGGTGGTTCCGGTGTGTGGTGACCTCACCGGGGCGCGTGCGGCCGCCCATTCGGAACTCGACGCACTGCGTTCCAGCGTGGCGGAGCTGCTCGCGCTCTGAACGTCTGCGGCGCCGCGTGATTCGAGCCGGTTACGGACTGAGCCCACACCGTGGGCGATCGCCGACCCGCCCCGCGGCGGTGCTCACCGGACGGACCTTCGTGCTGTCAGATCCCAGGGCCCGAAGGCCTGGGGCAGGATCTCCGCCATCGGGGCGACACCCTGCGGGGTCATCACCAGCAGGTCCGGCCCGCCGTGTTCGTAGAGCAGTTGCCGGCACCTGCCGCAGGGCATCAGCGGATCTCCCTGACCGTCAACGCAGTACACCGCGGTGAGGCGGCCGCCACCGGTCGCGAACAACGCCGACACCATCGAGCACTCGGCGCACAGGGTGATCCCGTAGGAGGCGTTCTCGACATTGGCGCCCGAGACCACACGTCCGTCGTCGACGAATCCGGCCACCCCGACCGGGAAGTTGGAGTAGGGGGAGTAGGAGTTGGCGGAAGCCGCAATGGCGCACTGCCGCAACGCCTCCCAGTCCACGCGGGCGCCTGGCTGATCCATCCGGGGCCTCCCGCCAGTTGGTGTCCGAACTCTCGATGTCCGGATGATAACCGGGTGAGCCGGATCCACTGGAGAAATCGCTGCTGCCGTCGGGACCCCCACACCCGCCGATCGTTGCGCACGGGTTCTGTGGCTACCGGATGGCGATCGGGATCAGACGATGTCGGTGGTGCTGGAGAGCGGTCCGGACATGACGGCGGTCAGCGGGATGTACACGGTGCCCTGGCAGGCGCCATCGCCGATATTGGTGGCGAAGGTTCCGGTCAGCGATCCGTCCGGCTGGGGGGAATAGGTGGTCACCGAACTCGCGGGGTCGAAGGTGATGGTGCGGTCGGGAAGCAGGCAGTCCCATCGCCAACTGTTCGTGCGTGACCACTGCGATCCGGTCCAGTCGAACTTCGTCGACTCGGACACATTGTCCTTCGAGGCCGGGCCGTCGACAACCGATGCCACGCAGGTGCCGGACGAGCAGTCCGTACTGAATTTGAATGACGCGGTGTAGGCCTCCTCCGGTTGCTCGGCGGCCGCGCTGGTCCCGGACTTCTGATCGGTGTGGAAGGTGATCGTGTACCAGCCGTTCCAGTTCGGCGCGGGTTCGGCCGTCACGGGAGGCGCGAACAGCGCCGGGCCGGTGATCAGGACGCCGACCGCGGCGGCCCGGGACACCGGGTGAATCGGGATCACCGCTGGCAGACGCCGTTGATGACATCCTCGCAAACGGCGCTTGGTGGGGTCGGATCAACCGCTGGTGTGAAGGACCCTTCGTAGTCGGGCTCGGGCGACTCTTCGGTGGCCGACTCCTCGCTGGTCGACGTCGTCGGTGAGCCCGTCTCCGGGTCGGATTCCGACTGGTCGGTGACAGGTGCTTCCTCCGCCTCGTCTGAGGAGGCACTGCAGGAGGTCAGTGCCCCCATCACGACGATCGCGGCGCCGCCCGCGAAGACCGCGATTCGACCCGCCAAACCAACAGAACTCATGGTGTCCCCTCTGTTTTCCGCCTGGTCCCATGGTAGGGGTCAGTGACCGACCCGCTGATCTCAATTGGGTGTCGACGACAGATGGTGTCGGTCAGGGGGCGGTGAAGCCCTCGCGTTTGTGCGAGCCGTCGCAGAAAGGCTTCTTCGCCGAGTGGCCGCAGCGACACAGGTAGCACTTGCTGGTCTGTTTGACCAGAGTGCCGTCGGAGGCCAAGATTTCGACCTCCCCGGCCACCTCGAGGGGGCCGTCTGTCAGACAGGTGACGATGACATCGCTCATATCGGGCATTCTGCCCTACCGGGTTGCGGGCGCTCCGACCTACCGGGCCGGCTTGTCGCCCGGCGACGCGGGGTCACGCCGGCGGGGCAATCGCGTCGCGGGCGAAGTAGAGCAGGAACCCCGCGGCGACGATCCACAGCAGCGGGCTGACTTCGCGGGCCCTGCCGGTGGCCGAGCGCAGCACCACCCAGCTGACGAACCCGACACCGATGCCGTTGGCGATCGAGTAGCTCAGCGGCATCACCGTCACGGTCAGAACGACCGGTAGCGCCACCGAGAATTCGGAGATGTCGATATGGCGCAGGTGCGAGAACATCATCGCGCCGACGGTCACCAGGGCGGCGGCGGCCACTTCGGTGGGGACCACCGAGGCCAGCGGGGCGACGAACATCGCGGCCAGGAACAGCGCACCCGTCACCAGGTTCGCCAGCCCGGTCCGTGCACCCTCTTCGATACCGGCCCCGGACTCGATGAACACCGTGTTCGATGAGGACGAACCGGCGCCCCCGGCCACCGCGCCGGCACCCTCGACGATGAGAGCGGCACGAAGCCGGGGGAAGGTCCCGTCGGGTGCTGCCAGCCCGGCCTGCCGGGACAGCCCGGTCAGAGTGCCAAGGGCATCAAAGAAATTGGCGAACACCAGGGTGAACACCAGCACCGTCGCCGCGAGTACGCCGATCCGGCTGAAACTGTCCAGGGTGAATGCGCCGACCAGCGAGAGGTCGGGTAGCGCGAACGGGGAGCCGGACAGTGTCGGCACGGACAGCCGCCAGCCACCGGGATGATCGGCGGCCGACCCCAGATGCCAGATCGCCTCAACTGCCAGCGCCAGCGCGGTGCCGGCGACCAGACCGATGAGGATGCCCCCGCGGACCCGCCGGGCGACCAGGATCCCGGTCAGCAGCAGGGTCAGGACGAAGACCAGCGTGGGGATGCTGGTGATGGATCCACGGCCGTCGCTGCCCAGCCCCACCGGTGGCGACGGCAATCCCGTCGAACCGACGAAACCGGCATCGACCAGGCCGATGAACAGAATGAACAGACCGATACCGGCGGTGATCGCGATCTTGAGCTGTATCGGCACCGCCTCGAACACCAGCCGTCGCAGCCCGGTGACCGCCAGCGCGACGATGATCAGGCCGTTGACCACCACCAGTCCCATGGCCTCCGGCCAGGTCAGCGTGCCCACCACCGAGGTCGCCAGGAATGAGTTGATACCCAGGCCCGCCGCGAATGCGAACGGGAGACGTGCGATGACGCCGAACAGGATTGTCATGACCCCGGCGGTCAGCGCGGTGACCGCCGACACCTGGGCGAACTGCAGCTGATTGCCGGCGACGTCCTTGGGGCCGGCCAGGATTATCGGGTTCAGCACGATGATGTAGGCCATCGCGATGAAGGTGACCAGGCCGCCACGAATCTCCGCGCCGACAGTCGACCCGCGGGCGGTGATCTCGAAAAAGCTATCGAGACGGCGCACCCGTGGGATGCTAGTCCCTGCCAACGGGATTCAGCGGGTAACTAGCGCAGCGGTGTCGGCTCGACGACGCCGATCTCGGCCGGACTCGTGATCGCCTCGGGCAGGAATTTCTCGATACAGAAGACGAACAATGCTCCGCCGATCAATCCGCCGATCAGCGGCGCGACGATCGGCACCCAGAAGTAGAGCTCCGGGCCGTTGGCCGAGACCCACGCCGTGTCGTATCCGGTGATCCAGGACGCCAGACGCGGTGCGAAGTCCCGGGCCGGGTTGATGGCGTAACCGGCGTTGGCGCCCCAGCCCAGTCCGATACCGACGACCAGCAATCCGATGATCAGCGGTGCGGTGTTGGCCAGCGGGGGGTTATTGACGGCACTGGTCAGCGCGAAGATCACCGCGACCAGAAGTGCGGTCCCTATCACCTGATCGACGAACGCGGTGGTCAGTGAGACACCGGTATCCGGTGATGTCGAAAAGATGCCCTGGGTGGCCTTGGTGTGGGTGGGGTCGACCCGGTTGATGGCGTCGCTGTAGGTGAAACGGACCAGCAGTGCGCCGATGAAGGCACCGGCCATCTGGGCGCCGACATACGGCATGATCTTGCGGGCCGGAAACCCTTTGAAGGCGGCCAGCGCGACGGTTACGGCCGGGTTGAGGTGCGCCCCGCTGAGCCGGCCGGCGACGTAGACCGCCATCGCCACCCCGAGGCCCCAACCCCACGCGATCGAGTTGTAGTCACCGGTGGCGCCGGTCGTGGTGGGGAACCCGCCGGTGACCACCTGGGCGACGACACCACATCCGAAAAGGATGAGGATCATCGTGCCGAAGAATTCTGCGGAGCACTCGCCGAGCAACGGGGTTCGTTTCACTGGAGGCCAGGTCCTTTCCGCTAGTGATGTTCGGCAAGGTAGCAATGGCGACCGGCCTGTGGGGCGGGTTTCGGTCAGCGTTGACCACGCCGCTGTGGGATCGGTGTTAGAAATCCCGGATGGCTTCCGGTGAAACGGCGACGGGAACACGCCGACGACGGGCTGTGCGTGCGGTGGTGCTCGCGGTTCTGGTGGTCGCAGTGGTCGCAGTGGTCGCAGTGGTCGGTGGTGTGCTCTTCTGGCATCGCACCACTGCCGGGGAGCGGATGTCCGAGCCGTCCCCGACATGGCGCGCCGAGCCCGGTACGCCGTCGGCGGTGCGCCCGCCCTCGCCAGCTTCGGCGACCGGACCGGCGCCGCGTTTCGACACCGCCCGTCGGCAGCTCGCGGTGCTGCAGGTTCGTGGCTGGGATCGCGCTGCCGACTACCAGCGCCGTCAGTTCGGCAAGCCTTGGAGCGATGACGTCGACGTCGAGTTCGGCCACAACGGCTGCAATACCCGCGACGACATCTTGCGCCGGGACCTGAGGAATCTGATCGTCCGGCCGGGCACCTGTTTCGCCCAGAGTGGGACGCTGCTCGATCCCTACACCGGTGCCGGCATCGAATTCATCCGCGGACCTCGGACCTCCCGAGATGTGGAGATCGACCACATCGTCGCGCTGGCCGACGCCTGGTACAAAGGGGCGCGAGCCTGGGATCCGCAGCGGCGACTGGATTTCGCCAACGACCCTCGCAACCTTCTGGCGGTCAGTCCGCAGGCGAACTTCGACAAGGCGTACCGCGACGCGGCCTCCTGGCTACCACCCAACCAGAGCTTCCAGTGCGAGTTCGCGGCCCGGCAGGTAGAGGTCAAAACCGCCTACGGCCTGTGGCTTTCGGCCAAAGAGCAGCGGGCGTTGGCCGATGTGCTGTCCCGATGCTAGCCGGGTCGGGTGATCCGTGGTCGGTGCCCGGAAACGGACCGCATCAGTCCGGCGCCCTGAGGGCCGGAGACGTTGTAGACCCTATCGCCACCCCCGGTATCGTCTCCGGCATGGAACTGCGGGGCGGGGATTCGCAGTCGATGGACACGTCGGCCGTGGCGGTGGAACCGAAGTTGTATCGGTGGGAGAAAAACACCGAGTGGCCGCTGGCGGGAGCCGCCGTCATCTTCCTGGCGATCTACTCGGTCCAAGTCATCGCCCAGCCTGATAAGGCCACCGATACCGTCCTCGAGATCTTCACCGGGGTTGTCTGGGCCTTATTCCTGGTCGACTATCTGGTCCGGTTCAAACTCGCCACCGATCGCAAGCGGTGGTTCGTCCGGCATCTACTCGACCTGGCCGTCGTCGCCCTCCCGTTTCTGCGGCCCCTGCGCCTGCTGCGCCTGCTCGTCCTATTCGGGGCGTTGCAGAAAGCCGTCGGCTGGGCGGTCCGGGGCAAGGTCATCATCTACACCGCGTTCAGCGTGACGTTGCTGATTTACGTGGCATCGCTGGCGATCCTGGAGACCGAGCGATTCGAGCCGGATTCGAAGATCACCACCTTCGGTGATGCCGTGTGGTGGTCGATCACCACGGTCACCACGGTCGGCTACGGCGACTTGTCCCCGGTGTCCGGTACGGGCCGCGCGATCGCCGTCCTGCTCATGATCGGCGGGATCAGCCTGGTGGGTGTGGTGACCGCGAGTCTTGCTTCGTGGATCATCCAACGGGTGGCCGAGGAGGATGCCGCGAACCGCGCTGCGACCTCCGCCGAGATCGATGCGCTACGCGCGGATATGCAACAGCGGATCGACTCGCTCACCGATGAGTTGCGACGACTCAACGGCCGTGCTCACCTCGATCAGGGTCCGGTGAGCCGCCCGCACCCGAGATAGCCGGCCGGGACGGGCGGCTATCTCGGGTCAGGCGCCTCAGTCCTCTTTGCGGATCAGCTGTTGCAGCGCCACCCGGTCCGGTGCCAGCAGGTCGGCGATCCGCTCCGGGTTCACATCGGCGACGATGATCTCGCCCACATCCTGTTTGACCCCGGTGAAAAGTCCCTGGGCCTTCATCTTCTCGGTCTGGTAGACGTTGTCCTCGGTCGGAGTGACGTAGTACACGGCATCTGCTTTGAATCTGTGCACCAACCACAGGTGGATCAGCGTCATGAGCCGCTTCTGACGTAGCTTGGCCGAGTAGGTGTTCTGGTCGCGCACGGTAAGGATGCTGCGGCCGTGCCGGTCCTTGATGGGATCGAACATCACATCAGCGAGCTTCTCGCCGTCGGAGTCGCCGTAGATGGCCAGCTCCAGCACGTCCGAGCCGGCGCGGCGCGGGCGCAGCTGCGCGCGCAGCCGCTCGCCGAGCTGGTAGTGCTCGCTCCACAGGGCCAGCCAGTCCTCCAGCAGCTTCTTCGGCACCTCGGTCTGCACCAGATGCTGAACCTGGGTTGAGCCCTTGCCCATGGACTTGGTGGTCGCCGTGCGCCCCGACGAGGCGGCCAGGGCGGCGTCGCTGCGTGGTCCGCCGACCAGTGTCTGCGGTGTTCGGTAGGGCGATTCGATCAGGCGCATCTTGCGCTGCAGGCGGGCCAACGCCAGCATCCCGTCCTGGCGCAGGGCGGTGGCGAACTCCTCGGCCGCCACGCCGTCGATCTGATGACCGCCGTAGGTCATGAAATTGAAGACGAAGCCCATCTTGCCGAGCTCCTCGGGAAACGCCCGCATCTGCTCGTCATCCATCCCGGTGGTGTCCCAGTTGAACGACGGCGAGAGATTGTAGGCCAGCATCTTGTCCGGGTACACCGCATGGATGGCCTCGGCGAACTCCCGGGCGTCGGCCAGGTCGGCGGTCTTGGTCTCCATCCACAGCAGATCCGCGAACGGTGCGGCGGCAAGGGATTTGGCGATCGCGTACGGGATGCCGCCGCGCACCTGGAAGTACCCCTCGGGCGTCTTCGCCCGTTCGCAGTCCCACGGCGCAGACACGCCGAGTTCCCTCGCCTTCTCCGTGGCCGCGTACAACGACGCCGTAGCCGCGAAATCGAGCCACTCGGCGGGTTTCATCGCCAGCGCCTCGCCCTCGGCCTCTTTGAACCGCAGCACCTCGGCGATGGCGTTGCCGTAGGTGTCCAGGCCCGCGTCATCCTGCCAGGCCTCGACGAATGCCGACTCGACTCGGTCGAACAGCGCATCCAGCGAGCCGGCGCGATCCGCCGTCCAGGCGGCAGCGGCCTCATCGACCAGTGTGGTGATGCCGTGACTCCGTAACCAGGCGTCGGCCGCCGCGTACTCAGCGGCGGGGAGGGCGTAGAGCAGGTGCCCGTTGAGTTCGGTGACGCCCCTGGTGTGGAAACGGCGCACCATGGCCAGGAAACACGCCTTGTACGGCGGGACATCGGGGTTGGTGGCGCCGAGCAGGAAAGGCTGATCGCGCTCATCGGAGCGACCGTCGATGAGGTTGGCGGCCTCGGCGTCGGTGCGGGCCACGATGATGCCCGGGACCGCCATGATGTCCAACTGGAAACGGGCGGTGTTGAGCCGTTTGATCTGCTCGTCGGACGGCACCAGCACTTTGCCGCCCTGATGGCCGCACTTCTTGGTCCCGGGGCGTTGATCCTCGATGTGGTAGCCGGTGACCCCGGCTTCGACGAAACGCCGAATCAGGTTGCGTACGTGCGGATCTCCGCCGTGCCCGGTGTCGGCATCGGCGATGATGAAGGGGCGGTAGTCCACAGCCGGGGTCGCGGCGCGTTGTTCCTCGGTCATCTGCAGACGGAGGTACTGCTGATTGCGGTCGGCGGTCAGAAGTGCCCGCACCAGTCCGGCCGCCTCGTCGGGCACCTGGCTGAGCGGGTAGCTGGCCAGGTCGGGCCCGGGGTCCTCGGTGGTGGACCCTTTCGCGGAGGTGGCCCAGCCACCGAGATAGATGCCTTCGATCCCGCACCGCTTCATGGTCACCGCCTGCCCCGGCGAGTAGGGCCCGAAGCTGGTGATGGACTTGCGCTGGCCGAACAGTTCGCGCAGCCGGGCGTAGAAGGCCGCCGAGGTCTCGCGGGCAACCGTGTAGTCGACCGGGAT
This sequence comes from uncultured Mycobacterium sp., assembly GCA_964555915.1. GTDB lineage: Bacteria > Actinomycetota > Actinomycetes > Mycobacteriales > Mycobacteriaceae > Mycobacterium. Next base: position 53,748 of record CAZKUK010000018.1, read on the forward strand.
CGTGCCACGCTGCTCGACGACCTGACGGGCGGTGTAGAGCCGGGTGATGCCCTCGAATCGGGCACTGTCGAAATAGTGCTGGGTTTCGGTGACTTCCCGTTCGAAGGTCGCGGGTGCGTGTTCTTCGATCCTGGACATGGCTGCTCCTTATCGAGCCTGGTCGAGCTGATTTCGCGTTGAGTTTCATCTAACCCCCTCCGTTTCCGGGTATGCCGGGCGGGGTGGGCGGTAGCGCTGCTCGCCGACTGATCGTGGTGCATATCCGGGTGCCGGCCGCGGTCCCCGCTGGATTCGCGGCCGGCACCCGGCGCCGGGTTTGCGGCTCGGCTACGCGGGAATAGGCGCCGTCATCTCCGGCTCAGGCGACTGTTCCGGAGCCGCCGGGGCTTCCGAGGCCGGGGCCTGATCGGCATTTCGCCCCTGCTCGGGCGTGGGTTCGGAACCCGGGGCCGGGTCAACTGCCGGCAGGGCATCTGCCGGCGGGACGTCACTGGGGGCCGGGTCTTCCGGTGCTGGGGTGACCGGGGCCGCCGGCGGGGCAGCGGTGTCCGGATCAGCCGGTGGCAGCGGTGCGGGTGTCGGGCCGGACTCCGGGGCCGGGCCCGGCGGCACATCGGCCGGGTCGCCCGGCGGGGTCTGGTCGGCCGGGTCGCCCGGCGGGGTCTGGTCGGCCGGGTCGCCCGGCGGGGTCTGGT
>CAZKUK010000019.1:0-49435 GCA_964555915.1 uncultured Mycobacterium sp.
TGACGATCGTCCCTTTGGCTGCTTTCAAAGCCAGGCAGAGAGCGAGGCACAGATCGAGGGACGTCGCTGCCGGGGCCGCGGCGACAAGTGCCATCGCCGGTTGACCCAGTCCGGCCAGCAGCTCGACTTCCGCGGCGGCGGCCTCGCCGGCTTCGGGCTCTGAGACAGACTGGTCTTCGGTGACGGCGTCACCGCCTTCGGGAGCCTCGGCGGTGATGACCTCATCGGCGTTCATCGGCTCGCCGGTGGTCTGTGCAGCTGCCGGAGGCACCTCAGCCAGCGCGCCGGAGAGCTCGTCGCGTCGGGTGACTGCGAGCACAGCCCACGCCAGTGGCGCTGCGAGGGGCGCACCGCTCTGGTTGTCGTTGCCCAGCCAGGACAGTGGACCGGCCTCAGCCGGTGACAGTGTCCCGGATTGCGGTGCCGCCGTCATGACCGGCGCCCCCTGGACAACGACAGCTGCCTCAACCGCGGGGGCTTGGGGAGTCGCGGCGGTGTCGCCGCTCTCAGCAGTGTCCGCCTCGAGATCCTCCGCCGAAAGCATTGGGGGCGCGGCATCGCCGCTCAGCGGAGCGAGCGCCGGTGTCGTGCCGGTCGGGGCCGGAGGTTCGGCGATGACGGGAACAGTGCTGTCGTTTCCTGATGTGTCGGTCGTAGCCGCTCCCGAGCGGGCGGCACCGGGCCGTCGGACCGGCGCGGCTCCGCTGCTCGCGACACCCTCGCCGGCCGAGCCGCCGGCCGGAATCGGCAGCGCACCTGTTCGTCCGGGCGCGACTGCCGCGCTCTTGCTCGGCGCGCCCCGGCGGATGGCGGCCCGCGGTGTCCCTGGAGCGGGCCTGGCGTTCCCTGCGCGGGTCGACTCTTCCCCGGCCGAGCCGGCCGTACTTCCGTTGCCCCCTGGGCCGGTTTCGGCACCGGCCGCGTTCGCGAAACCAATGACTGCGGCACCTACACCGAGGGCGACCGCCAATGCTCCGACCCGGCCCACGTAGTACCTCGCCCCGGTGGGTGGGGACACGTCGCGCCCGGCCGAACGATCTGAAGGCCGTTGATCGGCGCCCGCCGAGTGCCCGCCAGAAAACCAATTTGCGCCCATGATCCACCCCTTAGAAAACCCTTTGAACGTAGTTACCACAGCGTTACATCCCGTTTAAGGGGTTTGACGAATTAGGGGAATGACCAAACGGTCAGCAGAAGATTCAATCAGGGCTGAGACCATCGGGCTGAGGAGCTCGAAAAGCCTTTCCTGAGCCCCGGCTGATCGATGATCCGGGCACACTGGGAAAATTCCGCGTCGCAGGTCCCTGTCCGTCGACCCCGGAACCAGCCTTGCGATATACCGTAGGGGGTATGGTATAAAAGGGATAATTCGATGGGAGGTGGCGGTATGACCGAGGCACCTGAACGGCAGTCGCACTGCGACGCCGTCCCCGCCGCGACACTCAACCGGTTGCGTCGCGCCCATGGGCAACTCGGGGGCGTGATCGCGATGATCGAGGAGGGGCGCGGCTGTCGCGAGGTGGTAACCCAGCTCGCGGCGGTGTCGAAGGCGCTGAACCGGGCCGGCTTCACGATCATCGCCACCGGTCTGCGCAATTGCGTAGACCCGGCCGGCCGGGACGCCGCTGAACGGCTCAGTATCGAGGAACTCGAGCGGCTCTTCCTGAGCCTCGCCTGAACCACCGCAACGAAAGGTCATCCAATGTGTCGTGCTGTCCAGTGCCGGGTTTGCGCAAAAACCACCTGGTCGGGATGTGGTAACCACATCGCGATGGTGCGCAGCGGCGTGCCGGCGGGCCAATGGTGCGGTGGCAGCCATTCTCGTAGCGAGATCGCCGCCGCGGCGCCCCGGCGGAGCTGGATGTTCTGGAAAAGGAGCGGCTGATACCGGCAGCCGTTCCAGCGCCTGTGCGACACGCCAGGCGGGGTGGCCGGCGGACCCGGGATCCTCTGCCACGGTGGGGGAGTGGTCAGTCCGGATCGGTGCGCGGCAATCCTCGAGGAATACTCCGAGCATTTGGCCTTGGAGCGGGGGCGCTCCGAGCACACCCGCCGCGCCTACCTGGCCGACCTGCGCCTGCTCTTCGCCTTCCTGAGTGAACGCGCCCCCGGTGACGGGCTCGAGGCGCTCAGCTTGCCCCTGCTGCGGGCGTGGCTGGCAGCTCAAGCGTCCGGTGGAGCCGCCCGAACGACGCTGGCCCGTCGTACCTCGGCGGTCAAGACCTTCACCGCCTGGGCGGCCCGACGCGGATTGCTCACCGGTGACCCGGCGGCCCGTCTCCAGATGCCGAAGGCGCGTCGAACCCTGCCGTCGGTGTTACGCCAGGATCAGGCGCTCGCGGCGATGACCGCTGCCGACCGTGGCGCACAGCAGCGCGATCCGCTCGCGTTGCGGGACCGACTCATCGTGGAATTGCTGTACGCCACCGGTATCCGGGTCAGCGAGCTGTGCGGCTTGGATATCGATGATGTCGACACAGGTCGGCGACTACTGCGGGTGCTCGGCAAGGGCAACAAAGAACGCACCGTCCCGTTCGGCCGGCCGGCCGGCGACGCGATCGATGACTGGCTGGCCGACGGCCGGCCCGCGTTGGCCCTGCCCGGTTCGGGCCCGGCGCTGTTCCTCGGTCCCCGCGGTCGTCGGTTGGACCCGCGGCAGGCCCGCACGGTTGTGCACCAGACCGTCGGCGCCGTCGACGGTGCTCCCGATATCGGCCCGCACGGCCTGCGTCACAGCGCCGCGACCCATCTTCTGGAAGGTGGGGCCGATCTGCGGATCGTGCAGGAACTGCTCGGCCATTCCTCCCTGGCCACCACCCAGCTCTACACCCACGTGACGGTCGCGCGGCTGCGTGCGGTTCATGACCAGGCCCACCCGAGGGCCTGAGATCAGCCGGCCAGCGGCTTGAGCCGGACCGGAGTGGTGGCCAGCAGACCGAGCGGATCGACATAGTCGGCCCGTGCCGCCGGCCCCCACATCGCCCCCCAGTGCAGGCAGGCGGCCACCGGGCAGCCCGGGTGCCCGGCGACGAGTCGTCCCAGGGGTCTGGACGGATCGACTGAGTGCCCCGGGCGCACCATCGCGTCCACGGGCTCGTAGCTGGTGCGCAGGCCGCCGGGGTGGGCTACCGATATCACCGGCCGGCCGGCCAGTTGACCGGCGAACACCACCACACCGGGCCCGGCTGAATACACCATCTGTTCCGGGGTGCCGGCCAGGTCGAGCCCGCGGTGGCCGCGTTGCCAGTTCGGGGTCGGAGCGTCGAAGGTGCGGGTCACCGTCGGGACTCCCGGGCGCAGCGGCCACCGCAGACGGACCTCTTCGGCATACCCGGGGGCCGCGCAGGTCATCGCCGAGACGGACTGGACGGCCACCGCGAACGCCAGCACCGCCGTGATCCGCATGCGGACAGTTCAACGGCTCGCCGCGCCGAGCGTGGCCGCCGGCAACCGCGACTGGGTACGGGAGCGCGGCTGTGGACGGGGCAGCCGGTCGGCGGGTGTAAACTTCCGAACGCAGCCCGCGCGAGCGGGCTGACTTCGCGCGTCTGAGTGCGGTGTCGCCATGACGATATCCGCCGCGCACGCCGGTTGGTCCCGTCACGAGACGGGTCGGTGTGTGCGCAGGTGCCAGGGCCAGGCATCACCCGATGCCTGGCGAGCAACCGACCGATCAGTAAGGCATACACATGGCCGTCGTCACCATGAAGCAGCTGCTTGACAGCGGCACCCACTTCGGGCATCAGACCCGTCGCTGGAATCCCAAGATGAAGCGGTTCATCTTCACCGACCGCAATGGCATCTACATCATCGATCTGCAGCAGACGCTCACCTTCATCGACCGGGCCTACGAATTCGTCAAGGAGACCGTCGCCCACGGCGGGTCGATCATGTTCGTCGGCACCAAGCGGCAGGCCCAGGAGTCGATTGCCGAAGAAGCGACCCGAGTCGGCATGCCCTATGTCAACCAGCGCTGGCTGGGCGGCATGCTGACGAACTTCTCCACCGTGCACAAGCGGCTTCAGCGGATGAAGGAACTTGAGGCCATGGAGCAGACCGGCGGGTTCGAGGGTCGCACCAAAAAGGAAATCCTGATGCTGACCCGGGAGAAGAACAAGCTCGAGCGCAGCCTCGGCGGTATCCGCGATATGAACAAGGTGCCTTCGGCGATCTGGGTCGTCGACACCAACAAGGAACACCTTGCCGTTGCCGAGGCCCGCAAGCTCAACATCCCGATCATCGCCATCCTGGACACCAACTGCGATCCCGATCTTGTCGACTACCCGATACCGGGCAATGACGACGCGATCCGCTCCGCGGCCCTGCTGACCAGGGTCATCGCCTCGGCGGTCGCCGAGGGTCTGCAAGCCCGCGGTGGCGCCGGCTCCGGGGACAAGCCGGATGCCGCGGCCGAGCCGCTCGCTGAGTGGGAGCAGGAACTGCTGGCCAGCGCCGCTATCGAGTCCGCGCCCACCGAAGCCGGACCGGTCGCCGACGAGTCGGTCACCACCGAAGTCACCGTCAGCGGTGATGACGTCACCGTCACCACCGACGTCCCCCAGGAAGGCTGATATGGCTAACTACACCGCCGCTGATGTCAAGCGGCTCCGGGATCTCACCGGCTCCGGCATGATGGCCTGCAAGAACGCGTTGGCCGAGGCCGACGGTGATTTCGACAAGGCCGTCGAGGCGCTCCGGATCAAGGGCGCCAAAGATGTTGGCAAGCGGGCCGAGCGGGCCACCGCCGAGGGTCTGGTCGCCGCCCGTGACGGGGCGCTCATCGAGTTGAACTCCGAGACCGACTTCGTCGCCAAGAATGCCGAGTTCCAGCAGTTGGCCGATCAGATCCTGGGCGCGGCACTGGCATCGAAGGCCGTCGACGTCGACGCGCTCAAAGCCGCCAAGGCCGGTGACACGACCGTCGAGCAGGCGATCGCCGATTTGTCCGCCAAGATCGGCGAGAAGCTCGAACTGCGCCGGGTGCAGTATTTCGACGGCAACGTCGAAACCTACCTGCACAAGCGTGCCGCAGACCTCCCGCCGGCGGTGGGGGTGCTGGTGGAATTCGAAGGTAGCGACGCGAGCGCGGCACACGCCGTCGCCCTGCAGATCGCCGCACTCAAGGCCAAGTACCTCACCCGCGACGACGTGCCCGAAGATGTCGTGGCCAACGAGCGCCACGTCGCCGAGGAGACCGCCAAAGCAGAGGGCAAACCCGAGGCGGCGCTGCCCAAGATCGTCGAGGGACGCGTCAACGGCTTCTTCAAGGATGTCGTGCTACTGGACCAGCCATCGGTGGCGGACAATAAGAAAACCGTCCGGGCCCTGCTGGACGAGGCCGGTGTGACGGTGACCCGGTTCGTTCGGTTCGAGGTGGGGCAGGCCTAGCCAGCCGGGCGATCATGCGGGGAGTCAACGCATTCGGAGATGATGCGCTCGGTGATTGCGACGCCGTGGCGCTGGTCGACGCCATCCGCACCGGCCGGGTTTCCCCGGCGGAGTTGGTGGACGCCGCGATAACCCGCTGTGATGCGGTCAACCCCACCCTCAACGGGCTGGCCCACGAAACATTCGACCGGGCGCGTGCGCGGGCCTCGGACCGGCACGGCGGCTATTTCGACGGCGTTCCCACATTTTTCAAAGACAACGTCGACGTCGAGGGCATGCCCACCATGAACGGCACCGACGCGTGGGAGCCGGTTCCCAAACTCGGCCACGGGGATTTCGCCAGGTTCTTCCTGGACACCGGGCTGATCCCACTGGGAAAAACTCAGCTGTCGGAATTCGGTTTCAGCGCTGCGGCCGAACATCCGCGCATCGGTGCGGTTCGTAACCCGTGGGACACCGACTACACCGCCGGGGCGTCGTCATCGGGTTCGGGGGCGTTCGTCGCCGCGGGGGTGGTCCCCCTCGCCCATGCCAACGACGGGGGCGGCTCGATCCGGATTCCCGCGGCCTGTAACGGCCTGGTCGGACTCAAACCGTCCCGCGGCCGTCTGCCCCAGGACGAGATGACCCGCAAGATGCCGGTCCGGTTGGTCAACGACGGGGTGCTGACCCGATCGGTGCGTGACACCGCGGCGTTCTACCGGGAGGCCGAGCGGATCTGGCGAAATCGGTCGCTGATGCCGGTCGGGGCGGTGTCCGGACCCGGCCGCGACCGGTTGCGGGTTGCCGTCGTCACCCGATCGGTGAACCGGGACTGCAGCCCGATGATGCGCGACCACACGCTGGCCACCGCCACCCTGCTCGAGGAGTTGGGGCATCACGTCGAGCACCTCGACGCAAGTCCGGTCCCGGCCTCCTTCGCCGATGACTTCCTGCTCTACTGGGCCTCGCTGGCGATGACGCTCGTGCGCACCGGGCGCCTCATGTACGGCTCCAGTTTTGAGCGCACCCGTCTGGACAATCTGACCCTCGGGCTGGACCGGTACGCCACCCGTAACCTGCACCGGGTTCCGCTGGCGATCACCCGGTTGCGCCGGTTGCGCAAAGTCAGCGAGCGGTTCTACCACGACTACGACGTTTTGCTGACCCCCACCCTCGCTGACGGGACCCCGCAGGTGGGCCACCTCGACCCGACCGCGGACTACGGGCAGGTCATCGACCGGCTGATGGACTGGGTGGCGTTCACCCCACTGCAGAACGCGACCGGCGAACCCGCGGTCTCGCTACCGCTGGCCCGGTCGGCGAACGGGCTGCCGGTGGGCATGATGATCGGCGCCCCGTTCGGCCACGAACGGCGGCTGCTCGAGCTGGCCTACGAACTCGAAGCAGCGCAACCATGGCCGCTCATCACCAACGCGGCCCGGACCGGATCGGACTAGCCGTCGGTCCAGACCCCGCAGGCCGGTGCCCGGCCCGGATGAGGCAGGATGAGGGGGCCGTTCCGGCGGTCGCCGGGATGGCTCTCTCATGCCGGTACGAGGGTGAGGAGTGCCAATGAGTGGCCCGAGCGGGCAATTGCGGCCGAAATATTCGCGGGTGCTGCTCAAACTCGGCGGGGAGATGTTCGGTGGCGGAGCCGTCGGGCTGGACCCCGATGTGGTGGCGCGGGTGGCCCGCCAGATCGCCGAAGTGGTCCGCAGCGGCGTTCAGGTTGCCGTGGTGATCGGCGGCGGCAACTTCTTCCGGGGTGCCCAACTTCAACAGCGCGGTATGGAGCGGACCCGCTCGGATTACATGGGCATGCTCGGTACCGTGATGAACAGCCTTGCGCTGCAGGATTTCCTGGAGCGGGAAGGCATCGTCACGCGGGTCCAGACGGCCATCACCATGGGCCAGGTGGCCGAACCGTACATTCCGCTGCGAGCCCGCCGGCACCTGGAGAAGGGTCGCGTGGTCATCTTTGGGGCCGGTATGGGGCTGCCGTATTTCTCCACCGACACCACCGCGGCTCAGCGCGCACTGGAGATCGGAGCGGAAGTAGTGCTGATGGCCAAGGCGGTCGACGGGGTGTTCACCGATGACCCCAGGGAGAATCCGGACGCCGAATTGCTGGCCGACGTCACCCACCGGGAGGTCATCGACCGCGGCCTGCGGGTCGCCGACGTGACCGCGTTCAGCCTCTGCATGGACAACGGTATGCCGATTCTGGTCTTCAATCTGCTGACAAATGGGAATATCGCTCGAGCGGTTGCCGGTGAGAAGATCGGAACGCTGGTCACCAAGGGAGGAGCGGCGCGTGATCGATGAGGCACTCTTCGATGCCGAGGAAAAGATGGAGAAGGCCGTCGCCGTCGCACGCGATGACCTGTCCTCGGTCCGGACGGGTCGTGCGAACCCCGGTATGTTCTCCCGGATCGTCATCGACTACTACGGCACACCCACGCCCATCACGCAGTTGTCGAGCATTAACGTGCCTGAGGCCCGGATGGTGGTGATCAAGCCCTACGAGGCTTCGCAGCTGCGTCCTGTCGAGGAGGCCATCCGCAACTCTGATCTCGGCGTGAACCCGACCAATGACGGCACGATCATCCGCGTCTCCATCCCGCAGCTGACCGAGGAGCGCCGCCGCGATCTGGTCAAGCAGGCCAAGTCCAAAGGTGAGGATGCCAAGGTGTCGGTGCGCAATATCCGTCGGCGCGCCATGGAAGAACTGCACCGCATCAAAAAGGACGGTGAGGCCGGGGAGGACGAGGTGGGCCGAGCCGAGAAGGACCTCGACAAGTCCACCGCCCAGTACGTTCATCAGATCGATGAACTCGTCAAGCACAAAGAGGGCGAGCTGCTCGAGGTCTGAGGACCTCCGGGCAGAGACACACCGTGGCGGACACCGAGTCGACCAAATCGGCTGGAGTCTCGCGCGCCGGGCGCGACCTGCCCGCCGCGATCGGGGTGGGTGTCGCACTGGGGGGCGGCCTGATAGCCATCCTGATCCTGGTGCCGCGGCTCTGGGTCGGCGTGCTGTCGGTGGCGATGGCGATCGCCACCCACGAGGTGGTCAAGCGGCTGCGCGAGGCCGGGTACTCGATCCCGCTGATCCCGTTGTTGCTCGGCGGTCAGGCGATGATCTGGCTGACCTGGCCGTTCGGCGCCGCGGGTGCGTTGGGCGGATATGGCGGAACAGTGCTGGTCTGCCTGATCTGGCGGCTGCTGAGTCAGGGCCTGAAGAGTCAGCCGGTGAACTATCTTCGCGATGTCGCCGTCACCGTTTTCCTGGCCACCTGGATCCCGCTGTTCGCCGCCTTCGGCGCGCTGCTGGTCTACCCGGAGGACGGCTGGGCCCGGGTGTTCGCCTTCATGCTGGCCGTGGTGTTCTCCGATATCGGCGGGTACACCGCCGGGGTGCTGTTCGGCAAGCACCGGATGGTGCCGGCCATCAGCCCGAAGAAGTCATGGGAGGGTTTGGCCGGATCGCTGGTTTGCGGCACCACCGCCGCCGTGCTCGCGGTGGTCTTCCTGATGGACAGGCCCTGGTGGGTCGGGGTGCCGCTGGGAGTGATGCTGGTCATTACCGCAACCCTCGGTGATTTGGTGGAGTCACAGGTCAAGCGGGAACTGGGCATTAAGGATATGGGCACGTTGCTGCCTGGGCATGGCGGGCTGATGGACCGAATCGACGGCGCGCTGCCCTCAGCCGTCGCCACCTGGATCGTTCTCAGCCTGCTCGCATGACCGTCAGGTGCCCGGACACGGTGGTTACCGGGATACTGGACCCGTGAAGCAGGACCTGGTCTTCGATGCGCCCCGTCGCGGTTTGCCGCCACCGCACTTCGCCGACCTCGATGCCGACGGACGTGCCGTGGCCGTCGCCGATCTGGGCCTGCCCGCGTTCCGGGCCAAACAGCTCGCCACCCAGTACTACGGGCGGTTGGTCGCCGACCCGCGGGAGATGACCGACCTGCCGGCCGCGGTCCGTGATGCGGTGGCCGGCGCCCTGTTCCCCTCGCTGCTCACAGTGGTCCGTGAGATCGAGTGCGATCGCGGCGACACCCGCAAGACGCTATGGCGCGGCCACGATGGCACCACGTTCGAATCGGTGCTGATGCGGTATCCCAACCGCAATACGGTCTGCATCTCCTCCCAGGCGGGCTGCGGGATGGCGTGCCCGTTCTGTGCTACCGGCCAGGGTGGGCTGACCCGCAACCTCAGTGCCGCAGAAATCCTCGAGCAGGTACGCGCTGCAGCGGTCACGCTGCGCGACCTGCCTGCAACAGGCCCGGGCGGCGAACGGCTGTCGAATGTCGTGTTCATGGGTATGGGGGAGCCGCTGGCCAACTACTCGCGTGTGCTGGCCGCCGTCCGGCGTATCACCGCGCCGGCCCCGGATGGTTTCGGGATCTCGGCCCGCGCGGTCACGGTATCCACCGTCGGCCTGGCCCCGGCCATCCGGCGGCTTGCCGATGAACACCTCGGAGTCACCCTCGCGTTATCCCTGCACACGCCCGACGACGAGTTGCGTGACACCCTGGTGCCGGTGAACAACCGCTGGCCGGTGGACGAAGCCCTCGCCGCCGCCCGCTACTACGCCGATGCGACGGGCCGACGGGTATCGATCGAGTACGCGTTGATCCGCGATGTCAACGACCAACCCTGGCGGGCCGACCTGCTCGGCGCCAAACTGCACCGGGTGCTGGGTCCGCTGGGGCATGTGAACCTCATACCGCTCAACCCCACACCGGGCAGCCAATGGGACGCCAGCCCGAAAGCGGCCGAACGGGAGTTCGTGCGCCGAGTCCGGTCGCGGGGGGTGTCGTGCACGGTCCGGGACACCCGAGGCCGGGATATCGCGGCCGCCTGCGGCCAATTGGCCGCTACCGCGGAGTAGGACCCGACCGGACGTCCGGTGGGGTCAGCGCAGCATGCCGCGGCGGCGCATGATGATATCGCGCACCATCACGGCCGCGACGATCACGGCAAAGCCGATCAGGAACCAGTCCTCGACGTGACCGACGTGGTTGCCGTGGAGCATGCCCAGCAGGAAGACGATGATGAAAATCCCCAGCCCGTACCAGGTGCGGTAGGTGATCTTGCTCCAGCCCCAAGCGGCCGAGGGCACCTGGGTCGGATCGACGTCCGAGTAACGCTCCACCTCGGTGTTGACCATGACGGCTCCTGTCGTTCGACTGCCGATATTCTGGCACACGGTCACCTCTGTTGGTGGGTATCCCCGGCTCAGCGGATCAGCCCGTACCTCCGCAGCGCCTCGGCGCGTTCGGCACCGTGATCCACCATCGGTTCGGGGTAGCCGACCGGGCGTCCAGCCTTGAGGTGGTGCACATCGGCGGTGCCGGCGAGTTCGGGTACCCAACGGCGCACATAGTCGCCGGTCGGGTCGAACTTCTCGCCCTGTGCGGTCGGGTTGAAAACCCGGAAGTACGGTGCCGCGTCGGTCCCGGTTCCCGCGCACCACTGCCAGCCGTGCTGATTACTGGCGATGTCGGCATCGACCAGCTGTTCCAGGAACCAGCGCGCTCCCCACTGCCACGGTAGGTGCAGATCTTTCACCAGGAACGAGGCCACGATCATCCGCACCCGGTTGTGCATGAAGCCGGTCTCGGCCAGTTGCCGCATACCGGCATCGACGATCGGATACCCGGTCCGGCCCTGCTTCCAGGTCTCGAAGGCCGCCTTCGCCCGCGGCCCGGTGTCGACCTCGATGGCGTCGAAGGAGGTGTTCCAGTTCCGCCAGGCGCTGGCCGGCCATTGGTGCAGCACCGCGGCATAGAAGTCCCGGAAGGCCAGTTCCCGCAGATAGGCATCGGGTCCTGAGGCGGGCAGTCCCAGCTCCGCGACCATGGTCCGCGGGTGGATGGTGCCGAACTTCAGGTGGGCGGACATCCGGCTGGTACCGCGCCGGTCCGGTCGGTCCCGGTCGGTGGCATAGTCGGCTATCCCCGCTGCGAGGAACTCCGACCAGCGATGCCGTGCGGCCGCTTCGCCGGCCGGTGCCGCCAGACGCACCCCGGGATCCGGGGCATCGATCGCCGCGGGCAACCCGGTGACGTCGGTGGGGTCGACCCAGTTGGTCGAGGCGGCCCCGGACTGCGCGGGTGCGCGCCGGCCGATCTCGCGCCAGCGCCGAAAAAACGGGGTGAACACCTTGTACGGGGTGCCGTCGTCCTTGGTGACTCGGCCGGGGGAGATCAGGTAGGGCGACCCGGTCGCGACCAGGTCAACCCCACTTGGGCGCAGGGCCGCCCCGACGGCGGCGTCGCGACGAACCCCGAACGGGCTGAAGTCCGCGGAGATGTGCACCGTCGCCGCGTCCACCGCCGCGCAGACCTGCGGGATGCGCTCCTCGGGCCGCCCGCGAGTGATCAGCAACCGGCCGTCGAGCGCGTCGGCGACCTCCCGGAGTGAGTCACCGAGAAACTGCAGTCGGCGGGGGCCTGCGCTGGCCTCCAGTCGCGGGTCCAAGACGAAGCAGGCCAGCACATCAGATCCGGCGTCGGCGGCTTCCAGCAGTGGCGGCAGGTCACGCAGACGGAGGTCGCGACGAAACCACAGCACCGAGGTCGGCGCCGTGGTGTGCGCAGCAGCGGGCATATCCCTATGGTGCCGGGCGGCTGGATTCCCGCTGTCGCGGGGTCGCAGTCCCGTGGCGCGGCGGCGCTCCCTGGGTGCCGATGCGCCGTCGCAGCGTGGTCACCAGCCAGGTCAGGACGACGCCGACAAGCAGCGAGGCGATCACCCCCGCCAGCGGAGCGTCGAATACCGGGTAGATCTGAAAGTGGGTGAGATAGGTGTACAGCGACGCCTCAGCGATCACACCGGCCGTCACAGCCAACGGGGTGGGGCAACGCAGTGCGGGCAGCCAGATCAGCAGCATCAGCCCGGCACCGACAAGGGCCTCGCGCTGACCGCTGCCGAAGTAGCCGTACAGCGCCAGCAGCGCCACCACCGAGACCACGGCTCGCTGCCAGACCGTATCGGCTTTGGCCGCCGCCCAGCCGACGGCGAAGAACCAGAACGCCAGCAGTCCGAACCATGCCTCGCGGCCCATCTCCAGCCCGGCGATGTCGTAGCGCAGGACCAGGCCGAGAAATAGGAAACCCATCGCGAAGGCAAACGGCCAGTGTCGCTCCAGACGGTCCACGGCCGGTATGAAACAGGCCGCCGCCACGGCCACCAGCATCCAGACCAACGCCTCGATGAACCACATCCGTCCGGCGGTCATACTGTCCGAGGGACCCAGGACCTTCTGCAGGAGAACGAGATTGGTCGGTCCGTAGTCATCGGTGAAGATCATCACCACGGCAATCCAGATGATCGACGGGATGGCGATCCAGGCGGCGGTCCCGAGGGTCCGGCCGAGGCGATCCCGCCGGGGTATCCGGCCCAAACCGAACCGGGCGAAATTGAATCCGGCGATAGCCAGCAGAATGTGGGCCCCGCCCCAGAGTTCGAACAGGCCGGCGTGAGACCCGACGACCAGCAGAATCGCGATCGCGCGCAACGCCACACCGGTGTCGATGACGGGTCTGCGGCGCCGGGTGTCAGCGCGCCCGGCGGCCTCCAGCTCGGCGACAGTCCGCGAGGTCCACTGCGGGGGAAGGGAACCCAGGATGCGCTCCAGTCGCACCGCGGTGGTCACATAGGACAGTGAGGTACCGCCCAGGTCGACGAAGCTCCGGTCCGCGGTGACCGCTGACGGAGCGAGGTGCAACACATCGGCGAACAACTCCCGCACACCGTGCCCCCGGTTGTCATCGGGGGTGCCGGCGAGCAGGCGCAAACGCTGGTAGTCGGGTTTCCCCGACGGCAGCACGGGGAGTTCGGGAAGGTGCACCGCGTGTACCCCGTCGGCCGGCAGTCCGGTGGCCAGGGCGGTGCGGCGACGCAGGTCGGCCGGGTCCGTCGGGCCGGCAGCGGCGACCACCAACCGGTTATCGGACTGTGTGCACATGACCGAGACTCCCGGGGCTGCGACCGCCGACTCGACTCGCTGAAGGTCGACTCTGAGGCCGTACAGTTTGGCGAACCGGCTCAACCGTCCGACCACCTGGTAGATCCCGTCGCCGAGGTGGCGAGCGATATCGCCGGTGTGCAGCGCTTCGATACCGCCGGCGCCGGCGAGGTCGGCCGCAGATTCGGCGTAGCCCATCATCACATTGGGTCCGCGGTAGACCAGTTCGCCGGTCTCGGGCTCGTCCCAGCCGTCCAGGGGCGCCAGTTCCAACGTGCCGCCGGGTATCGCCCGGCCGATCGCCTCCGGCCGGGTCAAGGCCATTTCCGGCGGGAGGTAGGCCATCCGGGCGGTGGCCTCGGTGGCCCCGTACATCACGACGAAGTCGAACCCGCGCCGCTTTCCCAGGCTGGCGTAGCGGCGAACCAGGTGCGGTTCGAGGCGGCCGCCCGCCTGGGTCACACAGCGCAGGTCGGGCAGGTCCATATCGGCGAAGCCGACTCGCTCAAGAAGCTCGAAGGTGTAGGGGACACCCGCGAAACTCGTCGCACCGTGGCCGCGAGCCAGGTCCCAGAACCGGTCATCGATCACCGACCGGTCGGTAAGGATGAGTGCCGCCCCCACCAGCAGGTGGCTGTGGATCACCGATGCTCCGTAGCAGTACGACAACGGCAGTGTGGTCACGGCGCGGTCGGTTCCGGCGATCGCGAGATACTCGGCGATGGAAGCGGCATTAGAGCGCAGATTCCCGGCGGAGAGCCGGACCGTCTTGGGCGAACCGGTGCTTCCCGAGGTGCTTGCCAGCAGGGCCAGATCGGGGTGCAGGTGGTGTGACGGCGCCCTGCTGCGGTGGTCGATGTCACCGCGAGGGTCGATGACCACGTCGGGTCGGTAGGTCGACAACACACTGTCGTGGTCGCGGCCGGCCGGCACCGGCAGAACGACGTGGCCCCCGGCCAGGACGCCGAGATAGGCCTGCAGGATCTCCAGGGTGTTCCTGGTCTCGATCAGCACCAGTTTGCGGCCGCGGCCCAGGGCCGCGGTGACGGCGGAGGCGCGGTCTGCCAGGGCGCCGTAGGTGACGGTCCCGGTTTCGGTGATCACCGCCGGGCGATCGGAGAACCCGGCGAGCCTGTCGAGAAGATCAGCCACGGTCGCTCCGGAAAACCACTCCGTGTCCGATGACGTCGATCCGGACCTTGGCATGCACGGTAGGGCTGTCGAAGCTGCTCTGCCGGGCCGCCAGCGGGTTCTCACCGGCACCGACGTCGACGGTGAGAACGACCTCACCGCCGAGGAATTCCATAGCGGTGACGATGCCGGTGGCGCTGGTCTGGTCGCGGTCACGTACCGCGGAGGCACGTAGCTGTTCGGGCCGCAACATCAGCGTCCCGGGGCCGTCTCCGGTGGAGTGCACCGGAATCCGGCCCAGCGCACACTGGGCGGTGCCGCCGGTCACCGTGCAGGGGATGAAAACGCAGTCGCCGAGGAACTCCGCGGTCGGCCGGTCGGCCGGTAGGCGGTAAACCTCCTGGGGAGTTCCGACCTGGGTGAACCGACCGCCGAGCATGACGGCGACCCGATCGGCGATCGACAGGGCCTCCTGCTGGTCGTGGGTGACAAGCAGGGTGCTGACCGCCGCCTCCACGAGGACCTCGGCCACCGAGTTGCGGGTCGCGACGCGCAGCCGTGCGTCCAGCGAGCTGAACGGCTCATCCAACAGCATCAGCGTGGGTTTGCAGGCCAGCGCCCGGGCCAGTGCCACCCGCTGCTGCTGTCCGCCGGACAGCTCGTCGGGCCGACGTTCGGCCAGCGCGGTGTCGAGAGAGACCGTCCGCAGCAGCCGGTCGACCCTTTCCCGCACCGCCGCGTTCCGCAGGCTGCCGAGACCATAGGCGATGTTTCCGCCCACCGTCAGGTGCGGGAACAGGGCGCCGTCCTGGGTGACATATCCGACCCCGCGCCGGTGGGGCGCCACCTCGCACTCGGGTCCGGCCACAGTCGTTCCCGCGATCGCCACTGTGCCGTGGTCCGGCCGTTCGAATCCGGCGATGATCCGCAACAGAGTTGTCTTACCGCAACCTGACGGGCCGACCACCGCGGTCGTGGAGCCGTCGGCGACGTCGAGATCGAGCCCGGAGATAACCGCCGCGTCGTCGAATGACTTTGACAGTGAACGGATGTGGAGCATGGACCGGGTCATGACGCGGTAGCCGCTCTGATCGACTGGGTGAAGAGCAGCATGGTAACCGGCAGGGTCAGGACGACCATGATCGCGGCATAGGGGGCGGCTGCTGCGTAGTCCAGTTCGCTGGCCAGTGCCCAGAACCGCATGGACAGGGTCCGGGTGCCGGTCGGCGCGAGCAGGAGGGTGGCGGTGAGTTCGGTGGCCACTCCCACGAACACCAGCGCTGCGCCGGCGGCCGCGGCAGGCGCGGTCAGTCGCAGGGTCACCCGGGCGAAGGTCGCCGGCCGGCCGGTCCCGAGTGACTGTGACGCATCCTCCAACCCGGTCGGCACCTGGGCCAGTCCGGTGCGGACGCTGACCATGGCCCGGGGGATGAACATCAGCACGTAGGCACACATCAGCAGTGCGATGGTCTGGTAGAGCGGGGGGGCCAACCGGATGGCCACGGTGATCAGCGCCAATGCGGTGACGATGCCGGGCAGCGAACTCGTCACGAAGCTGGCACCCTCGATCACCCGGCCGGCGACACCGTGGTGACGCACCGTCACCCAGGCCACCGGATAGGCCAGAGCGGTGGCGGCCAGCGCGCCGGCGGCGGCGAGTGCGGCGGTCTGGACCAGGGCGGTGCCCGCCTCGGCGAGGGCCCAGACCTCGGCCCCGCCGATCCACAGCCAGCGGGAGAGCGTGATCGACGGGACACCGAGGGCGAGCGCGGCGAGAGCGGCCAGCGAGAGCAGAGCCGGTGTGCGGGTCCGTCCAAGTCGCACCGGCGCCACCGGCCGCGGAGTGCCGGATCCGACTCGGGCGAACCGGCCCCCACCGCGTGCCGCCACCTCCGCCAGCAGCATCAGCAGGCAGAGCGTGACCAGCACACCGGCCAGCATCGAGCCGGCCGCACCGTCGAAGGTCGCTTGGAACTGTTCGACGATGGCGGTGGTGAAGGTATGGAATCGGAGCATGGCGAAGGCGCCGTACTCGGCCAGCAGGTGGACGCCTATCAGCAGCGCACCGCCCAGCACCGCCAGTCTCAGCTGCGGCAGCACCACCCGGATGAAAACCGCTGCCGGGCCGGAGCCCAGGCTGCGCGCTGTCTCCTCCAGGGCCGGATCGAGACGTCGCAGCGCCGCCGCCGCGGGCAGGTAGACGAACGGAAAGTAGGACAGCGTCGTCACCAGGACGGCCGCACCGAAACCGTGTAGCGACGGAATCGCCGAGACCCAGGCATAGGAGTTGACGAAAGCGGGCACGGCCAGCGGGGCGACCAGCAGTGGCCGCCACAACGCTCGTCCCGGCACATCGGTGCGTTCGACGACCCAGGCTGCCCCCACCCCGATCAGCACGCAGGCCGGCACGGTCACCAGCACCAGACCCACCGTGTTGAGGAGCAGTTCGGCCACCCGGGGACGCACCAGCAGGGCGGCGGCTCGGGCCGGACCGGTAGTGAGGAACGACCACGCCACATATCCGAGGGGGATGAGCGAGACTCCGACCAGCAATGCCGCGGCGCCCAGCGTCACCGAGCCGACCGGCCGGCCGGTTGCGGCCGTCGATGGTGACGTCAGGGATGTGTCGGTCAACTACAGCAGACCCGCCTGCGTCATCAGGTCGGTCACCGCGGCGGCGTCGAGGTCGGAGGGGTTGACCGCGGGTGCCTGGAGTTCATCCAGGGGCACCAGGGCGGGGTTGGCCGGAACGCCGCTGCCGACCGGGTACTCGAATGAGTTTCCGGCACTGATGATCTCCTGACCCTGCACGCCGGTGACGAACCGGATGAACTGCTGCGCACGGTCGGGCTTACCGCTGGATGCGAGCACGCCGCCACCGGACACGCTGACGAACGCACCGGGATCCTCGTTCTTGAAGTAATGCAGTTTCGTGTTGCCGCTCAGCTCCCGGGTCTTGGCTTGATCGCGGTACCAGTAATAGTGGTAAATGATTCCGCCGGCGATCTCACCGCTGTTCACCGCGCGCAATGTAGCGATGTTGTCGGTATAGAGCAGGGCATCGGACTTCATCGCCGCCAGCCACTGCTCGGTCGCCGGTTTCCCGCGCAGCTCAAGCAGGGCCGCCACGATCGCCTGGAAATCAGCTTTGGCCGGTGGTGCGCCCCAGCGGTCGCGCCACTCCGGATTCTGTAGATCAAGCATCGATTTCGGCAGCTGACCGGAGCCCAGCTGATCGGGGTTGTAGACGAAGACGGTGCTGCGGGCGGCCACCCCCACCCAGGTGTTGTTCGCCGGTCGGTATTGAGCGGGGACCTGGGCGACGGTCGTCGGATCAACCTCGGCGAGTAAGCCGGCGCGTTCCACCGCCGCCATCGCGGGGGAGTTCTCGGTCAGGAACACATCCGCCGGGGAGTTCGCGCCCTCGGCGATGATCTGGTTGCCCAGTTCGGTATCGCCCCCCTGGCGGTAGCGGACTTTGATCCCGGTCTCCCGGGTGAACGCGGCGATCCACTCCTTGGTCAGTGATTCGTGCTGAGCGTTGTAGATCAGCAGCTCGTCGGGTTCCGCTGAGCAGGAGACGGCTCCGGCGACGGCCGTGACGACGGTCAGTGCGGCCAGTGCATGACGCAGGCGGCGAACGCGCATGGGGCAGCATCCATTCATCGGCGATTAGGTGAGGATTGCCTAATAATACACCGGGGCCGCAGAGGCCGGCCGCGGTGGCGTGAAGGAGAGGCACGCCACCGCGGCCGGCGATGAAGCTGCTGCGCCGCGTCGGGCGGACGCGGCATTCCCGATCAGGGGGCGGGAGGCAGCAGCACGGAGTCGATGAGGTAGACGGTCGCGTTGGTGGTCGTCACACCGCCGCAGACCACGTTGGCCGCGTTGACCATCAGGTGATCCCCGCCACCACTGACCGTGAGGTCGGCCCCTTCGACGGTTTTGTGGGTGCCTACCACCTGATCGGGGCCTGCCTGTCCTGGAACTACGTGGTACGTCAGGATCGAGGTCAGTAGTTCCGAATCGGTTTTGAGCTTGTCGAGGGTCGCGGCGTCGATCTTGGCGAATGCGTCATTGGTCGGAGCGAACACGGTGAACTGTCCGCCGTCGAGCGTCTCGACGAGATTGACCGCCGGGTTGAGCCCGCCCGACACCGCTGACGCAAGCGTGGTCAGGACCGGGCTGTTGGAAGCTGCCACGGTCAGCGGGGAGGCGGCCATACCGGCGACAGATCCCGGTCCGTCGGGAACCTGCTCGGCGTAGGCGGCGCATCCCGGGCCCACGAGCTGGGTGTCGGCCGCCGCCGCCGGCGATGCGATCAACGCGAGGCCGGTGGCGGCGGCGACTGTGGCGGCCGACAGTGCGCTGATGGATTTCGTCGCCCTGATGGATTTCGTCGGGGGCGTCCCCTGCGGTGTCGCTTGGCGTTTCATGGTCATCCCTTCGTCGTGGGCCGCGGTGTACCGCGGCGTCACAGATGATTCGGCGCGAGGGGTGGGTTGGATTGGTGTCGTTCGTCACTGGTCAGCGGCGGGCGGCGGTGGAAACGCGGCGAAGCAAAGATGAAACACAAGGCGAAACACAGGCGAAACAAAAAGGACGCGGAACCGCCGACCTGCCTTGCGGCAGCGACGATTCCGCGTCCTTTCAGACGCTCTTGGATCAGGGCGTCGGGGTTTCCGTTGTCTCCATCGCGGTCGGCTCAGCCGGGGTCGCAGGCGGCATCAGCACGGTGTCGATGAGGTACAGCGTGGCGTTGGCCGTCTTAATACCACCGCAGACGACGCCGGCATCGTTGACCTTCAGGTCATCGCCAGCGCCGGTGACGGTGAGCGGAGCTCCCTGAACGGTGTTGTGCTCCCCAACCACCGCGACGGGATCGGCCTGACCCGAGACCACGTGGTAGGTCAGGATCGACGTCAGCAGATCAGAGTCGGTCTTCAGTGAGTCGATGGTGGCCGTATCGAGCTTGGCGAACGCATCATCGGTGGGCGCGAACACGGTGTACTCACCGTTGTTCAGGGTCTCCACCAGGTTCACGTCGGGGTTCAGCTGGCCCGACAGCGCACCGGAGAGCGTGGTCAGCACCGGGCTGTTCGATGCCGCGGTGGCAACGGGGTCCATGGCGAGGCCCTCGACTGATCCCGGACCGGTGGGGTTGGCCTCCGCGTAGGCGGCGCAACCGGCTCCCACGAGTTCGCCGGCAGCCGGGGCGGCCATCGCCGAGGTGGTCGTCATCGCGGAGGTCGTGGTCTCGGTGGCGGTGCTCGCCGTGTCCTCTTTGGTGGACGACGAACATCCCGAGAGTGCCAGGGCCGCGACCGCGGCCATCCCGGCAGCGGTGACAACCGAACGGTGGACAGTCATACATTCTCCTTTTTTTCCCAACACAAGACAGCCAGCATAGTCGGCCGCCACACCCAGCATTCGGCGCACGGGGTGCCATGGGTAGGTAAATGTGATGACGATCACAGAACTGGGCCGCACCGGGGGGCCGGATGGCGGGGGTCGGGTGCGCGCGCTGGCACAATGATCGGGTGAATCCGGCCGGCCGTCTGCGAGTGCTCATCCTGGGCAGCACCGGGTCTATCGGCACCCAGGCGCTGGAGGTCATCGCCGACAACCCGGACCGCTTCGAGGTGGTGGGACTGGCCGCCGGGGGTGCTGACCCCGACCGATTGGCGCGGCAGCGCGCCGTGACCGGGATCACCAATATCGCCGTCGCCGATCAGGCCGCCGCCGATCTGATCGGTGACGTTCCCTTTGTCGGTCCCGACGCGGCGACCAGGCTTGTTCGGGACACCGAGGCAGATGTAGTGCTCAACGCACTGGTCGGTGCCCTGGGGCTGGAGCCCACGCTGGCGGCCCTGGACAGCGGCGCCCGGTTGGCCCTTGCCAACAAGGAATCCCTGGTGGCCGGGGGTCCGCTGGTGCTCAAGGCGGCCCGGCCGGGTCAAATTGTTCCGGTGGACTCCGAGCATTCCGCGCTGGCCCAGTGTCTGCGGGCCGGAGGTCCCGATGAGGTGTCCAGGTTGGTGCTCACGGCCTCGGGCGGTCCTTTCCGTGGTTGGTCGGCGGCAGAACTGGAATCGGTCACGCCCGAGCAGGCCGGTGCCCATCCGACCTGGAGCATGGGCCCGATGAACACGCTGAATTCGGCGTCACTGGTGAACAAGGGTCTGGAGCTCATCGAGACGCATCTGCTGTTCGGTATTCCCTACGAGCGGATCGATGTTGTGGTGCACCCGCAGTCGATCGTGCACTCCATGGCCACCTTCGTCGACGGATCGACTATCGCCCAGGCCAGCCCGCCGGATATGCGGCTGCCGATCGCGCTGGCACTGGGCTGGCCGCACCGGATCGCCGGCTCGGCGTCGGCATGCGATTTCAGCACCGCGTCGAGCTGGGAGTTCGAGCCGCTGGATGACGAGGTGTTTCCCGCTGTGGGTCTGGCCAGGGCGGCCGGGGAGGGCGGGGGGTGCCTGCCCGCGATCTACAACGCCGCCAATGAAGAAGCCGCCGGTGCTTTTCTGAACGGGCGTATCCGGTTCCCGACGATTGTCAGGACAATCGCTGACGTGCTGCATGCCGCAGACCAGTGGGCCGCTGAACCGGCTACCGTGGAGGACATATTCGAAGCCCAACGGTGGGCCCGTCAACGCGCGCGCCGCATCGTCGACGGTGCGGCACAGGAGGTCACGACACAGCGATGACGGTCGAATCATGATGTTTGCGCTGGGCATTGTGTTGTTCGCGCTCGCCATTCTGCTCTCGGTGGCGCTGCACGAATGTGGCCACATGTGGGTTGCCCGCGCGACCGGGATGAAGGTGCGCCGCTACTTCGTCGGCTTCGGCCCGACGCTGTGGTCGACGGTGCGGCCGAACAAGCTCGGCAGCACCGAATACGGACTCAAAGCGATCCCCCTGGGCGGGTTCTGCGATATCGCCGGTATGACGCCGGCCGATCAGATGCGGCCCGAGGACGAGCCCCTCGCGATGTACCGGCAGAAGACCTGGAAACGGGTCGCGGTGCTGTTCGCCGGACCGGCCATGAACTTCATCATCGGTCTCGTGCTGATCTACGGTATCGCCGTCATGTGGGGCCTGCCGAACCTGCATCCGCCGACCACCGCGATCGTGGGTGAAACCACATGTGTCAAGCCCGAGGTCAGCAAGGGTGAGCTCGGCACGTGTACCGGCTCCGGACCGGCGGCCCGAGCCGGTCTGCAGCCCGGGGACGTGGTGGTCCAGGTGGGCGCCACCAAGGTGAACACCTTCGAGCAGCTGGTCGGCGCCGTCCAGAAATCGTCAGGGCCCACCCCATTCGTCGTGGAGCGCACCCAGGACGGCCGCACGGCGACTGTCGATACCGTCATCGACGTCACCACCACCACCCGCTGGGTGGCGCCCGCCGACGGTGGCGAGGCCAGCGGGCCCTCCGACGTCGGTGCGATCGGTATCACCGCGGCACAGTTCGGTCCGACGCACTACAACGTGCTGTCGGCGGTACCGGGCACCTTCGCGTTCACCGGGGACCTGGCCGTGGAGCTCGGCAAGTCCCTGGCAAAGATTCCGACGAAGGTCGGCGCTCTGGTCAGCGCCATCGGCGGCGACGAACGCGATCCGGAGACTCCGATCAGCGTCGTCGGCGCCAGCATCATCGGCGGCGATACCGTCGACCATGGTCTGTGGGTCGCGTTCTGGTTCTTCCTGGCGCAACTGAACTTCGTGCTCGGTGCCATCAACCTGGTTCCGCTGCTTCCGTTTGACGGCGGTCACATCACGGTGGCGATATACGAGAAACTCCGCAACATGTTCCGCTCGCTTCGCGGAATGATGCCGGCGGCACCCGTGGACTACAACAAGCTGCTCGCCCCCACCTACGTGGTTCTCATCGTGGTGGTCGGGTACATGGCCCTGACCGTGACCGCCGACCTGGTTAATCCGATCAGGTTGTTCCAGTAGGAGATACTCATGTCCATCGCCGCAACAGGCCCCACCATCGGCCTCGGAATGCCGGCCGCCCCGGCGCCAACACTGGCACCGCGGCGAAAGACCCGTCAGCTGATGGTCCGCAATGTCGGCGTGGGCAGCGACTATCCGATCTCGGTTCAGTCCATGTGCACCACCAAGACCCATGATGTGAACTCCACGCTCCAGCAGATCGCCGAGCTGACCGCCTCCGGCTGCGATATCGTGCGGGTCGCGTGCCCCCGTCAGGAGGACGCCGACGCGCTCGCCGAGATTGCCCGCAAGAGTCAAATCCCGGTGATCGCCGATATCCACTTTCAGCCCAAGTACATTTTTGCCGCGATCGACGCGGGCTGCGCGGCGGTCAGGGTCAATCCCGGCAATATCAAGGAGTTCGACGGTCGGGTCGCTGAGGTGGCCAAAGCCGCCGCCGCGGCCGATATTCCGATACGAATCGGTGTCAATGCGGGCTCGCTGGACAAGCGGATGATGGAGAAGTACGGCAAGGCCACCCCGGAGGCACTTGTCGAGTCGGCGTTGTGGGAGGCATCGCTGTTCGAGGAGCACGGCTTCGGCAATATCAAGATCAGCGTCAAACACAACGATCCGGTGGTGATGGTGGCTGCCTACCAGCTGCTCGCCGAGCAATGTGACTATCCGCTGCACCTCGGGGTGACCGAGGCCGGGCCGGCGTTTCAGGGCACGATCAAGTCCGCCGTCGCCTTCGGTGCGCTGCTCTCCCGCGGTATCGGCGACACCATCCGGGTATCGCTGTCGGCACCGCCGGTCGAGGAGGTCAAAGTCGGCAACCAGATTCTGGAGTCGCTCAATCTCCGCCCGCGCACCCTGGAAATCGTCTCCTGTCCATCGTGTGGACGCGCGCAGGTTGACGTCTACACCCTGGCCAACGAGGTCACCGCTGGTCTGGAGGGTCTCGACGTGCCGCTGCGGGTCGCGGTCATGGGTTGTGTGGTCAACGGTCCCGGTGAGGCCCGTGAAGCCGACCTGGGGGTGGCGTCGGGTAACGGCAAGGGTCAGATTTTCGTCAAGGGCGAGGTGATCAAGACCGTGCCCGAGGCCAAGATCGTCGAGACCCTGATCGAAGAGGCGCTGCGGCTGGCCGAGGAAATGGGCGGACCGCAAGCCGACTCGGCCGAGGGTGCGGGCGGTTCGCCGGTGGTGACCGTAAGCTAGGACACCACCCCGGCGGATCATCACCCGGTTCGGGGCCGGATCCGAAGAAGGAACGCCCATGTCGGCACCGTCACTGTTCCGGCCGGTTGACGGTCGGCGGGTCTCGGTGGTCCGAGACGCTGCCGCGGTCGCCGAGGTGCTCGCCGACGATCCGGTGGCCGGTTGTATGGTCGCCGCCCGGGTCGCCGACAACGGTGCAGACCCCGCGGCCATCGGTGGCGAGCTGTGGACTCGGCGGCCCCTGGAGGATTCACTCTGCTACTCGGGGGCGAATTTGATTCCGCTTCGCGGGGGACCCGACGACCTGAGAGCTTTCGCCGACCTGGCGCTGAGCTCCGCGCGACGATGTTCGTCGCTGGTCGGCCCGGCAGATCTGGTGTTGCCGATGTGGGACCGGCTTCAGCAGGGTTGGGGTCCGGCGCGCGACGTCCGGGACCGGCAGCCGCTGATGGCGTTGCAGTCGCGGCCGCGGTCGGCATCCGACCCGGGTGTACGTCGGGTTCGGGTGGACGAACTGGACGCCTACCTCGTCGCCGCGGTCGACATGTTCATCGGGGAAGTCGGTGTCGATCCCCGGGCCGGTGACGGCGGGCGCGGGTATCGCCGTCGGGTGGCCAATCTGATCGCGGCCGGTCGGGCGTTCGCCCGGTTCGAGCAGGGCCGGGTGGTGTTCAAGGCCGAAATCGGCTCGCAGTCCCCGGCGGTTGCCCAGATTCAGGGTGTCTGGGTTCACCCGGAGTGGCGGGGCCGAGGACTCGGCACGGCGGGTACCGCTGCGGTGGCGGAGGCGGTCGTCCTGGGCGGGCGGACCGCCAGCCTCTACGTCAACAGCTACAACACGATCGCGCGGTCCGCCTATGCCCGGGCGGGTTTCCGCGAAGTCGGCACTTTCGCCACCGTTCTGCTGGACTGATCGCCCCACCATCTCGTCCGCCCCGCATCGCCGCCCGGTCTCGGGTCTCCGGCGTTCCGGCGTCCGCCGAATCGTGCCGGTGCGCCTCACCGGCAATGCGGTGACAACCTCATAACATTCGTATCAATGGCAACTTCCACCTCATTGGCAACAAAAGTCACAGGTCTGATTCTGGCCGCCGGGTCCGTGGTGGCGGCGGTATCAGCCTGTACGCCCCGGCCGGACGGCCCCGGGCCGGCCGCCGCCGAGTTCTTCGCCGGCCTGGGCCGCGGTGACACCGGCGCGGCTGCCCAACTCAGTGATCGGCCGACCGAAGCCCACGCAGCCCTCAACGAGGCATGGTCGGGGCTGCAGGCGACCCATCTCGACGCGCAGATTCTCGGGTCGCGCTACACCGAGGACACCGGCAGCGTGAACTACCGGTTCACCTGGGAGCTGCCCAAGGATCGCACGTGGACCTACGACGGTGTTCTCAACATGGTCCGCAACGAAGGTCGCTGGCAGGTCCGCTGGAGTTCGAGTGCGCTACATCCCAAACTCGGTGATAACCAGACGGTCGAACTGCGTGCCGATCCGCCACGGCGGGCCTCGGTCAACGAGCTGGGTGGAACGGAGGTCCTCGTCCCGGGCAAGCTTTATCGCTACCAACTCGACGCCGCCCGGGCCGGTGCCCACCTGATGTCGAGCGCGCGGGTGGTGGCCGATGTGTTACGGCAGTTCGACGACACCCTGAGACCGCAGCGACTGGCCGAGCAGTCCAGTGCGGCCAACGGTCCGCTGCATCTCATTACGCTGCGGTCCGCCGATCACGACAAAGTCGTCGAGGCCCTGGAGTCGTTACCCGGGGTAGTGGTGACACCACAGGCCGAAATGCTGGCCACCGACGATACGTTTGCGCCCGCAATAGTCAGCGAGGTCAAAAAGGCCGTCCTCGATCAACTGGACGGCGAGGCCGGCTGGCGGGTGGTGAGCGTCAACCAGAACAGTGCTGATGTTGAGGTTCTGGCCGAGGTCCCGCCCACGCCGGCCCCGTCGGTTTCGCTCACGCTCGACCGGCTGGTGCAGAACGCGGCCCAGCACGCCGTGGACAGTCAGTGGCGCAAGGCCATGTTGGTGGTGATCAAACCGTCGACCGGTGAGATTCTGGCGGTGGCCCAGAACGGTGCCGCAGATGCCGATGGTCCGGCGGCGACCACCGGCCTGTACCCGCCGGGGTCGACGTTCAAGATCGTGACCGCCGGCGCCGCGATGGGGCGCGATATGGCCACCCCCAACACGCTGCTGGCCTGCCCCGGCGAAATGGAGATCGGGGATCGGGTGATCCCGAATTACAACCGGTTCGACCTCGGGGTCGTGCCGATGGCCAAGGCCTTCGCCAACTCCTGCAACACCACCTTCGCCGAACTCGCCAGCCGGATGCCGCCGACAGCGTTGACCGTGGCGGCCTCGCAGTACGGAATCGGGGCGGACTACGTCATCGAGGGCCTGACCACTGTGACCGGCACGGTTCCCCCGACGGTGGACCTCGCCGAACGTACCGAAGACGGCTTCGGCCAGGGCAAGGTTCTGGTCACCCCGTTCGGCATGGCGCTGACCGCTGCGACTGTGGCGGCCGGCCGGACCCCGGTGCCGCATCTGATCGCCGGAAGCCGGACTGTCGAGACCGGCGACCATCCGCCGGCCGACCCGGCGATCCTCGATGGGCTGCGTTCGATGATGCGCCTGGTGGTGACCAACGGAACCGCCAGGGAGATAGACGGGTTCGGCGATGTACGCGGAAAGACCGGGGAGGCGGAGTTCCAGGGCGGTTCACACGCCTGGTTCACCGGTTATCGCGGCGATCTGGCCTTTGCCGCTCTGATCGTCGGTGGCGGCAGCTCCAGCTACGCGGTGCGGATGGTGCGCAGCATGTTGCAGGAACTGCCGCCGGCATTCCTGGCCTGACGGATTTCAGCCGGCCAGGATCTCGCCGTCCCTGACCGACACCGGCCGGGCAACCAGCGGTTCGGTCGCCGGGCCACGCTCGACAGCCCCGTCAAGCTCGAATCGACTTCCGTGACAGGGGCATTCAATACCGCCGTTCTTCAGCGCGAGCGCACATCCGGCGTGGGTGCAGCGTGCAGCGAATCCCCGGTACACCCCGGGGCTGGGCTGGGTTATCAGGGTGCCGTCGACGATCACGGCCTCGCCCACCGGAACGTCTGCGGCAGCGGTCAGGGCCTGCCCGGGCGTCGGCGGTGCGGATACCGGAGCTTCATCGGTCCCGCCGCAGCCGGTGAGCGGGGCGGTGATCGGCACCAGTGCGGTCCCGATCAGAACAGAGCGTCTCGGGAGGGCGGGCAATCTCGGGCGATCGGGCATGTTCCGGAGCCTAATCCAGTCGGAGATACCGGCGGGGGACACCGGGGCCGGGGCGCAGGTAAATTGGTGAGGTCATGACTGAGATTGAGCAGCGGTTCGAGGCCACCCCCGCGATGCGGGTTTCCGATGCCGACCGCAGCGGAACGCTGCGGAGATTGCATAACGCCGTGGCCCTGGGCCTGATCGACATCGACGAGTTCGAGGAGCGCTCGGTGCATGTGTCGGCGGCTCGAAGGCCAGCCGATCTGGAAGCCCTGGTCGAAGACCTGCCAGGCCCCGGTGCGATCGCCTCCTCCGCGACCGACCGGCTCGAACTCCGGGGCTGGCTCGGATCGTTGCGGCGGCGCGGCGAGTGGACGGTGCCGACCCGGCTGGCGCTGGTTCGGCGGGTGGGTTCGGTAAACCTCGACCTCACCCATGCCCGGTTCGCCGGACCGGTGGTGGTGATCGAACTCGACATGGTCCGCGGATCGCTCAACATTCGTTTGCCGGACGGGGCGAGCGCATCCATCGACGATGTCATCGTCTACGGCGGCAGTGCGCGCGACCGGCGCAAGGCGCCACCGCCGGAGGGCCGGCCGCATGTCGTGCTCACCGGCCGGGTAGTGATGGGTTCGGTGAACATTCGTGGGCCGAAGCGGCCGCTTCGGCGCCGTGGTTGACCAAGCCGTGATTAACCAATGAGCCAATAGGAGATATCCCAGTGCGCAGCGCGCTCCGCTCAGGAACGGTCTCGCCGACCCTGCCGGTCCCCAGGTCCATCGAGCGGCCGGAGTACGTCGGCCGGGCCACCGCCGCGGAGGGCGGCGAGCCGTGGGTGCAGACCCCGGAGATCATCGAGAAGATGCGCATCGCCGGTCGCATCGCAGCCGGCGCGCTGGCCGAGGCCGGTGCCGCCGTCCGACCCGGCGTGACCACCGACGAGCTGGACCGGATCGCCCACGCGTACATGATCGACCACGGTGCCTACCCCTCCACCCTGGGCTATCGGGGTTTCCCCAAGTCCTGTTGCACTTCGCTGAATGAGATCATCTGCCACGGCATCCCCGACTCGACCGTGGTCGCTGATGGTGACATCGTCAACATCGATGTCACCGCCTATATCCACGGTGTGCACGGTGACACCAACGCGACCTTCCTGGCCGGAGCCGTCAGTGAGGAGCACCGGCTGCTCGTCGAGCGCACCGAAGAGGCCACCATGCGCGCCATCAAAGCGGTCAAACCCGGCAGGGCATTGTCGGTGGTGGGCAGGGTGATCGAGTCCTACGCAAACCGTTTCGGCTACACCGTCGTTCGGGACTTCACCGGCCACGGGATCGGAACGACTTTCCACAACGGTCTGGTGGTGCTGCACTACGACAAGCCGGATGTGGATACCGTGCTGGAACCGGACATGACCTTCACCATCGAACCGATGATCAACCTCGGCACGCTGGATTACGAGATCTGGGACGACGGGTGGACAGTGGCGACCCGGGACGGCAGATGGACCGCCCAGTTCGAGCACACCATCGTGGTGACCGAGGACGGCGCCGAGATCCTGACCCTGCCGTGATCCTGACCCCACCGTGATCCTGACCCCGCGAGCAGACACAAACTCGCATAAATCCGGGCTGGATCACGCGAGTTTGTGTCTGCTCGCCGGAGGAATATGAGCGGCGCCCTGTTGGTGGCCGGCACCACCTCGGACGCCGGGAAGTCCATTGTGGTCGCCGGGTTGTGTCGGCTGCTGGCGCGCCGGGGGATTCGGGTTGCGCCGTTCAAGGCTCAGAATATGAGCAATAACTCCGTGGTCACGGTCGACGGCGGGGAGATCGGCCGAGCGCAGGCGATGCAGGCCCGGGCCGCCGGTCTGGCGCCCAGCGTGCGATTCAATCCGGTCTTGCTCAAACCGGGCAGTGATCGGACGTCACAGCTTGTGGTCCGGGGTCGCCCGGTGGGTAATGTCGCCGCCGCCGATTACATGGCGCACCGCGATCGATTGGCGGGAGTAATCGCCGAGGATCTCGCTGCGCTGCGGGCCGAATTCGACGTCGTGCTCTGTGAGGGCGCCGGATCGCCTGCCGAGATCAATCTGCGCGCAACGGATTTGGCCAATATGGGATTGGCCCGGGCAGCGAACCTGCCCGTCGTGGTGGTTGGCGATATCGACCGCGGGGGGGTGCTGGCACACCTGTTCGGCACCGTCGCGGTGCTGGGCCCGCGGGATCAGGCACTGGTCGCCGGATTCATCGTGAACAAGTTCCGTGGCGACCCGGCATTACTGGCGCCGGGGCTTGACCAATTGACCGCGCTGACCGGGCGGCCGACATACGGGGTGCTGCCGTACAGCGAGGATTTGTGGCTGGATGCCGAGGACTCGGTTTCGGTGCTGGCCAGCGCAACGGTTGGCCGGCTCCGCCCGCCTGTCGGCACGCAACACCTGCAGGTGGCGGCGGTGCGGCTGCCGCGGATCTCCAATTCCACCGATGTTGAGGCGCTGGCCTGTGAACCCGGGGTTCGGGTGCGCTGGGTGACCGACTCGGCGAACCTGGTCGACGCCGATATCGTCGTCATCCCGGGAACCAAGGCCACCGTGGCCGATTTGCAGTGGCTGCGGGAGCGCGGACTGGCCGAGGCGATCGCTGCCCACGCTGGTCGCGGTGGAGTCGTGCTCGGTATCTGCGGTGGCCTGCAGATGCTCTGCCGTCATATCGACGACACAGTGGAGAGCCGGCGCGGGGCCGTGACCGGCTTGGGCCTTCTCGACATGGACATCGGTTTCAGCGCCACCAAGACGCTGCGCGGCTGGGATGAACCACTGCGCGGTTACGAGATCCACCACGGGCAGGTCACCCGGTCCGCAGCGGAAGACTGGTTCGCGGTGAACGGGTCGGCGCAGGGCTACCGCCGCGGGGCGGTCTTCGGTACGCACTGGCACGGGCTGCTGGACAACGACCGCTTCCGGCGGGACTGGCTCGCCGCCGCCGCCCGGACGGCCGGGAGGCATGGGTTCCGGGTCGCGCCCGGCATTAACGTTCAGGCGTGCCGCGATGCCCAACTTGATCGAATCGCCGACCTGTTGGCGGCGCATCTGGACCTCGAGGCCGTGCTGGCCCTGCTTGATGGGCCACCACGGAACGTGCCGACGGTCGTCAGCACAGTCGGTGGCTTACCCTGATCGGGATGAGAGGTCATGCGATGCTGGCGGCCGGGCTGGCTTCGACGGTCATGCTGGTGGCCGGTTGCGCCGAGACGGTGGTGGGTACCGCGACCTGGCCGGGAGCGGTTCTCGATCGAGCGTTGTTGACCGAGTCGGACTTCCCCTCCGGGGTTCAGTACGACCGCATCGTCGAGCAACCCGGTCGGCCCGACGGTGCCGGCGGACCGGGTGCCATGCTGTCGCGCCCGCCAGGATGTTCCGACGCGCTGACCAATGTGATCAAACAATCCGCTGAACGGGGGCCAGGGAGTGCAGCGAAGTACGCGGCGACCTATGACGGCGCGCGCATCGCGATGACCCTGCTGTCGTGGAACCTGGATATGGCTGCACTGGCGGCGGCAGCCGAACGTTGCGCCAGTTTCGAGGCGTTCTTCGACCCTGCATCCGAGGGTGTTCCGATCAGGACCACCGAACTGTCGGGGCTGGAACGCGAGGCGCTTGCATACCAGCAGACCATGGAACTCGGCGATGCGCCGAGTAGTGTCTACATGGCCTTCCAGAACGTCGGCCGGCGGGCCGTTTTCGGACTGGCGTTTCCGGTCAAGAATCCGAGGGTCGAGGCCAAAGCGGCGCTGCCGCAAACATTTCTGGAAGTGTTCAATGCTCAGGTGGTGAAGCTGCGCGCTTCCTGAGCGATGCCTGAGAGTGCCGCCGGAAACCCGCTTGGCCCACACAACCGCACAGTAACGTGTGCGGATGCCCGAGTCGTTGATGACTGCCGACGGTTTCCCAGTGCGGGTGAGGGTAACCGGGCCCGGCCGGGGCCCCTATGTCGTCGTATTGGGTGCGGCCCAGAATCCGATCGCCGCCTACGACAACCTTTGCGAGCGCCTGCACACGGCCGTATTGCGCACTGTGGTCATCGGAGCCGATCCCCGGCTGCACCCCAAAGCGGTCGTCGCGGTGCTGGAAGCCCTCGACGTGCCCTGGTCGATCGTCGTCGGCGACCGATTCGGGGCGGAGCTGGCGTGGGAGTTGGCGGCCACCCGGCCGGATCGCTTCACGGGCCTGGTCGTCATCGACCGCGGCCACCCCGGCAGTCCCGATGCGCTCGGGGTGGTTCGCGATCGGGACTGCCCACCGGTGGAGGTCGATACCACCGCGCTGACCACCAGTCCCTCGGCCCGGAAAGTCGCCAGGATCAGCCAACGGTTCGTCCACAGTGATTACCGAGTGGTGGATTTCGCCGCCCGGAGCAACGCGGTCATGGCCACCGCCCAACTCGCTGCTGAGATCGTGCTGCGCACCAGCACCTGGTGACGGCCTTTTAATCGGTGTGGCCCTTGAGGATTTCGTCTTCGATGGTGCCGCCGAGCCCCTCCGAAGCCGGGTCATAGCCGCGCAGACCTCCGGTCACCGCGTACTCCTCCTCCGGCGAGAGCACCAGTCGGTGACGGCCGTAGAGGCCGAACACCAGCAGCCCGATCAGGTAGAGCAGTGCGATGGTGATGATGGCCGGCCGGTAGGCGGGGTTGATCAGTACCGCGAGGAATGTCACCGCGGCGATGACGAAGGCCATGATCGCTCCCCAGTTACCGGCCGGGCTCACCCAGGGTCTGCGGGCGCGGGGGAATTTCCGGCGCAAAAGCACGAAGGAAACCATTTGCAGCATGTAGGCCAGGACCGCACCCCACACCGCGATGTTGAGCACCACGTCGCCGGCGCCCTCATTGACACTGACGATCAGCAGGGCGATGAACCCGATCGCCGCTCCGGCGAACAACGCGATGAAGGGCGTCCGGCGCCGTCCGGTCAGCGAGAGAACTTTCGGGTAATAGCCGGCCCGGCTCAATGAGTAGAGGTTTCGCCCATAGGCGTACATGATTCCCTGCAGGCTGGCCAGCAGGCCGATCAGCGCAAACGCCGAGAGGATCGCCGCCCAGCCGGCTGGTAGGAATGCGCGGAACCCGTCGAGCAGTGGTTCGTCGGAACTTCCCAGGGCTGCCGAACCGGTGACCGCAGGATTGAGGAAGTACACCAGCGCCGCGCAGCCGATCAACGAAATCAGACCCCAGATCCCGGCCTTGGGGATGTCCCGGCTCGGGTTGTGAGCCTCCTCTGCGGCCAGCGGCAGTTCCTCGATCCCGAGGAAGAACCACATGGCGAACGGCAGCGCGTAGAGCACTCCCACGATTCCGAACGGCAGGAACCAACTGGAGCCCGCGGCATCCGGGTCGGGTGCGATATCCAGCAACCGGCCGGTATCGACCGCACCCTTGGCGATCGCCAGCGCGGCGAAGAGGATCAGAATGCCGATGGAAACCACCGCGACCAGCAGGGCAAAACGGAACGAGGCCTGCGCGCCCCAGGAGTTCAGTGCCACAAACGCCGAGTAGAGAATGATCCACCACAGCCAGGCCGGCAGTGACAGGTTGAACAGGTCGCTGGTGACCGCGTCGGCATAACTTGCCGAGAAGTACACCACCACCGCGGCGGTGAAGACGTATTCGATTGTTTCGGCGAAGCCGGTGATGAAACCACCCCAGGGCCCCATTGCGGCCCGTGCGAACGAGTAGGCGCCGCCGGTGTGCGGCATGGCCGCCGACATCTCGCCGATCGACAGCAGCATCCCGACGTACATGACGATGATGACAAGTGCGGCCAGCCCCAGACCTCCCCAGCCGCCTTCGCCGATGCCGAAATTCCAGCCGGAGAAGTCTCCTGAGATCACTGCCGCCATACCGATACCCCAGAGCCCCCAGAAACCGGCGGTCCGTAGCAACGTGCGTTTCTCGAAGTACTCCTGACCGGCTCGCCGGTAGGTGGCTCCGGCGGCTTTCATCTGTCCCTCGGCCACGCTGATGGCTCCTTATTCCGGTGATTCCGGCTCCGTGCGCCGAGCTGATCTCGGCGACGCGTTGACGGCAGAATAGGATTCCGGTCGGCGGTTGTCCCGGCTTGGGCAGGACAAGCTGCGGTGAGCATCGGGCGACGGGTGTCGTCACATGCTGAGGGAGAGGGTCCGATGAGCCAGCCGATGAGCCAGGGGGGGCGGTCGGGCATGCTCGGGCT
Source organism: uncultured Mycobacterium sp. (assembly GCA_964555915.1). Lineage (GTDB taxonomy): Bacteria > Actinomycetota > Actinomycetes > Mycobacteriales > Mycobacteriaceae > Mycobacterium. The sequence goes on from CAZKUK010000019.1 coordinate 33,139, forward strand.
TACCGAGCTGGAACGGCTGGTGACCGCCCGGGAGATCGACACGGTAATCGTCGGTTTTGCAGACATGCAGGGCCGTCTTACCGGAAAACGAGTGGCCGCCCGGCTCTTCGTCGAGGAGGTCGCCAAGCACGGCGCGGAGTGCTGCAACTACCTGCTCGCCGTCGATGTCGACATGAACACCGTGGCCGGCTACACCATGTCGAGCTGGGAGTCGGGTTACGGCGATATGGTGATGCGCCCGGATCTGGCGACGCTTCGGGTGATCCCCTGGCTGCCCGGTACCGCGCAGGTGATGGCCGATCTGCATTGGCATGACGGTGACCCGGTGCCGGCCGCCCCCCGCGGCATCCTGCGCGCCCAGTTGGACCGTCTGGCCCAGCGGGGCCTCGTCGCGTTCGTCGGCACCGAGTTGGAGTTCATGGTGTTCGACGACGACTTCCGGGCCGCATGGGCCTCCGGGTACCGAAATCTGGCCAAAGCCAGCGATTACAACGTCGACTACGCGATTCACGCCTCGACGAGGATGGAGCCGCTGCTGCGCGCCATCCGACTCGGGATGGACGGGGCGGGTATGTACTGCGAGGGGGTCAAGGGGGAGTGCAACCCCGGCCAGCAGGAGATCGCGTTCCGCTACGCCGATGCGCTGGTCACTTGCGACAATCACACCATCTACAAGAACGGCGCCAAGGAGATCGCCGATCAGCAGGGCAGGAGCCTGACGTTCATGGCGAAATTCGATGAGCGGGAGGGCAACAGCTGCCACATTCATATCTCGTTGAGAGGGACGGACGGGACGCCGGTATTCGCCGACGACGTTGAGCCACGCGGTATGTCGGCGTTATGTCGCAGCTTCCTTGCCGGTCAGTTGAGTACGCTGCGCGAATTATCGTTGTGCTACGCGCCGAATATCAACTCCTACAAGCGATTCGCCGAGGGAAGCTTCGCGCCAACTGCGATCGCCTGGGGTTTGGATAACCGGACATGCGCATTACGTGTTGTGGGACAGGGAAATTCCCTTCGAATAGAGTGCCGTGTACCCGGCGGTGATGTCAATCAGTACCTGGCGGTAGCCGCTCTGGTCGCCGGCGGGCTGCACGGTATCGACAATGATTTGCAGCTTCCCGAGCCTTTTCTCGGCAACGCCTACATCAGCGATGCCGAACGCCTGCCCACGACGCTGGCGGAGGCTGCGGAGGCGTTCGAACACTCCACGGTGGCCCGCGCGGCGTTCGGTGATGAGGTGGTCGAACACTACCTGAACAATGCCCGGGTGGAAGTCGCGGCATTCAACGCTGCGGTAACCGACTGGGAGAAAGTTCGCGGTTTTGAACGCTTCTGATCCCACCCGTCGCCCGATGCTGGGACTGACGACGTATCGCCAGCGGGCCCGAAGCGGGGTGTGGGATGTGCATGCCAGTTTCCTTCCTGCTGCATACCTCGACGGAATCACCATGGCCGGCGGTATCGCCGGTTTGCTGCCACCCCAGCCCGTCGATGCCGGGACCGCCGCCCGGGTGCTCGACGGTGTCGACGGACTGGTCATCACCGGCGGTGCCGATATCGATCCGGCGGCTTACGGACACCGGCACCACCCGGCCACCGACCAACCCGCCCGCGACCGCGACGCGTGGGAGTTTGCACTTCTTGCCGAGGCGCTGGACCGCCACATGCCGGTCCTTGGTATCTGCCGGGGCGCCCAGGTGATCAACGTCGCACTCGGCGGGACGTTGCACCAGCATCTGCCCGATATCGGCGGACTGGACGGACCGGGTGGCGAGGGCGGCCACCGACCCGGGGACGCGGTGTTCGCCACCTCGACAGTGGTCATCTCCGCCGGCAGCAGGTTGGCCGGTCTGGTGGGATCCGGTCTCGAGGTCCAGTGCTATCACCATCAGGCTATCGACCGGTTGGCCGACGGGCTGGTGGTGAGTGCCCTCAGCGGCGGTGTGATCGAGGCGGTCGAGATGCCGGGGGCGGATTTCGTCATCGGCGTGCAGTGGCATCCCGAGGAGACCCTCGCCGATCTACGTCTGTTCGACGGGCTGGTGGAGGCTGCGCGGAACTACACGGTAGGAGGGGTGAGGTGAACACCGTCGAATTGATCAACCCGGCGACCGAACAGGTTCTGGGCACCGTCGAACTTCTCGATATCGCGGCGGTCGATGACGCCGTGGCCCGAGCCGTGGTCGCCCAGAAGCACTGGGCGGCCAGGCCGCCGGCCGAACGCGCCGCCGCGCTACGGGATTTCGCGAACACCGTCGACGCGCATGTCGCGGAACTCGCGGCCCTGGAGGTGGCCAACGCCGGTCACCCCATTTCCGCGGCCGAGTGGGAGGCCGGTCACGTCCGTGATGTCTTGCAGTTCTACGCGGCCGCGCCGGAAAGGCTTTCCGGGAAACAGATTCCGGTCGCCGGTGGCCTCGATGTGACATTCCACGAGCCGATCGGCGTGATCGGTGTCATCACCCCGTGGAACTTCCCGATGCCGATCGCGGCCTGGGGGTTCGCCCCGGCATTGGCCGCGGGTAATGCGGTGCTGGTGAAACCGGCGGAGTGGACGCCGTTGACCACCATCCGACTCGGACAGCTCGCGGTCGAGTCCGGGCTGCCGCCGGACCTGCTCCAGGTATTGCCGGGCAGGGGCAGTGTGGTGGGGGAGCGGTTCGTCTCCCACCCGCATGTGCGCAAGATCGTCTTCACCGGATCGACCGCGGTCGGGACGAAGGTCATGGCCACCGCGGCCGCGCAGGTCAAGCGCGTGACGCTGGAACTGGGCGGTAAGAGCGCCAACATCATCTTCGACGACTGCGATCTGGAACTGGCCGCGGCAACCGCCCCCGCCGGGGTGTTCGACAACGCCGGGCAGGATTGCTGCGCACGTAGCCGGATCCTCGTGCAGCGCAATGTCTTCGATAGGTTCATGGAGCTGCTCGAGCCCGCGGTCAAGGGTGTGATCGTGGGCGATCCGGCCAGCCGAGACACCGAGATGGGACCGTTGGTATCGCGCCCGCACTGGGAGTCGGTGTCCGCCTATGTCCCTGATGACGCACCGGTGGCTTTCCGGGGTTCTGCCCCCGTCGGGCCGGGGCACTGGTTCCCGCCGACGGTGATCACTCCGACCCGCACCGACCGTACCGCGACCGAGGAGATCTTCGGGCCCGTGGTGGCTGTCCTGCCCTTCGAGGATGAAGCGGATGCGGTGGCACTGGCCAATGCCACCGACTACGGGCTGTCGGGCTCGATCTGGACTGACAGCCTGTCCCGGGCATTGCGGGTCTCACGTGCGGTCGAGGCCGGGAACCTCAGCGTGAACTCACACTCCTCGGTCCGGTACACCACTCCCTTCGGCGGGTTCAAGAAGTCCGGTCTGGGTCGGGAACTGGGGTCGGAGGCCCCTGAGCACTTCACCGAGACCAAGAACGTCTTCATCGCGATCGGAGATTTACCATGACCGTCGACCTCACCCAACGTCTGGCCGGCCGGGTGGCCGTGATCACCGGTGCCGCGAGTGGCATCGGTCTGGCGGCTGCCCGCAGAATGCGCGCCGAAGGGGCGACCATCGTCATCGGTGATATCGACCCGGCGACCGGGGCGCGGGTCGCCGAGGAACTCGACGGCAGTTTCGTCGCGGTCGATGTGGCCGACGAGGCGGCCGTCGACACATTGTTCGACACCGCCGCCGACACTTTCGGATCGGTGGATATCGCGTTCAACAATGCCGGCATCTCGCCGCCCGAGGACGATCTGATCGAGAACACCGGGCTTCCGGCCTGGCAGCGGGTACAGGATGTCAACCTCAAGAGTGTGTACCTGTGCTGCCGGGCGGCGCTGCGGCATATGGTGCCGGCCAGGAGGGGATCGATCATCAACACCGCCTCGTTCGTCGCGGTGATGGGTTCGGCAACCTCCCAGATCTCCTACACCGCGTCCAAAGGCGGGGTGCTGGCCATGTCGCGGGAACTCGGGGTGCAGTTCGCCCGCCAGGGTATCCGGGTCAACGCCTTGTGCCCGGGTCCGGTGAATACCCCCCTGCTGCAGGAGCTTTTCGCCAAAGATCCCGAGCGGGCGGCCCGGCGGCTGGTGCATATCCCGTTGGGCCGCTTCGCCGAAGCCGACGAAGTCGCCGCCGCGGTGGCCTTCCTGGCCAGTGACGACGCGTCATTCATCACAGCGTCCACCTTCCTGGTAGACGGCGGGATAAGTTCGGCCTATGTGACCCCGGTATAGGAACTGCGTCCCCGGCTGCCGGGCGACGACAGGATCCGTTCGCCCTCTGCGACCCGCTGTGGTGCGTTCGAACGCGCTTGACGCGACGGCGGCTACTGGCGAGTCAATTCCAGGTTGATGGCGGTCGCGTCGTCACCGACCTCTGCGTACTGGCCCCGCAGCGTGCCATCGACGAGTCGCCCGGTGAAATGGCCGTCCTCATCGACGATCAGGATCTCGCCGGCGGGACCGATCACCCCGTTGACGCTCTCTTTCTGCGGTTGCTCGCCGGCGCGGGTGTATTCCTTGTAACCGGCAAAGCCCTGACCGTCGGCCTCGTCGATCACGACAGTCTGGTTGTCCCATCTGACCGGCTGGCCGTTCTCATATCCCGCCCCCGCCTGATTCCACGTGCCCTTCAGGTCTGCGCCGGTGGGTACCGCTGCCGATGTTTCGGCTCCGCAGCCGACGAGGGTGGAGACGGCAGCCGCGCCGAACGCGGCCGCGATCGTGCGTTTCATACGCGCTCCTGCGGTGGGGGGGACGAGGAAGGCTTAACTGTACGGCCGCGGCGGAATGTCAGTCGACGTTATCCAACCAGCTACCCAACTCCCGGTAGGCAATCGCGCGCGGACCCGGCAGGGACAGGAAGACATCGTGTTTGGCATCGGTCACCGGCACGATCTGCTGCCGGTTCCCGATGCAGCCGGCCCAACGGGCGATATGGCTCACGTCGAGTACGGCGTCGCCGCGTTGCATCAGCTCGGTGCTCGCGGTCTCGGAGACACTGTGGTCCGAGCGCAGGATGAGGTTGGGGACGCCGACGTCCAGGCCGCGGTGTAACCGGGCCTGACCGCGCCGGATGGCGTGAATCCAGCCCGCCGTCACCGGGAATCCCCCCAGTGGTTTCCACTTCAGGTTGTAGTCGAACTCCCCGTGATAGTCCCGGTGCAGTGTCAGGCCGTAGCCGCCGTTACCGGCGGCACGCACCACCCGGGTGGGAAGCATTTTCGATGCCGCCCCGATGGCCGTCGAGGTGGCCCGGGTGCGCAGAATCGGCGGTCCGTTCACGTCGAGGAACGGGCTGTTGAGCACCAGACCGCTCAGTCCGATCGGGGCGGTCCGGTCACGGCGGCGCATCCGGTCCAGCCAGAGCGAGACCACCAGACCGCCCGTCGAGTGGCCGTAGACCAGCGTGCGGCTGCCCGGATTCTCGGCCCCGATGATCCGCAGCGCGCCGTCCAGTTCACGGTCGTAGCGCGAAAGATCGGTGGTGAAGTGCGGTGTCTGCCCATCCCGCCAAGACCGGCCGCACTTGTGCAGATCCAGACCGTAGAGGCGGTGGCCGCGGGTAGCGAAATAGTCCGCCAGTTCGGTGTGGAAGAAGTAGTCGGTGAAACCGTGTACGGCCAGCACCGTTCGCGCTGACGGCCCGGTATCGGCTCGCCGGATCAGGGTGGTGAACAGCTCGCCCTCGCCGTCCGGGTCGGCGCCCATCCGGCAGCTGCTCTGCTGATAGCCGGCCAACACATCGTCGGACCAGTCGGTCCACCCGGTGGTCTGTTCGGCCGCCACGGCCCAACCTTAACCACGCCGGGTTACGGTGAGAGACCGGCGACACCGCGGCCGTGGGTCCGGCGGCCGGGATAATCTGGCGGTACCCCCGCGACCGGCGCCACGCCGGGCGGACCGAGGAAGGACAACACCGGTGTCTGACAACACTGTTCCGGAGCAGACCGACGTCGTACTGGTTGGCGCGGGAATCATGAGCGCGACGCTGGGTGCGCTGCTACGTCTGGTCGAGCCGGATTGGTCGATCGCGCTGGTGGAACGCCTCGACGCCGCCGCCGCGGAGAGCAGCGACCCGTGGAACAACGCCGGCACCGGCCACTCCGCACTGTGCGAGTTGAACTACACACCGCAGAATCCCGACGGCACCATCGACATTGCCAAGGCCATCAACGTCAACGAGCAATTTCAGGTCACCCGCCAGTTCTGGGCTTACGCCCACGAGAACGACATCGTGCGCGACGTTCGCAGCTTCCTCAACCCCATCCCGCACGTCAGCTTCGTGCAGGGCGCGGAGAACGTCGACTACCTCCGCCGCCGCTACGAAACCCTGGTGCGCAACCCGCTGTTCGCGTCCATGGAATTCATCGACGATGACGATGAATTCGCCCGGCGGCTGCCGCTGATGGCCGCCGGTCGGGATTTCTCTGATCCGGTGGGTCTGAACTGGACCGAGGCCGGGACCGACGTCGACTTCGGGTCGCTATCGCGCCAGTTGCTCGCCTTCGGCGTTGAGCAGGGTATGGACACCATGTTCGGTCACGAGGTCCGGGATCTGAACCAGGAGTCCGACGGCACCTGGACGGTCAAGGTCGTCAATCGGCGCACCGGCGAAAAGTCGAAGCTGAAAAGCAAATTCGTGTTCATCGGTGCCGGCGGTGGCGCGTTGCCGCTGTTGCAGAAGTCGGGCATCAAGGAAGTCAAGGGTTTCGGCGGTTTCCCGGTCAGCGGTGAATGGCTGCGGACCGACAATCAGGACCTGGCCGGGGCGCACCATGCGAAGGTTTACGGTCTGCCCCCCATGGGCGCCCCGCCGATGTCCATGCCGCACCTGGATACCCGGGTCATCAACGGTAAGGATTGGCTGCTGTTCGGGCCGTTCGCCGGATGGTCGCCGAAGTTCCTCAAGGCGGGAAGTTTTACCGACCTCCCACTATCGGTCAAGCCGAACAATCTCGCGTCGATGATCGGTGTCGGACTGACCGAACTGCCGCTGCTGAAATACCTGATCGGGGAGTTGCTGCAGTCACCCGCGGACCGTGTCGACACGCTGCGAAAATTCGCGCCGACAGCACAGGCCGGTGACTGGGAACTCGATATCGCCGGACAGCGGGTGCAAGTCATCCGCCGTGACGCCAAGAAGCTGGGGGTGCTGGAGTTCGGCACCACCGTTCTGGCGGCGGCGGACGGTTCGATCGCGGGCCTGCTCGGCGCCTCCCCGGGCGCTTCGACGGCGGTTCCGGCGATGCTGGAGGTGATGCAGCGCTGTTTCGACGACCGTTACCCGGGCTGGGAGCCCAAACTCAAGGAGATGGTGCCCTCGCTGGGGTCCAAGCTGTCGGATGAGCCGCGGCTGTTCGCCGAGATCTGGGACCACGGCACCCGGGTTCTCGGCCTGGACAGTCGTTCCGGAGTGGTGTGACGGCTCCGCTGCACCGCTGCTCGGGTCGGGATCTGGACGCCGCCACCCTCTACGAGCTGCTGAAGCTGCGGGTGGAGGTGTTCGTGGTCGAGCAGGCGTGCCCCTACCCCGAACTTGACGGCCACGATCTGGGCCCACAGGTGAGGCACTTCTGGCTCGATGGTGGCGGCGAGGTGATTTCGACACTGCGGCTGATCGAGGAGAACCCGCAGGGCCGCAGGTTGTTTCGGATTGGCCGGGTCTGTACCAAGTCCAGCGAGCGCGGCCACGGTCACAGCACCCGGCTGATCCAGGCGGCGTTGGCCGAGGTCGGCGAGCATCCGTGCCGGATCAGCGCCCAGACCTACCTGACCGATATGTACGCCCGGCACGGTTTCGCCGTCGACGGCGAGGAGTTCCGCGAGGACGGTATCGCTCATGTCCCGATGCTGAGGTCGGGCCGGTGATCCCGCCGACCTACCCGTTCAGCGCGATTGTGGGTCACGACCGGCTTCGGCTGGCGCTGGTGCTGTGTTCGATACGGCCGGAGATCGGCGGGGTGCTCATCCGTGGCGAGAAAGGCACCGCGAAATCGACCGCCGCGCGGGCGCTGGCGGCGGTACTGGCTGCGGTCGATCCGCAGACGCGGCTGGTGGAACTGCCTATCGGTGCCACCGAAGACAGGGTCATCGGCTCGCTGGACCTGCAGAGGGTGCTCCGCGAGGGTGAGCACGTGTTCTCGCCGGGGCTGCTCGCTCGAGCGAACGGCGGTGTGCTCTATGTCGATGAGGTGAACCTGCTGCCCGACCACCTGGTCGACATCCTGCTGGACGCCGCCGCGATGGCGGTGGTGCACGTCGAACGCGACGGGGTGTCGCACTCGTACGAGTCGCGCTTCGTGCTGATCGGCACGATGAACCCCGAAGAGGGTGAATTGCGGCCCCAGTTGCTCGATCGGTTCGGCCTGGCCGTCGATGTGGCGGCATCGAGGGATGTCGCGGTCCGCAGTGAAGTCATTCGGCAGCGACTCGCCTACGAGGCCGACCCGGTCGGCTTCGGGGCCCGGCATTCCGGGCAGGACACCGAGCTGGCCCGGCGGATCGCCGCGGCCCGTGCCGCGGTGGGCGGGGTGGCATTGGCCGATGGTGAGCTGAACCGTATCGCTGCGGTTTGTGCAGCCTTCGATGTCGACGGTATGCGCGCCGATCTGGTGGTGGCCCGCACCGCTGTGGCGCACGCCGCTTGGCGCGGCGCGACCAGCGTGACCGATGAGGACATCCGGGTGGCGGCCGAACTTGCTCTGCCGCACCGCCGGCGTCGTGATCCGTTCGATGACCCCGGTATCGATCCGGCCCAACTCGATGAGGCCCTGTCCAGGTCGGCCGCGTCCCCCGCCGACGACCATGCGGGGCGCGATGAGGATCCCGACCCGCCGGGCGGCGGGCAAGCCCCGCACGAAGCACCCGCTGACGAAGGCACCACCGCCGATCGGAAGTCCGACACGGGCTCGGCGACCCGCCCGGCGGGACCGCCCGCGCAGACGTTTCGGACCCGGGCGCTGACGGTGCCCGGTCTCGGTGACGGCGCTGCCGGGCGGCGCTCACCGGCGCGCACCTCTGTCGGCGCTGTGGTGCGCGCGGGCCGCACCCCCGATGAGGGCCACGGCGTCCATCTTTTCGCCACGGTGCTCGCGGCGGCGGGAGACCGGCGCGGGCCCGGACCGCTGCGGCCCGGGCCGGAGGATGTCCGGCGCGCGCTGCGGGTGGGTCGGGAGGGCAACCTGGTGGTCTTCGTAGTCGACGCATCCGGATCTATGGCCGCGCGGGACCGGATGAGGGCGGTGACCGGTGCGGCGTTATCGCTGCTGCGAGATGCCTATCAGCGCCGGGACAAGGTCGCAGTCATCACCTTCCGCGCGGCCGGGGCCGGGGTGGTGCTTCCACCCACGACGTCGGCGCATATCGCGGCCCGTCGGCTCACCGGTCTCGATACCGGTGGCACAACACCGCTGGCCGAGGGATTGCTGGCCGCCCGGGACGTCGTGGTGCGCGAACGCGCCCGCGACCGGTCCCGGCGTCCGCTGGTAGTCGTGCTCACCGACGGCCGGGCCACCGCCGGCCCGGATCCGTTACGGCGTAGCCATATTGCCGCCGCACGGCTGTCGGCTGAAGGTGCCGCAGCCGTGGTTGTCGACTGTGAAACCTCCTACGTCAGGTTGGGGTTGGCCGTCGAGCTCGCCACCCGTTTGCGAGCGCCGGTGCTGCGGTTGGAGCAGTTACGCGCAGATTCGCTGGCTCAGGCCGTACGCCGGGCCGCCTGACCGCAAAACACCGAAGGGGATCTGCGATGCCACAGGGCCGACCATCGAGAGTCCCCGACGACGGTCTGACCACCCGGATGCGCCGCAAGGCGGCGGTTCTGGCGGTGCACACCGGTCCCGGTAAGGGAAAGTCCACCGCAGCCTTCGGAATGGCCCTGCGGGCGTGGAACGCCGGGATGGACATCGGGGTGTTCCAGTTCGTCAAGAGTGTCAAGTGGAAGGTGGGGGAGGATTCGGCGTTCTCGCAGTTGGGTCGTTTACACGCCGAGCAGGGGATCGGCGGGGCGGTGGAGTGGCACAAAATGGGCGCCGGCTGGTCCTGGTCGCGCCCCGCGCGGCCGGTTGACTCGTCGCGCCCCGCGCGGCCGGTTGAGGATGGTCCCGACCACGCCGGTGTCGCCGCCGAAGGGTGGGCCGAAATCGCCCGCAGGCTGCGTGACGAGCGGCACGACTTTTATCTCCTCGACGAGTTCACCTACCCGCTGAAGTGGGGGTGGATCTCCGTACCGGAGGTGGTCGATGTGTTGCTTGCCCGGCCGGGCCGCCAGCATGTGGTCATCACCGGGCGCGACGCCCCGCAGGCGCTGCTGGATGCCGCCGACCTGGTCACCGAGATGACGAAAATCAAGCACCCGATGGATGCCGGCCGCAAGGGCCAGCGCGGTATCGAGTGGTGAACGCGGCGCCCGGCGTCATCATCGCCGCTGCCGCTTCTGGTAGCGGAAAGACCACCATTGCCACGGGTCTGATCGGCGCGCTGAGCCGGGCCGGGCACCGGGTCGCCCCCTTCAAGGTCGGGCCGGACTTCATCGACCCCGGTTACCACGGCCTCGCGGCCGGTCGGCCCGGCCGCAACCTCGACTCGGTGCTGGTCGGTGAGGACCTGATCGGACCGCTGTACCGGCACGGCGCGCGTGATTCCGATATCGCGGTGGTCGAGGGGGTGATGGGCCTCTTCGACGGCCGTATCGATGAGCGCTTCACGGTACCGGCGCGCGGTTCCACCGCGCAGATCGCACGTCTGCTGCAGGCTCCGGTGGTGCTGGTGCTCGACGGCCGCGGACAGAGCCAAACCATTGCCGCCGTGCTGCACGGGTTGGCCACCTTCGAGCAGGGGGTACGGATCGGCGGGGTCATCCTCAACCGGGTTGGTTCGCCACGGCACGAACAGGTGTTGCGGCAGGCCTGCGAGGCGGTCGGGGTGCCGGTGCTCGGTGCGGTTCCGCGCCGCGACGAACTATCGGTGCCGTCGCGACACTTGGGGCTGGTCACCGCCACCGAGCACGGTGATCAGGCGTGCGCCGCGGTGGCGGCGATGACTGACCTGATCGCCCGCAACGTCGACATCCCCGCGGTGCGGGCGCTGGCCCGATCGGCGGTGACCGGTGCGGCCTGGTCGCCCGGGCGGGCGGTGGGGGATCCGGTCGACGGTCGGCCGGTGGTGGCAGTCGCCGCCGGAGCAGCCTTTACCTTCGGCTACCCCGAGTACGACGAGGTGCTCCGCGCCGCGGGAGCGGAGGTGGTGGCCTTCGATCCACTCTCCGACACTCTCCCCGCGCGGACCGCCGCACTTGTCCTCCCGGGTGGATTCCCCGAGCAGTACAGCGCGGAACTGTCGGCCAACGTGACCTTGCGCCAGGAGATCCGGGAATTGGCTCGATGGGCCCCGGTGCACGCCGAGTGCGGCGGACTGACCTATCTGATGGACGATCTGGACGGGACGCCGATGTGCGGGGTCCTCCCCGGCTCGGCCCGCTTCACCGCGCGGCTCGCCCTGGGCTACCGGGACGGCGTCGCCGCGGTCGACTCATCGTTGTTCAGCGCCGGGCAACGTGTCGTGGGCCACGAATTCCACCGCACCACAGTCGATTTCGGGCCAGCGCAGCAGCATGCCTGGGTGCTGTCGGGTGGCGCCGGAAAGCCCGTTTGGGACGGCGCCGTGCGGGGCGGTGTGCACGCGGGTTACCTGCACACCCATCCCGCCGCGCACCCGCACGCGATCCGGCGCCTCGTCGCTTTAGGCTCGGCCGGTGACTGAGAACGCCTATCTCGTCGGCCTCCGACTGGCCGGCAAGAAGGTCGTCGTGGTGGGCGGGGGGACCGTCGCCCAGCGCAGGGTTCCGGTGCTCATCGCCCACGGCGCCGATGTGCACGTGATCGCCCGCGCCGCCACCCCGGCGGTCGAGGCGCTCAGTGAACAGGAGCCGGGTATCACCCTGCAGCTGCGGGATTACCGCGACGGTGATTTGCGGGGAGCCTGGTACGCGATTGCCGCGACCGACGAGCCGTCAACCAATGCCGCGATCGTCGCAGAGGCCGAACGCAGACGTATTTTCTGTGTCCGGGCCGACGCCGGCCGGGAGGGTACTGCTGTCACCCCGGCATCCTTCGACTACGAAGGACTCCTGGTTGGCGTGCTTGCCAGCGGAGAACATCGGCGATCGGCCGCGGTCCGCTCGGCGATCAGGGAGGCGTTCCAGCAGGGCCGCATCGCCCCCGACGTCGTGGCCACCACTGCATCGGACGTGGTGCCCGGCGGGGTGGCACTGGTCGGCGGCGGGCCCGGGGACCCGGAACTGATCACCGTGCGGGGCCGTCGGCTGCTCGCTTACGCCGACGTCGTGGTCGCCGACCGTCTGGCACCGCCTGAGCTGCTGGCCGAGCTGCCGCCGCATGTCGAGGTCATCGACGCGGCCAAGATCCCCTACGGCCGGGCGATGGCCCAGGAGGCGATCAACGCGGTTCTCGTCGAGCGGGCAAAATCCGGTCAGTTCGTGGTCCGCCTCAAAGGGGGGGATCCCTTCGTTTTCGCACGCGGGTATGAGGAAGTTCTCGCCTGTACCGATGCTGGGATCCCGGTCACAATCGTCCCGGGTGTCACCAGTGCCATCGCGGTACCCGCGCTGGCGGGCGTCCCCGTCACCCATCGGGCGGTCAACCACGAATTCACCGTGGTCAGCGGGCATCTTTCACCCCAGGACCCGGAGTCCCTGGTCGACTGGCCGGCGCTGGCCCGGCTGTCCGGCACGCTCGTTCTCCTGATGGCCGTCGAGCGCATCGAATTGTTCGCGGAGGTGCTGCTCAAGGGCGGACGACCTCATCAAACACCAGTGCTGGTGGTTCAGCACGGCACCACCTCCGCCGAGCGGATTCTTCGTGCCACCCTCGCTGACGTGGCGAAACGTATCCGGGAGGAGGGAATTCGGCCGCCGGCGATCATCGTCATCGGCCCGGTGGCCGGCTTCGAGACGCGATCGAGACTTTAAAGTCTTCTTAATTTTGGGGTAGGGTGTCCCGCTATGACGGCTCTCAACGATGCTGAGCGCGCGACCCCGTTCAGAACGGTGGGTCGCGGCGCCGGCTATCGGAACGCCTCGGACTCCGGGCTTGTCCCGGCCCGCCAGGGCTCAGCGGCCCTGCAGAAGACGGGTCCCCCGTCCTGGCTTCCCTCCCCACGCTTCCTCGCCGCGATTTTCGCAATCGGCGGTATGCAGCTGCTGGCCACCATGGACAGCACGGTGGCCATCGTGGCGCTGCCCAGGATCCAGGACGAACTCGGACTGTCCGATGCGGGACGCAGCTGGGTGATCACCGCCTATGTGCTGACCTTCGGTGGTTTGATGCTCCTCGGCGGTCGACTGGGTGACACCATCGGCCGTAAGCGGACCTTCATCGTCGGTGTTGCGCTATTCATCATCGCCTCCGTGCTGTGCGGAATCGCGTGGGACGAAGCCACCCTCGTGCTCGCGCGGCTGTTACAGGGCGTCGGTGCGGCGATCGCCTCGCCGACCGGCCTGGCCCTGGTCGCCACCACGTTCGCCAAGGGGCCGGCCCGCAACGCCGCGACCGCGGTGTTCGCTGCCATGACCGGCATCGGTTCGGTGATGGGTCTCGTCGTGGGCGGCGCGCTGACCGAGGTGTCCTGGCGGCTGGCCTTCCTGGTCAACGTGCCGATCGGCCTGCTGGTGATCTTCCTGGCGCACACCACACTGCGCGAGACCCACCGGGAGCGACTCAAGCTCGACGCGGCCGGTGCGCTGCTGGCCACGGTGGCGTGCACCGCGGCGGTGTTCGGCTTCGCCCAGGCCCCGGAGAACGGATGGCTGTCACCGTCCACCATCGCGGCGGGCCTGATAGCGGCACTGGCGTTTCTGGCGTTCATCGCCGTCGAGCGCAACGCGGTCAATCCGGTCGTGCCGTTCAGCCTGTTCCGGGACCGCAACCGGCTGGCTACGTTCGCCGCGATCTTCCTGGCGGGCGGGGTGATGTTCACCCTGACCGTTCTCATCGGCCTCTACGTGCAGGACATCCTCGGCTACAGCGCATTACGCGCCGGGATCGGCTTCATCCCGTTCGTGATCGCGCTGGGCATCGGCCTGGGGATCTCCTCGCAGCTGGTGTCCCACTTCGCGCCCCGTCTGCTGGTGATCGCCGGCGGTGTACTGGTGCTGGGCGCGATGCTGTACGGCTCGACACTGGACGCCGGGATCCCCTACTTCCCGAATCTGGTGATTCCCATCGTTGTGGGCGGGTTCGGTATCGGCATGATCGTGGTGCCGCTGACCGTGTCGGCGATAGCCGGGGTGGGCTTCGACCAGATCGGTCCGGTATCGGCCATCGCCCTGATGCTGCAGAACCTGGGCGGCCCGGTGGTGCTCGCCATCATCCAGGCCGTCATCACCTCGCGGACCCTCTTCCTGGGCGGTACCACCGGCCCGGTGAAGCGGATGAACCCGGACCAGTTGCATGCGCTGGACCAGGGCTACTCCTACGGCTTGCTCTGGGTGGCCGGCGTGGCGGTCATCGTGGGGGCGGTGGCACTGTTCATCGGCTATACCGCGAAACAGGTCGCCCACGCCCAGGAGGTCAAAGAGGCGATCGATTCCGGGGAGATGTAAAACCGCCGGCACTGCGGCGATTGTTGAGGCGGACCACCTGCCACCGTGAGCCTTGGGCACTCGTACTCTCGGGCACGGGGACTCTTGGCCACTGCGGACGTCAGAGCACCGCCTCACGCTGGGTAGGGTAGCTAGCCATGGCCGGCGTGAATGTTCCCGAACCGCCGGCCAAACCGCTCGCTTCCAGCGTGTTGGGAATCGCGATCGTCGCGATCACCGGTATGCAATTGATGGCGACGCTGGACGGCACCATCGTGATTGTCGCCCTGCCCCGGATGCAGGCCGACCTGGATCTGTCGGATGCGGGCAAGAGCTGGGTGATCACCGCCTACGTGCTCACGTTCGGCGGCCTGCTCCTGCTCGGCGGGCGGGTTGGCGATGCGATAGGCCACAAACGGGCGTTCATCTCCGGGGTCGGGGTCTTCACCATCGCCTCAATGGCCTGCGGTCTGGCCACCGACGGGTCGCTGCTGATCGCGGCCCGGGCGGTCCAGGGCATCGGTGCGGCCGTTGCCGCCCCGACCGGGCTGGCGCTGATCGCCACCACCTATGCCGTCGGCCACGCCCGAAACCAGGCCATGGCGATGTCGGCCGCCATGCAGGGCCTCGGTTCGGTGCTCGGTCTGGTGGTAGGTGGCGCGCTGACGGTCATCTCGTGGCGGCTGGCCTTCCTGATCAATCTGCCAATCGGTGTGCTGATCATCTGGATCGCCCTCACCCGGCTCGAGGAGACCCGCCACGAGCGGCTCAAACTCGATATCTCCGGCGCCCTGCTGGCCACCCTGGGTTGCGCCGCGGCCGTCATGGTGTTCACCCAGGGGCCCCCCAGAGGCTGGGCGGACCCCTGGGTGATCGGCGCCGGGTGTGCCGCTGTGGCGCTCGGTGTCACGTTCCTGGCGGTGGAACGCTCCGCGGACCACCCGCTCGTACCGCTGTGGCTGTTCCGTGACCGCAACCGGGTCGCGACGTTCGTCTCCCTGTTCATGGCCGGCGGGGTGCTGCTGGCATTGACGGTCATGATCGGTCTGTACGTCCAGGATGTACTCGGATATTCGGCCCTTCAGGCCGGTATCGGATTCATCCCGTTTGCGTTGGCGCTCGGCCTGGGAAATCTGCTGACCACCCGGTTGGCTCCGCGTATCGCTCCGCGCTGGTTGATCATCGGCGGGGGAGTGTTTGTCCTCGGGGCGATGCTGTTCGGCTCCACGTTGAACCGCACTATTCCGTATTTTCCCGACCTCCTGCTGCCCATCCTGATCGGGGGCTTCGGCATCGGCATCATCTCGGTGGTGCTTCCACTGTGTGCGTTGGCCAATGTCGGCCCGCGCGAGATAGGCCCGGTCAGTGCGATCACCTTGATGGCGCAGAACCTCGGCGGGCCGATGGTGCTTGTCGTCATCCAGGCTGTGCAGATCTCCCGCACCCTGTATCTGGGCGGTACCACCGGGTCGATCGCCGATATGACACCCGGCCAACTCGACGCGCTCGACGCCGGATACACCTACTCGCTGTCATGGATCGCCGCCGTCGCAGTGCTGGTAGGTATCAGCGCCTTCTTCATACGTTTTTCCGCCCGCCAGATCGCCACCGCCCAGCACACCCGGGAGGCGGTGGAGGCCGGCGAGTTGTGAAGGGGTCGCAACTGTTGGCCGAATACTGCGCGGAAGTGTGCGTTCGGCGGTG
>CAZKUK010000020.1:0-47522 GCA_964555915.1 uncultured Mycobacterium sp.
TGCCGATGGGCGGCGACCTCGAATTCGCCGACGAGCTGACCCTCGGTCGGGCGTTATCCGGCCGCCGCGCGATGGCCTAGCTCGCCCGGCCCGACCGGGTGGCGCGCTTGGCGGCCGGTTTCTCCGGCGCCGCTGCCGGGGCTGCGGCACTCTCGTTCGCAGCGCGCTGAGCGGCCCGGACCGACGTCCCGCGGGGAGCCGGGTTGGTTCCCGATGCTTCCACGGCCGCGGCGTCGGGCGTGCTGACCGGGAGGTCGACGACCGTGGGGCTCTCCGCGGTGACGGCAGCGGCCACCGGCTCGTCGACCGGCTGGACCGCCACCGCTGCTCGCTGCGGGACGGCCACGGTTGCGGGGGCCACCGATGCGGCGGCCAGCGGTACGGCCTCGATCTCGACGGGAGGCGGGACCGGGCGGGTCGCCAGCGCGGTGGCCAAGGTGTTCTGCGCGGCCACGATGCCGTCAACGGCGACCTGACCGGCGGCGCCGAACGAGGTGACCACGTCGGTCACACCCTCGACCAGCGAGGTGACGATATCGCCGATATTGAACGACAGCACCGCGTCGACGATGTTCTGGCCGGCGGTGATGAGGGCCCGGGCGACGGTGTCGAACGCATCGAAGAGGCCCGCGCCGAGTTCGACGGCCGCCACCGGCTGGGCCAGCAGCAGGGCCGACTGGATTGCCAGCTGAATCTGTCCGACCTCGATCTGCGCGGCAACGTAGGGAATCAGTATCGCGTCGGCGGCACCGACCGCAGCGTCCTCGATGGTGGTGAGCGCACCGAGAAGATCCCCGGACAATGTTTGCTGCACGGCCGTGAGCAGCGTCTCGGGCAGCGCGGCGACCGACTCGGCCAGACCGGCTCCGGCCTCGGCAAGCCCGACCGCCCGAATCGCGACGAACTCGACCTCGTTGGCGATCGACTGCTGGATCGCCGGGAAGGTGAAGATGTCGAGCACCGAAGCCTGTAGCTGCACCGCGACATCGCTGAGGCGCGGGGCCGCGACGTGCACCGGAGTGATCGTCGACGAGGCGATCAGACCCGCACCCAGCAGGGCGGATCCGGCGGCGGTCAGGGAGCGGCTGGCGGCAATCACGGTGTACTCGTTTCCTGGATGGATTTTCCTGGATGGATGATGTCAGGAAGTGTATACGAGCCTGAGGCCAGCCTTAAAATATGCTGAGGTCAGCCGTCTTCGGCTAGCTGCGGCGGGATGCGGCGAGCCGCTCGCGGCGCAGCCGGTCAACTTCGGGCAGCTGCAGTGGGGGCAGCGGGCCGACGGCGCGGGCCAACAGCAGGTCGGCCAGCTCCGGGTTGCGGGCCAGGCACGGCCCGTGCAGGTAGGTCGCCACCACGCTGCCCTGGACGGCGCCGTCGATACCGTCGCCGAGTCGATTCCCGGCACCGGTGACCACCGCTGCCAGCGGGCGGGCCTCCGAGCCCAGGGTCGTCCCGCCCCGATGGTTTTCAAATCCGGTCAGCGGTTCGGCCAGCCCCGCGAGCAGGGGTTCGGACACCACCTCCCCGATGGTGCGTTCCGGCTGGGGCGATGTCGTCACATCCAGCAGCCCCACCCCCTGCACCCGTTCGCCGGCTGAGGTCTCGTACCACTGACCGAGCACCTGGATCGCCGCGCAGATCGCCAGCACCGGGGCTCCGCGGAGGGCAGCCCGCTGCAGCCCCGGATGGGCCCGCAGGTGTTTGGTTGCCAAGCGCTGGGCATAGTCCTCGGCCCCGCCGAGGGTGTAGAGGTCCAGGGAGTCCGGTACCGGATCGGCCAGCGTGATCTCAACGATCTCGGCAGGGATGCCGCGCAGCCGCAGTCGCTGACGCAGCACCACCGCGTTACCGCCGTCGCCGTAGGTGCCCATCACGTCGGGTAGCACCAGCCCGATCCGAACCGGCTCGCTCATGTGGGGCCACTCCGCGGGGCGCTGCGCTCCTGCCGTACGAGGGCACGCTGCAACTGGAGGAAAGCGGTGTAGTTCGCGAGGACCTCCACATGACCCGGTGGGCAGGACGCTACGGCTGTGAGGGTGTCATGCTCCAGTGTGTGTTCGACACCGGCATAGCCGAGTCGTACGGCCAGGTCGGTGCCGCGCTCCCCGGCTGCCACGACCAGCGCCGGGTGCCCGGATTCCCGGCGCGCCAGCCGCTCATCGCCGAATTGCTCGAACCGCACGTCCCACAGCCACGACAGGTCCTCACCATCGGGGACCTGTCCGTTGACCGAAATCACCACTCCCGCAGCATTGTGGTCGACCATCGACAGTGCCTCCTGCCAGCCCGCCGGGTTCTTGGCCAGCAGCATTCGCACGGTGTGATCG
Organism: uncultured Mycobacterium sp.; assembly: GCA_964555915.1. Classification (GTDB taxonomy): domain Bacteria; phylum Actinomycetota; class Actinomycetes; order Mycobacteriales; family Mycobacteriaceae; genus Mycobacterium. The sequence continues at coordinate 2,331 of CAZKUK010000020.1, forward strand.
CCGACCCGGACGGTCCGGTACCGGCCGGCGACCTCATCGACGGCGGAGACCGCAGCCACCGCGGCCGCGGGGTCGGCGCCCAGCGCCACGGCCGCGGCCACCGCCTGAGCGGCGTTACCGCGATTGACCGCGCCGGGTAGGGCAAGGTTCATCGGAAGCGCCAAACCATCCGGGCCGTGGAGCATTTCATCGTCCACCCACCACTGTGGTGCGGGCCGGCTGAAATCGGTGCCGGTGGAGTACCAGGTCGCGTCGTCGCGGACGATTATCTCGCCGCTACGCGGGCAGCTCACTGAGTCCCCGGCCCAGCCGCCGCCTGCGGCGACCCACACCACGTTCGGGCAGTCACGGGCCGCCGAGGTCATCAGCACATCGTCGCAGTTGGCGACCACGACAGCACCCGGATGGCGGGCCAGTCCGGCGCGCAGGGTGCGTTCGATGTGATTGATCTCGCCCACCCGGTCAAGCTGGTCGCGGGAGAGGTTCAGCAGCACGAAGACCGCGGGGTCGATCGCGTCGGCCACATGCGGCACGTGCATCTCGTCCACCTCGAGGGCGGCCAGCCCGGCCGATCGGTCGGCCGATAGCGCCGCGATCAGGCCGGCATCCATATTGGCCCCCTCGGCGTTGGTCGCGACCGGTTGACGTTGTCGGCCAACGGTCTCCGGGCGTCCGAGGGTGCGCAGCGCCGCAGCCACCATCCGGGTGGTGGTCGACTTGCCGTTGGTGCCGGTGACGATCACGGTTTGCCGCCCTGCGCCCAACTGGTGCAGGACCGAGCGATCCAGCTTCATCGCCACCAGACCGCCGATCATCGCCCCGGCGCCACGGCCGGTCACCCGGGAGGCCCACCGCGCGGCCGTGCCGAGAGCGAGGGCGGTGCGCCCGCGCGCCGTCAGCGGTGGTCTGGGCATGGCAGCAGAGTGTATTCGGCATGTTGTTGGTCATGACCGCCCAGCCCGGCGCCCGACACGGGAGGGGATTTCCCGCGGGCCGTCGGGGGCCCGTGCCATTCTGGAATTCGTGAGCCACAACTGGGGTCGTCCGGCTGGCGAGGCGGGTGAGGGCTGGGTCGTCGTGGACGTGGAGACTTCCGGGTTCCGTCCCGGTCAGGCCCGCGTCCTGAGTATCGCCGCCCTCGCTCTCGATCCGGTGGGCAATGTCGAGCACTCCGTTGTCAGCCTGCTCAACCCCGGTGTCGACCCAGGGCCCACACATGTGCACGGGCTCACCGCTGAGATGTTGGAGGATCAGCCGGGGTTCGCCGATATCGCCCACGATGTTGCCGAACTCATGCACGGCCGCACCATGGTCGCCCACAACGCTGCCTTCGATTATTCCTTCCTGGTCGCCGAAGCCGAGTTCGCGAGAACCGCGCTGCCGGTTGACAATGTCATGTGCACAGTCGAACTGGCTCGCAGGCTGGAGTTGGGGTTGGAGAATCTTCGGCTGGAAACCCTTGCGCGGCATTGGAATGTGACGCAGACGAAGGCCCACGACGCCTTCGACGACGCCCTGGTGCTCTCCCGCGTACTGACCGCCGCGCTACAGCGAGCCCGGGAGCGCGACGTGTGGCTTCCGGTCCGTCCCGTGACGCGCCGGCGCTGGCCCAACGGTGCGGTCACCCACGAGCAACTGCGCCCGCTGAAGATGCTTGCCGCGCGGATGCCCTGCCCGTATCTGAATCCCGGCCGTTACCAGCGCGGCACCCCCCTTGTTCAGGGTATGCGGGTGGCGCTGTCGGCAGAGGTGAACCGGACGCATGAGGAACTGGTCGAACGGATTCTGCACGCCGGTTTGGCCTATACCGACGCCGTCGACCCGGAGACATCTTTGGTGATCTGCAACGAGCGGGTTCCCGAGCAGGGTAAGGGTTTTCAGGCCCGCGAACTGGGCGTACCCACGGTCTCCGACGAACAGTTCATGCGCTGTGTCGGCTCGGTAGCCGAGGGTGTCGGCATCGAGCCGTTCCAGACGGCGGTGGATCAGGGGCAGCAGTACGTGTTGTTCTAACCCGGTCGTGCGGCCCGGTTGACCGCCGAGACCACCGCGCGCAGCGAGGCGGTGGTGATCGACGTGGCGATCCCGACCCCCCACACCAGTCGGCCGCCTACTGACGCCTCGACGTAGGCCGCCGCGGCGGCCTCCTCACCGGCTGACATGGCGTGTTCCGAGTAGTCCAGCACGCTCACGTCGATGTCCACGGACCCGAGGGCGTCGACGAAGGCGGCCAGCGGCCCGTTGCCCTCACCCCGGATCGCGGTTTCGGTGCCGTCGATCTTCACGACCGCCTCGATGACATCGGTGCCGCCGTCGAACTCCGCGCCGATAACTCGCTGCCGGACTCGTTCCAGCGGCCGGACCGGCGCGAGGTATTCGTCGGCGAAGACGTCCCACATCTCCTTGGAAGAGACCTCGCCGCCCTCGCCGTCGGTGATCCTCTGGACCACCTGGCTGAACTCGATCTGCATCCGGCGCGGCAGCACCAGACCGTGGTCGGCCTTCATGATGTAGGCCACCCCGCCCTTGCCGGACTGGGAGTTCACCCGGATGACGGCCTCGTAGGTGCGGCCGACATCCTTGGGGTCGATCGGCAGGTAGGGCACCTGCCACAGGATGTCCTCGACGTCGGCGTCCGATTCGTCCGCGGCGATCTTCATCGCGTCCAGGCCCTTGTTGATGGCGTCCTGATGGCTGCCGGAGAACGCGGTGTAGACGAGGTCCCCGCCGTAGGGGTGACGCTCAGGAACGTGCAGTTGGTTGCAGTGCTCGACGGTGCGGCGAATCTCGTCGATATTGGAGAAGTCGATCTGCGGGTCCACACCGCGGGAGAACAGGTTCAGCCCGAGGGTCACCAGGCACACATTTCCGGTCCGCTCTCCGTTTCCGAACAGACATCCCTCAATCCGGTCCGCGCCGGCCTGGTATCCCAATTCCGCAGCTGCAACCGCAGTTCCGCGATCATTGTGCGGGTGCAGGCTCAGGATGATCGAATCCCGGCGTTCCAGATTGCGGCTCATCCACTCGATGGAGTCGGCATAAACGTTGGGGGTGGCCATCTCCACCGTTGCGGGCAGGTTGACGATCAGCGGCCACTGGGGTGTCGGGTCGATGACGTCAGCGACGGCGTCGCATACCTCCTTCGCGTAGCGCAATTCGGTTCCTGTGTAGGACTCCGGTGAGTACTCGTAGCGCCACCGGGTCCCGGGATGCTTGGCCTGTTCCTCCAGGCACTTGCGGGCCCCGTCGGTGGCGATCCGCTTGATCTCGTCGCGGTCGGCGCGGAACACCACCCGACGCTGCAGGATCGAGGTGGAGTTATAAAAGTGCACGATGACATTCGGTGCCCCGTCGCACGCCTGGAAAGTGCGTTCGATCAGCTCCGGTCGGCACTGGGTGAGCACCTGGATGGTGACATCGTCCGGGATGGCGTTCTGCTCGATGATCTCCCGGACGAAATCGAAATCGGTCTGGCTTGCCGAGGGGAACCCGACCTCGATCTCCTTGTAGCCCATCCGCACCAGCAGTTCGAACATCCGCCGTTTGCGTGCCGGGCTCATCGGGTCGATCAGAGCCTGGTTACCGTCGCGCAGGTCAACCGCACACCACCCCGGTGCGGCATCGACGACCACGTCCGGCCAGGTCCGGTCCGGAAGGGTGACGTGTTCCACCTCCTGAGCGAAAGGACGGTAGCGGTCCACTGGCATCGCGGAGTTGCGCTGGGCGTTCCAGGCCGGCTGGCCCGCCCGGCGCGGCCCGGCGGGGGTCGTGATGGTGCGGGCGGATATGTAGGCGTCGACGGTCTCGAAGGACGCCGAGGACGACGACGAATGTGACGCCGGGGTATTGGTCGGGGTTTTCACTGTGAGCTCCGGGGTGTGGGGAGTGGACTTCAGACCGGCCGCATCACGAATACCCGCGACGGGAAGCCGGTCTGGATCAGACCCCGCCGCGGCGTCCGAGAAGGAGCACCCGCTGCACGCGGCCTACTGTACTCCGGTTACCTCACCAGGCATAGTCGTGCCATGACGCCCCGGGAAGGCCCCCATACCCACCGCTCGATCGCGGACCGGTTGGCCACCATCGCGATGTCGGTCCTCGCCGCGCTGGCGGCACTGGTGTCGCTTTTCGTGTCCCCTTTCTTCGGTATGACGACCAACGCCTGCGATCCGAACGACTGCGACGGTTCCACGGCCGCCTGGGCATATGGAGTGACCTGGGGAGGTGTTGTGGTGGCCGCGGCAGTTGCGGTCGCCGGAATGATCTACGCGGCCCGGCGGAAAACGCCGATGTGGTTCTGGCCGGCGCTGGCCCTGGTGCTGGTGGTCGGGACGTTCGTCCTCGGATCCCAGCTGGCCAGTTCGGTAGCGCCCGCCGGGTGAGTCTGCGGACTACCGCCAGGGCCTGCCCCACGTCCGCCGGAAGGCGATCTCCGCCAGCGGTTTGCGGGCCCGGACTTTTCCGTCGCGAGCCGCTATCTCCGGGCTCGCCGTCGCGTAGTCCCCGAGGCTGCCGACCGCGATCACCATCAGTGGGCGCACGCTGGCCGGGATGTCGAACGCCGCGCGGGCGCCCGCGACGTCAAAGCCGGCCATCGGATGGGTGATCAGACCCCGGGAGACCGCCTCGATGCTCAGATTGGCCATCGCCGAACCGCCGTCGACCGCGCTGTAGAGCGCCATGTCATCGTCGTCACCCTCGTCGGCGCACAGCAGGATCAGGGCACCGGCCGCCTTGGCCCAGCCGTTGCCGCGGTTGAGCAGACCGGCCAGCATCGTGAAGGTGTCATCGCCGCGCGACCCCACCAGGAAGCGGACGGGCTGGCGGGTACCCCAGGTTGCGGCCCATCGGGCGGCCTCCAGCAGTGCGGTCAGCTGCTGCTCGGTCAGCGTCGCGACGGGGTCGAAAACCCGAGGGCTCCACCGCTCGGCGATCGGCGGGTGGATCGGGGTCTCGGTGTGAGCGGTTCTGTCGGCGGGCTGGTCGGGCATCGAGGTGAGGATACTCGCGGACCAGCGCGGGAGGAACGTCGGCGGCCAACCCTTATCCTTGAGTACCGCACTCCACATCCCGCAGAGAACCCCCACAGCCCGTGGGCGAACCCGACACCGGAGAGGGCAGACAGTGGCGCTCGTCGTGCAGAAGTACGGCGGATCCTCGGTGGCCGACGCCGAGCGGATTCGCCGGGTGGCCGAGCGCATCGTGGAGACCAAACGCCGCGGCGACGATGTCGTGGTCGTGGTCTCGGCGATGGGGGACAGCACCGACGAACTGCTCGATCTGGCCCGGCAGGTGTGTCCCGCGCCGCCGCCCCGCGAACTTGACATGCTGCTGACCGCCGGTGAGCGGATTTCCAACGCTCTGGTGGCCATGGCCATCGAATCCCTCGGCGCCCAGGCCCGGTCGTTCACCGGATCGCAGGCCGGTGTGATCACCACCGGAACCCACGGCAACGCCAAGATCATCGATGTCACCCCGGGCCGGCTCCGTTCGGCACTCGACGACGGCGATATCGTTCTGGTCGCCGGTTTCCAGGGGGTCAGCCAGGACAGCAAGGATGTCACCACGCTGGGCCGGGGCGGGTCCGACACCACCGCCGTCGCCCTTGCCGCGGCTCTGCGCGCCGATGTCTGCGAGATCTATACCGACGTCGACGGGGTTTTCACCGCCGACCCGCGCATCGTGCCCAAGGCCCGGCGACTGGACACGGTCACCTTCGAGGAGATGCTGGAGATGGCCGCATGCGGGGCGAAGGTGCTGATGCTGAGGTGTGTGGAATACGCACGCCGATATCACGTTCCGATTCATGTCCGGTCGTCGTACTCCGACAGGCCCGGCACCATCGTCACCGGATCTATGGAGGACACCGCCATGGAAGACGCAATCCTCACCGGCGTCGCGCACGACCGCAGCGAGGCCAAAGTCACCGTCGTCGGGGTACCCGACGTTCCGGGTTATGCCGCCCGAGTCTTCCGCGCGGTCGCTGACGCCGATGTCAACATCGACATGGTGTTGCAGAACATCTCCAAGGTCGATGACGGCAAGACCGATATCACCTTCACCTGCTCTCTGGACTCCGCACCGACGGCGGTGGAGAAGCTGACCTCCCTGCAGAACGAGATCGGGTTCACCAGCGTGATCTACGACGACCACATTGGCAAGGTATCGCTGATCGGTGCGGGTATGCGCAGCCATCCCGGTGTCACCGCGACGTTCTGCGAGGCGCTTGCCCGGGTGGGTATCAACATCGACCTGATCTCCACCTCCGAAATCCGGATCTCAGTGCTGATCAAGGACAGCGAGCTGGACAAGGCTGTCGCCGCGCTGCACGAGGCCTTCAACCTCGGCGGCGGCGAGGAGGCCGTCGTTTACGCGGGGACGGGCCGATAGCCATGGTCAGTATCGCGGTGGTGGGTGCCACCGGCCAGGTCGGTCAGGTAATGCGAACCTTGTTGGAGCAGCGCGGCTTTCCGGCAACGAAGGTGCGGTTCTTCGCCTCAGCGCGCTCCCGTGGCCGTACCCTTCCGTTCGGCGGACAGCAGATCGAGGTCGAGGATGCCGAGACCGCCGATCCTGCCGGGGTGGACATCGCGCTGTTCTCGGCGGGTGCGGCGATGTCGCGGGTACAGGCGCCGCGGTTCGCCGCGGCCGGAGCCGTCGTGATCGACAACTCGTCGGCGTGGCGCCGGGACCCGGATGTCCCGCTGGTGGTCAGCGAGGTCAACTTCGATCGCGATGTGCGATGTGCGCCGCTGAAAAAGGGCATCATCGCCAACCCGAACTGCACGACGATGGCCGCGATGCCGGTCCTCAAACCGTTGCACGAGCAGGCCGGTCTGGTTCGGATGATCGCCTCGACCTACCAGGCGGTCTCCGGTAGCGGGCTGGCCGGGGTGGAGGAGTTGGCCACCCAGACCCGCGCCGTGATCGACGGAGCCGAGGGGCTTGTGCACGACGGGGGCGCGCTGGACTTCCCGCCGCCGGCCAAGTACGCGGCACCGATCGCCTTCAACGTGATCCCGCTGGCCGGTTCGCTGGTCGGCGACGATTCCGGTGAGACCGATGAGGACCAGAAGCTCCGCAGCGAGAGCCGAAAAATACTCGGCATCCCGGATCTGGCGGTCAGCGGAACCTGTGTCCGGGTCCCGGTCTTCACCGGGCACTCGTTATCGCTGAACGTCGAATTCGCCCAACCGATTTCACCGCAGCAGGCCGGTGAGATCCTCGCCGGCGCAGCCGGGGTCACACTGGTGGACGTGCCGACGCCGCTGGCGGCGGCCGGTGTCGACGATTCGCTGGTGGGCCGGATCCGCCGGGATCCCGGCGTACCAGACGGCCGCGGACTCGCGTTGTTCGTCTGCGGTGACAACCTCCGCAAAGGCGCGGCACTCAACACCATCCAGATCGCCGAGCTGTTGGCAGCTCAACTCTGATCGTCATGAGGCCGTACCCGGCTGCGGGATCGCCTGTGTCAACCCGTACAAACCCTGACCAGCCCGCTACCGATCGAGGGAATCCAGACGCTGGCCGACCCGCTCGAGGGCCTCATCGAAGATCTCCACTTTCTCGGTGCTGCGTTCGTTGCCCGGTGCGGCGGCCCCCCGCGCCCCTTCGGCCTCCACTCGGGCGGCGCCATGGCGCCGCAGCAGGCTGAAATGCTTATCGCGGGCCCGGCGCAGCTGGGACTGCAGATCCTTCAGTGATTCCTCGTCGAGATGGGCCAGGCTCGCGGGCCGGGCCTTGTCGATCAGCGAGTTTTCCTCTTTGGTCAGATTCACAGTGCTCACCGGAAATTCCTGGCCTTTCCTGATTTCGGGTTCTTCTGGGGGCTTCCAAGCTGAGTTGTATCGTCGCGCACCGCTCACAGCGACCTCATAGCGGGCCCAAAGCCGACGCTATACGGCGGCGGCGAGGATCGGTGGCATGACTGAATCACCCGAGCACGACCAAAGCACCGCCACCCCGACCCGCCGCCCCGACGATCACCGGTCCGGTGGGCTCTACCGGGCGCTGGCCTGGGTGGGTATCACCGCCGGCACCCTGTTCATCGTCGCCACCGTCTTCTTCAGCGGCTACGTCCTGGGAACGCACAACGACGGCGCCGGTAAACGCAGCGGGTGCCCCGGGCACCACCGGATGCTGATGCAGCCTCCGGGCCAAGGGATGAAACCGGAGAAACCGGCGCAGCGGGGCGAGGGACAGGGACCCCGCAGCGCGCGGCTGACGCCCCCTCCCGCGTCCGTCGCCCCGCCGAGCCCGAGCCCCTAGCCAGGAACCACCCGGGCCGGCGCCATGCAGAATGCCCTGGGGCAGTGAGCAATTGGCCCACCGGCGCTACGCCCACGTATGCACCGGTTCGTTGCTGTGCATCAAATCGCAGTACCGGCGCAGCATCTCCGCCAGCGCATCCGACCGGCTCAGTCCGCGTCGCTGGAGTTCCGCTACGGTCTGCACCTGCCAGGTCGACCCGTTACGCCCGGTCTTGGCGCGCCCCTCGATGACGCCGAGATAGCGATCCCGCACATCGGCGGCGACCCCCCAGCGGCGCAACCCCTCATCGGCCAACGGCAGCAGTCGGCGTAGGACGAGTTCGTCGGTGGTCACTTCGCCGAGGCCGGGCCAGTACAGTTTGGCGTCCATTCCGCGCCGGGCCGCCGCATAGAAATTATCCTCGGCGGCGGCAAAACTCATTTTCGTCCACAGCGGGCGTTCCTCTTCGGACAAGGTGCGGAGCAACCCGTAGTAAAAGGCCGAATTGGCCATCATGTCGATGACGGTGGGTCCGGCCGGCAGAACCCGGTTCTCCACCCGCAGGTGTGGCCGCGCATCGGCGCCGGCACCGACGACGTCGTATACCGGCCGGTTCCACCGATAGACCGTGCCATTGTGCAGTCGCAGCTCGGATAGTCGCGGAGTGCGCCCGGCGGCCACCTCAGCCGCCGGGTCCTCCTCGGACAGCTCGGGCAGCAGCGTCGGGAAATACCGGACATTCTCCTCGAACAGGTCGAAAATCGACGTGATCCATCGCTCCCCGAACCACACTCGCGGCCGCACCCCCTGCGACTTCAGTTCCTCGGGACGGGTATCGGTGGCCTGGGCGAACAACTCGATGCGGGTCTCCGCCCACAGCTGGTGGCCGAAGAAGTACGGCGAATTGGCTCCGATGGCAAGTTGCGGGCCGGCTATCGCCTGGGCGGCATTCCAGTTGTCGGCGAAATCCGCGGGGGAGACCTGCAGGTGCAGCTGCATGCTGGTGCAGGCCGACTCCGGCGCAATGGATTCGGCGTGGACACTCAGCCGCTCAGCCCCGGTGATGTCGATCAGGATGTCCTCGCCGCGGGCGGTGAAGATCGAGTCGTTGAGCGCCTGGTAGCGCATCGACGGGCTCATCCAGCTGCCGGTCAGGTGTTCGGGCATCAGGGTGGGCAGGATGCCGATCATCACGATATGCGCTCCATCGGTGCCCGCTTTGGTTTCGGCGGCGTTGAGGCTGGCCCGGACCTCCGATTCCAGTTCGAGTGCGGTGCGGCCGGGTAGTGGGCGCGGCGGCACGTTGAATTCGATGTTGTAGGCGCCCAATTCGGTCTGATAGGCCGGATCGGCGATGGCGGCCAGCACCTCCTGGTTGGACATCGCCGGCTGGTACTCGGCGTCGACCAGATTGCACTCGATTTCCATACCGGTCAGCGGCCGGTCGAATTCGAAACTCGACTCTGTGAGCATGGTCTCGAACACGTCCAGGCACTGCTGGACCTTGCGCCGGTACAGCTGACGATGGGCCCTGCTGTAGCTGGTGTGCCCGACCTCTTCACCCACGGTGTCGATGCAACCGGTTCAACCCCGCCGGCGCAAGGGATCAGTCGGCGCGGCGGCGGGCGATCGTCACCTGCCGGCCGTAGCGGACCGGGCGGATCTGGACCTCAACACCGGCGTGGTTAGCCAGTTCACGTAACGCCGACGGACTGTAGGCGCGCAGCGAGCTGATCAGACCGTCGTGGGCAAACGGCCACACCGGGACCAGCGGCGCCATCGTGGCGAGCCTGATGAGGTGCACCGGGGACGGCGGCCGGGACAGATCGATGATGACGAACTCCGTGGCGACCCGCGTTGCCTCGGCCAGCACCCGGGCCGCCGGTTCGGGCGGCAGATGATGGAACGACAGCGCGAATACCGCCAGGTCGAAACTGTCGTCGTCGGCGTCGATCGCGGTGGCGTCGATGGTGCGCACCGTCGCGCGCGGATGGCTGCCGAGGTCGCCGGCGGCGAGCGCGGACACCGAGTCGTGGTCGATATCGGATGCGGTGACCCGGGCGGTGGGGTGTTCGCGCAGAATGCGGCGCGACAGGGCGCCGTGTCCGGCGCCGAGTTCCAGGATTGCCGGGTCGGCCACCCCGGCCACCTCATCGAGGATCAGCCGGGCGTTGCGGTCATGCTCACCGAATATCGCCCCCGCCCGGTCCAGCGTCCGGACGACACCGCGTTTGACGGAGTCGTCGACATCATCGCGGTCCAGGTACTCCGGGCGGTCGGTCTGCAACAGTCGATCCAGGCAGGAGGCCCGCGGCCCGCCACGGGGCATATCGGACAGGTTTGGCACGCCGGAAATCGCAGAGTCCATATGGACCATCATGGACGTGGACCATCATGGACGGTGGCAGACTCCCAGGACAGTCCGAACCGCGCCGATCCCGAGGAGCACCGTTGGCCGACTTCGTCGCCTCGATAGACCAGGGCACCACCAGCACCCGCTGCATGATTTTCGACCATAACGGTATCGAGATCGGCCGCCACCAACTCGAGCATCAGCAGATCCTTCCGCGGGCGGGATGGGTGGAGCACAATCCGGTGGAGATCTGGGAACGTACCCAGAGTGTGGTGATGTCGGCGCTGAACACCACCAGACTCTCGGCGACCGACCTGGCCGCACTGGGTATCACCAACCAGCGCGAGACCACCCTGGTGTGGAACCGGAAAAGTGGACGGCCGTACCACAACGCGATCGTCTGGCAGGACACCCGCACCGACCGCATCGCCGCGGATCTGGACCGCGATGGGCGCGGCGACGTGATCCGGCGCAAGGCCGGCCTGCCGCCGGCCACCTATTTCTCCGGCGGGAAGCTGCAGTGGCTGTTGGAGAACGTCGACGGTTTGCGCGCCGACGCCGAACGGGGTGAGGCGTTATTCGGCACGCCCGACACCTGGGTGCTGTGGAACCTCACCGGCGGCCCGGCCGGGGGTGTGCACATCACCGATGTCACCAATGCCAGCCGCACCATGTTGATGAATCTGGAAACGCTGGACTGGGATGACGAACTGTTGTCGCTCTTCGGCATTCCACGTGCGATGCTCCCGGCGATCCGGCCGTCGTCCTCCCCGCAACCCTACGGTCTGACCCATCCGGACGGCCCCGTCCGCGGTGCGGTGCCGCTGACGGCGAGCCTCGGCGACCAGCAGGCGGCGATGGTCGGTCAGGTGTGTCTCAAACCGGGGGAGGCCAAGAACACCTACGGCACCGGCAATTTCCTGCTGCTCAATACCGGCGAGAAGATCGTCCGCAGCTCCAACGGCCTGCTCACCACGGTGTGCTACCAGTTCGGCGAGGCGAAACCCGTTTATGCACTGGAGGGTTCGATCGCGGTGACCGGGTCGGCAGTCCAGTGGTTACGGGACCAGCTGGGCATCATCAGCGGCGCATCCGACAGCGAAACGCTGGCCAGGCGGGTGCAGGACAACGGCGGGGTGTACTTCGTTCCGGCCTTCTCCGGCCTGTTCGCCCCATACTGGCGTTCGGACGCCCGCGGGGCGATCGTGGGACTGTCCCGGTTCAACTCCAACGCCCATATCGCGCGGGCGACGCTGGAGGCCATCTGCTACCAAAGCCGCGATGTCGTCGATGCGATGGAGGCCGATTCCGGGGTGGCGCTGGAGGTCCTCAAGGTCGACGGCGGTGTCACCCTCAACGAGCTGTGCATGCAGATTCAGGCCGATGTCCTCGGCGTGGACGTCGTACGTCCGAAGGTCCCCGAGACCACCGCGCTGGGCGCGGCCTACGCGGCCGGGTTGGCGGTCGGATTCTGGAGCGATCCGGAGGACCTGCGGGCCAACTGGCACGAGGATCGTCGCTGGACGCCGTCGTGGACTGAGGAACAGCGCGCCGAGGGCTATGCCGGCTGGCGCAAGGCGGTACAGCGGACCCTGGACTGGGTGGAGGTCTAGCCGGCGCCGGCCGTCGGGGCCGGGTTCGCGCGCTGAGAGCGGGAAAGCGCGCCGGAATCGTGCCACAGTGGTCGTATGACCGATACCGCCGCCGACCCGGCCAACCTGCCCGATGCCAGACCGTTCCACATGCGCGGGAACTACGCGCCGGTCCCCGATGAACTCACCGAGTACGACCTGCCCGTCGAGGGTGCCATCCCGCCCGAGATCGACGGCTGGTATCTGCGCAACGGATCCAACCCGCGCACCCCGACCGGACACTGGTTCATCGGCGACGGCATGATCCACGGCGTACGTATCTCCGGTGGTGCGGCCAAGTGGTACCGCAACCGGTGGGTGCGTACCGAGAGTTTTGACGATCCGTTCCCGCTCTACGGCGCCGACGGCACCCGAAACCTGCGATCCTCGGTGGCCAACACCCACGTGGTCAACCACGCCGGCAAGACCCTGGCACTGGTCGAATCGTCGTTGCCCTACGAGATCACCAACGACCTGGAGACCGTCGGCTGTTATGACTTCGACGGAAAACTCAACGACGCGATGACGGCGCACCCGAAAATCTGCCCGACCACCGGGGAGCTGCACTTTTTCGGCTACGGCAACCTCTTCCAGCCGCATGTCAGCTACCACCGCGCCGATGCAAGTGGGGAACTCACGATCAACCGGCCGGTCGAAGTTCCGGCTCTGACGATGATGCATGACTTCGCGATGACCTCGAAACATATCGTCTTCATGGACCTGCCCATCGTGTTCGACCTGGAAATCGCGATGAACGGTAAGGGGGATATGCCCTACCGCTGGGACGACGGCTACGGGGCTCGGCTCGGTGTACTGAACCGGGAGGATCCGTTCGGCGAGATGCGCTGGTTCGAGATCGATCCCTGCTACGTATTCCACGTCGCCAATGCCCACGAAACATCCTCGCCGACCGGTGATTGCATTGTGCTGCAGGCGGTTCGCTATCCCGAACTGTGGCGCAACGATGGCGGCTTCGACGCCAGCGCGGTGTTATGGGAGTGGCGGATCGATCTGGGTGCGGGCACGGTGACCGAACGTCAGCTTGACGACCGGAGGGTGGAGTTCCCGCGCATCGACGACCGGCTCGCCGGCCTTCCGGCCAGGTACGCGGTATCGGTCGGTGATGCCCGGTTGGTGCGCTACGACCTGAACAGCGGTTCCGCCGTCGAGCACCGATTCGGTACCGACGACGAACCCGGTGGGCCGGGCGAGGCCGTCTTCGTACCCTCCCCGTCCGGACCGGCCGATGAGACGAACGGCTGGTATATCGCCTACGTCTATGACCCGACCCGCGACGGCAGCGACCTGGTGATCCTCGACGCGTCCGACTTCGCCGCCGCGCCGGTGGCCCGGATCCGGCTGCCGCGCCGCGTTCCGTACGGATTCCACGGCAACTGGATCGGCAGCTGACCGGGGCGCACCGCTCAGTTCGGGGGGACGAATCCGTTGGCGTGGGGGCGATCTGCCTCGGTGGGGCGGTCCTGCGGCCAGTGCCCGGCACCGTGGCCCGGCGGCCGGTACGGCACCGGGTGCGCGGCCGCGGGTGGCGCCCCCGGGGGCCAGTGCACCGCCGGGGGCGGCGGGCCCGGCGCCTGAAGCCGCACGAGTTCGCGGCGGTGCCGTTCGGCGAGTACCGCCGCGAGGATCTGCTGGGGCGGCGCACCCGGCGGCGGTGGTGGGGAAATCCGCGCAACCACCTCGGCGGTGGCGCGGTAGGCCATCTCGTCTCTGACTGCCGGGTTGAGCTCATGGGCCCGGGCCAGGAACTGACGGGCCATCTCGGTTTGCTGCGGCCCGAGGCTCGATAACTCCAGCGAGGTCGCCCACCAGGCCAGCCCCGGCGGCATCATCGGCGGTGCAGCCGATCGCGGGCCGCGTTCGCTGATCACCACGGTGCCGGCGAACATATCCCCGATCCGTTTGCCCTGCGCCGACAGCAGGCTGGCGATCACTGCCGGGCCCCCGAACAGCATCCAGATCTCCACGAAACCGGCCAGAGCGCGAAAAAGCGCCTGCCGGAACCGCTCCGGGCCACCGTCATCGGAGACCACCCGAAGTCCCATCACCATCTTGCCGACCGACCGGCCCCGGGTCGCGGTCTCCATCGCCAGGGGATATCCGACGATCACGCTCACGGTGAAAATGATCAGGATCGCCGCGGTCAGCGCCTCGTCGAACTGCGGTAGCGCAACGGCCCACAGCATGAGGGCTGCGATATAGCCGGCCAGGATGATGATCAGGTCGATCAGCGCACCGAGGGCTCGTACCGGCAGCTGCGCAACGGCAACGTCGAGCACGACGGCGTCGCCGGTCACCACCGTCTCCGGCCTCGAAACCACGGACATCACGCTACGTCGAACACTGCGCCGGCACAGCACCGGTAGGAACATTGCCGGTGACCGCGCCGTCCCGTCGCCCCGTACCGGCCCGGGTGCGCGGGTGGGGGAATATCCCGGAATCGGCCACAACCTCTCCCGGGCGCACCTAGTGTGGCCCTCTGATCCTGTGTCGCAGAGCAACGGTCATAAGGGGGCATGACACCGTGAAACGACCCTGCGGTTTGTTTCCGGGAACCGGCCCGCGAGAAGGCAGCGCTGCCGGGCGGTCAGCCGGATGACCACATCGGAGGTGACCCCGCCGGAGCGTACCCATGACGGGGTCCGGGAGATCGATGACTGGGTCTCCGGATATGTCGAACGGCATCCGCGCGCTGCGATCACGACGGTCGGCAACCAGGCCATCATGGCGGTGCGCACCATCCAGACCCTGTTCATCGACCTGGTGACCGGGAAGTTCCAGTGGCAGGAGTTCATCCGCCAGGCCGCCTTCATGGCCGGTACCTCGGTGATGCCCACCATCTTCGTGGCGCTGCCGATCGGTGTGACGCTCTCGGTTCAGTTCGCGTTGCTCGCCGGGCAGGTCGGCGCCACTTCGCTGGCTGGAGCCGCCAGTGGTCTGGCGGTCATCCGGCAGGCCGCATCGCTGGTGGCGGCCATCCTGATGGCGTCGGCGGTCGGCTCGGCGATCACCGCCGATCTCGGCTCCCGGAAGATCCGCGACGAGATCGACGCCCTGGAGGTGCTGGGCATCTCGGTGATCCAGCGACTGGTGGTTCCGCGGTTCGTGGCCGCCATCCTTGTCGCGGTGGCACTGACCGGTCTGGTCTGCTTCACCGGGTTCCTGGCCAGCTACCTGTTCAACGTCTATTTCCAGCACGGTGCCCCGGGCAGCTTCGTCGCGACCTTCGCCTCCTTCACCACCACCGCGGATATGAAACTGGCGATGGTCAAGGCGGTGGTCTACGGGGCGATCGTGGCGATCGTGGCCTGCGAGAAGGGGTTGTCCACCCGGGGCGGGTCGATGGGCGTGGCCAACTCGGTCAACTCCTCGGTGGTCGAGTCGATCCTGCTGCTGATGATCGTCAACGTCGTGATCAGTCAGATGTATCTGATCCTCTTCCCGCAGACGGGGCTGTAGACCGTGGTCGCCAAACCCATCCCGCCGGTTCTGGTGCCGGTCGTGCGGCCGCTCCGGCAGGCCGGCGGCAAAATCGTCAGCCCGGTCATGCAACTCGGCCACATCCTGATCTTCGCGGGGCGGGCGCTGGCCGGAATTCCGGTGGTACTCAAGAGTTACCGGCAGGAGTACACCCGGCTGCTGTCCGACGTCGCCTGGGGCAACGGATCGCTGGTGGTCGGTGGCGGGACCGCCGGAGTAGCGCTGGTCCTGGGAGTCGTCGTCGGCGTCATGGTCGGTATCGAGGGCTACAACTTCCTGCAGTTGCTGGGTCTGGGGCCGGCGGTCGGGATCATCTCCTCGCTGGTGAACACCCGGGAACTGGCCCCGATCGCCGCCGCGCTGGCATTCGCAACCCAGAGCGGATGCCGGTTCACCGCGCAACTGGGGGCGATGCGGATCTCCGAGGAGATCGACGCTCTGGACGTTATGGCGATCCGCCCGATCCCCTATATGGTGACCACCCGCCTGATGGCCTCGATCACCGCGATCATCCCGCTCTACATCGTCTGCCTCGGCGTCAGCTACCTGAGCACCCAGATCATCGTCTCGCTCATCAGCGGCGGATCGATGGGCGGCTATATGCACTACTTCGGCCTGATGCTCACCGGGACCGAAATTTTCTACTCGGTGATCAAGTGCGTCATCTTCGTGGCCATTGCCGCAGTGCTGCAATGTTATTACGGCTTCTACGCCAGCGGTGGGCCTGAGGGTGTGGGGGTCGCCGCCGGTCATGCCATGCGTGCCTCGATCACCGTGGTCGTGATCGTCAACATGCTGCTCACCATGGCGATGTTCAGCCTCGACTCCGGCGCGAGGTTCGGTGGCTGATGGCGAAGACCTTCGATATCAGCGGCCGCGGGCCGACCAATCGGCAACTGGTGCTCGCCGGTATCGCGATGATCGCCGCGTCCGCCCTCATCGTCGTTCTACTGGTGGCCAAGTCGACGGGTCGGCTGGAGTCCTACACCCGTATCGTTGCCGACCTGACCAACGTCGGTGACGGGCTGCCCAGCCGGTCCGATGTCCGCTATCACGGGCTGCTGGTCGGCACGGTCAACGAAGTGGTCCCCGCCAGCTTCGGCAAACCGAACTACGTCCACATCGACATCTCGAAGGACTACGCTCCGGCCATCCCGAAGACGGTCACCGCCCGGGTGGTGCCCAGTAACGTCTTCGCGGTATCCGGTGTTGAGCTCATCGACAACGGCCCGGCACCGGCGATCCGGACCGGCGATCACATCGCCGAGGACACCCAGTTGCCGACGGTGCTGTTCCAGACCACCATCAGCAAACTGCGCGACATCCTGTATGCCACCGGGCGTGGCCGCGAGGACACCACCCTCGGGGTGCTGGCCGCGCTCGGTGCGGCCACCCACGACCGCCGGCCCCAGCTGCTGGCCTCCGGCGCCCAGCTGGACCGCATCGTCAACCAACTGAACTCGGTAGTCGCCACCGACGCCACCAGCCCGTCGATGCTCAGCGCCCTGATCGCCGCCGCCGACGGACTTCAGCAGACCGCACCGGACCTGCTCGACGCGTTGCATCAGGCGGTTGGCCCGATGCAAACCCTGGTCGAGCAGCGCGCACAGCTCGACACCATGCTCACCAGCGGTGCCAGCACCCTGAGCACCACCCACACGGCACTGGCCAACCACATCGATCGGATGATCACCATCGGCCGGCAGCTCACCCCGGTCACCGGGGTACTGGCCCAGACAGCGGACAACTGGCTGCCCGGTTTCCAGAAGATGAAGGTTTTCTCGGACAAGTTCCACCAGGGGTGGATACCGGAAATGGATTCGTTCAACCTGCGGGCGAACCTCGCACTGACCCCCACCTACTCCTACACCCGCGCGGACTGCCCGGCCTACGGCGAGCTGAAAGGCCCGAGCTGTTTCACCGCACCACTGATCGCGGTGCGCCCGGAACTGCCCGAAGTGCTGCTGCCGCAGAACTATCAGCCGCCCAAGGACCTCATGCCTCCGCCGGGAACCGTCATCGGGCCGAGCGGGAATCTGGTCGCGGTTGGGCCGCCTCTGATCAACCCCAACGGCCCCAATCTGATCGACCCGAACCCGCCGCTGTCCGAGGGGGTCGGCACCGGGATCCTCGGTGGTATCGGACCGCCGATGAGCCCGGCCCCGCCGGTCCCCGGAACGGCGAACCCGGCGCTGGCACCCATTCCGGTGAACCCTGACCCGGCGCCGATAGCTCCGGTCGCCCCGTGGCCGCCAGGCTTCCTCCCCGGCGAGCCGGGACCGCTGCCGGCCGAGGCCGCGCCCGCCTCCTACGGCGGGAACGTGGGCCCGGTCGGGAGCCCGCAGGAGGTGCGGCAACTGTCCTACATCACCGGTCGGCCGGCCACGACGGCCACCCAGTTACTGCTGGCTCCGCTGGTGCGTGGGATGACGGTGTCACCGGATGAGGGGAGTGCGGGATGAAACTCCGCAAGGTCGCCATCGGGCTGACCGCGTTCCTGGTCCTCACGTCGGTGATGACCTGGCTGGTGTACTCCACGCTGGAGCGGGAAGTGAGCGGTCCCACCACCGCCTACTCCGCGGAGTTCACCGACGTGTTCGGTCTGCGCGACGGGGACGACGTTCGGATGGCGGGCGTGCGCGTCGGCCGCGTCATGAGGGTGGACCTGGCACCGGGTAACCGCGCCAGGGTCGATTTCGAGGTGCAGAACGACCAGAAGCTGCTGGCCAACACCGAGGCCTCGATCCTCTACCAGAACATCGTCGGCCAACGCTACCTGGACCTACACCCGGGCAAGACCGGGGAGACCAGCCCGCTGCCGGCCGGCAGCGTCATCCCGGTCGAGCGCACGTTCCCCTCCTTCGATGTCGGGATCGTGCTCAACGGTTACGAACCGCTGTTCGCCACCATCGACCCGAAGGCTGCCGATCAGATCTCGAACGCCGCCATCCAGGCCCTGCAGGGTGACAACACCGCGTGGGCCACCCTGGTCGATCAAACCGGGAAGCTCACCGAGACGATCGCCGGCCGCGACGAACTGCTCGGCGACATGATCACCGGCATGGACCGGCTCTTCGGCACACTGGCCCGGCAGAACGACAATATCGACACGACGATCGCCAACGCACAGCAGATGGTCGGCACGTTCAACGCCCGCCGCCCGGAGCTGATCGACTCGATGGGCTCGTTGTCGCGGGTGGTGCGTCAGCTCGGTGAGGTCACCAACGAGGTCAACCCGGCTCTGCAGGAGCTCATCACCCGCGAGCCTGGTTTCGCCTCCCATCTGGTGAGCATCGAACCGCAGCTGGCGTTCACCGGAGCCAACCTGCCGAAGTTGCTCAAGGGGCTGGCCCGGGTCACCAACGACGGCGCCTACCTCAATATCTACACCTGCGACCTGAACGCGCTGGCGTTCTTCCCAGGTCTCAACGACGTGACGCCAATCGTCGTCAATGCCGCCACCCCCGGCAATCAGGCGCAGCACACCCCCAAGTGCAGGAATATGGCCAATGGTTAACGCCACCTCGGAGCGCAAGTACAAGGGTCTTCCGCGTAAACGGATGCTGGAGGACCGTAACCGGACCATGATCGGTCTGGTCGCCCTGGCAGTGTTGACCGCCCTGCTGGCGACGCTGGTGATCATCACCAAGGTCGGTCCCGGCTACAAGCGCATCAGCGCCGACTTCATCCAGGCTGCCGCCCTGCTACCCGGCAACCCCGTCACGGTCGCGGGCATACCGGTCGGGACCGTCACCGGTATGACGCTCAACGGGGATCACGTCACCGTGGACATGCGGGTGCAGAACAATATCGACATCGGCAGGGACTCCCGGGCCGTCATCATGATCACCACCATTCTCGGGTCGCGGTATCTGGCCCTGCATCCAGGCGGCGGCGGTCCACTGGAGAACAACACCATCGATCTGAACCACACGGAGGTTCCCTACGACCTGCAGCAGGCGCTGCAGGATGTCGCCGTCAACTACGGCGATGTCGACACCGATAACCTGGCGACCGCCGTCGAACTGCTCGGCAAACAGATCGAGGGCCTGCCCCCGCTGATCCCCAAGGCGATGGACAATCTCAAGCGGCTGTCGACGGTCATGGCCGACCGGCGAGATCAATTCGGCAGCATGCTCAAGACGATGGATCTGGTCACGACCACATTGCGCCGCCAGCAGACCAGCATCGGGAGCATGGTCCGGCAGGGCAACGAACTCCTCGGCGAATTCGTCATGCGCCGGGCCGCTTTCCACGCAATGATGCAGTCGCTCACCGATCTGGTCGACGTCCTCGACGACACCATCGTCGAGGACCGGGCCGAGATCGATGAGCTGCTGGCCAATATGGACACTCTCGCGGGTCTGATGGCCAAGAACGACGGCATGTTGCGCGGCATCCTGCAGAGCGCGCCGATCGCATTGCGCGGTTTGGCCAACGCCACCGGCACCGGAAACGCACTGGAGGCCAACTTCACCAACGGCCTGCTCGTCGATTCGTGGATGTGTGCCATCAGCGGCCGGGCCAAACAGTTCAACATGATCGAGTACTACAAGGACTGCAAGTGAAGCGCGGCAGGGGATTTGTGATCCTGGCCCTCCTCGCCGCGGTGGTTGTCGGCGTCGTCGGCGCCTACTCCTGGAAACTGGCCAAGAACCGGCTGGACACCATCACCCTGGTGGCTCAGTTCGACAACACCGCCGGTCTCTACCCCACCAACAATGTCCAGGTGCTCGGCATGAAGGTCGGCAGTGTCACCAGGGTGACTCCCAAGACCGGGTACGTCGAAGTGGAGTTCACCGTCGACAAGGACGTCAAGATTCCCGCCGACGCCCAGGCGGTGACCCTACAGACCTCGATCCTCGCCGAGCGGGCCGTCGAACTGACCCCGCCGTACCGGGGAGGCCCCGTATTGGAGGACCACAGCACCATCCCGATGAGCAAGACCAAAACACCGGTCGAGTTCACGCGGACGCTGGACATGGTCGACCGGCTCGCGGTGTCGCTGAACGGGGACGGTAAGGGTAACGGGGCGGTGCGCACGCTGGTGGATTCCGCGGCGGCAATGGCCGATGGCAACGGGGAGCGGATCAAGTCAGCGCTGAGCGAATTGTCCAAAGCGCTCAAACTCAGCGCCGACGGCGGAGCGCAGACCAAGGAGCAGCTCACCACGGTCGTGGACAACCTGAGCACGCTGATGGACGGCGCGGCGGCCAATGAGACCACGCTGCGGGAATTCGGTTCCACCGTAAGAGTTCTCACCCAGGTGCTGGCCGATGAGGATCTCGGCAGCGGCACCACCGGAAAACAACTCAACGTGGTGCTGACCCAGCTGGGCGACCTGCTGGAGAAGAACCGCGACACCATGAAGGGTCTGGTCAGCAGCGGAGGTGTCGCGCTGGAGACCACCATCGACCATCAACGCGATCTCGCTGAGCTGCTCGACGTGGCCCCGATGACGTTGGACAACATCTACAACGTGATCGACCGCGAAAACGGCGCCGCCCGGGTGCACATTCTCACCGACAAGTTGTTATTCGACAGTCAGACCGTCAAAGAGGTCTGCAACCTGCTGCATTTGCGGCAATTAGGTTGCAGCACCGGAACTCTGCAGGACTTCGGCCCGGATTTCGGGGTTTCCTACATTCTTGACGGGCTCGCGGCGATGGGACAGAAATGATGACCCGACGCAGACGGCCGGTTGTCGTGCTGGCGGCGGCGGTATCGCTGGCCACCGCCGGATGTGCCACCAGTGGGCTGGCCAGCCTGCCGCTGCCGCATCCGGGAACCGGGCCGGGTGGCTACACCTTGACCGCGGTGTTCGAGAATGCCCTGAACGTGCCGGCCTTCGCAAAGGTCCGCCTCGTTGGCGCCGATGTCGGCCAGCTGGAAGATCTGGTGGCGCGCGACTACACGGCGGTGGCCACGTTGCGGATCAACGACGGCGTTCGCCTGCCGGTCGGAACGACCGCCGAGCTGCGGTCGGCGACTCCGCTCGGCGATGTGTTCATCGCGGTCCAGCCCCCGGCCAAGGTGGCGTCCAACGCGCCGGCGCTCAAAGACGGTGACACGATCGGAATTCAGGACACGGCCGCGGCAGCTACCGTCGAAAACCTGCTGACCGGCGCGGCGGTCCTGGTCAACGGCGGTGCGGTGAAGAACCTGACCGATATCGTCAACGGTGCCGGCAAGGCGGCCGGCGAGGACGGCGGCCGGAACTTCCGGCAGTTGGTCGACAACACCAACCAGTTGCTCGGCACGATGGATCGCCGCACCGACCAGATCTCGGACTCGCTGACCGCGCTGTCCGGACTGTCCCAACGGATCGACGCCAAGAACGCCGTCATCGATCAGCTGATGACGGCTGCGGCACCGGCCACCGACACCCTGGCCCAGCAGACCACTCAGATCGCGGATCTGGTTGTCGAGGCCGGCAACACCACCGAAGTGCTGAGCGGTTTGCCGTCGATCGGCGGCACTGACACCAGCGGCCGCAGTGTGATCGCCGACCTCAACACGATCTCCGGTGCGTTCAACGACGTGGTCGTGGACCCCACTCCCGA
Organism: uncultured Mycobacterium sp.; assembly: GCA_964555915.1. Taxonomy (GTDB): domain Bacteria; phylum Actinomycetota; class Actinomycetes; order Mycobacteriales; family Mycobacteriaceae; genus Mycobacterium. The sequence continues at coordinate 24,626 of CAZKUK010000020.1, forward strand.
CCTGGCCGCGCTCAACCGGCTGATGCCGCCGCTGATCAAGGCCACCAGCGGCACGTCGATCTCGTTGCGGGGCAGTATCGACCGGCTCATCCTCGGCCACATCCCCGATATCGGATTCCCCGGCGACCCGGGTTTCCACGGGCCCAAGTGGTCCACCTGGAACCAATTGGTCGGCTCCTTCAAGTACACCCTCTTCCGGCTGCAGGAACGCATCGTCGGACGGGGCCCCGATGTGCCACAGGTGCCCGTCGTCCCCGGCAACCAGCACGGTCAGTGGGATGTCGCGGGACCCGCCCCGGGGCCGACCGCTCCCGGTGAGTTCGTCAATCCGCCGGTTTCTCCGACCGTCCCGGCTGTGCCCGCCGCGGAGCCCGGACGATGATCGGCACCGTTGCCGACGGGATCGTCGGCGCCGTCAAGTACGGCCACCGCCACAAAGCCTGGTTGTCGGCGATCGCGCTGGTGCTCACCCTGGCCATCGGGCTGTCGTACCTGATGCTGGGGGCGTTGCGCTGGAATCCGTTGCAGTCGGTCTACCGGGTCACCGTCGAACTACCCGCGTCGGGCGGCCTGCTGCCCAACCAGGACGTCACCCTGCGCGGTGTGCCGATCGGCAAGGTGGAGGAGCTCTCGATTGTCCCGGCGGGGGTCAACGCCGAGGTGAGGCTGAACTCGTCGGTCAGACTGTCGGCGTCGAGTAAGGCCCGGGTGGCCGGACTGTCGGCGGCCGGTGAGCAGTACATCGACTTCGACGGCGGCGACGGTGAGGCGCCCTTCCTGGCCAACGGCAGCAATTTCAGCCTGGGCCGCACCGAGGTGCCGGTCACGATGGCCGAGTTGCTCGCCGATGCCGACGGCATGCTCAAACAGATCGACACCGACAAGTTGGAGATCATCAAGTCCGAGCTCGGTACCAGCAAGGACGGCCCGCAGAAGCTCAGCGATATCGTCGAGGGCGGAACGTTCCTGCTCTCCACGCTCGACGGTGTGCTGCCGGAGACCACCAAACTGCTCAATACGAGTCGGGTCACCCTGCAGTTGGTGGCGGATAAGGACGCCGGGATGAAGGTCGCGACCGCGAACCTGAACGAGGTGTTCGCCGGGGTGAACCGGATGACCGGAGGATTCCGAACGCTGACCGAGCGGGCCCCGCAGACCTTCGCCGCCACCGACAATCTGTTCACCGACAATTCCGAGACAATGGTGCAGCTCCTCGGTGACCTGACGACCACCACCGAGCTGCTCTATCTGCGGGTCCCGGCGATCAACGCGCTGTTCCCCGGCTACCGCGGGTCGGTGCTGGACTCGTTGAGCAGCATCATTCACGATGACGGTTTCTGGGTGAGCGCCGATATTTACCCGCGGTACACCTGCGACTACGGCACGCCCCGGCGGCCGCCGGCCTCGGCGGACTATCCCGAACCCTTCATGTACAACTACTGCCGCGACGATGACGTTGCCGTCCTGATCCGGGGCGCGAAGAATGCGCCGCGGCCGGCCGGGGACGACACCGCCGGGCCCCCCGCGGGAGCTGATCTCGGTAAGCAAACCGATCCCTCGCCGGAGGGCAGGTACTCGATCCCGACGCCCTACGGCGGCCCCACCCTTCCGATCGAGCCGCCCCGCTGATGGCTGAGAGAACAGATGGACCAAGATGCCAGTCATGACCGATGAAGGAGCCGAGCCCACCCGAACCGACGGGGGCGATGACGCCGCACAGCCTGCCGAGGAGACGGTCGATCTAGCTGGGTCTGATTCTTCGGGGTCTGATTCCTCTGGGTCTGATTCTTCTGGGCACGGCCCGATCGGGACGGACGGCGACGGCGCCGAGGACATCCCGGCCGATACGCCGGTGCCGGCCGATACGGCGGTGCCGGCCGAACCGGCGCGGCAGCGCCGCCGGCCCGACATTCGGATCGCAGCGGTCGGCGCGGTGTTCGCCGTGCTGCTGGGCGCGGTCGGATTCCTCGGCTGGCAGCTGTGGCAGCAGCACCAACTAGCGGCGGCCGCCGAGGAAGCCCAGCGCGCAGCCGTCAGCTACGCCCAGGTGCTGACCAGTATCGACTCGGACAAGGTCGATGAGAATTTCCAGGAGGTGCTCGACGGCGCGACCGGCGAGTTCAAGGATATGTATTCGCGGTCCAGTGAGGAACTGCGGCAGTTGCTGATCGCCAACCAGGCGACGGCCCGGGGTGTGGTGGTCGAGTCGGCGGTGCAGTCGGCGTCCAAGGACAGGGCCGTGGTGCTGCTGTTCGTCGACCAGTCGGTGTCCAACACCAAACTCCCCGATCCGCGCATTGATCGGAGCCGGATGATGATGACGCTGGAGAAGGCCGACGGACGCTGGCGGGCAAGCAAAGTCGAGCTCCCCTGAGGGAGATAGAAGTAAGGCGGACAAACCCATGCGGATGGCGGGATTAGCCGGTGTGGTGATCGCTGCGGCGGCAGCTGTTGGATCTGCGCCCGCTGCGTCGGCCTCGGTGGCATCGTTCTGTGAGCAGATCGGCGGTCAGTGGAACGGCCAGTACTGCCACTCCACGGTCGTCTCAGAACGCAAGGGGGTACGCGAGATCAATATCGCGATCCCGCCGGAGATCGACTCACCCATCGGCGGGGTGATCAGCGACTACCTCGGCACCCTGATGAACAATTGGCGGACCGCGGCGGCTCAGATGTATCAAAACAGCTGGGGCGACGCCAATTTCGAGACTTTCCAGCACGGCAACATCCGCACCGTGGTGTTCCACGAGACTTACAACTCCGAGAGCACGGCTCGGCTGGACGGTCCCGCCATTAAAGACGCGTACCGCACCTTCGCCTTCGACCAGACCAGCGGCCGTCAACTTCAGTTGTCGGATGTGGTGGATCCTGCGGCGATCCCCTCGCTGGGCGCCCCGTTCATCCAGGCCGCCCTCGACGCGGCGCCGCCGGCGCATCAGCCGAACACCTACCCGTTCACCCCGGATCGGTGGACGCCGGACAAGGTCTACTCCGGAGGGTACCGGGCCTGGGCATTGACCCCCGACGAGTTGATCCTCTACATGCCGGACTATCCGGTAGCCAGGGACAGCCCGATCGACTTCACCCCGGGTAGCTACCTGTGGTCGATGAGCGGCGGCACGGTGCAACCGCGCATCCCGCTCAGCGCGCTGGCGCCGGCGCTGCGACCGGGTATCTGACCAACCGCCAGTAGCATGACGCGATGGACGTCGACGCCTTCGTGCTGGCCCATCAGGCCAGCTGGAAGCGGCTGGACTCTCTGGTCAGGCGGCGTCGCCGACTGACAGGTCCGGAGGTGGACGAACTCGTCGACCTTTATCAGCGCGCGTCGACCCATCTGTCCATGGTGCGCTCGGCATCCACTGACTCGGTGCTCATCGGCCGGCTGTCCGCGCTCGTCGCCCGGGCCCGTTCGGCCGTCACCGGTGCGCACGCACCGTTGTGGCGGGAGTTCCTCCGATTCTGGACCGTCTCGTTTCCGGTCGTGGCCTACCGGGCCCGGTGGTGGTGGCTGATCACCGCGGCGGCGTTCTGCGCGGTGGCCGGTGTGATTGCCCTGTGGGTCACCGGTAATCCGGAACTGCGTTCGTTATTGGGCACTCCGGCCGAGATCGAGCAACTCGTCAGTCAGGATTTCGCCAACTACTACAGCGAGAACCCGGCTGGTTCGTTCGCCCTTCGGGTGTGGGTCAACAACACCTGGGTGGCAGCGCAATGTATCGCCTTCGCGGTGCTGCTCGGCATTCCCATTCCCTGGGTGCTGTTCCAGAATGCGGCCAACCTCGGAGTGACCGCCGGCTTGATGATCGACGCCGGTAAAGCAGACATCCTGTTCGGGCTGCTGACCCCGCACGGCCTGCTGGAGTTGACGGCGGTGTTCCTGGCGGGTGCGGCCGGGATGCGACTGGGTTGGACGGTCATCTCGCCGGGCGACCGGCCCCGCGGTCAGGCGCTCGCCGAACAGGGTCGCGCGGTGGTCTCGGTGGCCGTCGGTCTGGCGGCTGTCCTGCTGGTCAGCGGGCTCATCGAGGCGCTTGTGACCCCCTCGTCGCTGCCGACAGCCGCACGGGTCGGGATCGGGGTGCTCGCCGAGGTGGTGTTCCTGGCCTATGTCATCTACTTCGGCCGCCGCGCGGTTCGGGCCGGGGAGACCGGTGACCTCACCGATGCCCCCGACGTCATCCCGACCGGCTGAGTCGGTCCGGGATCACAGCCGGCCGCCGGCTTTCATCGCCAGGTACCGGTCGGCGAGCGCGGGAGCCAACTCCTCGGGCGGGGCATCGACCACCTCGACTCCGTGCAGCCGAAGTCGCGAGGCGATGGCGCGCCGGTCGTTACGGGCCCGCTCCGCGGCGGCCGCGTCATAGACCGCGGCAGCACCGGCGCGACCATCGGCGAGTTCGGCCACCCGCGGATCGGCTATTGCGGCGACCAGGACCTGATGCCGCCCGGACAGCTCCGGTAGAAGCGGTACCAGGCCCTCCTCCAGGGCCGAGGAGTTCAGGTCGGTCAACAGCACCACCAGGGCACGCCGGCGCACCCGGCGCCGCACGGCCGACACCATGGCCGCGGCGTCCGACTCGATGAGCGCAGGTTGTATCGGTGCCATGGCTTCGACCAGACGAGCCAGCAGGTCGCCGCGGGGCGCACCGAACACCGACGCCCTGGTCGTGCGGTCGTGGGCCAGGAAGTCGACGTGGTCGCCGGCCCGCGACGCCAGGGTGGCGAGCAGCAGCGCCGCGTCCAACGACCAGTCCAGCCGGGGCCAGCCACCCGGGTCGCCTGCGGTGGGATCCACCCCAACCCGGCCGGCGGATGTCCGGCCGGTGTCGACGACGATGACCACCCTGCGGTCCCGCTCCGGCCGCCAGGTTCGTACCACCACGTCGGATCGCCGGGCCGTCGCCCGCCAGTCGATAGAGCGGACGTCATCGCCGACGACATACTCCCGCAGCGAATCGAACTCGGTCCCGCGGCCTCGCACCAGAACCGGCAGCAGACCGTCGATCTCCCGCAGCCGGGCCAGCCGCGACGGCAGATGTTTGCGGGACAGGAACGGCGGCAGCACCCGGATCGTCCCCGGTGCTTCGATCAGACGCTGCCGCCCCGCCAGGCCCAGCGGTCCGATTGACCGTACGGTTACCGCCGCACAACTCTGATCACCCCGTCGAACTGGCCGGAGCCGGGTTGCCAGCGCCGCGGACTCGCCGGGAGCCAGGGCCAGCGGATGGCTGCGCGGCTCGGCGCCGGTGCTCGGTGGCCACGCATCGCGGAGAACACCCCGCACCTTCCGGGCGCCGTCGTTGCGAACCTGCAGCACGGTCACCAACGACTCGCCCAGCCGGGCCGCGGACACCTCGGAGCGATGCACCCGCAACGCGCGCGGGGTACCCGCGAGAGCCACGTCCACGGCCAAGGACAGTGCCAGGGCACCGGCGAGGACCAGGAAGGCCGTTGCAGGCCAGGGCGCAACCGCGATCGGCAGGACCGCGATCAATGCCATCGCCGCAGCGCGCCCGGTGAAAACCACTACCGTGGAACCGGTACCGAGGAGAGGATGCCATCGAGGACCCCGTCGGCTGTGGCACCCTCCAGTTCGGCTTCCGGGCGCAACCCGATCCGGTGCCGCAGCGTCGGTCGCACCATTGCCTTGACATCGTCGGGTGTGACATACCCGCGCCCGGTGAGCCAGGCCCAGGCGCGCGCGGTCCCCAACAGCGCGGTTGCCCCGCGCGGTGACACACCCAGCTGTAACGACGGTGAATTCCTGGTGGCCGTGACGATATCGACGATATAGGCCAGAACCTCGTCGGCGACCAGCACCCGTTGGACGGCCGCCCGGCCCGCGGCAAGATGAGCCGGTCCGGCGACCGGCCGGATGGCACCCAGATCGCGCGGGTCGAAACCGCGCGCATGCCGGCCGAGGATTGCGATCTCCTGATCCCGGTTCGGCAGCGGGACATTGAGTTTGAGCAGAAATCGGTCCAACTGGGCTTCCGGTAGCTGATAGGTGCCCTCGTACTCGATCGGGTTCTGGGTTGCGGCGACGATGAACGGGTCCGGTAACAGGCGTGGCTCGCCGTCGACGCTGACCTGGCGTTCCTCCATGGCCTCCAGTAATGCGGCCTGGGTCTTCGGCGGCGTCCGGTTGATTTCGTCGGCGAGCATGAGGTTGGTGAACACCGGGCCCTCCCGGAACGTGAAGGCCGCCGTCCGCGCGTCATAGACCAGCGACCCGGTGATATCACCGGGCATCAGATCGGGGGTGAACTGAACCCGTTTGAAATCCAATTGCAGAGCGGCCGCCAGTGCCCGGATCAGCAGCGTCTTGGCCACCCCGGGAACACCCTCAAGCAGAACGTGGCCGCGGCACAGCAGCGCGATCACCAGTCCGCTGACCAGAGCGTCCTGCCCGACCACGGCTTTGGCTATCTCGGTGCGCAGCGCCTGCAGGGCGGCGCGGGCGGGGTCAGGCCCGGCTCCGGTGGGTGATGCAGAACGGGTCACGACTGGCTGACCTGCCTTTCAATATCATCGAGTGCCTGGGCGAGATCGACCAGATCGGAATCGGTTTGCGGCGGCGGTCCGAACAGAATGCGGTGCACCGTCGGGTCGTCGGGGTGGGTTCGCCGGCTGATCGCCGCCACGATCGCAGCCTCAGATGCATTGTCCCCCAATCCAAGACGGGGGAGCACCCGCTGCAGGGCCGCAGTGCGCAGTGCAGCTGCGGCCTGGCCGCGGGCGCGTCGGGACCGGTAGAGCCGGGCACGGCCCTCGACCGTCTCCGATGCCCGCACCACCACCGGAAGCCGTTCTGCGACAAGGGGTCCGAGCCTTCGTCCCTGCCACAAACCCGCTAGAAGGACGACCAGGCACAGTTGTGCGATCACCCAGGGTACGGCGTCGGGCAGCAGGTCACTGATCGTAGCGCCGGCCGACCGGTCACCCTGCGGGCGCTGGGGGGCGTACCAGATCAGCCGCGACCGGTCGCCGGCGAGGTTCATTGCCAGTGCCGCGTTACCCGCCTTCGGCAACGAACCGTTGGTCATGAAATCGGCCGTTCCGGCCACGGTCACGGATCGGCCGTTCTGCTGGTAGCGAACCAGTACCCCGCCGTAGCAGCTGGTGACCGAGCCATCGCCGGAGCTTTCGTAGATATCGCCGTTGACCAACTGGGCGGAACCAGCCCGGTTCGCCTCGCGCAGAGCGCAATCGGGCTCCGCTTCGGGAAGGCCCGGCCGTCCGAGCTTGATCTTCGGTGCCAGGACTTCTCGGCTGGCAACGGTGGGCTCGATGACCAGGAGATCGCCGGGAACTGCGGCCAGTCGGTCGAGCAGATCCTTCCCGCGGGTGTTGGCCGTCTCGGCGACGAGCACCAGGGCGTCGGGTCGAGCGGTCCGTTCGACATCGTCTACGTTTTCGGCCACCACCACCTCAACGCCCCGTTCCCGCAGCAGCGTCACCAATGCGCGGGCACCATTCGGCGTGGTGGCGTCGGGATCCATCCGTCCGCCGAGCCGGGGTGCGGTGAGCCATGCGGTGATCAGCGCGAATGCGGTGATCGCGAGTAGGCCCAGGACGACCCAGCGACCGGCCCGCCGACGATGGACGCTCATCGCGGGGGCATTCCGGCACCGGTATGCCCGCCGACGGACTGCCTAACCCGAACGTCGAGATCAGCGATCAGCTGGTAGTGCTGTGCGGTACCCGGCCGATGGCCATAGGTCACATCGTCGAAAATTGCTGCTGCCGACAATAATTCGGTGGCGAACCCCGGCAGGGCGGAGCCGGTGTCCTCGGCGAGTTCGGCAGCGGTGCGGCCGGGAACCGCGTTGAGCACACCGTCCTCCTCAAGCTGGCGGCCGATCGCGCGCAGCCGGTGCCGGATAGCGGTTGCCCAGTGCCCCTGAGCGGCTGATTGTTCTGCTCGGGCCCGGTGTTCCGCCGCGCTCTGCATCCGGCTCCGATACAACCGGCCGTCAGACCCCCGGCCCATGGCGCTTCGTGCGATACGCACTGCGACGAGGGCGCCGGCCAGAATCAGCACGCCGAGGACCGTGATGGTGAACCACCCACCGGGCAGGTCCGCTCCGGCGGTCATCATCCGGAACATGAGGTCGTTGAACCATTCGGCGATCCGGTCGCTCAGGGATGCGTGCGGATAGATCGGTTTGGCGAGTTCGTCTTCGGCGGCCTCGCGGGCCGCCTCACGGTCGATGTCGATGACGGACATATCGGGGAAGTCTTACCGGGGAAGCCAGATATTGTCGGCGTCGGAGCGGTGCTGCGATGCGCTCTGCAGCAGGAAATCGAACGCCTCAGAACGGATCCGGGCGTCGACGTAGAGCAACGCGGCGACTCCGGCTGTGAACGGGGTGGTGATGATCTGGCCGATCGCCGCGCCGATAGTCGTGACCGTCGTCTGCAGCACCGCCGGGGCGGCAGGTCCATCACCTACCGACACCAGCTGGCCCGCAAACTCGAAAGGGACCGCGATCGCAGCAGCCACCAGGGTCGCGACCAGCGATGCCAGCAGCCGGATTCCGAGTATCCGCCAGAATTGCGGCCGGGCCAGAGCCACGGATCTGGCCAGCGCGGCGGTCACCGACCTGTGCTCGAGAACGATGGCCATCGGTGCCAGGGACAACACGGTGAACAGCACCCCCAGTGCGGCGATCAACAACAGCACCAGCGGAATTCCCACCAGGGCCGCCGCAGCACCGTCGGCCGCCCGGGCCACACCGGCGATTGTCAGAATGACGGCTCCGATCAACGTGGCCACCGCCAGGAGTTCCAGCAGGGTCAACGTGATGAGTGCGGGCATCCGACCCCGAACCCGCTGCCAAGTCTGGCCGACCGTGATCGACCTGCCCAGGACGGCGCGCGCCACGACAACGGTCAGCATTCCGGACAGCAGGATGGTGGCCAGCACCGTCGCGATAGCGCCAGTCAGGATTCCTACCAGCAGCCCGGTATCGCCGGCGGCCAGCGGTGCGAGGTACTCGACGGCGAATCCCAGCACCGCGGTGACCAGCACGACAGCGGTCGTCATCCCGAGCGTGGCCCGGGGGTTCGCGCGGACATAGGCCACAGCGCCGTTGAAGATGTCGCTCATCGACAGCGGGCGCAGCGGGATGACTCCGGGTTTCCATGGGGTACCCCACGGCTGATGGCCCTCAGTCCACGGTGATTGCCCTCCGGGATAGCCGGGATAGCCCGGCGGCGGATACCCACCCGGATAGGTCGGGGGGTGGGGGTACCCGCCAAAGGGGGGTTGACCAGGCCAGTGCGGCTGCGGCCCGGGCGGACCGGGAGGCGGCGCGGTCACCTGTCGGCGCCACCGGCATCGTTGCTCACCGACTTATCCTGTCGATCGACGCGGCATTTCTCAAACCTGTCGCCGGCTGACGGTCCGTCGCGCGTAGCGTAAGGCCCTATGTCGGAAATGAAAGATCGGCTGCGGTCTGACCTCACCGCGTCGATGAAGAACCAGGAAAAGTTGCGCACTGCGACGCTGCGCATGTTGTTGTCGGCGATCCAGACCGAGGAGGTGTCCGGCAAGCAGGCCCGGGAGCTCACCGACGACGAGGTGCTCAAGGTCCTGGCCCGTGAGTCCAGGAAACGCACCGAGGCCGCTGAGATCTACACCCAGAACGGACGCGGTGTCCTGGCCGCCGAGGAACATGCCGAGGGCCGGATCATCGACGAGTATCTGCCCACGCCACTGACCGATGCCGAGGTGGGAGATGTGGCGGACACCGCGATAGCCCAAGTCGCCGAGCAGATCGGGGAGCGGCCGTCGGTTAAGCAGATGGGTCTGGTGATGAAAGCGGCGACCGCGATCGCCGCGGGTAAGGCCGACGGATCTCGGTTGTCCGCTGCGGTGAAGGGCCGTCTCTAGCCGCCTCCGCACAGCGGTCTGCGGAGCGAAGTTTCACCGTTATGCCAGCACCGCATCAGGTGCGCCGCGAGACGGTCCTCGACCACACCGAAGGCCCGGATACCGAAAATCACGTCGTTTTCCAGGGCCGGATCGCGGCCGATGAGGTCCCCGACTTCGCTGCGGGCGGACTCCTCCCGCACCGGGTCGGTGGCCGTGTGCCCGCGGTAAAACTCCTGGCACGGCTCGGGAGCGTTCACGCGGGCCAGGGCGGCCGATATTCGGTTCGCCGCCCGGGGGGCGGTCACCGCCATTGCCGCGGAATGACCCACCGTCGCGCCGCGGTGGCGCCGGTGCAGACCGAACAGCGACATCAGGTTCACCACCGCCAGTGCCTCCGCGGGCACCACGTCGATATAAGACAGGTAGCCCGGATCCAGGTCGGCGGCGACCATGAGCCCGGCAAACAGCTGCTGCCGGCCTTCGGCGCGGCGGCCCGCGCCGAGACCGCCGCTCTCGACGGCGGCGAATGAGGTCCCGGACTGCCGGGTCAGGCCGGGCAGGGCCCAGGTGTGCGGATCACCTCCTGTGAGGTGGTGAAGCGAGCGGTGTACGAAGTACTCGCGGAGTTGCTGCCAGGTGCCCCGTGAAACCAGGTAACCGGACGGATCGGCGTCGGCCGCCGGTTCTGCCGTCAACCGGTCCAACTCCCCGGCGGCGCCGGCGCCAGGCGCGTTCGCACCGGCCGTATCGCGGCGGATCGCGGTGCGGAACGCGTCCTCGAGGCGGGCCCGTAGGTGCAGCAGACCCGGGTTCCACTCCCACCCTGGATCGACGCCGGCAAACCCGCGGTAGTGCAGTTCGTAGCAGACGTAGAGCGCGACCTGGACGTCGATGCCGTAGGGATCGCAGTCCGCGACCGGCGCCTCGATCCGGTCGAACCGGGTGCGCGGCGCACGCTCGGTCAGGAGATTGATCACGGCCATCGACAGCGGCCCCCGGGCCGTGGGCAGGGTGGGATCAACGGCGGCGGAGGCGAGGGTCACCCCGGTGTTCTTCCCGCCCGGAACGGCGGCTAAACCCCGGTTGTGCGGCTGCCTCCGCGCGGTGGCCGTGACCGGTACGGTAGCGGCGGGACGAGGTGGAAAGAGTTGGTCGTGATGGATGTGGATGTGATCGTCGTTGGTGCCGGGCTGGCCGGGCTCGTCGCAACCCACGAGCTGACCAGCCGCGGTAAGAAAGTGGCGCTGGTCGACCAGGAGAACGCCGCCAACCTCGGCGGTCAGGCGTTCTGGTCATTCGGCGGACTGTTTCTGGTGGACAGCCCCGAACAGCGTCGGATGGGAGTCAAGGATTCCTTCGAACTCGCCTGGAGCGACTGGCGTGGCAGCGCGGGTTTCGACCGGCTCGACGATGAGGACTCGTTCGCGGTCCAGTGGGCGCGCGCCTATGTCGAGTTCGCCGCGGGGGAGAAGCGGTCGTGGCTGCACAGCCACGGTATGACATTTCTGCCGACGGTCGGGTGGGCCGAGCGTGGCGACCTGCGCGCCGACGGCCACGGCAACTCGGTGCCCCGATTTCACGTCGCCTGGGGAACCGGTACCGGTGTGGTGAAGCCTTTTGTCGAGTCCGCTCTGGCCGCGGCCGGCCGCGGCCTGGTGAGTCTGCACCACCGCCATCGTGTCGACGAACTGCTCATCACCGGCGGTTCGGTCGCCGGTGTTCGGGGCGCGGTGCTGGCCCCCGACGACGCCCCGCGGGGTGCACCGTCGAACCGGGAAACCGTCGGCGACTTCGAGCTGCGGGCCCAGGCCGTCATCATCACCACCGGCGGTATCGGCGGTAACCACGAGATCGTCCGGCGTTCCTGGCCGGCGCGGATGGGTACGCCACCGCGCTCGATGATCACCGGGGTGCCCGCCTATGTCGACGGCCGGATGCTCGATATCGCCGGAGACAGCGGGGTCCGGTTGGTCAACCGTGACCGCATGTGGCACTACAACGAGGGTGTGCAGAACTGGGATCCGATCTGGCCGTCGCACGCCATCCGCATTCTGCCCGGGCCGTCGTCGATGTGGTTCGACGCCCTGGGCAGGCGGCTGCCCGCTCCGTACATTCCCGGCTACGACACTTTGGGAACGCTGCGTTACCTGCGCACGAATCCGGAGATCGCCGCCTACGACCACAGTTGGTTCATCCTCACCCAGAAGATCATCGAGAAGGAATTCGCGCTTTCCGGCTCCGAGCAGAACCCGGACATCACCAACTTCGACCGGGCCGGAATGCTGCGCGAGCGGTTGATGAGCAAGGGCGCGCCCGCCCCGGTGGAGGCATTCAAATCCCGCGGTGCGGACTTCGTGGTTGCTGACACCCTTGAGGAGCTTGTCGGCATGATGAACAAGCTCACCGACGAACCGTTATTGGAACCGCAATCGATCCGCGCCCAAATCGAGGCGAGGGACCGTCAGATGACCAACCCGTACTGCAAGGACGCTCAGGTGCAGGGGATTCGAAACTCCCGGCGTTATCTGGCCGACCGGATCGTTCGTACCGCCGCTCCGCACCGGATCCTCGACCCGGACGCCGGTCCGCTGATCGGGGTCAAACTGCACATCCTGACCCGTAAGACCCTCGGGGGTATCCAGACCGATCTGTTCTCCCGTGCGATCGGTACCGACGGCGGCCCGATCGAGGGCCTCTACGCCGCCGGTGAAGTCGCCGGATTCGGTGGTGGCGGAGTGCACGGCTATAACGCCCTGGAGGGCACCTTCCTGGGGGGCTGTCTGTTCTCCGGTCGGGCCGCCGGTCGGCACGCGGCCGGAGCGCTGTAGGGCGGGGACGGGCAGCACGGCGATGATGAGCGGGACGAGCCGGACCCCGGTCAAGGCTCTGGTGGTGGTGAGCTACCTGACCATGATCGCGGTGAATTACCTCGCCAACTCTCTTCCTCTGAACGGACGGCGCACCGGCGACGTCTCCGACGCGTACCCGAATCTGTTCACCCCGGCCGGTCTGACGTTCTCCATCTGGGGTGTGATCTACCTGCTGCTCGGCGCGCATGTCCTATACCAGCTCGGGCTGTTCCGGGACGAGCCGGAGTCCGCCGAGCAGGACAAGCTGCTCAATCGGGTCGGCGTGCTGTTCGCGGTGTCCTCGCTGACCAATACCGCATGGGTATTCGCCTGGCACTACGGCCTGATGCCGCTCTCGGCAGTGTTGATCGTCGTACTGCTGGTCTGCCTCGCGCTGATTGTCCGGACAGCCCGCTCAGCGGACCTGACCGGACGGCAACGCTGGTTGGTGGGTGTGCCGTTCAGTGTCTACTTCGGCTGGATCACAGTGGCGACCGTGGCCAATATCACCGTGCTGCTGGTCTATTGGGGGTGGGACGGCTTCGGTCTGGCCGAGTCGGCCTGGGCGGTGATTATCGTGCTGGTCGCGATGGCCATCGGCACCGTCACCACTGTGCGAAACCGCGACGTGGCCTACGGCCTGGTGCTGATCTGGGCCTTCGCCGGCATCCTATTGCGGCAGAGCTCGGCCGGCGGGTTCGACGGCCGCTACCCCGGGATCATCGCCGCGACGGTGGTGTCGCTGCTGATCTTCGCCGCCGCCGAGATCGTGGTCCTGCGCGGCCGGCCGGCCGGAGTGCGTTAGGCGTTCCGGGGCCCGGTGCGCGGTTTGGGATCTAGTCCTCATTTCGATCCGAAGTCCCATGGCGAGACCCCGCAGGATCAGCACACTGAAGATATGACGTGGGCTCTCGATGTCGGCGCTGCGACCACCGTCATTGCCGTCCTGACCGGCTGTGCCGGCGAATTCAACAAGCCGGCCACCCAGACCCGGTTCAGCACCGTGACGATGATCCCCGCGCCGACGTCTGCGAACACGCCCGCGTTCTATCGCGGACCGATCCGTGGTGACGGCGTCTTCGCCGTCGCGGAGTCGATATCGTCATCGACGGATGTCGATGGCCGGATCCCACCCGGCAGATATCGCGCCGAAGTGGCGCAGGAGGCGCAAAAGGGCTCCTGGATCCGATGCCGGAGCCTGCCCTGCGGGCCTGACGAACCGGATGCGGCCATCGTTACGACCACTCTCACCGGACCGGGTTCTTCGAACATCCTCGATATCGATGCCAACGATGTCGCCGTATGGCTCTCCGGGGTGAACCTGACGCCAATCGGCTGAGCCGCACACCACAACGGTCGGGGTGGCGGGATTCGAACCCACGACCTCTTCGTCCCGAACGAAGCACGCTACCAAGCTGCGCCACACCCCGCGTGAAGCGACGACAGCCTATCGCACCGACACCGGGGCGGGCCAAACGACGTCAGGGGGCGTTCGCCGAGTCGGGTGTCGGCCAGGAACAGGACTTCTCGAAGCCGATCAGCGTCCGGTTCGGCGCATCCGGGTTCAGGTGGTGGGCCGCCAGCCACGTGTCGTCGAAGTAGGTGTCGGAATAGCGGTCGCCGCTGTCACAGATCAAGGTGACCACCGATCCGCTTGCACCGGTGGCCACCATCTCGGCCAGCAGCCCGAAGGAACCCCAGACGTTGGTCCCGGTGGACGGACCCACCCGCCGGCCGAGGACCCGTGAAATATGCCGGGCCGCCGCCACCGAGGCCGCATCGGGTACGCGGACCATCCGGTCGATGACCCCCGGCAGGAAGGACGCCTCCACCCGTGGCCGACCGATACCTTCGATACGCGATGACTCTCCGGTGTCGATGTCGCGGCGGCCCTCCGCAAAGGCCGGGAAGAACGCCGAGTTCTCCGGATCGACGACACACAGCCCGGTGCGGTGACCGTGGTAGCGAATGAACCGGCCGATGGTGGCACTGGTTCCGCCGGTGCCCGCACCCACCACGACCCAGGACGGAATCGGATGACGCTCGGCACCCATCTGATCGAAGATTGACTCGGCGATATTGTTGTTGCCCCGCCAGTCGGTCGCCCGTTCGGCGTTGGTGAACTGATCCAGGAAATGACCGCCGGTCTGATCAGCGATCCGTTGGGCGGTTTCGGTGACGTCTGCCGCGCGATCCACGAAATGGCAACTCCCGCCGCGATTCTCGATCAGAGCGATTTTCGCGCGGCTGGTTGTTGCCGGCATCACCGCCACGAAAGGCAGACCCAGCAGCGCGGCGAAATAGGCCTCCGATACCGCCGTCGACCCCGATGAGGCCTCGACCAGTGTGGTGCCTTCGACGATCCAGCCGTTGCACAGTCCGTGCAGGAACAGTGACCGCGCCAGCCGATGTTTGAGACTGCCGGTGATATGGGTGGACTCGTCCTTGAGGTACAGCGCGACGTCGACATCGCCGCACCATGACGACGGTAGCGGGTAGCGCAGCAGATGGGTGTCGGCGCTGCGGCGCGCATCGGCTTTTATCAGGCCGACGGCGTGATCGGTCCAGCCACGGCGGTCACGGACCGCCGACGATTTTCCGGGCGCGGTCACGGCTGCGCTAGTGCACCGAAGCTGTCGGGCTGTAGCGCTGAGCGCCGTGGGCGTGATCGCTCCCGCCGGTCGGGGCGGCCACCAGGGTGAGCAAAGTGGCCTCCGGGCGGCAGCAGAATCGGAACGGGGCGAACGGTGAGGTGCCGACTCCGGCCGAAACGTGCAGTGCAGTCGCCGAGCCCCAATGTGAGGCCCCCTTGACCCGGGAGCGGTCCAGATCGCAGTTGGTCACCAGCGCGCCGTAGAACGGCAAGCATAGCTGGCCGCCGTGGGTGTGGCCGGCCATCACCAACTGGTAGCCGTCGGCGGCGAACCGGTCCAGCACCCGGGTATAAGGGGCGTGGGTAACACCGAGGCTCAGGTTGGCGGCCGCACTGGGGGAGCCGGCGATGGTGTCGTACCGGTCCCGCCCGAGGTGCGGATCGTCGACGCCGGCGGCGGCGACGGTGAGCCCGGCCACGTCCAGATCGTGGCGGTTGTGTGTCAGGTCCACCCAACCGCGCTCGTTGAACGCCGCCCGCAGATCCTGCCACGGCAGCGGCTCACCATGGGCACGATGGTCGCTGTCGGTGAGGTACTTGACGGGATTCTTCAGCTTCGGGGCGAAGTAGTCGTTACTGCCGAACACGAAGACGCCCGGTACCGACAGCAGGTCGCCGAGTGCCTGCACTACCGCGGGCACGGCTTTGGGGTGCGACAGATTGTCACCGGTATTGACAACCAGGTCCGGGTCCCAGCCCGCCAGGTCGCGTAGCCACTGCTGTTTCTGCCGCTGGGCCGGGCGCATGTGGATATCGCTGAGGTGCAGCACCCGCAGCGGCGTGGATCCGGGTGTCAGAACCGGCATCGTGACCTCGCGCACGACGAACGCGTTGCGCTCGACGACCGTGGCATAGCCCAGGGTCAGAGCGGCGGTACCGGCCCCTGCTGCGGCCGCGGTTCGCAGGGCGTTTTGAGCCATAGGGGCACAATACTGCCAGTCGCCGCCCCGGCGGGCGGCCAGAGCACCGCCCCGTCGGGCGTTCACGGCGGGGGCGGCGGCGCCTCCGGTGGTGGCGGCGGCGGTGGTGGTGGCGGGGCCTCCGGCGGTGGGGCCGGTGGAGGCGGTGGCACCAGCACCGGAACGGTGATCGGCGGCAGGCCCGGGATCTGCACGATCGTCGATCCCAACCCGGGCGCTCCGGGCATTCCCGGTGGCGGCGGTTCTCCCGGCGGTGCCTCCGGCGGTGGCGGCGGTTCCGGCTTGATGCCGTTGCTCACCACCAGTGTGACGATGATCCCGGGAATGCTCTGGCCGCCGGGGGAGGTGCCGATCACCGTCCCGGCTGATGCTTCGCTGTTGATGCTGTTGACGCCGTCTGCCACCTGGAACCCGGAGGCGCGCAGTTGTTCTCGTGCATTGGCCTGGCTCATACCATTGACATTCGGTATCCGTGATCCCGGAGCGCCGTCGACATAACGCGGATCGGTCGGCGGCATGGTGACCTCGCCGAAATCCTCGGCGATCGGTTTCATCGCGGTGAACCAGGTTGTGGCCGGTTCCTTACCGCCGAAAAGGTCACCGCGGTAACAGGGCCGCAGCGGGAACGAACACAGATCGGACGGATCGGCGGAGTCGTCATAGATGTAGTTCACGCCGGCGTAGCGATTGGTGTAGCCCAGGAAGCCCGCCGACCGGTTCGCCTCGGTGGTGCCGGTCTTACCCGACATCGGCAGGTTCCAGCCGACCGAGTTGGCGGCCGGTGCTCCGGTACCGCTGATGGTGTCCCGGCCGAGCGCGTTGGACAAGGTGTTGGCCAGGCCCTCGGGGACCACCTGCTCACAGGGTTCGGCATTGACCGCGATCTCGTTTCCACGCCGATCGTAGATTTTGTCAATCGGGTTGGCTGGGCACCACATTCCGCCCGATGCGAGGGTGGCCGCCACATTCGCGAGTTCCAGCGGGTTGACCGGGAACGGGCCCAGGGTGAAGGAGCCGATGTTCTGCCGTTTGATGAAATCGGCCAGACTTTCGTCGCTGTCCGGGTTGTAGGCCCGCGCACTGCCCGGCTCCGCATAGGACCGCAGGCCCAGTCGGACCGCCATATCGACACTGCGTGTCACGCCGACCTGTGAAATGAGCTTGGCGAAGGCGGTGTTGGGAGACTTCGACAGCGCCTCGGTCACGCTCATGCGCAGGTAGCGCGAATCACGGTAATTCTCCACACACCAGGTCTCCCGCGGGCACCCTTTGGCGCCGCCCGCGCCAAGCCCGCGGGCGTCAAAACGGCCGGGCACGTCCAGGATCGCGTCGATACCCAGCCCCATGTCCAAAGCGGCGGCGGTGGGGAAGATTTTGAAGATCGACCCCGCCCCGTCGCCGACCAGGGAGAAGGGTTGCGGCTGAACGGTCTCGCCGATGTCGGTGTCGAGGCCGTAGGTGCGGTTGCTGACCATCGCGATCACCGGGTGCGAGGTTTTGCCCGGCAACACCACGTTCATCACGCTGGCGATACCGTCGAGGTCCGGTGCGGCGATCGAGTCGACCGCATCCTTGACGTCGGACTGCACATCGGGGTCCAGGGTGGTCTTGATCAGATAGCCGCCGCGGGCGACCTGCTCCTTGCTCAGTCCGGCCCGTAGCAGGTACTCCTGTGCGTAGTCGCAGAAGAACGCACGATCGCCGGCCGCGATACACCCGCGGGGCAGTTCGTTGGGCCGGGACAACGTGCCCAGCGGTTGCTGTTTAGCCGTGCGCAACTCGTCAGCCTTATCCGGTAGCTGCTCGATCATCGTGTCCAGCACCAGATTTCGACGCGCGAGAGCCCCGTCGGGGTTGGTGTAGGGATTCAGTGCCGATGTCGACCGGACCAGGCCCGCGAGCAGCGCGGACTGCTGCCAGTTCAGATCCGAGGCGTTGATGCCGAAGTAGGTCTGCGCGGCGTCCTGGATCCCGAAGGCTCCGTTGCCGAAGGACACCAGATTGAGGTAGCGGGTCAGGATCTCCGGTTTGGTCAGCGTCTTATCCAGTGACAGTGCCATCCGGATTTCACGAAGCTTGCGCGCCGGTGTCGGCGCCACCGCGGCCCGCTTCTCGGCGTCGGTCTGGGCCACCACCAGCAGCTGATAATTCTTGACGTACTGCTGTTCGATGGTGGATCCGCCCCGGGTCCCGTAGTCCCCCGCGGCGTAGCCCGCCAGACCGGTCAGGGTGCCCTTCCAGTCCACACCGTTATGTTCGGCGAACCGCTTGTCCTCGATGGAGACGATGGCCAACTTCATGGTGTCGGCGATCTGGTCCGCCGAAACCTCGAAACGGCGCTGGGTGTAAAGCCACGCGATCGTGTTGCCCTTCGCGTCCACCATGGTGGTGACGGCCGGCACGTCACCCTCAAGAAGTTGGGCCGAACCGTTGGCGACGATATCGGAGGCCCGGTTGGACATCAGACCCAAGCCGCCGGCTACGGGAAACAGCAGGCCCGCCAAGATCACACTGGCCAACAGGCAACACCAGGCCAGCTTGATGAAGGTGGAACCGGCCGGGGGGCGTTCCGACATGGGGTACAGCGTACTGAGGTGCTCGCGCGGGCTTGCGGATACGCCCGCGGCGTGTGACGCCACCAGAAACTTCTGACGCAGCTGTCACAAAACCCCAGTTCATGGCCTGACTGGACGCTTGTGCAAAAAAACTGTGATGAGACTGTTGCGCTAACGGTATCTGACCACCTATTTTATGTTCACAGTGCGACGCAGGTAACACTCCGTTAGCAATGTGGCGTAGATCGCATCGGGTCTACATCGGAGGGATTTTGCCGCCCCGGGGCGGCTCGACGAAGGGATCGCCAGTGTCGGGGATTCGGCCTACTGCCCGCAGGACCACCACAGCATCTGTTCACGAAACACTCCAGGGGGCCGCAGGGGAGGACCGTATCGCCTGGGTTTCCCAGGCGCTGTGCCGCTCGGCCGACCCCGATGAGCTGTTCGTGCGCGGTGCCGCCCAGCGTAAGGCCGCAGTCATCTGCCGGCACTGCCCGGTGATCACCGAGTGCGGCGCTGACGCCCTGGACAACCGGGTGGAGTTCGGGGTGTGGGGTGGGATGACCGAACGGCAGCGCCGCGCCCTGCTCAAGCAGCACCCCGAGGTCTCGTCCTGGTCGGAGTTCTTCGCCGCACAGCGGAAACATCGCAGCGTCAGCTGATCCCGGGCTATCTGCCCAACCCGGTCACGTCTCGCCGGTGATCTGGTCGGCGATCGCCTGTAACAGCCGCCGGTTGACGGCCATGCAGAACGCCAACGCCACGACGGCCATCCAGCCAGGCGCTTGAACGCCCGCCGGTGTCAGCCCCTGCGAGTGACGTCTTGGCTCAGGATCTGGGGCCAGGTCTGGACATCGGCCGGGGTGTGCGCAACGTTCAGTGTCGACTGCGGCACGGTCCGGTTCGCGGGCAGCAGCGTGCCGGTACCCATGGATGGGCCGATTCCGTGCACCCGTTCGCGCGAACGCTACGAGGCGGCCTACGACATCGTCGTTCCAACGATTTCGGAGTTGTCCTTAACAATTCCGATATCGCCGTCGCGACAGTGCAATTGACGAGCATTCCCGGTCTGTCACGCGGCGGTGCCACTCGGCCGCAGATTGAGGGATTACGTGTCGCCAAAGCCGAAAGTGGACAGGGTGTTGGTACTGAATTCGTCGAGTGGGCGCACAACTATCGTCGAGCCCACGGCGCAGAGTTGGCACAGGTGACCACAGACGAAGCGCCCGAAAGGGCTCGGGCTTTCTATTGCCAGCTCGGCTAGCCGGGGCTGCCCGCCTCCCCGACGAGACGCCCCCGCATGTCGACGTGCTCGGCATACGCGGCGGCGACTTCCATCGGGCGGCGTTGAACTGTTCGCCTGCACCCCAAGCTGCCAGCCGCCATTCGACCTCGACAGGGGGTGGGGCGCTTGAAATGATCAAGATCGCATGAATGCGCCATCAGGAAAACCTCATCCGCCGGCCCCAGCCACATGGGCGACTTATGTCCAGAGCATCGGCGACAGGTCCGGGCTGTTTGCCGCTCTCGCGCAGGCCTGGGCCCCAACCCGGGCGCTGTATCCGGGCAGCTATCTCGACGTGTCTTCCTCAGCGGCGATTCCGTCGGTCACCTACGTAGATGTCGACCGCCGCGCGGCGCGCTACTTCGCCAATCATGAACTTGTGGCGTCCCAACTTGAGGGCCGAACCGGCGCCAGTCGCGAGGCCGAGGTGGCGTTCCTGCACTCCGACTACACTCGTCCTCTGCCGCTGCCCCACGCCGCGTTTGATCTCCTCATCTCCCTTTACGCGGGTCCGGTCTGGGATCACTGTCAGCAACACCTGAAACGGGACGGCCTGCTCCTGGCCAACGCCAGCCACGGCGACGCCAGCCTCGCCGCCTTGGACCCGCGGCTTGAGCTCGTGGCCGCCGTGCACCAGCGCGGCGACGAGTACCGCCTTGACCACAACGCACTGGACAGTTACCTCACACCGAAGAAACCGATCTCCGCTGATCCCCGCCTCATTCGCCGCAGTGGTCGAGGAATCGCCTATACCCGGACCGCCTTCGCATACCTGTTCCGGCTGAACGCGCCGAGGCCTCGTTGACACTACCGATGCATCCTCACCGGATCTGAGATACATCTCGACACCGACCGCGCCTACGGTGTCATCCTTGGCCCTCGCGATCCCGGACACCCCACCTGGATCGACACGGCCGGACTGACCGAAGGGATCTTCGCCATCCGCTACCTGCTGCCCAGCGGCGCGAAACTCCCGTCGCCGAGGTGATCTACCCCCGGATGATCCTGGAAACGGCGCTGAATAAGCCCCCAGCCCGTGCCAGCTGCCCGCAGGATTTTCGCGGTACACCGGTCGGCGGTCGTAAGGATTTACTAGCATTTGGGTTCTTCGGAAGGAGAATGCCGTTACTCGACCAGAGCCCACGCCGACTGCCAAACTGCCCCGGCCGGGATTGACCGACGGATTCAGCGGTGAATTTTTCGTGATGACCAAGCTCGTGCCCGGTGGGGCCGATGGTATTCGGGCCTGGCATGCCAACAGAGTCGCCGATCCCGGCAAGCAAGCCGAAACCCGGGCGGCGGTGCGCGAGATCGGCACACTGCACGACTGACGGCAAGTCATCTTCGACAACGACACCCGCTTCATCTTCGCCAGCGTCTTCGACGGGACCTGGGACAAGTACATCGACGACTTCGCCACGACATCGATCGGTTCGGCCTTTGACGAGTTGTTCTCCTTTTCCGAAGGTTTCCCCGGAATGAAAGATCCCAATGTCAAGGAGTGGTTCGTCGCGCACCAGGTGCCCGCAACCATTTTCCTGAGCGCTTACCCCGACCTCACGACCCAGCAGATCTGGAAGAACCAGCGTGTCAACACTGCATTCCAGGCGGTGCTGGACACCCCGGAGTTCCGGGCCATGATCGAGGACCCGGCCAACGCGGCCCTGGTTGCGACGCCGGCCTTCCAACAGCTGCTCGACGAATCCGAAAGCTGAGCGACGTCGGAGTATGCAGCCACACGGCCAGTATCAACGGGCTGATGCCCTGGTCACCGGAATCCATCAGGTTAACGGCTTCCATCCCGGCTACCGAGCTGTGCATGCGTTGGGCCGGATCTACCGCGGATCGTTCACCGCCTCGGGTGATGGGGCCGCGCTGACCCGCGCCGCGCACTTCCAGCCGGCCGCGGTCGTTCCGGCGACGATGAGGTTTTCCTCGGCATCCTCGGATCCGGAAGCGCCCCCCTCCCCGGTGACGGCGATGGCCACGAAGTTCTATCTCGACAACGGCACGGTCACCGATCTGATCGCACTTAACATTGCGGCCTTCCCGATGGCGACGCCTGATGATGTGTTGAAGGCGGTCACCGCGAACAAGGATCCCAACTCCCTGCGCGCTTTCCTCGCCGAGAATCCCAGGATCGCCGGGGCGCTCAAGGGGCTTGCGACGGTTCCCGCCCCGACCAGCTTGGCCGAAACCGCGTTTCACGCGATTCACACCTTCTGGTTCGAGAACGCCGCACGTGAACGGAGGGCGGGCCGCTACCACTGGGAACCCGAAGCCGGGGTGACCTCCCAACCCGCCGCCGACCTCATCGCGCAACCGAATGATTCGCTGTTCACCGAATTCGAGACCCGCCTGGAGGGCGGCCCGGCGGCGTTTACCTTGGTCGTAAGCCTGGCCGAGGAGGAGGACGACCTGCTCGATCCCAGCACTGCCTGGCCGGAGGACAGAGAGAGGGTGACCCTGGGACGGCTGACCATTCAACGCCGGACCTCGTTGGAGGAGATCGGGGATCCGATCATGATGCACGACCCGACCCGAACCACCGACGGCATCGACACCAGCGACGACCCGATCCTGGCCGCCCGCCGCGGCATCTACGAGACCTCCGCTGTCAACCGTGGTGCCGGCTGGAAGAGCCGGGCGGCCGATGCCGCGGCCCAGGCGGGTGCCAGCTGAATGGCTGGGCGATCCCTTAGCTGGGCAGCCTTCCGGCGAGCGTGCCCACCGCGTCCTCGGGTGGAGGCGA
>CAZKUK010000021.1:0-46779 GCA_964555915.1 uncultured Mycobacterium sp.
GTATGACGTAGTCGTGGGTGGCACCGTGGGTGGGACCCAGTCCTGGGAACGACCCGGGGTAGTAGCGGCGCGTATCCTTACAGGCGATGGAGATGCGGGTATGGCCAAGCTGACCGGACTGGGTGACCTGGAACGCGCGGTGATGGACCACCTGTGGGGTGCCGAACAGCCGCAAACCGTCCGTCAGGTGCACGAGGTGCTGGCTGCACGGCGTGAACTGGCCTACACCACAGTGATGACAGTTCTGCAGCGCCTCGCCCGCAAGAACCTGGTCGTACAGATCCGCGCCGACCGAGCCCATCAGTACGCGCCGACCCATGGCCGCGACGAGTTGGTCGCGGGCCTGATGGTCGACGCGCTCGCCCAGGCTCCCGACTCCGGTGACCGGCGGGCCGCTCTGGTGCACTTCGTCGAGCGTGTCGGCGCCGACGAGGCCGACGCGCTGCGGCGCGCGCTGGCCGACCTGGAAGCCCGGCACGCCGGCAAGACAACCGCGGGCTGATGTCCGGAAAACCCGGCCCGGGAAAACCCGACCCACTGGCGCCGATACCACTGACTGAGGAACACTGGCAGGCGTGTCAGCGCTGGCCTTCACCCTCCTCGCGCTAGCGCTCGTCGGTCCGGTGCCCGCACTGCTGGCGCGGGCGTCCTGGCCGATGCGCGCCCCCCGCGCTGCGGTAGTGCTATGGCAGTCGATTGCGGTGGCCGCGGTGCTGTCGGCGTTCAGCGCAGGTTTGGCACTGGCCTCGCGGTTGTTCGTTCCGGGGCCCGACGGCCGCCCAACGGCAGATATCGCCATGGAGATAGCCGCGCTCGGCTGGCCCTTGTGGTTGTGCTCGGTGGTGGTCTTCGCCCTGACACTGCTGATCGGATTTCGTCTGGTCACAGCGGTGATACAGGTGGCAATCGGCACCCGGAGGCGCCGGGCGCATCACCGCATGATGGTCGACCTCCTCGGCGAACACCGCCGTGAGCTCGGTGGGGTGCGGGTGCTCGACGTGGCCGAACCCTTGGCGTACTGCCTGCCCGGTGTGCGGAGCCGGGTGGTGCTCAGCCGGGGAACACTCTCGGCCCTCGGCAGTGCGGAACTTACCGCGATCCTGCGCCATGAACGAGCCCACCTCCGCGCCCGCCACGACCTGGTGCTGGAGGCCTTTACCGCGGTGCACACCGCCTTCCCCCGTTTCGTCCGCAGCGGTAGCGCGCTCAGCGCGGTGCGCCTGCTGGTCGAACTGCTCGCCGACGACGCTGCGGTGCGGGCTGCCGGTCCCCGGCCTCTGGCCCGGGCGCTGGTCACCTGCGCATGCAGCCCGGCACCGGCCGGCGCGCTTGCTGCGGGCGGTCTGGCGACGTTGACTCGGGTGCGCCGGCTTTCCGGGCCACCGAACAGCCTGGGCTGTTCGGTGGCTGCCTACTGCGCCGCCGCGGCGATTCTGGTGATTCCAACCATGGCGGTCGCCATCCCGTGGCTGACCGAGCTGCGGCGGCTGTTCATGGGCTGAGTCGGCCGGAATTCCCGGCCCGGATGCCCACCACATGCCCGTGAACCCAGTCATTCCCGTGAACCCCGTACCGAAAGGCGATCCCATGAGCTCGTCACACGAACCCACCGCACAGATCGGCGTCACCGGACTGGCCGTCATGGGCTCGAATATCGCCCGCAACTTCGCCCGCCACGGGTACACCGTCGCCCTGCACAACCGGTCGGTCGCCAAAACCGACGCGCTGCTCGCCCAACACGGCTCGGACGGCACCTTCATCCGGTCCGAGACCGTCGAGGAATTCGTGGCCGCACTGCAGCGGCCCCGCCGGGTGCTGATCATGGTCAAAGCCGGCGCGGCCACCGACTCGGTGATCAACGAGCTCGCCGACGCCATGGAGCCGGGGGACATCATCATCGACGGTGGCAACGCGCTCTACACCGACACCATCCGGCGGGAATCGGCGATGGCCGAACGTGGACTGCACTTCGTCGGCGCCGGGATATCCGGTGGCGAAGAGGGGGCTCTGAACGGTCCGTCGATCATGCCCGGCGGACCAAAGGAGTCCTACGCATCGCTCGGCCCGCTGCTGGAGGAGATCTCGGCGCATGTCGACGGGGTGCCGTGCTGTACCCACATCGGACCGGACGGCGCGGGCCACTTCGTCAAGATGGTGCACAACGGTATCGAGTACTCCGATATGCAACTGATCGGCGAGGCCTATCAACTGCTGCGCGACGGCCTGGGCCGTACCGCACCGCAGATTGCCCAGGTGTTCACCGAGTGGAACTCCGGCGATCTGGACAGCTTCTTGGTCGAGATCACCGCCGAGGTGCTCCGGCAGGTGGATACCAAGACCGGCCGGCCGCTGGTCGACCTCATCCGCGATGAGGCCGAACAGAAGGGCACCGGCCGCTGGACGGTGAAGTCGGCCCTGGACCTGGGCGTACCGGTGACCGGGATCGCCGAGGCGGTATTCGCCCGGGCGCTGTCCGGATCGGTTCCGCAACGGCGGGCCGCAGCCGGGCTGACCTCCGGTCGTCTCGGTCAACGCCCCGCTGATGCAGCGGAGTTCATCACTGATGTGCGACAGGCGCTGTACGCCTCCAAGATCATCGCCTACGCGCAGGGCTTCAATCAGATTCAGGCCGGTTCGGCCGAATACGGGTGGAATGTCAATCCCGGCGATCTGGCGACCATCTGGCGCGGCGGCTGCATCATCCGGGCCAAGTTCCTCAACCGGATCAAGGAGGCCTTTGCTGCCGACCCCGGCCTGCCGAGCCTGATCGCGGCACCGTATTTCCGCAGCGCGATCGAGGCGGCGATCGACGGCTGGCGACGGGTGGTGGTGACCGCCACCGAACTGGGCATCCCGATCCCCGGCTTCTCCTCGGCACTGTCCTACTACGACGGTCTGCGCACTGAGCGGCTGCCGGCGGCACTGATCCAGGGCCAGCGCGATTTTTTCGGGGCCCACAGCTATGGGCGCATCGACGCCGACCCGGGCGCCCGATTCCACACGCTGTGGAGCGGGGACCGCTCCGAAGTGCGGGTGTGACAGCGCCCGCGCCCGCGCTCTGCCCGGGGAGCAGCCCCGTGAGCAGACACAAAGTCGCACCCGGCGGGAACATTTCGTGCGACTTCATGTCTGCTCGCGCCGGTGAATGCGCGCATTAGGCTTGCCTGGTGGGTTTCCTCGACGGCCAGTCCCCCGGCTATGACCTGACCTACAACGACGTCTTCATCGTCCCCGGCGCCTCGGACGTCACCTCCCGGTTCGATGTCGACCTGTCCACGAACGACGGGTCCGGGACGACCATCCCGGTGGTGGTGGCCAATATGACCGCGGTCGCCGGCCGCCGGATGGCCGAGACCGTCGCCCGGCGCGGCGGCATCGTGGTGCTCCCGCAGGATCTGCCGATCGAAGCCGTCCGGCAGACCGTGGACTTCGTCAAAAGCCGCCACCTCGTGGCCGACACCCCGGTCACCCTGGCCGCCGACGATTCGGTCTCCGACGCCGTCGCCCTGATCCACAAACGCGCACACGGCGCCGCGGTCGTGGTCGACCCGGAACTGCCCGGCGGTCGGCCCATCGGACTGGTGACCGAAGCCGCCACCACCGGGGTGGACCGGTTCGCCCGGGTACGCGATATCGCGGTCGGCGAATTCGTCACCGCCCCCCTGCACAGTGAACCCCGCCGGATCTTCGAGTTGCTCGAGCACGCCCCGATCGGCGTCGCGGTGCTGACCGCGCCGGACGGCTCACTGGGCGGGGTGTTGACCCGAACCGGGGCGGTACGCACCGGCATCTACTCCCCCGCCCTCGACGGCGCCGGCCGGCTGCGGATCGCCGCAGCCGTCGGGATCAACGGGGATGTGGCCGCCAAGGCCGCAGCCCTGGTCGAGACCGGTATCGACGTTCTGGTCATCGATACCGCACACGGACACCAGGCCAAGATGCTCGACGCGGTCAAGGCACTGACCGCGCTGGACCTGGGCGTCCCACTTGTCGCCGGCAATGTGGTCTCCGCTGCGGGTACCCGCGATCTGATCGGAGCCGGCGCTTCCATCGTCAAGGTCGGCGTGGGTCCGGGCGCCATGTGCACCACCCGGATGATGACCGGTGTGGGCCGGCCACAGTTCTCCGCCGTGCTGGACTGCGCTGCCGCCGCAAGGGATCTGGGAGCCCACGTTTGGGCCGACGGCGGGGTGCGCCACCCGAGGGATGTGGCGCTGGCATTGGCGGCGGGTGCCTCGAATGTGATGATCGGCTCCTGGTTCGCCGGCACCTACGAGTCGCCCGGGGATCTGATGTTCGACCGCGACGGCCGGCCCTACAAGGAGAGCTACGGAATGGCCTCCAAACGTGCCGTCGCGGCCCGTACAGCGGCCGACAGCCCGTTCGACCGGGCCCGTAAGGCTCTCTTCGAGGAGGGTATTTCCACCTCCCGAATGGCGCTGGATCCCGACCGTGGCGGTGTAGAGGATCTGCTCGACCACATCACCGCCGGGGTGCGCAGCACCTGCACCTATGTGGGGGCGGCCGGCATCACCGAACTACAGGACCGGGTGATGCTCGGGGTGCAATCGGGGGCGGGTTTCGCCGAGGGACACCCGCTGCCCACCGGCTGGTGACCACTCGGCCCGGAGCACACCCGCTAGCATGTGTCATCGTCCACGTTCGACCGATCTGAAGGGGACCACGTGCCGCAGGTGCCCGTCGGGGCTCCGGACGCTCCAGCGGCCAGCCAGAGCGAAAGAATGACCTCAGGGCCCGAAACAGACCCCTGCTCTAGTCGGCCGGGCGCACAGCCCGGCGGCCGACACCCGGCGGCGCGATGAGCGTCCCCTACGTAGTGCTGAGCCTGTTGGCGATCGGCCTGCTCACCCTGGGCACGGCCGTGTTCGTCGCCGCCGAGTTCTCGCTGACCGCGCTGGAGCGCAGCATCGTTGATGCCAACGCCCGGTCCGGGGACCGGCGTGACCGCTTCGTTCAGCGCGCCCACCGGACGCTGTCATTCCAGCTCTCCGGCGCCCAACTCGGCATCTCGATCACCACGCTGGGGACCGGTTTCCTCGCCGAGCCGGTATTGGCCCGGCTCCTGAGTCCGGCTCTGGAACTGGTCGGGCTGCCTGCGCGCGCGGTCCCGGGTGTGGCGCTGGCACTGGCCATCCTGTTGGCGACATCGGTCTCGATGATCTTCGGAGAATTGGTGCCCAAGAACCTGGCGGTGGCCCGGCCGGTCGCCACCGCCCGGGCCAGCTCGGGCCCACAGCTGGCGTTCTCCTGGTTCTTCACCCCGGCGATCAAACTCACCAACGGGACCGCCAACTGGATTCTGCGCCGGCTCGGGATCGAACCCGCTGAGGAACTGCGGTCGGCGCGCTCGGCCCAGGAGCTCGGTTCGCTGGTCCGCAGTTCGGCCGAGCGCGGGGCGATCGACGCGGGCACCGCGGAGCTGGTCGACCGGTCACTGCAGTTCGGTGCCCGGATCGCCGAGGAGTTCATGACTCCGCGTACCGAGATCGAGGTGCTGCAGATCCATGACACCGTCGCCGACCTGCAGCGCGCCGCGACCGCGACCGGATTCTCCCGGTTCCCGGTGGTCGACGGAGACCTCGACGAGACCATCGGCATCGTGCACGTCAAACAGATCTTCACGGTCCCGCCCGCCGAGCGGGCGCGCACCCGGTTGAAACGCCTCGCCAGCCCGGTGCCGAGGGTGCCGTCCACCTTGGACGGCGACGCGCTGATGAGTCAGGTTCGGGCCAACGGGCTGCAGAGCGCTCTGGTCGTCGACGAGTACGGCGGCACGGCGGGCATCGTCACCGTCGAGGACCTGATCGAGGAGATCGTCGGCGACGTTCGGGACGAACACGATGACGCCACCCCCGACGTCCGGCGATCCGGGGACGGCTGGGAGGTCGCCGGTCTGCTGCGCATCGATGAGGTGGCCGCGGCAACCGGCTTCCGGGGCCCCGACGGCGAGTACGAGACCATCGGCGGGCTGGTTCTGGAACGCCTCGGCCACATACCGGGGCCCGGCGAGTCGGTCGATCTCGGGACCCCTGATACCGATGGACCGGGCCCGGGCCGGATGCTGTGGCGGGCGACGGTGGTCGCCATGGACGGCCGACGCATCGACCGGGTCACCCTGACCCGCGAGCGTCGGGCCGGCCACGCCGACGGGGACGACGGCTGATGGGCTCGGATATCTTCGGCGTGTTGCTGACCGTTTTCCTGCTGGTGGCGAACGCGTTCTTCGTCGGCTCGGAGTTCGCGTTGATCTCGGCCCGCCGCGACCGCCTGGAGGCACTCGCCGAACAAGGCAAGAAACGGGCCGTCACGGTGATCCGGGCCGGTGAGCAACTCTCGCTGATGCTGGCCGGTGCTCAGCTCGGCATCACGATCTGCTCGATTCTGCTCGGCCGGGTCGGTGAACCGGCCATCGCCCACCTGCTGGAGAAGCCGTTCGATGCCCTCGGGGTTCCGGACGCGGTCCTGCACACGGTGTCCTTCGTGGTTGCCCTCGCGGTGGTGGTGACCCTGCATGTGCTGCTCGGCGAAATGGTTCCCAAGAACATCGCCATCGCAGGACCGGAATCCACCGCCATGCTGGTGGTTCCGCTCTACCTGGTTTACGTCCGGATGGCCAGGCCGTTGATCGCCTTCTACAACCTGGTGGCCAACGCCGTCCTGAAAATGTTCGGCGTCGAAGCCAAAGACGAACTCGAGGTGACGGTCTCGACCGTGGAGTTGGCCGAGATGATCGCCGAGTCGCGGTCGGAGGGCCTGCTGGATCCTGAGGAACACATGCGGCTTTCCCGGGCCCTGCAGATCCGCAACCGGGTGGCCGGCGATGTGTCGGTTCCGCTGGCGCGGATGCACACCGTGCCGGCGGCCGCGACCGGGTCGGGTCCCAGCGTCGCGGCTATCGAGAAAGCCCTGACCGCGACGGGCTACTCACGTTTCCCGGTGGTGGATGACACGGGTAGCTTCATCGGGTTCGTGCACATCAAGGACATGCTCGACCTTGTCGATGACCCCAACGCTGTGGTCAGCATGGCTTCGGTGCGTTTCCTGCCCCGACTGCCCGCCACCATGCCACTGCCGGACGCACTGTCGCGAATGCGCCAGAGCAACAGCCACTTGGCTCTGCTCCTCGGCGACGACGGCGCGGTCTGCGGAATGGTCACCTTGGAGGACCTCGTCGAGGACCTGGTGGGAACGGTCCGCGACGGGACGCACCGTGCCTGAGGCGGCACTGGCCCCAGCGCAGTGGCTGCCGCGAGCCGACACTCACTCAGCCCGAGTCGACGCCTTCACCGCCGCGCACCGGTCGCGAGCCCGCCGCGGCGAGGCCCACCCGGTGTGGGACTTCCTGTTCAGCTATTACAGCCTGCGGCCACGGCAACTGCGGATATGGCATCCCGGCTACGGCGCCGTGCTGACCGGACCGGAGGCGCAGCGTTACCTCCGTCGTCCGGGCTATATCGCGTCGGCCGGGGGTGTCACGGTCGGGGCTGATTATCTGCGGGCGCGCACCCCTGCGGTCCACTTCATCGCCGACCTGTTGCGGTCGACGACGGCGCGGGCCCCGCGGTTCGGCTGCTTCGGACTGCACGAGTGGGCCATGCTCTACCGCGCCGGCGCGGTACGCCACGCCGCGGTACCGCTGCGGTTGGGCGCCGCCGGAACCGATGCCGTCGTCGAATCGCTGCCGCTGAGCTGCAGCCACTATGACGCCTACCGGTTTTTCACCCCGGCCGCAGCGGCCCGCAATGCGGGCCGACCCGCCCGGGCCACTCAGATTCAGTGGGAGCAACCAGGCTGCCTTCACTCGAATATGGATTTGTACAAATGGTGTTACAAGCTGGGACCGCTGGTGGAGTCGACCCTGCTGATGGATTGTCTGGAACTGGCTGCGCGGGCGCGCGAACTCGATATGCGGGCCAGTCCGTACGATCTGCGGGAGTACGGTTTTGAGCCGATCGCGGTCGAGGAGGCCTCGGGCCGCGCGGAGTACGTCCGCCGGCAAACCCGGGTCGCCGAGCAGTCCAGACCGCTGCGCGCGGCGCTGCTCCAGCGCTGCGAACGGCTGCTGGCCTTTTCCGGGGGTGAAGTACTTTCCGGGGGTGAAGCAAAAGTAAACCCCGACGGTGGCCGACGCCGGCCGGTGGTGACCGGCGGATAGGATCAAGCGACTTTCCATCAGGGAGGAACTCATGACGAATCCCGGCACCGATCGGGTGGTCGTCGGCAATCTGCGGGTGGCGCAGAGCCTGTACGACTTCATCACCAATGAGGCACTGCCCGGAACCGGGATAGATCCCGACAGCTTCTGGGCGGGAGTCGACAAGGTCGTCGCCGATCTGACTCCCCGTAACCAGGACCTGCTGGCCCGCCGCGATGAACTGCAGGAACAGATTGACCGCTGGCACCGCCAGCGCATCATCGGCGGTATCGACCCGGATGAGTACACCGGGTTCCTGACCGATATCGGCTATCTGCTGCCGGAACCGGCGGACTTCACCATCAGCCCGTCCGGGGTGGATGCGGAGATCACCTCGACCGCCGGCCCGCAGCTGGTCGTGCCGATCCTCAACGCACGATTCGCCCTCAACGCCGCCAACGCCCGGTGGGGTTCGCTCTACGACGCCCTCTACGGCACCGATGTCATCAGCGAGGCCGACGGCGCCGAAAAGGGCTCCGGCTACAACCGGGTGCGTGGCGACAGGGTGATCGCCTACGCCCGGCGGTTCCTCGACGATGTGGTTCCGCTCAGTTCGGGCAGCTACACCGCCGTCACCCAGTTCGTGATCGCGGACGGCGAACTCGAGGTGGCTTTGACTGACGGTGATGTGACCGGCCTGGCCGAACCGGCGCAGTTCGTCGGTTACACCGGTGACCCGTCGGATCCGGACTCGGTGCTGCTGATCAACCACGGTCTGCACATCGAGATCCTCATCGATCGAGAGTCCCCCATCGGATCCGGTGACCCGGCCGGAATCAAGGATGTGGTCCTGGAGTCCGCGATCACCACGATCATGGACTTCGAAGACTCGGTCGCCGCCGTGGACGCCGAAGACAAGGTGCTGGGCTACCGCAACTGGCTTGGGCTGAATAAGGGCAACCTCACCGAAGAGGTCAGCAAGGGAGACACCACCTTCACCCGGGTGCTCAACGGCGACCGCACCTACACCGCCGCCCGCTCGACGGGCGGCGGGGAATCCGATCCCGGCCAATCGGATCTCGTCCTGCCCGGCCGCAGCCTGCTGTTCGTCCGCAACGTCGGACATCTGATGACCAATGACGCCATCGTCTTCGGCGACGGACCGGCCGCCGGTGGCGAGGTGTTCGAGGGTATCCAGGACGCCCTGTTCACCAGCCTGATCGCGTTGCACGGACTGAGCGGCCAGAACAGCCGATCCGGCTCGATCTACATCGTCAAACCCAAGATGCACGGCCCGGACGAGGTCGCGTTCACCTGCGAGCTGTTCAGCCGGGTCGAAGACGTCCTGGGCCTGCCCCCCAACACCATCAAGGTCGGCATCATGGACGAGGAGCGCCGCACCACACTGAACCTCAAGGCCTGCGTGAAGGCGGCCGCCGACCGGGTGGTGTTCATCAACACCGGCTTCCTGGATCGCACCGGCGACGAGATCCACACCTCGATGGAGGCCGGCCCGATGATCCGCAAGGGCGCCATGAAGACCCAGCCCTGGATTCTGGCCTACGAGGACCAGAACGTCGATGTCGGTCTGGCCACCGGGTTCTCCGGTCGCGCCCAGATCGGCAAGGGTATGTGGGCGATGACCGACCTGATGGCCGATATGGTCGAGCAGAAGGTCGGCCAGCCGCGGGCCGGTGCCACCACGGCCTGGGTGCCCTCACCCACCGCCGCCACCCTGCACGCGATGCACTACCACTACGTGGACGTCTACGCCGTGCACCGCGAACTCGCCGGCGAGACCCGAACCACTATCGGTGAGCTGCTGACCATCCCGCTGGCCGGGGAGCTTGCGTGGTCACCCGATCAAATCCACGAGGAGGTCGATAACAACTGTCAATCGATCCTCGGTTACGTGGTGCGCTGGATCGACTCCGGGGTGGGCTGCTCCAAGGTGCCCGACATCCACGACGTCGCGCTGATGGAGGACCGCGCAACCCTGCGCATCTCCAGCCAGCTGCTCGCCAACTGGCTCCATCACGGGGTCATCACCGAAGACGACGTCAAGGCGAGCCTGCGCCGGATGGCCGCTGTGGTGGACGAGCAGAACGCAGCGGACCCCGGCTACCGAGCGATGGCACCGGATCCGGAGAGCAGTATCGCCTTCCAGGCCGCCGAGGAACTCATCCTTTCCGGAGCCGCCCAGCCCAGCGGCTACACCGAGCCGATCCTGCACCGGCGGCGCCGCGAGTACAAGGCCGGCCCGGGGCTCTGATCTATGGGCAGGCACAGCATCCCCGATTCCGAGGAACCTTCCGCCGAACCCTCCCGGACGGGAGCCGACGGCCGACCCGGCCGGCGGCGCCGGGCTGACGGCCCGCGCCGGGGGGTGAGCGTCGGGGTTATCGCGGCTGTGCTCACCGTCGTCGCCCTGGTCGGCGTGGTGGTCCTCTGGCAGTTCCTGGGCGACGCGCTCTCGCGCCGGTCCTCGGATGCCGCGCGCGGATGCCTGGACGGAACAGCCAACGTCGCCGTCGTCGCCGACGCATCAATCGCCGACACCATCAAATCCTTCGCCGAGGACTACAACCGGGAGGCCACCCCGGTGGGCGACACCTGCGTCAGCGTCACCGTGACGCAGGCCGATTCCGATGCGGTGCTGGCGGGTCTGACCACGGACTGGCCGACAGAACTCGGTGAGCTTCCGGCGCTGTGGATCCCGGCCAGCTCGGTTCAGTCCGCGCGGCTGCAGTCCGCGGTCGGCAAACAGGCGGTCAGCGATGATCGTTCCCTGGTCACCACGCCGGTGGTGCTTGCGGTGCGACCGCAGCTCAAGAACGCTCTCGCGCAGGACGGCTGGCCGTCGCTGCCCGGTCTTCAGACCGACCAGACCGCGCTGGACAGCCGCGACCTGCCCGGCTGGGGTTCGCTGCGACTGGCACTGCCCACGGTGGGGGACGCCGATGCCGCTTATCTCGCCGCCGAAGCCGTCGCCACCACCTCGGCTCCCCCGGATGCCCCGCCGATAGACGGGCTCGGCGCGGTCAGGGCCCTGCTGGCCGGTCAGCCGACATTGGCGAACGCGACCGCCGACGAAGCATGGAACGCCCTGATCGGTGCCGATGATGACGCCGCATCGCCGGTACACGCGGTGATGATGACCGAGCAGCAATTGTTCACCCGTTCCGGTGACCTCCCCGAGGAGCTCGGCGCCGTGGTGTCCTGGATGCCGTCCGGACCGGTCGCCCTCGCCGACTACCCCACCGCGCTACTCTCCGGGCCGTGGCTCGTCGACGAGCAGATCGCAGCGGCCAGCGAGTTCGCCCGTTTCATCCGTAAACCTGAACAGATCCAGGACCTTGTCGAACTCGGTTTCCGCGTCGACGGCGCCACGGCCAAGAGCAACGACGTCGTGGGGTTCCCGGATTTGGGGGCTCCGCTGCCACCCGCCGACGACACGCTGCGCGCCGGGATAGCCGGAGCTGTCGCGCCGGCGGCCGGCGGGGCCACCACCGTGATGCTCAACCAGAACCTGGGTGGGGTCCCCGCCGCGCTGAGCAACCGGATAGCAGCCCTGCCGCCCAACGCGGTGGTCGGATTGTGGACATTCGACGGAGTCCAGAGCCGCACACCGGTATCAACTGGCCCGCTCGGCGACCAGCTGGCCGATCAGCCCCGTTCAGCGGCGCTGACCAGTGTGCTGGACGGGCTCGCACCGGCCGGAGCCGGCGCGGTGTCGTTCACCACGCTCCGCCTGGTGTACGCGGAGGCTGTCGCGAATTATTCGCCGGGGCAGGCGAATTCGGTACTCGTGATCACATCTGGGCCGCATACCGACCGGACTCTCGACGGTCCCGGCCTGCAAGAGTTCGTCAACTCCAGCTTTGACCCCGAGCGGCCAGTGGCGATCAACGTCATCGATATCGGCGAGGACCCGGACCGGCCGACCTGGGAGGCGGTGACCCAGGCCACCGGCGGCAGCTATCAGACCGTGCCGGCCTCGGACTCGCCCGAATTGGCCGCGGCGATCACCGGTCTGCTGGGCTGACCGCAGGCAGTCACGACCGCGGCCGCACCGATCAGGCGAAAGCCTCCACCGGCGGGCAGGAGCAGACCAGGTTGCGATCACCGTAGGCACCGTCGACACGCCGTACCGCCGGCCACACCTTCGGCCGGAAGGCCTTGCCGAGCGGATAGGCGGCCTGCTCGCGGCTGTAGGGGTGGTTCCATTCGGCGACAAGCAGGCATTCCGCGGTGTGCGGGGCGTTCCGCAAGGGATTGTCATCGGCGGGCCAATGACCCGCACCAACCGCGTCGATCTCGGCCCGGATGGCGATCATCGCCTCACAGAAGGCGTCCACCTCGGCCAGACTCTCACTCTCGGTCGGCTCCACCATCAGCGTGCCGGCAACCGGAAAGCTCATCGTCGGCGCGTGAAAGCCGTAATCCGCCAGGCGTTTGGCCACATCGTCGACGGTGACGCCGGTTGCCTTGGTAATCGGCCGCAGGTCCAGGATGCACTCGTGGGCCACCATGCCGTTCTCGCCGGTGTAGAGCACCGGGTAGTACTCATCGAGGCGGCGGGCGATGTAATTGGCCGAGGCGATCGCCGCCAGCGAGGCAGTACGCAAACCGGCCGCACCCATCATCCGGATATAGGCCCAGGTGATGGGAAGGATGGATGCCGAGCCGTAGGGTGCCGACGAGACCGGCACACCGGGCGGCAATTCGGCGGCCAACGGATGCCCCGGCAGATAGGCGGCCAGATGCTCGCGGACTGCCACCGGCCCGACACCCGGGCCGCCACCACCGTGCGGTATGCAAAATGTCTTATGCAGGTTGAGATGGCTGACATCGCCGCCGAATTTTCCGGGCCGGGCCAGTCCGACGAGGGCGTTGAGATTGGCGCCGTCGACGTAGACCTGCCCCCCCGCGTCGTGTACGGCAGCACAGATATCGGCGATGTCATGCTCGTAGACACCGTGCGTCGATGGGTAGGTGATCATCAGCGCAGCCAGTTTGTCGGCATGTTCGCCGACCTTGGCCCGCAGCTCGTCGAGGTCGACATCGCCGTTCTCGCGGCAACCCACCACCACCACCCGCATCCCGACCATTGCCGCCGACGCGGCGTTCGTGCCGTGCGCGCTGGACGGGATCAGGCAGATATCGCGGTGGGCCTCCCCCCGCTGGGTGTGATAGCCCCGGATGGCGAGCAGCCCGGCAAACTCGCCCTGGGAGCCGGCGTTGGGCTGCAACGAGATCGCGTCGTAGCCGGTGATACCGGTCAGCCACCGGTGCAGATCGGCAATCAGTCTCCGCAGGCCGGTCGTGTCATCGGCCGGGGCGAATGGATGCTGCCGGCCGAACTCGGGCCAGGTGATCGACTCCATCTCGGCGGCCGAGTTGAGCTTCATCGTGCATGACCCCAGCGGGATCATGCTCCGGTCCAGCGCGATGTCCTTATCGGAGAGCTCACGCAGGTACCGCATCATTGCGGTCTCGGTGCGATACCGGGTGAACGCCGGATGGGCGAGAAAATCTGTTGTGCGTGAGTCGATTTCGGGTCCAATGAAGGCGCCGCCAGGCTTGGCGTCAAAGACTTCGAGGAGCAGCGCGACATGCTCCTCGGTGGTGGCTTCGTCACAGGAGACCGATACATGGTCTGCGTCCGGCCGCCAGATGTTGATCCCGCGCTGCCGCGCCGCGGCCTGGATCTCCGCCGCCCGCCCCGGTACGTGGATCAGCACCGTGTCGAAGAAGGTGTCGTGCACCAACTCGACACCGGCGGCACCCAGACCGGCGGCCAGCGTCCGGGCGTGGCCGTGCACCCGGCGGGCGATCGCCCGGAGCCCGTCGGCACCGTGATAGCTGGCGTACATCGCGGCCATCACGGCCAGCAGCACCTGGGCGGTGCAGATATTCGAGGTCGCCTTATCCCGGCGGATGTGCTGCTCACGCGTCTGCAGCGATAACCGGAACGCCGGGGAGCCATCCGCGTCGACCGAGACCCCGACCAGCCTGCCGGGCAGTTGCCGCGCGTGCTTGGTGTGTACCGCAAGGTAACCGGCGTGCGGACCGCCGAATCCCATCGGGACACCGAACCGCTGGGAGGTGCCGAACGCAATATCGGCCCCCATATCGCCGGGCGGCGCGATCAGCGTCAGCGCGAGCAGGTCGGCGCCCAACGCGATCAGTGCACCGCGTTCGTGGGCCTGCTCGGCCAGTGTCGACCAGTCGGTGACCCGGCCGCTGGCTCCCGGCATCTGGGCTATCACCCCGAAGAACTCGCCGTCGGGCAGGCCGTTGCGAAGATCGGCGGTGACGATCTCGATCCCCAGTGGCTCCGCCCGGGTGGCCAGCACGGCTGCAGTCGCGGTGAACAGATCGGAGTCCACCGCCACCCTGGTGGCTGATCCCCGACTCGCGCGGTACATCAGGGTCATCGCCTCGGCGGCGGCGGTGCTCTCATCGAGCATTGAT
The DNA here is from genome assembly GCA_964555915.1 of uncultured Mycobacterium sp. Lineage (GTDB taxonomy): Bacteria > Actinomycetota > Actinomycetes > Mycobacteriales > Mycobacteriaceae > Mycobacterium. The sequence continues at coordinate 14,633 of CAZKUK010000021.1, forward strand.
GCGTTGGAGATATCCAGACCGGTCAGATCGGAGACCATGGTCTGGAAGTTCAGCAGCGCCTCCAACCGGCCTTGGCTGATCTCCGGCTGATACGGGGTGTAGGCGGTGTACCAGGCCGGATTCTCCATGATGTTGCGCAAGAGGACCGGCGGGGTGAGGGTGTCGTAGTAGCCCTGTCCGATCATCGAGACCGCGATGGTGTTGTCGTCGGCGAGCTCCCGAAGTTCGGCCAGCGTCTGGTGTTCGGTCGCCGGCGCCGGCAGGGTTTCCAGTCCGGGTGCGCATCCCCGGTCGGTCACCGCGTCGAGGATCCCGGCCGGCAGCGCCTTGGCCGCGAGCTCGTCGAGGGACCCGACGCCGATGACGCCCAGCATGGTGTTCAGCGCATCCTGATCAGGCCCGATGTGGCGGTCGGCGAAAATGGGTTCGGTGTGGTCGGACACTCAGCACTCCCGGATCGGCTGTGGCGTCCTCTCCCTCTGTCGTGGGTGCCTGAGAGATTCAGCGCGGTAACGCTTTTCCCCATGGGCGGGTGACCGGATCACCGCTTTCCAGAGGCATCGTGTCCACATACGGTCCGGGTGCCTGAGAGGTTGACGGAGAGGTGTTGCTCCTTCGGCGTCCGCGGCTGGATACCGCGAAACTCTCCCGTGTGTGGTCGATGCGCCCCCGATTCTAGCCGCGAGCAGACGTAAAGTCGCGCCCGGGAGGGGCGGGGAGTGCGACTTTGTGTCTGCTCACGCGGAGGAGGTAGCGGGCTTGCGCCCCGGCGACCGGTGCGGTCAGCCGATTTTGCGGTCGCGGGTCTTGCGCCGCGAGGCCAACTCATCCTCGGGTGCGGCAATCGCTTCACCGCCGTCGGCGCGCTCGCCGGGGAAGTCGGCGATAGCGCCGGTGAGCTCGCGCATCGCGCCGCTCACCGCGATGCCGAAGACACCCTGGCCGCCCTGGAGGAGGTCGACGACCTCCTCGGCCGAGGTGCATTCATAGACGGTGGTGCCATCGGAAAACAGGGTGATATTGGCCAGATCCTGCACGCCGCGCTGGCGGAGGTGGTCGACCGCGACCCGGATGTTGTGCAGTGAGATCCCGGTGTCGAGCAGCCGCTTGACGATCTTGAGAACCAGGATGTCCTTGAAGGAGTACAGCCGCTGGCTTCCCGAGCCTGCCGCCCCGCGGATCGACGGTACGACCAGAGATGTGCGGGCCCAGTAGTCGAGCTGGCGGTAGGTGATGCCGGCGATCTGGCAGGCGCTCGGGCCGCGGTAGCCGACCAACTCGTCGGGTACCGAGTCGTCCGGGAACAGACCACCCTGGACGGGTGCACCAACCGGAGCCACCGCGGGGGGAACATCCTCGTAACGGCCGGTGGGGACAGCGAATTCCAGCTGTTCCTGACCTGGCTCGTCACCCACGTTGTTTCCTCTCGCCGTTCCAACCCGCCGACCGCGCCGTACTCAAGCCCACTGAGCATACGCCCCGGAGGGCACCGGTCGTGGCTATGCCGCAACCCGAATCGCAATCGCAGTATGGCCGCCGGCGGAGCGCCTCGAGGGCATCCGGTTAGCGTGTCGGCGCAGCCATGACCCAGATGAGACGCATCCGTAACCTCGATGACCGGGGCCCCGCTTCTCAGGAGGCTCAGGAGGCTCAGGAGGCTCAGGAGGCTTTGAAATCGTCCGGCGAGATCGTGTCCAGGAACTCCTTGAACTTCTCGACCTCATCCTCGCGCACCGCGCCGCCGGTCTCCTCATCGTTGTCATCGGGCATCAGCAGCCCGGCCTCGTCGAGGACAGCATCCTCGACGTGGATCGGAACACCTATCCGCAGTGCGATCGCGACCGAATCCGATGGCCGTGCCGACACCCGGACGCCTTTGTCGAAGACCAGGTCGGCGTAGAAGGTTCCCTCCCGCAAGTCGACGATACGTACTTCCTGGAGTGAATGTCCAAGGGCAACAAGGACATCCTTGAACAAATCATGGGTCAGCGGGCGGGCGGGTTCAACCCCCTGCTGCTCGAGAATGATCGCGTTCGCCTCGTTCGGGCCTATCCAGATCGGCAGATACCGGTCGCCGCCCTCTTCCCGCAGCATCAGAACCGGCTGATTGGCGGGCTGTTCGACACGAATCCCGACCACTCGCACCTCGGCCATACGCGTCCTCCGCCCATTCCTCAGCAGTAGCCCGTTTCCGATGAAGTCTAGTCCTCAGCGATTCAGAACGTCGCGCACCGCGGACTTGATAAGTGAGGTGTGCAATGTGATGACCAGAGTGGCCACCTCCCGGGCGAGGTCATCGGCGCGGTCGCGGGCCCCGGTCCGGTCCGCCTTGCTCACCGGACCGGCGATCTGGGCGACGAGGTCGCACTGCCGGTCAGCGGCCGACCGGAAGGCCCGCAGGTGGCGGGGTTCCACCCCGTACTCGGCGAGTGCCGACGCGCACTGCGCGATCACCACGGAGTGCTCGTCGAACAGCCCGCCCGGGCCGGTCGCGATGATTCCGGCTCGGCACAGTGCGGTGATCAGGTCCTCCCCGACCCCCGACCGCGCCAGCAGATCCTCCCGGCTGAGCCGGACCTGAGCGGGCGCCTCGACACCGGCATCGTGATCCGCAGCGCGGGCGGCGTCGTCGGCGACCAGTCTCGGGACGGGGTACGGCGAGCGCGGTTCGGGCAATTCGCCATCGGGCTGGGCATCGAGTTGAGCTTTGATGACCTTCAGCGGCAGGTACTGGTCACGCTGGGCGGTCAGGATGAAGCGCAGCCGGGTGCAGTCGTAGGCGGTGAACCGCCGATACCCGGACGGGCTGCGCTCCGGTGTCACCAGGCCCTCCGCTTCGAGGAACCGGATTTTGGAGATCGTCACGTCCGGGAAGTCCGGCCGCAGCAGGTCCAGTACCGCTCCGATCGACATCCCGGCCCGCGCAGGACTATCGGGGGCGGTCACTGGCTGTCGGCACCACCCTGACCCTCGGCCGAACGGGGTCCGGTGAGGAATACCAGCCGAAACTTGCCGATCTGCACCTCATCGCCGTTGGCGAGCGTTGCGGAGTCCACCGGCTCACGGTTGACATAGGTGCCGTTGAGACTGCCCACGTCCACAACCTGGAACTCCTGCTCGTCGAGGCGGAATTCGGCGTGGCGGCGGCTCACGGTGACATCGTCGAGGAAGATATCGGAATCGGGGTGCCGTCCGGCAGCGGTGGTCGGCTGGTCCAGGAGGAACCGGGACCCGGCGTTCGGGCCACGTTTGACGACCAGCAACGCCGAACCCACCGGAAGTCCCTCAACCCCGGACACCGCCGTCTCACCGGCAGGGCTGGCGGGGGCTTCCAGGTCGTGGAGGAAGTCGGAACGGAAGACCGATGTGGTCTCCACGGTGACCTCGTCCGAGATCTCGTCGGCTCCAGGTTGCCGGTCCTGCTCCGTCACCCGCTGCTCCTCACTGACTGCCGTTTCGAGCACGTCATCGTTTTGTTCGACCGTACCGCTGTGCGGGGGCCGGTGTAGCTGATTCACCCCGGGATCGCCCGTTCGGCAGGCACCCTAACAACCACACTCGGCGGGCGGATACGTTAGGGCCGAACTGCCGCGTCCGGAATGTCAGGCGAGGGTGTCGCGATAGGAATCTGCGTCCAGTAGCGCACCCAGACCCTGCTCGAGGGTATCGGCGTCGGCGCGCAGCTCCAACAACCAGCCCTGGCCGTACGGGTCGGAGTTGATCAGCTGCGGGCTCGCCGCGAGCTCGGCGTTGACGGCGACCACCGTCGCCGACATCGGCGCGTACAGGTCCGAGACCGATTTGGTCGACTCCACCTCGCCGAACGACTCGCCGGCGTTGACCTCGGCGCCGATCTCGGGTAACTGCACGTAGACGACATCTCCGAGCGATGATTGGGCGAAGTCGGTGATCCCCACCCGCACGGTGTCGGCACCGGTGCGGTGAATCCACTCATGTTCGGCGGTATAGCGCAGTTCGGCGGGGATATCGCTCACGGTGCTCCTCATTCGGTTCGGGCCGGTTGTACGTCAGGTGGTGGTTCGCGGCCGTGCGCGGTGGCGCGCCGCACGGCTGACGGGCTGAGCGTATTGGCGCGGTTTCGGTTGCCGCAAGGCGGCGCCGCGCACATCACCGCAGGATGCCACGCTGCACCCGCGGCAGCTCACGCACCACCAACCGCACCCGGAGCAGATACAGCACCCCGGACCACAGGTACATCCCCGAACCCCAGATCACGAAAGCCCACCCGCACGCCCCCAGCGCACGGCCGACGCCGGAGTCCCACTGCCCGAGCAGGATCAGCGGGAAACCGGACATCAACGCGAATGTGGCGGCTTTGCCGATGTAGGTCACCGGCAGGGCTGTGACCCCTCTGCTCCGCAGTACCGGAAGCGTGGCGGACAACACCGCATCGCGACCGAGCAGCGCGCCGACCAACCACCACGGAACGACGCCGGCCAGGGCCAGACCCACCGGGACCGCCAGCATGTAGATCCGGTCGACCAGCGGGTCCAGCAATTCCCCCAGCCGTGAGGATTGGTTGGCCATCAACCGGGCGATCTTGCCGTCGGCCCAGTCCGAGATCCCGCTGAACATCAGAATCGCCACGGCCGGGCCGTAGCGGTGGGCGACCAGAAGCAGATACAGGAAGACCGGCAGCAACGCCAGCCGGATGACGCTGAGAACGTTGGGAATCGTCAGCACCCGGCCCGGCATGGTCACGAACCTATCCCGCGGCGGGGTCCGGGCCTATCGGAACACCCCGGGCAGGCTCAGTGCCGACATCGAGTCATCCCGCATCGGGTTGTCGTGAACCATGTAGGTCCAGGTGGAGGTGGGGCGGGCCAGCTTGGACAGGTCCAGCCCGGGCTCGTCCTCGAGAATATTGGCCGTCTCGAAGGTCTGCTGCGAGGCCTCGATGGCATCGGCGGCCAGATCGGCGAAGGCGTCGACGGCGAGCCGATGGAACTCGTCCAGCGGGTTCTGCCGGCCCAGGGCCCGCAGGTGGATGCTCTCCCGGATATCGGACAGGTAGGCCAGGTGGTCGGCCCAACCGCGGTCGAGGTGGTAGAGCATGATGCGCCGGCAGATCCGCTCCAGTTCCGCCTCGGAATCCTCACCGAGGGCCTCGGCCAAGTCGGCATCGCGCTCCGGTGACAGTTCCCGCAGTTCCTCATGCGCCGTGGGTGTGCTCAGCAGGGTGTTGCGCCGCTCGACGATGATCGACCTTTGCTGGGCGATCAGCTGGTTGTACCGCCAGGTGTTGGCGTGAACATCGAGCAGTCGGCCCTCGGCCACCCGCTGGGCGTGGTCGAGCAGTGCGGTCGCCTTGGGGCTGATGATGCGGCCGGTGTCATCGCATTCCGTCGGAAGCTTGCCGGCGTCGAGATGGGCCGCGACGACATCGTCCTCCCAGCTGGAGAAGAACACCGACGAACCCGGGTCGCCCTGCCGGCCGGTGCGGCCGCGCAGCTGGAAGTCCAGCCGCTCGGTGCGGTGCCGGCCGGTGCCGATCACGTGGAGTCCGCCCAGTTCGGCGACGGCTTTCTTTTCGGCGGAGTCATCGGCGGCCCCGGATCCACCGAGCCGGATATCGGTGCCGCGGCCGGCCATCTGGGTCGACACCGTGACCGCACCCAGCTTGCCGGCCTCGGCGATGACCCGGGCCTCCTCCTCGTCGTTCTTCGCGTTCAGCACCACCGCGGGCACCCCGCGCCGGAGCAGCCGGGTGTGCAGATCCTCGGACTCCGCGACGTCCTGGGTACCGACGAGGATGGGCTGCCCGCTCGCGTGCACCTCGGTGATGTGGTCGACGATGCCCTCGTTCTTACCGGCGGCGGTGATGTACACCCGGTCGGGCTCGTCGGCCCGCACATTCGGGGTGTTGGGCGGGATGGGCGAGACGCCCAGCTTGTAGAACTGGCGCAGCTGCTCACCGGCGGCAAGGGCGGTGCCGGTCATACCGCACACGGTGGGGTACCGGTTGATCAGAGCCTGCACGGTGATGGTGTCGAGCACCTCGCCGGTCTCGGTGGTCGCTATCCCCTCCTTGACCTCAACGGCCGCCTGCAGCCCGTCCGGCCAGCGCTGCAGCGACGCGATCCGCCCCCGGGAGGCGTTGATCAGCTGCACCGCGCCGTCGCGGACGATGTAGTGCACATCGCGCTGGAGCAGAACGTGGGCATGCAGGGCGACGTTCACCTCGGTGAGGGTGGTACCGACATGTTCCTCGGAGTACAGGTCGATACCACCGAGCGCCTTCTCGAGGCGCTGCGCGCCAGCCTCGGTGAGATGGACGTTGCGGCTGTCGGCATCGGTGGCGTAGTCCTCCCCCGGGTTCAGATCTCCGACCAGCCGCACGATCTCCAAAGTGGGTGTCTCGCGGTGGGTGGTGCCGGCCAGCACCAGCGGCACCAGCGCCTCATCCACCAGCACCGAGTCGGCCTCGTCGATCAGCGCCACATCGGGGTTGGGCGACACCAGATCAGCCACATCGGTGACCAACTGATCGCGCAGCACATCGAAGCCGATCTCGTTGACCGACGCGTAGGTCACCGAACACTGGTAGGCGGCCTTGCGTTCCTCGCGGGTGGACTCGGCGGTGATCCAGCCGACCGTCAGACCCATCGCCTCAATCAGCGGTCCCATCCACTCGGCATCGCGCCGGGCCAGATAGTCGTTGATGGTCACCACATGGACGTTTCGACCGGCCAGCGCGTACCCCGCCGCGGCAATCGCACCGGACAGAGTCTTCCCCTCGCCGGTCGCCATCTCGATGACATCACCGGCGAGCATGCGCAGCGCCCCCAGCAGTTGCACGTCGAACGGGCGCAACCCGGTGCTGCGTTCGGCGGCCTCCCGGGCGATGGCCAGGAACTGCGGAATATCGGCAGCCTCGGCCAGATCACCCAGATCCAGCAACTGCGCCGCCTTGGCCAGCTGCTCGGCATCGAGGCCGGCGGCCTTCTCGTCGAACTCCGCCGAAGCATCCACCTCGGCCATCGACTGGGCTTCCACCTTGTCGGTGGTCGCGCCGAGCATTCGCCAGAAACCCCGGCTCAGACGCCCCTGTCCGGAAGCCCGGCTGCCGGATTTATTCTTAGTCTTCGCCACGGTCACAACCGTACCGGCGCTTGTCCCGAACCCGATTCAGGCGGGCTGACGAGCGTCGGACGAGCTACCACGCCGGCGCCGCGCACCCGGCCTTTACCCACGGCGCTGATGCCCGATGGGGCGTGCTGCGGTAGCTTTCGCCGGGGACCGCTTCCGCAGGAAGGCAGAGCGCGTTGGAACCATTCAAACCATCGATGAACTGGGGCGGCGAGCTCGTGCCGTCGCTGCTGTGGATCCTCAAGGCGTGGACCATCGCCGCGGTGGTCACCCTGATCGTGCTCGTGCTGCTGGTCCGCTTCACGATCTGGGGTCGCCAGTACTGGCAGATCACCGGCGACTATTTCAAGGGCCGGTCCGCGGTCAAATTGTGGATCTGGCTCGGTGTTCTTCTGCTGTCGGTGATGATCTCAGTCCGGATCAACGTGTTGCTGAGCTACTTCAGCAATGACCTCTACTCCTCGCTTCAGGTCGCGTTCGAGGCGACCAGCGCCAGCGAGACCGTGATGCGCAACGACGCCATCCGCGGCTTCTGGTTCTCGCTGGCCATCTTCGGAATTCTGGCGACCATCTACATCAGCCAGGTGATGGTTGACATCTACCTGACCCAGCGGTTCATCATCCGCTGGCGCAGCTGGCTCACCAACCGGCTGACCGGTGACTGGCTGGGCGACCGCGCCTACTACCGCGGCCGGTTCACCGACGGCCACACCGACAACCCGGACCAGCGTATTCAGCTCGACGTCGACGTTTTCACCACCGGAACCGGGGGCTCCCCGAACTCGCCCATGGTGGGCACCGGGTCGACCTTGCTGTTCGGCGCCGTCCAGTCGGTGTCGAATGTGGTGGCCTTCATCCCGATCCTCTGGGCCCTGTCCGGACCGGTGACACTGCTCGGCGTCACAGTGCCCAAGGCCTTGTTCTGGGTGGCATTCGTCTACGTGTTCTTCGCCACCGTGGTGGCCTTCTGGATCGGCCGGCCGCTGATCCGGCTGAGCTTCCGCAACGAGTTGACCAACGCGGCCTTCCGCTATTCGCTGGTGCGGCTTCGCGACGCCGCCGAGGCGGTCGGCTTTTATCGCGGTGAAGCCACCGAACGGGGGCTGTTGCGGACCAGATTCGACGCGATCATCAGCAACTATCGCCGCTACGTTCGCCGGACGCTGCAGTTCGCCGGCTGGAACCTGGCCATGAGCCAGATCATCACCCCGCTACCGCTGATCGTCCAGGCGCAACGACTGTTCAGGGGCGAGATCGACTTCGGCGACGTGACCCAGTCCGCGAGCGCGTTCTCCAACATCAGCGATTCGCTGTCGTTCTTCCGCAATGCCTACGACCAGTTCGCGTCGTACCGCGCCGCCCTGATCCGGCTGTACGGACTGGTTGAGGCCAACCAGCTGGCCCGGGAAATGCCCAGCCTGACCACCCTCCCGAGTACCGACGGATCCTTGGAGCTGCGCCGGGTCGAGGTCCGTACGCCGGGCGGCGGTCAACTGCTGGATCCGCTCGACCTGCGGCTGGAACCGGGCGAGTCCATGGTGGTGACCGGCCGCTCCGGCAGCGGGAAGACGACGCTGTTGCGAAGCCTCGCTCAGATGTGGCCCTACACGACCGGAACCGTGCACCGCCCGACCGAGGGGCACCAGACCATGTTCGTGTCCCAGATGCCCTACGTCCCGCTGGGCGACCTGCGCACCGTGCTGTCCTATCCGGCGGAATCCGGGGCCATCGCCGATCGGGATCTGCAGCGAATGCTGATCAAAGTCGCACTGCCGCACCTGACGAACCGGCTCAACGAGGAGGAGGACTGGGCCAAGGTGCTCTCACCCGGCGAACAGCAACGGGTGGCATTCGCCCGGATCCTGCTCACCAGGCCGAAGGTGGCACTACTCGACGAAGCCACCTCGGCACTGGACGAGGGCCTGGAGTTCGTCGTCTACGACCTGGTGCGCACCGAGTTGCCCAACACCATCCTGGTGAGCGTCAGCCACCGACCGACCGTGGACGGTTACCACGACAGGCATCTGGAACTGCTCGGCGCGGGCGCCTGGCGGCTGGGCCGGGTCGAAGGCGGCGAACCCGCGCCGGTCTGAGCCAAACGGCGCGGACCGGCGACGGCTTGCTGGAATGCTTGCCGGGTGCCATCGGTCCTGACCGGCACGCCGGAGGTGGACGTTCATGCAGATGTACCAGCCCTCCCTGGACTGGGCGAACGAGATTTCGCTATCCCTGCTGTGGGCGGGTAAAGCCTGGCTGATCACCGCCCTGACCGCCGTCGTCGTCCTGGTGCTGCTGGCACGTTTCACCACCTGGGGCAGACAATTCTGGCGGGTCAGCGGCGGCTACTTCCGCGGCCGCGCCAGCGTCAAGGTATGGCTGTGGCTCGGGGTGCTGCTGTTCTCCACGCTGATCGCGGTGCGGCTCAACGTTCTGCTGAGCTATCAGAGCAATGATCTCTACTCGTCGCTGCAGGTCGCCTTCGCGGGCGCCGGAGCCGGCAACGATGCGGTCCGGGATTCCGGTGTCACCGGCTTCTGGTCGGCGATCATCATCTTCGCGCTGATCGCCGCCGTCTACATCGCGCGCCAGATGATCGACATCTATCTGACCCAGCGCTTCATCATTCGCTGGCGGGTGTGGCTGACCGACCGGCTCACCGCGGACTGGGTGCGCGAGGAGTCGTTCTACCGCGGACGGTTCCTCGACCACCCGATCGACAACCCCGATCAGCGCATCCAACTCGATATCGACGGATTCACCGCGGGTACCGGGACCGGCGCCAACACCCCGACCGTCGGGACCACCACGACCCTGCTGTTCGGTGCGATCAACGCCATGGTGTCGGTGGTGGCCTTCACCCCGATCCTGTGGAACCTGTCCGGACCGCTGACCTTCTTCGGGTTCACGCTGGACCACGCGCTGTTCTGGATCGCGCTGATCTATGTGCTCGCCACCACGGTGATCGCCTTCTGGATCGGCCGGCCGCTGATCCGGTTCAACTTCCGCAATGAACTCACCAACGCCGCCTTTCGCTACGCGCTGGTGCGGATGCGGGACGCCGCCGAGTCGATCAGCTTCTACCGTGGCGGCCACGCCGAGAAGTCGATCCTGCGGAAGCGTTTCGAGGCCATCATCACCAACTACCGCGGCTATGTGGTGCGCACTCTGGCCCTGCTGGGCTGGAACCAGTCGATCAGTCAGATCATCAACCCGCTGCCCCTGGCGGTTCAGGCCCAACGACTGTTCAGCGGGCAAATCACCTTCGGCGATGTCACCCAGTCGGCGACCGCGTTCTTCAACGTCCACGATTCGCTGTCGTTCTTCCGATCGGTCTACGACTCCTTCGCTACGTACCGGGCGACCATCATCCGGCTCGACGGCCTGGTGGACGCCAACGAACGGGCCCGGGCGTTACCCCGACTGACCGCCGAGACGAGTGCAGACGGATCACTCGGTTTGCGCGATGTCGACGTCCGCGATCCGGCGGGTGAGACTCTCATCGAAGGTCTGGAGTTACGGCTGGAGCCGGGTGATTCCCTGGTGATCACCGGCCCGTCCGGATCCGGCCGTACCTCGCTGCTGCGCAGCATCGCCCGGCTCTGGCCCTACAGCAGCGGGACGGTGCTGCAACCGGACGGCAGTGACAGTGGAAGTGGCAGTGGAGAGGGCACGGGCACGGGCACGGGCACGGGGTCCATGTTCTTGTCCCAGGTGCCCTATCTGCCACTCGGTGATCTGCGGGCGGTGTTGTCCTATCCGCGCAGCGAATCTGCCCTTGACGACCGGGATATCGCCCGCGCCCTCGACGAGGTCACCCTGGGGCACCTGGCGGGGCGTCTCGATGAGGTCGCGGACTGGGCGAAGGTGCTCTCTCCCGGTGAGCAGCAGCGGATCGCGTTCGCCCGGGTACTGCTGCAGAAACCCCGGGTGATCTTCCTCGACGAGTCGACATCGGCGATAGACGAGGGGCAGGAGTTCGCGGTCTACCGGCTGCTGCGGAGTCGGCTACCGAACAGCATCATGGTGTCGGTCACCCATCGCGGCACCGTGGAGCAGCATCACAACCAGCACCTGCGACTGCTCGGCGGCGGCGGATGGGAATTGGATCGGAGAACCGAACCGGCCGGGGGCTAGCCGGCCTTGGCGGTCGCCGCCGCATGCTCGCCCGCGCGGCGGCCGAAGAACGACCCGGACCCCAACTGCGTTCCGCTGGAATAACCCTTACCGTCCTGAGCCAGGTTGGACGCACACGCACCGGCCGCATACAACCCGGGAACGGCTGCGCCGTCCCGGCCCAGAACACGGCCGTCGACATCGGTGGCCAGTCCCCCAACGGTGAAACCGGAGTACATCGCCTTCCCCAGTGACAGGTCGAAGGCGGCCCACGGGCCGGTGTCCTGGGCGGCAAGGAATTCCGGTTGTTTGTGAAAATCCGGATCCTCCCCCCTGGACGCATGAGAGTTGTACCGGTCCAGGGTGGCCACCAGGTTCCCGGCCGGAATACCGAGTGCGGATTCCATCTCCTCGACCGTCTCCCAACCGTCGATGAATTTGATCAACGGGAATTCAGGCCGCTCCAGATGGGCCTCGTCGACGATCAGGAACGCCGCGCTGTCCGGCTGATCCATCACGAAACCCGATGTGCGCGAATGGTAGGAGTCCTCAGCGACGAAGCGCGCACCGAGATTGTTGACGATGACGCCGGTCAGCAGAATCGCCGGCGGGTACGCCGGTGCGGTGATGAAGGCCTGGTCCATATGCTTGGTGGCCGCACCGGCCGACATCCCCAGCCGGATCCCGAGTCCGTCGTCATAGCTGTTGCCGAGCACGAACGGCTTCTCGGCCAGCTTCGGCGTGTGGGCGGCGACCATATCGGCATTCATCACGAAACCACCCGCGGCGATCACCACGGCCGGGCATCGGATCACGCCGGTCTCGCCGAAGCTCCGCCAGCCCACACCGGCCACCGCACCGTCATTGATCACCAGGTTCGTCGCACCGGTCTCGTAGCGAATCTGCACCCCGAGTTCAGCGGCACGTTTGAGTAGCAGATCGATGACCATGGCCGCGCCCTGCGTATCTCCGGGCACCGGGACCTTGTGGCCCCGTGGCGCCGGGACCGCCAGATCCTTGAACGGCCAGACCTTCTCGTTGCCGGTGTACATCAGCCCTTCGGTGTTGGGCTGGATCACCGCCTTGTGCGGGTAGTAGCTGCGTTCGAAATGCACCCCGAGATCCTCCAGCCAGTCGAAGTGCTCGACGCTGTGGTCACAGTAGGCGCGAATCTTGTCGTGTTCGGGTTCACGTGACATCGCGACGAGGTACTTGTACATTTCGTCAGCACTGTCCGGATGCCCGGTCGCCTGCTGGACTGCCGTCCCGCCACCGAGGTAGAAGTGGCCGCCGGCCATTGCGGTCGTACCGCCGGCCGCCGCGGCACGTTCCAGCACCATTACCCGGGCGCCGGCGGCGGCTGCCGTCACCGCAGCGCAGCCCCCGCCGATCCCGAACCCGATGATCACCACATCGAACTCATCGGCACAGTCGGTGAGCGCGTCGACACCAAGGGTTGCGGGGAGATCCAGACCGCTCATTCCGATGAGGATATCGCCGGGCCGGGCCGGTGGCTAGAACATGTTCTAGTTTGACGGCGGTCAGGCACCCGTGCCGGCGACGTTGACGATCGTGCCGACCCCGACGCCATCAGCGAGCGCCTGCTGACCGGTGGCCTCCCAGGACACCGCCGCAGGCAGGTCTCCCCAGGTGCTGTTGAACAGCCCGGCGATGACCGCGGTCCCGTTATCGGCCAGGGTGTAGACGGGCCCCCCGGAGTCGCCCCTCCGGCTGATGACGCCGTTGTGCATGGTGAACCAGCCGTTGTTGATCCGCTCGACCGTCCCGCAACTCTCCAAGGTGACGGCGCCGAAGTGGCAGATCGGCTGACCGGGGGCGATCCGAGCGCCCGGGTCGACCACCAGTGGCCGACCGCCAGGCAGAACGGTGCTGACGGCGACATCGGCGGCCAGTGCGATGGTCTCGTAGTCGGCGATCACCTGATCGGTTCGGACCACCGTGCCGTTCGGGGTGTTGTCCCGGGAGTTGGCCACCACCCCGATGAATCGACCCGCACGGTCGGTGACGGTTCCGCTACCCCGGCAATGTCCGGCGGAGAACGCGATCCGGGCCACCGGATCCACGTAGCCCAGCGTGCAGACGGTGGAGCCCTGCCGGATCTCCATCCCGGGGAAGACTTCGACTCCGGGGTCGGCCGTGGCGGCCGGGGCCAGTGCGGTCAGCGCGGCCGCGGCCGCCACGGCGAGGACAACGGATCGCAAAAAACGGGCCACCATACACCTCAATCGGTCGGCGACCCGGGAAGGATCGCAACGGCGTGTCGATTGTGTATCGGCCCTGCCGGTGAATCGTTACCGACTCTTTATCGCGAATCCCGAATATTCCCGCGTTTTCCCGTTGACCCCGGATTAGGGGCCCAGATCAAGGAATCGTGATGACCTGCCCGATCTCGATATGGTCCGCGTTGGGGATGTTGTTGGCCTTGGCCAGCTCCATGTAGCGGTTGCCGTCGCCGAGGTACTGCTTGGCGATGTTGAACAAGGTGTCCCCGGCAACGACGGTATGCGTCCTGACCTCGACGGCCACCGGGGCAACCTCGACGACTTCTTCCTTCACTTCTTCCACGACCACCGGCGGCGGCGGGGCGTCGGTCTCGGTCCGCGATGACCACGCCGCCCCGGAGCCGGAGTACAGCACGACGTTGCGGTCATCCTGGACGACGAGCTTCACGTCCTTCTTGCCCTTGGTGTCGCTGTGCCACAGCGGCTTGTCGCCGGCGTACAGCACGAAGTTGCCGTCGGTCTGGACTTCGGCACGTTCGACGCCCTGATCGTTGGTCCCGGTCGCCCACACCGCTTCCCCGCGTACCGCGAGGACAAGATTGCCGTCTTCTTGCAGCGTCAATGTGTAGGCACCGTTGTTGGATGTGAGCGAATCGCCCCTACCCAGTTTTTGTCCTGCGCTGAGTGTGTCTGCCACGAGTGATTTTCCTTCTCTTAGCCGCCCTCTTACCGGGGCGGGCGTCCGCGAGCCTACTGGAAAATCGGCACCCAACAGGGGGCGGTCGGCAAACACTCGGCGATCAGGAGTCGAAGCCCAGCCCCAGCCGGTCGAGGGTGCGCAGAAACAGGTTGCGGCGCCCCGCCCGGTGGTCGGCGCGGTCCAGTGACCAGCGGGTCAGCCCGATACCGATACTGGCCGCCGGTTCCGGTGGAAACGGTAACGGCCGGCGACGAACCATTTCCAGTTCGGTCCGTTCGGTGGGGCGGCCGTCGAGCAGATCGAGGCAGACGTCCGCGGCGAATCGGGCCGCCCCCACCCCCAGCCCGGTGAAGCCGTTCACGTAGGCGATCCGCCCCCGGCCGGCCAGTCCCCAGTGCGCGCAGAACCGGGTATTGGTGTCAATCGCGCCGGCCCAGCGGTGACTGAACCGGATATCGGCGAGTTGGGGGAAGGTGATGAAGAAATGACCGGCGATCTTGCGGAACGACTCGGGGCGGTCCTCGTGCCGGACGTCGACCCGCCGGCCGTAGTGGTACATCGCGTCGTATCCGCCCCACAGGATCCGGTTATCCGCCGAGAGCCGGTAATAGTGGAACTGATTACCGGCGTCGCTGACACCCTGGCGATCCCGCCAGCCGATCCTGTCCAGTTGGGCGGCGGTCAACGGTTCGGTCGCCAGCACATGGTCGTAGACCGGCACGGTGAACAGCCGGTTGCGCCGCAACAGGCTCGGAAACACGTTGGTGGCCAGCACCACCTGCTGGGCGGTGATGGCGCCGGTGCCTGTGCCGACTCGGAGGCCACCGCCGTCCCGTCGGATGGTTTCAGCGGCGGTGTGCTCGAAGATCTGTACGCCGTTGTCGGTACATGCCCGCGCGAGTTCGAACACCAGTCGGGCCGGGTGCACCAGCGCGCAACTGTCCGCGGCGAACAGGCCGGCGAGGTAGGTCGGCGAATGCAGCTCGGCCCGAACCGCCGACTTGTCCAGGAAACGGCCCTCGCCCTCCGTTGCCGCGTCGCGGAACCCCCGGACCTGGTGCGGTTCGGTGGCCACGCTGAGCATGCCGGTGCGCTCCCAGTCGACCCGCATCCGATGGGTCTCGATATCGGCCTGCATACCCTGCAGGTTGGCCAACCCCAGCCGCTGGAGCTGGTCGAATTCCCCTGGCCAGCGCAACCTCCCGTTCTGGGCACCGTGGGTGAGGCTGGCATCGACGAAGCCGCCGTTGCGCCCGGAGGCCGCCCAGCCGATGGTCTCGGCCTCGATCAGCGCGATGGTGGCGCCCGGGTTTCTCTCGGCGGCGTGCAGGGCCGTCCACAGTCCGGTGTAGCCGCCGCCGACCACCAGCAGGTCGCAGCCCACCGCACCGGTCCCGCGCGGATAGTGCGGAACCGGGCCGACACTATCGGGGTCGAGCCACATCGATCCGAAGGCCGCCGGCGCCAGTGCACCTGTGATCAGGCGTTGGTCGACGCGACGGTCGAATACGGTCTGCATACCCGAAATGCTGCCAGGTTCACTTGGCGAAACGGGCCAAGACCGGTCCGACGATGGCCAGGATGAAGACGTACGGGGTGGCGACATTACCGAGAGCTCCCACGCTGGCTCCGGCGAGACCGATGATCACCAGGGAGAACTCACCCCGGGCGATCAGCGCGGTGCCGGCCCGCAACTGGCCGCGGCGGGCGACGCCCTCACGACGGGCGGCGTAGGCGCCGGAGATGACCTTCGTGATGGCGGTCACCGCGGCCAACGCCAACGCCACCGGCAGCATCGGCAGCAGGTCGGCCGGGTCGACGGTCAGCCCGATAGCCAGAAAGAACACCGCCGCGAACAGGTCGCGCAGCGGGTTCAGCACGGTCCGGGCCCGGTCGGCGGTCGGCCCGGTGAGCGTCAGACCGACCAGGAAGGCGCCGACCGCCGCCGAGGCATGGAGGTGTTCGGCGACGGCCGCCACGATCAGGGTGAGGCCGAGTATGCGCAACAGCAGCTGTTCATCCTCGGGATGTCCGAGCACCCGGCCGACGTGATGGCCCCACCGGAAGGACACCACGAAGGCCACTCCGAGCGCTCCCAGTGCGACCGCCGTCCACACCACCGCCTGGACCAGGGTCCCGCCGGAGGCCAGTACGGTCAGCACCGGCAGGTAGGCCGCCATGGCGAAGTCCTCGAGCACCAGCACCGACAGCACGGCCGGTGTCTCCCGGTTACCCAGCCGGTCCAGGTCGCCGAGCAGCCGCGCGATGATGCCGGAGGACGAGATGTAGGTGATACCGGCCAGGGCCACGACGCCGACGGTGTCCAGGCCGAGGAGCCAGCCGGCCACCGCGCCCGGGGCGGCGTTGAGCACCAGATCCACGCCGGCCGACGGAAGATGCCGGCGCAGGGATTCGGAGAACTCGCTCACCGAGAACTCGACGCCGAGGGTCAGCAGTAGCAGCACCACACCGATCGAGGCGCCGGTCTCCACGAAACCGGTGGCGGTGGGAACGTCGGCGACACCACCGGTGCCCAGGAACAGGCCGGTCAGCAGGTAGAGCGGAATGGGTGAGAGCCCGAACCGGCGCGCCGCCGACCCCAGCACGGTGAGCACCACCAGGATGGCACCGAGCTCGAAGAGCAGCGGCGCCGAGATGGACACCGGTTCAGCCTTGGTCGACCAGCTGCCGGACAGCGGTAATGCCGTCCGCGGTGCCGATCACGACGAGCACGTCGTGGGCACGTAGCTGCTCCCGCGGACCGGGCGAGGCCAGCACCTGCTCGTCGCGCACGATCGCGACGATCGACGCGGCGGTTCGGGTGCGCGCCTTGGTATCGCCCAGCGGGCGCCCGGCATAGGGCGAACTCGCCCCGACTTCGACCTGTCCGGCCTCCAGACCGGGCACCTCCTTGGTCAGGTCGGCGTAGCTCTCCACCATGCGCGGTGCCCCGAGGATCTGGGCCAGCGCATCGGCTTCGCGCTCGCGGAGCCGGAACAACCGCTGGGCCCGGTCCGGGTCGCCGGCGTTGCAGAGAAAGACCTCGAAATCGCCGCCGCGGTGGGCCACCACCCCGATCCGGTCCCCGTCGGAGTTGTCGAACTCGTAGCGCAGCCCCACTCCGGGCAGCAGGGTTTCCCTGACGTCCATCCCGTTATCCTTCCGCACCGGCTACGGTCCTGGTCCGGGCCGGCTCCCAGCCGGGCGGACCGAAGATGTATCCCGCCTTGTCTCGCCATCCGCGTGCAGACCGGACGTCGCGCGCGATCGCCACATACTCGTGGGTTTCCAGATCCCAGATGTTGAACGTGCTGACCGGCTTGGTCAAACCGTAGTGCGGCCGGAATGATTCCGGCTGGAAGGTCCCGAAGATCCGGTCCCAGATGATCAGGATGCCGCCATAGTTCTTGTCCAGGTAGTCCGGGTCGGTGCCGTGATGCACCCGGTGGTGCGATGGGGTATTGAAGACGAACTCGAACGGCCGCCACAGGGTGCCGATCCGCTCGGTGTGGATCCAGAACTGGTAGACCAGGCTGATCGAGAAGCTGGTGAACACCATCCACGGTGGAACACCTAGCAGCGGAAGCGGCATCCACATGATCAGTTCGCCGCTGTTATTCCACTTCTGACGCAGCGCGGTGGCGAAGTTGAAGTAGCGGCTGGAGTGGTGCGCCTGATGAGTGGCCCAGATCAACCGGACCCGGTGGGCGATCCGGTGGTAGGCATAGAACAGCACGTCGACGCCGACCAGGGCGATCACCCAGGTGTACCAGTGCCGCGCCGATAGCTGCCACGGCGCGACGTAGGTGTAAAGGGCGGCGTACCCGAGCAGACCCAGGAACTTCCAGGCCCCCATTGTCAACACCGAGACCAGGCCCATCGAGATCGACGCCCGCGCATCACGGCCCAGATAGGAACCCCGGGCCGGCCGTGCAGGCTCGGCATCCAGATGCTGCAGCTTGCGCGCCGCAGCCCACTCGATGGCCAGCAGCAGCACGAAGAACGGGATGGCGAACAGCACCGGGTCACGCATGGGAGGCGGGAGTATCGTCAGCGCCGCACCGAACCAGTCCACCTCGCACCTCCCGGGGCAGGAGCCTAGCCCAGCGCTATCGTCGTCAACCATGCGGAGATGGGCGCTGCTGCTCGGCGCGATCGCCACCGAGGTCATCGGCACGCTGTCGCTGCGGGCGTTCCAGGACCACCGCGGATGGTTGATCGTGGTGGTCGCCGGTTACGTCGCCTCTTTCATCCTGCTGGCCAGGGTGCTTCGGGCCGGTATGCCGGTTGGTGTGGCTTATGGAATCTGGGGTGCGCTGGGGACCGCGGCCACCGCCACGCTGGCCTCGATACTTTTCGGTGACCCCTTCACCGGGCCGATCATCGCCGGAATTGCGCTGATCATCGGCGGTGTGCTGCTGGTCGAGTTCGGATCACATCCGCCCCGGCCGGCCGAATCGTGATGTGGCTGACGCTGGCGGGTGCGATCGTCATCGAGGTCCTGGCAACGCTGGGTATGCGGGCCTCCGACGGCTTCCGGAAACGGAGGTGGATCGCGCCGGTCGTGATCGGCTATGTGGCGTCGTTTGCGCTGCTGTCGGTTACGTTATCGCTGGGGATGCCGGTCGGGATCGCCTACGGGGTGTGGTCGGCCTGCGGTGTGGCATTGGTGGCGGTGGTCGCCAGGCTGCTGTTCGCCGAACCGCTCACCGCGCCGATGGTGGCCGGTATCGCCCTGATCATCGGCGGCGTGCTGACCATCGAGTTGACCGGCTCAGCCGGTTGATCACCCACGCGAGCGGGACCGGCAGAGCAAGATGGCGCCCATGGCTGATCCATCGCTGACCGCACTGGCCGATCGGTTGGGTGTGGCGTGCGCCTACCACGACTGGGTTGGAAACTTCGTGACGGTCGAGGACTCCACCGTGGTCGCGGTGCTGGCGGCGCTCGGCGTACACGCCGACACCGAAGAAGACCGTGTGGCAGCGATTTCCGAACTGGACCGGAAACACTGGTCGCGCGCGCTACCGCCGGCCATAGTCGTCCGGTCCGGCACGGAGGCGCCGTTCTGGGTGCATGTCACCCACGGCGCGCCGGCCCAGGTGTGGATGCGGCTGGAAGACGGCAGCACCCGGAGCGACATCCGGCAGGCCGATAACTTCACCCCACCGTTCGATCTGGGGGGCCGGCTCATCGGCGAGGCCACCTTCGTGTTGCCGGCTGATCTTCCGCTCGGATACCACCGGGTACACCTGCGGTCCGGCGATGCCGAGTTCGACACCCCGCTGATCGTCACCCCGGCGTGGCTGGGACTGCCGCAGCGGATCGGGCACCGACGCGTCTGGGGGCTGGCCACCCAGCTTTACAGCGTCCGCTCACAAGGCTCCTGGGGTGTCGGCGACCTGACCGATCTCGCAGACCTGGCGGTGTGGGCGGGTTCGCAGCATCAGGCGGGCTTCGTCCTGGTAAACCCGCTGCATGCGGCGGCCCCGACCGAACCCATGGAGCCCTCCCCCTACCTGCCGACATCGCGTCGTTTCGTCAACCCGCTGTATCTGCGGGTCGAGGCAATCCCCGAATACGCCCAGCTGCCCACCCGCGGCCCGGTGGACATGCTGCGGGCCGGATGTGCGTCGCGGGCCGCCGAGTCCGGCATCATCGACCGCGATGCGGCCTGGGCCGCCAAACGCCCGGCTCTCACACTCCTCTATCGGGTCCCCCGGTCGGCCGGGCGCCAGCTGGCCTTCGAGGCCTTCAAACGGCGCGAAGGCAGCGCGCTCGATGATTTCGCGACCTGGTGCGCACTGGCCGAGAAGCACGGCGCGGACTGGCGGCGGTGGCCGCCCGACCTGCAGCATCCGGACAGCCCGGCGGTCGCGGACTTCACCGCGAGTAACCATCATGCGGTGGACTTCCACCGCTGGTTGCAGTGGCAGCTCGATGACCAGTTGGCCCAGGCTCAGTCCCAGGCGCTGCGCACCGGTATGGCGCTGGGCATCATGGCCGATCTCGCCGTCGGAGTGCATCCCAGCGGGGCCGACGCGTGGTCGCTGCGCGATGTGCTGGCACCCGGTGTCACCGCCGGCGCACCGCCGGACGAGTTCAACCAGCTCGGCCAGGACTGGTCCCAACCGCCGTGGCGGCCCGATCGGCTCGAAGAGCTCGGTTACCAACCGTTTCGGGATCTGATCGCCGCCGTCCTGCGGCACGCCGGCGGGGTGCGCATCGATCACATCATCGGGCTGTTCCGGCTCTGGTGGATTCCGGCGGGCGCCCCGCCGACCAGCGGCACCTATGTGCGCTACGACCACGACGCGATGATCGGCATCGTGGCGCTGGAGGCGCACCGGGCCGGTGCGGTGGTGGTCGGTGAGGATCTCGGCACCGTCGAGCCGTGGGCGCGCGACTATCTGCGTGACCGCGGCCTGCTGGGAACGTCGATCCTGTGGTTCGAGATCGACCCGGACGGCCGCGGACCGTTACCGGCCGAGAGGTGGCGGGAGCTGTGCCTGTCCTCGGTGACCACCCACGATCTGCCGCCGACCGCGGGGTATCTGGCCGGCGAGCATGTCCGATTACGTGACGAGCTCGGCTTACTCACCCGCGGAGCGGAGGAGGAGCTCGCCGATGACCGGACCGCGCAGCAGGGGTGGCTGGCCGAACTGCGCCGGGTCGGGCTGCTGGGCGACGAGGCCGGGGCAGACGGGGCCGAGGCGGACCGGGTCGTCATCGCCCTCTACCGCTATCTGGGGCGGACCCCGTCGCGGCTGCTCGCGCTGTCCTTGCCCGATGCCGTGGGCGAGCGACGTACCCAGAATCAGCCCGGGACGACGAATGAGTACCCGAACTGGCGGGTGCCGCTGGGCGGGCCCGAGGGCACTTCGCTGCTGCTGGAGGATGTCTTCACCGACCCCCGAGCCGCCATCCTGGCCGAGGTGTTGCGCACGGCGACCGATACCGGATCGTGAGGCGTTATCGGAGGCCCTGAGCGGCCTCGGTCAGGGCCTGCTGCGCGGCGCTGCGCCGCATCTTGATGGAATCGCCGATCTGCCGCGCCAGCCGCGGATCCTGCTGGACGATGGTGTTCATCGCTTTACGGGAGACCGCAACGATACGGGTATCGGTCAGGGCGATGACCCCGGTAATCATTCGCTGCCGGGTCAGCGCCGCCGCGCCGATGTAGTCGCCCTCCCCGAGCTCCGCCAGGTCAATCTGGCGCCCGTCCCCGGTGTTGACGAACGTCCCGACCGTGCCCTCGGTGATGAACCCCACTGCGTGGGGGATGCTGTCGATTGACTGGATGATCTCGCCCTCGGCGAACATCAACAGTCGGGCGCCGGCGAGCATGGTCGCGACGGCCTCGGCGCCGAGGCCCAACTGTTCACCCACTTCCTGCAGATGGCCTTCCACGTAGTCGTGGTTGGACTTCAGGATTCCCCGGTCGATGTGCAGCTCGGATCGTTGGGCCGCGTACCAGGCCCGGTGCAACAGCAGCGTCCTGGTGGAAAAGTCGTCGGCTGGGGAGGCTACGGGTACGAACACCTTGTACTGACCGGCCCCCAGCGGAACGACTTTTGCCGGCAGGTCGTCGATCTTGGCCGGCAGCGCGTCGGCAACCGACTGTAGTGCTTTCACCACCACCCCCGGGGGGTCCACCGCGGCGAATTTGAGTATGGCGACGCTGTTGAACGCGGCTCCGGTCACGCGGGTCAGGTTGGTGAACGATTCGGCGGCGAGAATGGCATTGGGAACGATCTGGGTGCCGTTGAGGGTGTCGATGTGAATCGCACGCCAGTTCACCTCCACCACCCGGCCCCGGACGGACGGGGTCTCCAGCCAATCGCCGATCCGGAACGGCTGCTCGAAGAGCAGCAGCAAACCCGAGATCACCGGCCCGACCGCGCCCTGTACGGCCAGGCCGATGACTACCGAGGTCACCCCCACCGCGGTGATCAGACCGCCGATATTGGCACCCCACACCCACGACAACAGCAGTCCGACACCGATGATGACGAGAATGAACTGCCCCAGGTCGACGAAGATGGTGGGCATCCGATCGCGCCAACTGCCTGAACGCGCCCCGCCGAAGAGCGCAGCATCGGCACCGGACAACAGCAGCAGGATCAGCGAGAAACCGAACGCCGTTGCGGCGATCTTCGACCATGTGAGGTGAACTTCGCTGTACTCCAGTTGGCGGACCAAAAGGTACACCGCGAACACCGGGAATACCCAGTTCCGCAGCAGCAGGACGGGTTTGGCGAAAGCGCTGTCGCGGCGCACCAGCAGGTTGTGCAGTTCGTGCAGAATCAGCAGAGCCAGCGGAAGGCCGAGAATGACGGTCAGCGCCGGCCAGAACCAGGGCTGGCCGGTAACGATGCTCATATCGGCTGCCGCGCTACGTTGTCGAGCCGCCAGACGGTCTCGGTGCCCTCCTCGCCGGTGATGGTGCCGGCCTGGCTGAACGGGTAGACCCCGCTCAGGGCATCGTGGACCCGGTCGCTGACGAAGATCCCGTCCGACATGGCGGCCGAGTAGACCCGATTGGCCAGGTCGACCGCTTCGCCCCAGAGCGCGTAGATCGTCGACCGTTCCCCGACCAGACCGCTGGAAACGGCACCGCTGTCGATCCCCACCCTGATCGCCAACCGGGCACCGTTGCGGTCGTTGAAGTTCTGCACCGTTTCGGTGAGGTCCTTGGCGAAGGCGATGGTCCGGCTGGCGTGATCGACCCGGGGCACCACCAGCCCGCAGGTGGCCAGCAGACCGTTGTCCTGCATACTGCGAACTTGTTCGACGCCGCGGTGCTCCGCGGCATCATCAAACGCCTCCACCAGGGCGTTGAGCATGGGCACCGACTGCTCGGAGGGCAGCGAGCGGGAGAACTCGTCGAACCCGATCAGCTGGGCGTAGATGACCGAGACATCGCGGTGCTGGGTGCTGATATTGGTCTCACCCTCCCGGTAGCGGCGGGCTTCTGATTCGGGCATCAGGGTGCCGAGCAGTTCGTCATTCTCCCGGCGTTGCTCGTCGATGAGTTGCTGTTTGGTCTGCAGGCTGGCGCTCATATCGTTGAACGCCGATGCCAGCTCACCGAACTCGTCCCGGGAGGTAACCGGGACGCTGACGCCCAGTTCGCCGCCACTGACCCGGCGGACGGCCCCGGCCAGCGCCCTGATCGGGCGGGTCAGAATCCGGCTGAACAGCAGGGCCAGCAGACACACCACCAGCACGATGGCCGCGGTCGACAGGGCGATATTGCGGGCGAACGCCGTAACCGGCGCCAAGGCCTCGGAGCGGTTGATTCTGGCCACGATCACCCAGTCCAGGCCGGGAATGCCAAGCTGTCTATAGGCGTTCAGCGAAACCGGCCCGAGGTAACTTGGAGCCATGTCCACCCCGGACTTGCCGGCCACCGCCGCGGCGACCGCCGCGGTGTTGACCGGCTGCAGCAACACGCTGCCCTGTACCGCGAGCTGCCGTTCGGCAACTTCCGGCGGGGTGCCGTTGGCCACGACGTCTTTGTAGTACTGCTCCGGGTTCTCCAACAGCTCCCGGGACACCGAGCGCATCAACCGGTCCGTACCGGCCAGGAAGGTCTCGCCGGTCTTGCCGAGGCCGTCCTGCTCCCACCGCTGGTTGCCGGTCATCACATCGTTGATGGCCTCCATGGACAGCTGTAGCGCAAGCGCGCCGTGGATACCGTCCTCATCACCAATCGGGGTGACCACCCACGGCGTCGGTTTACCGTAGGACGGGGCGTACCGTTCGAGGTCGGTGAAGATCACCTCGTCCACTGACGTCGCCTGCATCACCTTCCGGAAGGCATCGGAAAGTAACGTGGTGTTGTACGGCGGGTCCAGGATGTTGGCGCCGAGGTCGACCCCCTTGTAGGCGGTGTAGACCACATTTCCGTCGGGGCCGATCAAGAGGGTGTCCTCGAAGCCGAACCGCTGGGTGAAGTCGGCGAAGAACGGCTGGTATTGGGCGTTGAACTCAGACCACGTGCTGTCACCGCTGGCCAGCATGCTGATCGCCTTCTCGAAATCACCCCCGGCGGGGACCGTGTAGGCGTTTTGCAGGTAGGTCTGCGCATTCGAGGTGGGCTCGTAGAGTTCCGGATCGACTTTTCCCAGGGTGCGCTCCGACAGTTCCGGGGCGAAGACGTTTTCGTAGTACTTGCGCACCGCCGCTTCGGCGCCACGGGGCAATGGCCGCGTCTGCAGATCGGTGTATGCCTGCCGGAAGTCCTTCACTGCGTCGATGGTGGCGCTGGAGTGGGTCAGCACGGTGGCCGCGTCGCTGATCCCGGCATAGAAGGCCTTGATCTCTCGGTGCCGTGACTCGCGAAGTTGGGTCAGACGCTGATACTCGGTATCCCGCAACGATGTCGTCCCGAAGGTGTAGCCGATCAACCCGGCGACGAGTGCCGAGCCCACGCTGACGACCAGCATCATGACGAGCAACTTGGACTGGAACCCCAGCGACCCCACCCGCTCACGAAACGATCGTGCCTCAGGCCTTGGTGCCACGCTGTTCTCCTAGTTCGACATCACCGGATGGCCGGATCGTACGGGAACGGCCGGTTTCATCGATCCCCTCACCCACGGTCTACCATCGCCCCATGGCCCAGCAGGACACCCCGCTGTGGTTATTCGCCGATCAACTCGGTCCGCACTTTCACGGCGGGGAGCACGCCCACCGGTCCATCCTGCTGGTGGAGGCCACCTCGGCGCTTCGTCGCCGGCGCTCCCACCGCCAGAAACTGCACCTGGTGCTCTCGGCGTTGCGCCATACCGCGGCCGATCTGGGCGAGCGGGCCACCCTGGTGCGCGCCGACACCTACACCGAGGCGCTGCGTGGCTACGGCCGGTCGGTGGTGGTGTACGAGCCGACCTCGCATGCCGCCGAAATGTTCGTGCACCGGTTGCGCACCGCGGGCCTGGTAGCCGAGGTGCTGCCGACCCCGGCCTTCGCCCTGTCCCGCCCGGGGTTTCGGCAGTGGGCGGGCAGCCGGACCCGGTTCCGGATGGAGGACTTCTACCGTGAGCAACGCCGCCGCTTCGGTGTCCTGATGGACGGCACCGAACCGGTGGGCGGCCGGTGGAATTTCGACGCCGACAACCGCGAACCCCCGCCCAAGAAACAAACCACGCTGGGGGCGCCGCCGCCGTATCAGCCCGTCGAGGACGAGATCGATGCGACCGTCCGCCGTGATCTCGACGAGATGAACATCGCTACGGTGGGAAGTGACGGCCCCCGGCTGTTCCCGGTGACTCCCGTCGAAGCCGATGACGCCCTACGGACCTTCATCGAGCAGCGACTGCCACTGTTCGGCCGTCACGAGGACGCCATGATGGGCGCCGACTGGGCGATGGCGCACTCGCTGCTGTCGGTGCCGCTGAACCTGGGCCTGCTGCACCCCCTGGCCGTGGTGGGGGCGGCTGAGGCCTCCTACCGGACCGGCTCGGCGCCGATGGCATCCGTCGAGGGTTTCATTCGCCAGATCCTGGGGTGGCGCGAGTACATCTGGCATCTGTACTGGCATTTCGGGCCGGAGTACCTCGACGGCAACCAACTCGGGGCCACCACACCGCTGCCGGACTGGTGGTCCGATCTCGACGCCGATGCGGTCGAGGCCGAGTGCCTTCGCGAGGCGCTGTCCGGGGTCCGTGACCGCGGCTGGGCCCACCACATCCAGCGGCTCATGGTGCTGGGCAGCCATGCCCTTCAGCGTGGTTATCACCCGCGGGACCTCAACGACTGGTTCGCCGCCTCCTTTGTCGACGGCTTCGCCTGGGTGATGCCGGCCAATGTCATCGGGATGAGCCAATTCGCCGACGGCGGCCGGGTGGCGACCAAGCCGTACACCTCTGGCGGGGCGTATATCAACAAGATGAGCGACCACTGCCGTGACTGCCGGTTCGACCCGAAGAAGCGGCTGGGCCCGGATGCCTGCCCGTTCACCGCCGGCTACTGGTCGTTCGTGGATCGCCACCAAGGTCTGCTGAGCGCCAATATGCGCACTTCTCGCGCGGTGTCGTCGATGAAGAGATTGGCCGACCTGCCTGCGGTCCTGGAACAGGAACGCCACCGAGAGACGTTCTGAAACGTTTTCCGGGTCGGCCGGCGATACACCCTGCAGAGCGGGTCTCGGGGTGCGTGCTGCGCTATCTTCGGACCCGAGACGGGAAGCGGAACCCGAGACGGGAAGCGGAACCCGAGACGAGAAGAGGAAAGGCTGCGATGTGAACAAGCTCAGCCTGGCAGTTGCCGGCGGTCTGGCCGCGGGGTCGGCGGCGGCGGTCCTGGGAATGGGCGCCAGCAGCGCGGACCCGTCCTCCAACAGCCTCTACAACGTGGTGGGTGAGCCGTATGCCCGAGCGGTGGCGATTCTGCGGGCTCAGGGCATCCCGACCACTTTCGGCGGGTCGGTGGGCAGTGACGTGCCCCAGGCCGTCTGCATCGTCAGCAGCCAGAAACTGCTCAGCCTGGGAAAGATGCAGTTGATGCTGGACTGCAGCGAGGAAGCTCAACCCGAACGGTCCGCGGGCACCTCGGCAGCCAACACCCCCGGCGCACCGGCCAACGATCCCAACCGGCCCACTCCCGGGGCCAGCGGAGTCGTCACCGTGACCCCAACCCGCGTCGGCTGACAGGTCTGCCGGTATCCGGTGCGATTCGGGTAAACTTGACACACGTCCAATTGGGAGGTGTCGATGCCGCGGCCACGTCGTTTCACATCCGAAGTCGATCCCGGACCGGTCCAGATCCAGGCCCGCAAGGTCACCTTTGACGTCTCTGAAGCACCGCTGCACTGGATCCCCGGCCATCCCGTCGCCTCGCACATGGTCAGCCTGCTCAATATCGTCCTGCCCGCCGCCGAACGCTGGTTCGTCGCGACCTATAACGAGGCCCTGCCGATGGTCCGCGACGAGCGCCTGGCCGAGGACATGCGGGGTTTCATCGGGCAGGAGGCGGTGCACGCCGACACCCACGAACTGGCGCTGCATCAGTTCATGGAAGCCCAGGGCATTGACCCGCAACCGATCCTCAAACAAATCGACTACGTCATCGCCAAGGTGTTGTCCCCCAGCACCTCCGCCGACCCCCGGCGCCGGTTCAACCAGCTCTGCGAGCGGCTCTGGCTGATCGCCGGGATCGAACACTACACCGCCGTGCTGGGAGATTTCGCCCTGAACTGCGCCTGGGACGACTTCGGCGCCGACCCGACTCTCGTCGATCTGTTCCGCTGGCACGGCAGCGAGGAAGTGGAACATCGCTGTGTCGCACACGATGTCGCCACCTACTTCCACAACAGCTACCTGGCCCGGATCCGCGCCATGACCATGGCCATGGCGATGATGTACTCGTTCTTCGAGCGGTCCACCTATTACCTGTGCCGTATCGACCCCGACGTTCGGATGACCTGGTGGCAGATGGAACGACAGCGGATGCGCGATGCCAAGTTACGACTGCTGCCGAGTTTCTCCACCCTGTTCGGCAGGACGACCCTGGCCTATTTCCGTCCGGACTACTCCCCGCTGGACGTCGGTTCAACCGCCCAGGCGGTGGCGTATCTGGCCAGTTCTCCGGCCGCCCGCGCCGCACATCAGTAGCGATGCTGCTCCGGCGCCTACGCTCTGCACCCACCCCGCTGCTCGGCCTGGCCGACCTGGCGGTCACCGGAACGTGGGCCGTCAGCGGATTGCGCCGGCCCCGTCAACCGCACGGCCGTGACCGGACCTTCGGCCTCACCATCGCCGACCGGCAGGTAGTCGCCCGGGATGAGAACGTCGTGGCGTTGACGCTGGCAGCGTCCGACGGCTCCCCGCTGCCGCCCTGGCATCCGGGAGCCCACCTGGACGTCCATCTGCCCAGCGGTCGGGTACGGCAGTATTCGCTGTGCGGGAACCCCGACCAGCACAGCACGTATCGGATCGCGGTTCGCCGGATACCCGATGGTGGCGGCGGCTCGATCGAGATCCACGATCAGCTGGCGGTCGGGGCGACCGTGACCACAAGCGGTCCCCGCAACGCCTTCCCGTTCAGCGTGCCCGGCTACGGATCGCCCGCGCGAACGGTGCGCTTCATCGCCGGCGGCATCGGAATCACTCCGATCCTGCCGATGCTGGGTCTGGCGCAGCGGCTCGGGGTGGACTGGTCGATGGTCTATGTCGGGCGCAGCGCGGACTCCATTCCGTTCCTCGACGAGGTGCGCCGCTTCGGGGACCGCATCACGATCCGCACCGACGACATCTGTGGCATCCCCGACGCGGATGACCTGCTGGGTGATTGCATTTCCGGGACAACGGTGTACGCATGCGGACCGGCCGAGATGATCAGCACCATCCGGCTCCCGCTCATCGGCCGCAACGATGTCGAACTGCACTTCGAGCGGTTTGCCGCCGCGCCGGTGGTTGACGGCGAACCCTTCACCGTCTCGGCCGCCTCGACCGAGGTGAGCGTGGCGGCCGATGAAACGCTCCTCGGCGCGCTGCGGCGGGCCGGTGTCGCCGCACCGTACTCATGCCAGCAGGGATTCTGCGGTACCTGCCGAACCCGCGTGCTCAGCGGCGAGGTGCAGCACCGGGACACCTTGCTCACCGCAGCCGAACGGGACAGCGGAACGATGCTCACCTGTGTCTCGCGGGCGCCGGCCGGCGCACACCTCACCCTGGAGCTGTGACCGGTTATCCGGCGTCCCAGGAGCTGGCCACCTGCGCGGAGACGTCGATGACCTTCGCCTGCTGGGATGCCGGACTGTCCACCTCCTCGGCCACATAGGCGGCGACGAAGCGGCGAATCTCGGTGTCCACTCCGCCGATGAGCCGGACGATCTCACCGCGGAGCGACTTCGAGGTCACGTGCACCGCGATATCGGACGGTCGGGGCTTGGCGACATCAATGACGATCAGCAGCGGTTCGGCGGCCCTGGCGGTAGCCCGCAGGGCGATATCGCCGTCGACGACGAACCGTTGTTTATCCAGCCGGAGGTCGACGATCAACTCGATGAGGAGTGGGATGCGCACCGCGAAGGTGATGGTCTCACCGAGGTCCCGCCGGACCTGCGGTTGCTGAATCTTGACCTTCGCGGTCACTCTCGCCAGCCCGGCCGGGCCCTGGGACATCGGGCCCATCTGAACATCGCCGCCGGCGATCTCGGCGAAGGCCGCCGCCACACGCTCCTCGGTTACCGCCTCCTCGAAGAACCGGCGGCCGAATTCCTCGTAGGAGACGAAATTGTGCGTGTGCATAAGGAATTACCTTCTCACGCAAACCATGCACACCGGGGCGCGGAACGGTAACAAGTTAGGCCGGGCCGCCCAGTTCCAACAACACGGTGACCGGGCCATCGTTGACGAGTTCCACGTGCATGTGGTCGCCGAAGGCCCCGGTCTGAACCTCAGCGCCCAGTGCGCGCAGCTCCGCGGCAAACAGATCCACCAGCGGTCTCGCCGACTCCGCCGGCGCGGCGGCATTCCACGACGGGCGCCGTCCCTTCACCGTGTTGGCGTACAGGGTGAACTGGCTGACCACCAGGATCGGCGCCCCGATATCGGAGGCCGCCTTCTGCTCATCCAGAATCCTCAGCTGCCATAGTTTCGCGGCCATCCTTCTGGCGATGTCGACATTGTCGCTGTGGGTGACGCCGACCAGGGCGACCAGTCCCTGAGCGTCCGGATTTATGGCGCCAACCACCTCACCGCCCACCGATACCGACGCCGAGGTGACTCGCTGAACAAGCACCCGCATCCGCTCAGCCGCCCGAATCCGGTGTCCCGTATCCGACGACACCTTTGATCTCGAGGTATTCGTGGAGCCCGAATTCGCCCCATTCGCGTCCGTTTCCGCTGTGTTTGTACCCGCCGAACGGGGCATTGATATCCAGCGCATTGTTGATCGCAACCGTACCGGCCCGAATTCGGCGCGCGACGGCGCGGGCCGCTTCGAGATCGGTGCCGGAGACGTAGCCGTACAGCCCGTAGTCGGTGCCGTTGGCGGTCGCGACGGCATCGTCAAGATCGGCGTAGCCGAGTATGCACAGCACCGGGCCGAAGATCTCCTCCCGGGCGATCGTCATATCGTTTCTGACGCCGGCGAACACGGTGGGCCGGACGTAGTAGCCGATGTCGAGCCGGTCGGGTCGCCCGGGCCCGCCGGCGACCAATTCGGCTCCTTCATCGATACCGGCTTGGATGAGCCGCTGAACCTTGTCGAACTGTGCCCGTGACACCACCGGCCCCAGCGCCGTACCGTCGGGCGCCTCACCAACGCTCACCCGCTCCGCGGCCGCCTTGGCCACGGCCACCGCCTCGCCCATTCGGCTGGCCGGGACCAGCATCCGCGACGGCGCGTTACAACTCTGACCGCTGTTGAGCATCATCGCCGCAACCCCACCGGCGACGTTCCGGGAGAACGCATCGTCGTCGAAGATGATGTGCGGGCTCTTCCCCCCGAGTTCCTGGGTGACCCGTTTGACGGTCGGCGCGGCGTTGCGAGCGACCTCGATACCGGCCCGGGTCGATCCGGTGAACGAAATCAGGTCGACGCCGGGATGGCTGGCGAGCGCGGCGCCGGCCCCCGGACCGTCCCCGTGCACCATGTTGTAGACCCCGCTGGGCACCCCCGCCGCGTCGATGACCTCGCTGAAAATCTGGCCGGAGAACGGAGCGACCTCGGAGGGTTTGAGCACCATCGTGCAGCCCGCCGCCAGAGCCGGGAACACTTTGCAGGCGATCTGGTTCAGCGGCCAGTTCCACGGTGTGATCAACCCGCACACCCCGATGGGCTCCCGGATCACCCGCGTCGAACCACGGGTCTGTTCGAAAGAGAAGTTCTTCAACACCTCGATGGTCGCCATCAGATGCCCGAGGCCCATTTGCACCTGCGGACCCGCAGCGAGGGCAGGGGGCGCCCCCATCTCCACGCTCACCGCCTCCGCTAAATCGCCGACCCGTCGTCGATACTCCGCGACCACCGCTCGCAGCAGATCCAGCCGAACCTCCCGGGTGCTCTGGGACCAGTCGGGGAACGCGGCCCGCGCCGCGGTGACGGCCCGGTCCACATCCGTCGAGGAACCGATTGCGATCGTGCCGCACACCCGCTCGGTGGCGGGATTCTCCACCTCGAGAACCCGCAGGTCGACCGGGTCCGACCACTGGCCGGCGATATAGAACTTCAGGTAGTCCCGCATTCGGTCATCCTGCCCGATCCGTACCTCCCGGGGCGCTGGATTGGGGTCATCCCGTTGTGAGCGGCGACACGTCGGCAAAAGCGCCCCCAGCCGCTTGATTACAAAGACCCAATACCGTTCACGCGTAACGCCAGGGCAACGGTAATCGCAAATACCCTGCTAAACAATACGATTTGCTATGTCGAATCAATATCGACTTGCGTATCGCGTTGGCATGTAACGTTTTCCACACAGCCATCAGGGCTAATGCGGCGAAAAGTGATACCCGACACAGATTTTCGGCGAACAAAGAATTCACTGTTAGCGTTTTTTTCATGTTTGCTCTCGCGGCATTGATGTCGCTCATCACACAAGTGTCGGGTACGCCATACATTCCCGGTGGCGATACTCCGGCCGGTACGGATTGCTCGGGACTGGCGTCGTGGGTTGCCAACGTGGCGTCGGGACGGCCGGCATTCGGTAGCAGGTTCAACACCGGGAATATGGAGTCCGCCCTATTGGCCCGCGGTTTCCACTACGGCAGTGCACCCAACTCGGTGGTGATCGGCTGGAACAGCGGGCATGCGGCGGTGACCCTTCCCGACGGCACCCCGGTCTCCAGTGGTGAGAGCGGCACCGGTGTGCGCGTCGGTGGCGGTGGCGCCTATCAGCCGCAGTTCAGCAAGCTGATGTACCTGCCGGTACAGGCCCAGGAGATGGACACCGAACCGGAATCCGATCCCGCTGCGGCCGACCAGACCCCGCCGGGCGACCCGGCCGACCAGACCCCGCCGGGCGACCCGGCCGA
>CAZKUK010000022.1:0-45874 GCA_964555915.1 uncultured Mycobacterium sp.
ACCTAGCCGGGTCCCGGCGCGGACGGGATGCGTTCGGGTGCCATCGGGCCCGTCCCGCTGCTGTGCATGCCGTCCTTCATTGGCCCGTCCTTCATGGGCCCGTCCGTCATCGCGCCGGATTTCATCATCGGGCAGCCGCCCACGGATGAGCCGGCCGGGCCGCCGCGATGCCAGCCTTGGTAACCGCCGCCGAGAGCCAGGCCGGCCGCGAAGACCACGGCGACGATGAACACCACCCCGGCGATGATGCCGACCCAGGCCAACGCGCGGTAGAGGGTGTGCCCGCGTTCCGCGGGCGGCGCTGTCGGCGGCACGTCCGAGTCGCGTGTGCCGGTCACGTCGGTCATGGTTCGCTTCTCCCTCCACCGGTGTTCCCCGGCTGGATTTCCCGGTCTCGCTCCCTCGGCCTCACCACCGCATACCCCGGGTGGGTATCGGTCCAAACGCGCCGGGCGTCGGACTTTCCGGCCGGGGTGTCGGCCGCGCCCTGTGAAAGCTGAGAAAAATATGATAAAAAGCTGGGAAACACCATTGTCTCCGAAGCGGGGGTTTGTCCATGTCCCGAGCCAGGCACCGCCGAGTCCAGCCCTACGCCTGGTTGGGAGCGGGGGCGGTCACCCTCGGCATGGGGGTGTCGATGATCGGCGGTGCGGCGGTTGCGGTCGCCGACACCGAGGCCGGTGGTGCGACGCCGGCCTCGGACCGCGCGGTCGCGTCGGCCTCACCCGAGGCGGGACGCACGGCATCGGCGAATCCGAACCGCGGCAGGCCCGCCAAGCGCGCCGCGCTGCCCGACGCCGAAACCGTCGCCACCGGATCGGACGGCCCCGGCGCGGCGGTCTCCCGCGCCGCCGCCCGGCCCCGGGCCTCACTGCGGCAGCCCGAATCCGTCGCGGAGGCCGCGCGGCCGGCGTCCCCGGTGCCGGCCGCAGCCGCGGTCGAACCGGAGTCCGAGGCGCCGATCGCCCTTCCGTCAGAACAGGCACTGCCCGCCGAACGGGAGCCGGAGGCAGGGTCCGGATCCGTCGGCGGCGCACCGACCGCCACCGCCGACACCGCGTCGCGCCCGGCGCCGGTGGTGACGCGCCGCAGTGCCCGCTCGATCCCG
This sequence comes from uncultured Mycobacterium sp., assembly GCA_964555915.1. Taxonomy (GTDB): domain Bacteria; phylum Actinomycetota; class Actinomycetes; order Mycobacteriales; family Mycobacteriaceae; genus Mycobacterium. Next base: position 1,109 of record CAZKUK010000022.1, read on the forward strand.
GTGCGGGCCGCTCTGGCCGACCTCGCCCAGGAGCCGGCTGCCGTCCCGGCAGCGGCATCGGCGCTGGCCGACGAGCTGCCCGCGCTGGCCGTTGCCGCTGATGCGGAATGGACCTCCTGGCTGCCCGGGGGCGCCAACCCCGGCGAGCAGATCGTCCCGGGCAGCTACGTCTCCCTGGCGATGCAGGAGATCGAGGCCACCCAGGCCATCATCCAGCAGGCGACCTGGGGTTCGGGCAACGTCTTCGCCGGGGTCGCCTCGATCGTGCCGCAGGTGTTCCTGGCCAGTGCGTCGCTGTCGCTGATGGCCTGGGGTGCCGCAAACCCCGCGGCTCAGAGTTTGCTGGCAGGCACGGCAGGGATCCCGCTCATCCACCAGGTCGCCCAGGTGAGCCTGATGGGCACCATGCTCTTGCCGACGATCGCCGAGGCCTCGATGGGCGGTGCGGCGCTGTTCCTGCCGGTGGTCGGCCTGCTCGGAGCCGATGTCAGTGCCGCCGAAGTGCAACTGGCCTCGGCCCGGCAGAACGGCAAGGTGTACGCGGTCGTGCCGGTCCGGGTCATCTACGGAACGCAGCCGGTCATCGACGTCTCGGTCAACGGCGGCAGGTCGGCCACCATGCTCGTCGATACGGGTGCCTCGGGCCTGGTCACCACCCGCGACATGGTCGGCGCCGGAGACCTTGGTCCCAAGATCGGCGAGGGTGTCAGCGCCTTCAGCGGCGGGCTGACCTACAGCTATGAGACCTACAACGCCGTCGTGGACTTCGGCGCCGGCGCGGTGACCGAACCCACCCCGGTCAACATCGTCACCGACACCGAGGACTACCCCGACAGCGTCGCCGATTTCGAAGATTTCCTGTCGTGGGGCGCCGACGGCATCCTCGGCGTGGGAGCCAACGACCTCCCGGGGTATGCCGGAGGCCCCGGTCCCGCGCCGATCCCCAACGCGGTGCTGCCCGGCGAACTCAAGGACGGTTTCCTGCTCTTCCAGGGCCTCTTCTTCGGACTTGGCGGGGTGATGGTGTTCGGCCCCAACCCGCTTCCGGTCCGGGTGGCCGTACCCGGTGCGCCGGATGCCTACGTTCAGGTGATCGTCAACGGCACCGAACTGGCAGGCCCGGAGGAGATGATCATCGACAGCGGCGGCGTGTACGGCACACTGGCCGCCGCCAATGACCCGACCGGAACGCCGGTTGGATCGACTCTCCCTGCGGGAACCGAGATCTCGGTGTACACACCGGACGGGTCCACACTGCTCTACACCTACCGGACAGGCACCGGGACTACGGGAACGCCGGTCGTTGCGGGCACCGTGATGAACTCCGGCAACGCCCCCTACGCGCAGGGGCCGATCTATCTCGACTACGGCTTCGACGACCCGTACGGCATCGGATCCACGGAGTTCTCCATCTGGTGAGGCGTGCCGCTGAGTGATTTGTTAAAAGCGGCTAAACATCACCCCAAAGAGGAATAGTGTTCACCCAGGTTGGGGTAGGGACGCGACGCCTTGGAGGGCGGATTCATGGGTGCAGCACGTTGTGTCGGTCGGGTCGGCGGTCTTGCGGTGGCGCTCGGTGTGGGGGTCGCGGTGTTCTCCGGCCCCGGCGCGGCGTGGGCCGACTCCACCGGTGATGAGGCCTCAGGCGGCGGGACCCCGACGGGCCGCGCCGGCGCGTCGACTGCAGCTTCCTCCGGTGCCGGCGCTGCTGCTCCCAACCGCAGTCTCAGGGGAGGCGCTGTCAGGGCCGCTCGCTCTCAGGAGCCTTCGACCTCAGACGGCGCATCGCCTACCGGCGCACCGCCCTCCCGCGCCAGCTTCGCCCGGATCCCTTCGGTCTCAACGTCGTCCACGGACCGCCAGGCGGCCGTCTCGGTGACCGCACCGGCGGCCGAGCCCGAGCCGCTTGCCTCCGCCGTCGCGACCCCCGAGGTATCCCCGCCGAGCATTTCCGCCCAATCCGCCCCGCCGGCCTCGGCCGCCGCCCCCGAACCCGCCGCCGCGCCTGCCGGTGCGGTATCGGCCGTTCTCTCCGCAGCCGACAGCGGTACCACCGACGGTGCCGGCACCGACCCGCTCCTGCCGGCGGCATCGTCGCTGGCATGGGCACTGGCCGCGGTGGCGCGTCGCGACACGATGGCGGCGGCCAGCGTCGCCGCCCCGGCAGCCCAGGTCACCGTCGGCGAGCAGCAGACCAACAACGGCGTCACCGCCGACCCGACCGTCGAGTTCGTCGACGGCATCATCCAGGGCGAACTGAATGCGACCAGCGCCTCGGGTTCGACACTGACTTACACCGCCGAGGAGGGGTCCAACGGCGGGAAGCTGGATATCGGCACCGTGCCGATTCCCGGCGGCACCGACCCGCAGAGCTTCACGATCCTTCCCTACGCGAACTGGCTGGACTCGGGCGGCGCGAAGGGTGTCGAGACCTTCAATGTCCGGATCACCGAGGAGACCGGCTTCACCCAGTTCGTCACCAGCATCCCGCTGGTCGGGCTGCTGGCCGAGCCGATCATCGGCCTGCTGCAACGGACCCCGTTCGTGAGCACCCTGCTGGCACCGCTCATCGGCGGCTCGCTGCTGGCCACCATCGACGTCGACGTGAGCGCGCTGGCCCCCGGAGACACCCCGGTGGCGTTCACCTACGACGTCACCTCCTTCGACGGCACCCAGATCAGCACGAACTTCTTCCCGGCGGCGGGCATTCAAGCGGGCGAGACGGCCCCCACCGTCCTCAACGGTCCGGGCCTCGGCTCTCCGGGGGAGACCGACCCGTACAACCTGGCCGGGACCTTCGGATCGGTCCCCGGGGTAGCGGTGATCCGCGAAGAGGGCTACAACATCGTGACCTGGGATCCGCGCGGCGAGTTCGCCTCCGGCGGTGTGCTGCAGCTGGACAACCCGTTCTTCGAGGGCCGGGACACCTCGGCGATCGTCAGCTGGGCCGCGGACAACCCGCTGGTCGAACTCAACGCGCCCGACGACCCGGCGGTCGGCATGATCGGCGGCTCCTACGGCGGCGGTATCCAGATGGTCACCGCCGCCACCGACCCCCGGATCGACGCCATCGTCCCCAATGGCAACTGGTACTCGTTGATGGATGCGCTGTACCCCTCCGAGGTGTTCAAGTCCGCCTGGTCGGTGCTGCTTCTGCTGGACCTGGTGGAGGCCGGTGCGCGGATCAACAATCAGATCTACGAGGGTGTGTTCACCGGCCTGCTGGGCGGATTCCTGACCGACACAGCGCAGGCAGTGATCACCAGCAGCGGCCCGACCTCTCTGCTCAACCAACTCCAGGCGCCGACGCTCCTGATACAGGGCACCGTCGATGCTTTGTTCCCGCTGGATCAGTCCGTGCTCAACGCCGAGACGATCGCCGCCAACCCCTGGGGCACCCCGCTGAAACTGGGCTGGTTCTGCGGCGGCCACGGGGCGTGCACGACCGGTACCGGAACCACCTTGCTGGCCCAGCAGAACCAGCTCTTCGCGGACACCCTGGCCTGGCTGGACACCTACGTCGCCGGTACAGGATCGGGCGCCGACGCCGTCCCGGTCTTCCAGTGGTGGGACCAGAACGTGGTCCGCTACACCTCCGACCTGCTGCCCTTCGAACCCGGGTTCAACCAGGCAACGCCCTACACCGCCACCAGCGACGGCGGCACGCTGGGCATCTTCCCGATCATCGGCGGCTCGGGCCCGGGATCGAACGTCGCCTTCCCGTTGAACTTGATTTTCCCGACCGAGGCCGGCAACTCGATCAGCGTGGACCTGACCCCCGGTACCGGCGAGCAGATCGTCGGAGCGCCGCAACTGTCCTTCACCTACTCAGGGCTGGGCACCAGCAACGCGGTCTACGCACAGTTCATCGACAACGCCACCGGTGCGATCGTCGGCAACAACGTGACCGCGGTTCCGGTGACTCTCGACGGCCGGGAGCGCACGGTCTCGGTGCCCCTCAACGACATCGCCTACACCGTGGGAGCCGGTGATTCGCTGACCCTGCAGATCACCGATTGGTCATCGATCTTCTTCAACGCCGGCATCGGAGTGGTGGATATCTCCAATGTCCAGATCGACCTGCCGCTGCGGGCGATCCCCACGACAACGTAGCTGCCCGATCCGGGTGTGAACGCCAGCCCCTAGTAGCTGAGCCTGGGCTGAACACCGAAGGGCGCCGACCGCTCCGGATGATTCCGGGTGGCCGGTCAGCGGCGCAGGCGGTTCCGGACCTTCCCGGTGGGCCGCTTGTTCCGTAGTCCCCCCGGGGCGCCGGTGTCCTCAGCGTCGGCGACGGCTTCGGGTGCCGCGCTCTCGGCGGGCTCGGCCGTCGAGGCTTCCACTGTCGACCCGTCGGCCTTCAATTCGTCGGGCTCCAACTCGTCGGTCGCAGTTCCCGCCGGTTCTGAGACCGCCTCGACCGCCTCGACCGCCTCGTCTGCGACCTCGTCGTCATCGGTCCCGGGATGGGTCTCAGACGGCGCCTGGGGGGTCTGCTCATCACCGCCGGTCGCCTCGGAGTCGGCGGGTTCGCCCTTCCCCTTGCGCTTCTTGGCCTTCTTCTTTTTCCCGGCCTTCTCTTTCCCGGCCTTGGCGGGCTTCGGAGGCTTGGGCGGGCGCGGTGGCTGCTCGGTGGCCAGGGACAGATAGAACGCCGCGATCGCCAGGATCGCGATCGCGCCGGCCGCGCCGTAGGCCGCGAACAGCCAAGGGCCGGCGCTGCTCAGCGGCAGCCAGATCTCCACGATCGCCGTGATGAGGATCAGTGCCCCGGCCAGTACGTGCAGCGCGGCGGACCACGCCCGCAAGCGCAGCGCGAGTTCGGGGGTGGCCGACTCCGGTTTGACGGCCCTCTGCAAGTTGAGCACCACCGGCACCGCGGCGGCCGCGATCGGTATGCCCGCGGCGATGCGGCCCGCTATGGCCAGCGTGCCGGGAAAGTCGCCGGTGAGCACCCACCACCGGGGGATGACGAACAGGACGTACAAGCCGACGCCGAGGACCGACAAGGCCAGGTGCAGGGCAGTGGCAGCACGCCGCGCCATGGGACTCCTTGATCGACGGTGGTCCGGGGTGCGACCGCATCTCGGTAGGGAGCGAGCCGATCGCACCCCGGACGGGAGCGGAGGATGCGGGATTTGAACCCGCGAGGGCTATTAACCCAACCCGCGTTCCAGGCGAGCGCCATAGGCCACTAGGCGAATCCTCCGCTGGTCATGGTAGCCGACCGGGTAAGGACGGTTCGACCGGCTGCGCCGATCCGGGCCGCTCGGACTAGACTCCGAGGCGGACCCCGCGCGGCGTCCAACCTGTGAACTCCCCCAGGGTCGGAAGGCAGCAAGGGTCAGCGGGCTCTGGCGGGTGCGCGGGGTCCCCTTCGTCGGAGGCAGTAGTCACCACAGAAACGACCGAACACGGCGCTCACGAAAGGCCCGCGGTGTCTTTTCAGTCCATGAGCCACAGCGAACTCACAGCCGAGCACGAACGGCAGCAGCGCGACTACGCCGGCCTGTGCGCCAAGAAGCTGTCTCTCGACCTCACCCGTGGCAAACCCTCCAGCACCAACCTCGACCTGTCGAACGCGCTGCTGAGCCTGCCCGGCGAGGGCGACTACCGCGACGAGAGCGGCACCGACCTGCGCAACTACGGCGGCCAGCAGGGGCTGCTCGGCCTGCGCGCGGTGTTCGGGGAACTGCTCGGCATTCCGGCGTCCAACCTGCTGGCCGGCAACAACTCGAGCCTGGAGCTGATGCACGACGCGGTGGTGTTCTCCATGCTGTACGGCGGCACGGACTCGCCGCGGCCGTGGGTCCGGGAACTACACGACGGCTCCGGCGTGAAGTTCCTGTGCCCGTCCCCGGGCTACGACCGGCACTTCGCGATCACCGAGAGCCTGGGCATCGAGATGATCCCGGTGCCGATGCGCGAGGACGGCCCCGACACCGACCTGGTCGCCGAACTGGTCGCCGCCGACCCGTCGATCAGGGGCATGTGGTGTGTGCCGGTGTACTCCAACCCGACCGGGGCGGTGTACTCCGAGGAGGTCGTGCGCCGGCTGGTCGCCATGCCGGCCGCCGCCGAAGATTTCCGTCTCTTCTGGGACAACGCCTATCCGGTGCACACACTGACCACCGACTTCATCGCCCCGATCGACGTGCTGGGGCTGGCCGCCGAATCCGGCCACCCCAACCGGCCGTACGTGTTCGCCTCCACGTCCAAGATCACCTTCGCCGGCGCGGGGGTCAGCTTTTTCGGCGGTTCGCCCGACAACATCGCCTGGTATCTGCAGCACGCCGGCAAGAAGTCGATCGGCCCGGACAAGATCAACCAGTTGCGGCACCTCAGATTCCTGGAGGACGCCGACGGGGTGCGGTCCATCATGCTGCGCCACCAGAAGCTGCTGGCCCCGAAGTTCGACCTGGTCTTGGAGATTCTGGACCGACGGCTGGGCGATTCCAAGACCGCGTCCTGGACCGAACCCCGCGGCGGCTACTTCATCAGCCTCGACGTGCTGCCCGGCACCGCCCGTCGCACCGTGGCGCTGGCCAAGGACGCCGGGATCGCCGTCACCGCCGCCGGGGCCTCCTTCCCGTACGGGAAGGACCCCGACGACACCAACATCCGCATCGCCCCGAGCTTTCCGCCGCTGTCCGATCTTGCCGACGCGATCGACGGGTTGGTGACTTGTGCACTGCTGGCGGCCACCGAATCGCTGCTGCGGTGACCGTCGTCGGACGCGGTGGGTAGCCTTCTGACGTGGCGCTGTACCGCAAGTACCGACCGGCGACGTTCGCCGAGGTGGTTGGGCAGGAACACGTCACCGAACCGCTGGCGACCGCGCTGTCGGCCGGCCGTATCAACCACGCCTACCTGTTCTCCGGGCCGCGCGGCTGCGGCAAGACCTCGTCGGCGCGCATTCTGGCCCGCTCGCTCAACTGCGTCGAGGGGCCGACTCCCACACCGTGCGGGCACTGCGACTCGTGCCTCGCGCTGGCGCCCAACGGCGGTGGATCGGTCGATGTCGTCGAACTCGACGCCGCCAGTCACGGCGGGGTCGACGACACCCGGGAACTGCGTGACCGCGCCTTCTACGTCCCTGCGCAGTCGCGGTACCGCATCTTCATCATCGACGAGGCGCACATGGTCACCACGGCGGGATTCAACGCGCTGCTCAAGATCGTCGAAGAGCCCCCGGACCATCTGATCTTCGTGTTCGCCACGACCGAACCGGAGAAGGTGCTGCCCACCATCCGGTCGCGAACCCACCACTACCCCTTCCGGCTGCTGGCGCCCAAGACAATGCGCGGCCTGGTCGAGAAGATCCTCGCCTCCGAGAGCATCGCGGTCGACGATGCCGTATTTCCTCTGGTCATCCGCGCCGGCGGCGGATCGCCCCGGGACACCCTCAGCGTTCTCGACCAGTTACTCGCCGGCGCTGAGGACAACCGTGTGCGTTACCAGCGCGCGCTGGGACTCCTGGGCGCGACGGACATCGCACTGATCGACGCCGCGGTCGACGCGCTGGCCGCCGACGACACCGCCGCCCTTTTCGGGGCGGTCGAAGCGGTGATCGACGCGGGCCACGACCCACGCCGATTCGCCGCGGACCTTTTGGAGCGATTCCGGGATCTCATTGTGCTGCAGGCGGTTCCGGATGCCGCCAGCCGTGGCGTGGTCGACGCTCCCGGTGACGTGCTGGACCGGATGCGCGAGCAGGCTTCCCAGATCGGACCCGCCACCTTGGCCCGCTACGCCGAAGTGGTGCACGCCGGCCTGGGTGAGATGCGTGGCGCCACGTCCCCTCGGCTGCTGCTGGAGGTTGTCTGCGCCCGGCTGCTGCTGCCCTCGGCCAGCGACACCGAGTCGGCACTGCTGCAGCGAATCGAGCGCATCGAGACCAGGCTCAACATCTCGATCCCGGCCGCGCAGGCCGCAGGCCCGGCGCCGGCCCCGAGCGCCAAGCAGTACACCCGCAAGTCGGAGCCGTCGAACCCCGCACCGCCACCGCCACCGCCTGAGCAACAGCCGCAGTCGGCACGACCCGAGCCGCCGAGCGGGCAACCGCCCACGCCGCCCACGCCGCCGCCGCCCACGCCGCCGGCGCGGCAGGGGGAGAAGCCGGCTGTTGGCTCCTCCGATGCCGAGCCGCCCCAGCGTGACACCGATACGCCCGCTGCCCTGGACGCGGCGGCCGTGCGCAGTATGTGGCCGGCGGTCCGCGAGAAGCTCCGCGATCGCAGCAAATCGCTCTACGCCATGCTGGACGCCGCGATTGTGCGCGCCGTCGACGGCGACACCCTGGTGCTCGCGCACCCGGCACCGACGCTGGCCCGGCGACTGGTCGAACCGCACAACGTCGAGGTCATCCGGGAGGCACTCAAGGACTCGCTCGGGGTGGACTGGCAGTTGCGCTGCGAGCAGGGCGGATCGGAGTCCACGGGCTCAGTCGGGCCGCCCCCGTCGGCTCAGCCGGAACAGGTCCGCGATCAGCGCGCCGAAGAGGACGCCATGATCGCCGAGGCCGGCGACGACGAGACCGCCGCCCCGCGCCGCGATCCCGAGGAAGTGGCTCTGGAACTTCTGCAGAGTGAGCTGGGCGCGCGCCGCATCGACAACTGAGTCGGCTGCGGTCATGACCACTCCAGCCGATGGCGACCAGGGAGGTCTGGAGCAGGTCTCCTCGGCCGACCGGATCCCGGCGCTGACCGGCTTGCGGGCGGTCGCCGCGCTGAGCGTCGTCGGCACCCACGCCGCCTTCGGCACCGGGGCGTTGAGCCGCGGCTACCCGGGAACGATGCTCGCCCGACTGGACATCGGAGTGGCGATATTTTTCGTGCTGTCCGGGCTGCTGCTCTTCGGGCCCTGGGTGCGCGCCGCGGCGACCGGTGCGCCGCGCCCGTCGTTGCGCCGGTACGGCAGGAGCCGGGTGCGCCGAATCATGCCCGCCTACGTGATCACCGTCGTGCTGGCCTACCTGGTGTACGAGGTGCGGCCCATCGAACCCAACCCTGGGCACACCTGGGTCGGGCTGCTGCGCAATCTCACCCTGACGCAGATCTATGGGGACTACTTCACCCGCTACCAGCACCAGGGGTTGACCCAGATGTGGAGCCTGGCTGTCGAGGTGGCTTTCTACCTGACGCTGCCCGCCCTGGCCTGGACCCTGCTGACGGCGGCCTGCCGACAGGGCTGGCGGCCGGGACTGTTGCTGGCGCTGCTGGTGGGCGTGGCGGCGATCAGCCCGCTGTGGCTGGTGGTGCTGCAGCAGACCGACTGGCTGCCTCCCGGGGCCGGGTTGTGGCTGCCGAACTATCTGGTGTGGTTCGCCGGCGGGATGGCCCTGGCGGTTCTCCAGGCCGCCGGGATGCGGTGCCGGTGGGCGTTGACGGTGCCGGCGGCAGTCGTCGGCTTCCTGCTGGTCTCGACTCCCTGGGGCGGGGATGAGCTGGTCAAGACGCTGCTCTACGCGGTGATCGCCGCCCTCCTGGTCGCTCCCGCCGCGCTCGGTGAGCGCGGCCGGGATGCTTCCTACACCCGGCTGATGGGCAGCCGCCCGCTGGTTCGCCTCGGCGAGATCTCCTACGAGGTCTTCTTGCTGCACGTCATCGCGATGGAGGTCGCTTTGACCTCAGTGCTGGGCTGGCCGCTGTTCACCGGTTCGGCGACCGGCCTGTTCGTCCTGACCGTCGCCATGACCCTGGCGCCGGCCTGGCTGTTGCACCGGCTCACCCGGCCCCGCCGGTAGCTAAGGCTCAGGGCGTCCACCACGGGCGCAGCGGCAACCCGCCGTCGTCACCGTCGGGGCCGGCCTTGACCGCGAGCACCTGATGCAACTGGACCACGTTGGTCTCGAAACCAAGCCTCGATCCCGCCAGGTAAAGGCCCCACACCTTGGCCGTCGCCGGTCCCACCTCGGCGACTGCCTCGTCCCAGTGCTCGACGAGATTGCCGCACCAGTCCCGCAGGGTCAGCGCGTAGTGGCGGCGCAGGTTTTCCTCGTGCAGCACCTCCAGGCCGGCGTCCTGGGCCTCGGTGATGATCCGGCCGGAGCCGGTCAGCTCACCGTCGGGGAAGATGTAGCGGTCGATGAATCCCCCGGCCAGCGCGGTGCTGCTGTTGTCCGGACGGGTGATGCAGTGGTTGAGCAGCAGCCCGCCGGTCCGCAGCCTGGACTGCAGAAAGCCGAAGTACGACGGGTAGTTGGCCACCCCGATGTGCTCGGTCAGGCCGATCGAGGACACCGCGTCGAAACCGTCCTCGGCGACGTCTCGATAGTCCCCGTGCCGGATCTCGGCCAGATCGGCCAGGCCTTCCTCGGCAACGGCCTTCTGCCCCCACACCGCCTGCTCGCGGGACAGCGTCACGCCGACCGCCCGGACCCCGCGGTGGGCGGCGTAGCGCACCATGCCGCCCCAGCCGCACCCCACATCCAGCAGCCGGTCCCCCGGCCCCAACCGCAGCTTGTCGTACACCAGCCGGAACTTGTTCTCCTGCGCCTGCTCCAGGGTGGCTTCACTGTCCGGGTAGCAGGCGCAGGTATAGGCCATCGACGGTCCCAGCACCAACTCGTAGAACCGGTTCGAGACGTCGTAGTGATGGTGGATCGCCTCGGCGTCGCGCCGTCTGCTGTGCCGCAATCCCTCCAGGGTCCGGCGCCACCGCGGCAGCGCCTCCTGCGGCGGTGGGGCCACCGGCCGCAGATGCTCGATTCCGAGCGAACGCAGCACGTCGAACATCGTCCGCGCCGGCGGGCGGCGCAGTTGCGCGGCGGCCAGTGCCTTGAGCAGTGGGTAAGGGTCGCCCGGATGCACGCCGCGGGCCTGCAGGTCACCGGAGACGTAGGCGCGGGCCAGGCCGAGCTCTCCGGGTGCGGTTGCCAGGTATGTGGTGCCGCGTGGGGTCAGCAGATCCAGCCCGAGCTCGGCGTCGGCGGGTCCGGCGGTGCTGCCGTCGTAGGCGGTGAAGCGCAGCGGCAGGCCGGTCCGGGGCGCGAAGGCCTCGAGAATCTCTGCGACGCTGAGTTTGGGGCTTCGGTTGCTGCCGGCCGTTGTCACTGTCCTTGCACCGCCTTTGCATACAGGTCGAGTAGTCGCGAGTCGGGGTCGTAGGTTTTCTTCACCGTCGAGTAGTTTTCACCGCCGTACAACCGGTCAAACTCCTCCCGGCCGTAGAACGCCTCCGAGTACAGCGACTTGTGCCCACCCAGCGAGCTGACCTCGTCCTCGATGAGCCGGTTGGTGTGTCCGGGAGTCCGCTGCCCCGGAACCGAGGACCAGAATCCGACGTTGACGTAGGCGTGACCGGCCCGCAGCGGGTACAGGGGCCAGCCCGCTGGGTCGCGTAGTCGCAGCGGGCACAGCCACAGCGGTTCGATCGGCACCTTCGCCAGGAACCAGTCCAGGAACTCCTCGCACCGCTCGATGGGCACCTCGACGTCCTGGACCACCCGCTCCCGCGGCGGCCGGCCGTGCCGGGCCTCGATGCGGTCGGCGATCCCGAAGCGCCGGTCGGCGGCGACCAGCTTCCAGTACACGCTGCTGCGCCGTAGCTGCCGCGGCCACAGCCGGCGGATCCTCGGATTCTGCGCGCCGAAGGCCCGCGAACACCAGAACCAGTCGGTGTCCCAGCGCCACAGGTAGTCGTGGATGGTGAGCCGGTCTCGCTTGATACCGGTGCGGTGCTGGATCGAGCGGTAGTAGACGTCCTGGCCGGTGTAGTCGCTGACCGGTCCGGGTTCACGGGTGCGTCGGCCCAGGCACAGGTAGCTCTCCGAGGCGGAGAAGACAACCCCGTCGAGGTAATCCACCGGTTCGTCGCCGAAGGTCTGGCTCTCGGTGATCTCCGCCATCGTCCGGATCAGTGAGGCCAGGTCGTCAAAACGCACGTGACGCAGCGCGACGAAAGGTTGGACCGGTTCCAGCTCGATTCGCAGTCGAACCGAATAGCCAAGGGTGCCATAGGAATTCGGGAAGGCACGGAAAAGTTCGGGATGCTGATTGCGGCTCGCGGTGACGATCTCGCCAGCCCCGGTGAGGATATCCATCTCGAGGACCGACTCGTGGGGCAGGCCGTTGCGGAACGACGCCGACTCGATCCCGAGGCCGGTGACGGCGCCGCCCAGTGTGATGGTTTTGAGTTGGGGAACGACCAGCGGGGACAGCCCGTGGCGCAGAGTCGCCGCGACGAGGGTCTCGTAGCTGCACATCCCGGCGACGTCGGCGGTGCGGGAGGCCCGGTCGACGGCGATGACGCCGGTCAGGCCGGACGTGTCCAGGCCCGGAGCGCCGGAACGGGACCGCGACCGGAACAGGTTCGACGTCGGTTTCGCCAGTCGGACCGTTGCTCCGGCCGGGATCGCCCGGTAGCTGTCCAGGAGTCGCCGGACTCCCCGGTGATGCTCCAGCAATGCCGTATCGGTCACATGACTACGCTAAACCGCACCCGCAGCCGACGCGAGGCGGTTGCCGCACGCCAGGAGGAACCCGATGGCACAGGTGAACGCATCCAGCAGCATCCTGATCGACGCCGCCCCGGCCGCTGTGCTCGAGGCGATCTCGGACTACGCCGACGTCCGGCCCCGGATCCTCTCACCGCACTACCGCGGCTACCGGGTGGTCAGTGGGGGGAAGGGCCGCGGCACCGTCGCTGAGTGGACGCTGCAGGCCACCAAGTCGCGGTCGCGCCAGGTCAGTGCGGAGATCGATGTGGCGGGCCACACGGTCATCGAGCGGGACGCGAACTCCTCGCTGCTGACCAACTGGACCGTCGCCCCCGCCGGGGCGGGGTCCAGTGTCACGGTCAAGACCTCCTGGAACGGCGCCGGCGGGGTCAAGGGTTTCTTCGAGCGCACCTTCGCCCCCCTGGGGCTGCGGAAGATCCAGGCCGAGGTGCTGGCCAATCTCAAGAAACAGCTCGAGGCTTCTGGGTCTGCAGGAACGCCACCACGCCCCTGACCACGGCCTCGGCGTAGCGCTGACGGCCCTCGGCGCCCTCCATGAGTGTGGAGTCGACCGGGTTCTTCATATTGCCGAGTTCGACCAGGATCGACGGGTACTGCGCGAGGTTCAGCCCGGCGATGTCCGAACGCGGGTTCAGTCCGCCGGTTCCGATGTAGGTCGACGGCGGGATGCCCGAGCCGGCGAGCTGGTCGCGCATCATGCGGGCCAACTGCACCGACGGGCCGGCCTGCGCGGTGTTCAGCGGGGGGTTGGCGTACAGGATGTGGAAACCGCGGCCGGTGGCCGGGCCGCCGTCGGCGTGGATCGAGACGACCGCGTTGGGCGCCAGCGAGTTGGCCATCGCCGCCCGCTCGTCGATACAGGCCGCCACCGCGTCGTCGTTACCGCGAGACATCGCGGTGCGCACCCCCAGTTGGCTCAGCAGCGCGCGAATCCGCAGGGTGGTGTCCCAGTTGAAGGTGTGCTCGGGATACCCGGACTCGGTGGCGGTGCCGGTGGTCTGACAGTCCTTGGTGCCGCCGCGCCCGTTGGGAACCTGCCGGGTCATCGAGGCGTCGTTGGCGCCGTTGTGGCCGGGGTCGAGGAACACGACCATGCCCGCGACGCTGCCCGGCGCGGCGTGGGCGGCCGGGGCGGTCGGCGTCGTCGCGGCCAGCAGCATCCCGGCGGACAGCACGGCCACGACACGGGTCGGAGCGAACATCGGCACGCCGGTCACCGTAATCCGCGGGAGTCTAGGCTTGAAAGTCAGCGACTGCCCGTGCAACGAAGTCGAGACCAACACGCAAGGAGACCGTCATGCAACCCGGCGTCCCGCCCGGCAATTTCGATCCGGAGGCCCTCCGCAAGCAGGCCGAGCAGATGCGCCAGCAGGTCCTTCCCGACCTGCAGGCGGCGGTGGCCCAGGCTCAACAACTGCAGCAGAAACTCGTCGAGGCGCAGCAGGAGATCGCCGAGACCCAGGTCACCGGCCAGGCCGGTGGCGGCCTGGTCGAGGTGGACATGATCGGCAGCGGCGTGGTGACCGCGGTGCGCATCGACCCCAAGGTCGTCGACCCCGGTGATGTCGAGACGCTGCAGGACCTCATCGTGGGTGCGGTCGCCGACGCCGCGCACAACATGAAGGAACAGGTCAAGTCGATCCTGGGACCGCTGGCCGCCGCCTCGGGCCGCCCCCTGCCGGAGTCCTGAGTTGTTCGAGGGCCCGGTCCAGGACCTGATCGACGAACTGGGCAAGCTGCCCGGGATCGGTCCCAAGAGTGCGCAGCGGATCGCCTTCCACCTGCTCTCGGTGGAACCGCCAGACATCGATCGGCTGACCGCGGCGCTGGGCCGGGTGCGCGACGGGGTCCAGTTCTGTGAGGTGTGCGGGAACGTGTCCGAAGCCCCCCGGTGCCGGATCTGCAGCGACGCGCGGCGCGACGCGACACAGGTTTGCGTGGTCGAGGAACCCAAGGACGTCGCGGCCGTCGAGCGGACCCGGGAATTTCGCGGGCGCTACCACGTGCTCGGCGGCGCGCTCGATCCGCTGTCCGGGATAGGACCCGATCAGTTGCGAATCCGACAGCTGCTCAACAGGATCGGTGAACGGGTCGACGGCGTCGAGATCGCCGAGGTGATCATTGCCACCGATCCCAACACCGAGGGCGAGGCCACCGCCACCTATCTGGTGCGGATCCTTCGCGATGTTCCGGGCCTGACCGTCAGCCGGATCGCCTCCGGCCTGCCGATGGGCGGGGACCTGGAGTTCGCCGACGAGTTGACGCTGGGCCGGGCGTTGTCCGGCCGGCGCGCGATGGTCTGAACGCTCACTGTCACCACGTCCACGTACCTAGGTTTGCCTGACCTGTTCGCGCCGAGGCGTGACCGGGTTCGTCTGATTCGGCCTGTGCAGAGCGATCCGGTCGCTTTCCGGCGATACTTGTGACACTCCAGCAGTGAACCGGGTCGTCGGACACGTCTGCGACAGCCTGCGCCTTGGACCAGGGGGAGCCGCCCATGACCGTTGCCGCTGTCTACCTTGTCATCACTTTCGGTCTCGGCGGTCTCGCGATGGCGGTGCGGCTACCCCCCATGGTCGGTTTTCTGGCCGCGGGATTCGTGATCAACGCTCTCGACGTGGGGGAACTGCCGCAACTGGAATTGATGGCGGACCTCGGCGTCACACTGCTGCTCTTCGCGATCGGCCTCAAACTGGACATTCGCATACTGCTGCGGCGCGAAGTGTGGCTGACCGCCTCGGCGCACATGGTGCTCAGCGTCATTGGCGGAAGCGTCCTGATGTGGCTCGCGGCCGTGGTCGGAGTCGCCATGCTGGCGGGGCAGAGCATGCAAACGATCGCCCTGCTCGCCTTCGCGTTGTCGTTCTCCAGCACCGTGTTTGTGGTCAAAGTCCTCGAGGAGCGCGGCGAATCGCACGCGCTCTACGGCCGCGTCGCCGTCGGCATCCTGGTGATGCAGGACGTCATCGCCGTGATCTTTCTGACGGCCACCGGCGGTCACCTTCCCAGCCCCTGGGCGCTGGCACTGGTGGGTCTATGGCCGCTGACGCGGGTCCTGCGCAAGGTCTGGACCCGGCTGGGCCACGGGGAGATGCAGTCTCTGTTCGGCATCGTGATGGCACTGGTGCCGGGTTACGCGCTGTTCTCCACGCTCGGCCTCAAGGGTGACCTGGGCGCCCTGGTAGTCGGGGTACTGCTGGCGTCGCACCCGGCTTCGTCGGAGCTCGCGCGGTCGCTGTTTCACATCAAGGAGTTGCTGCTCGTAGGGTTCTTCGTTTCGATCGGGCTTACCGGATTGCCGGATCTGCCCGCCGTCGGCGTCGCACTTCTCATGCTGCTGCTCCTGCCGTTCAAGGCGGCCTGGTACGTCGTCCTGCTGTCGCGCTTGCAGCTGCGCTACCGCACGGCGCTACTCGCGGGGCTGAGCCTGATGAACCACTCTGAATTCGGCTTGATCGTCGTGTCGTTCGGCGTCTCAGCCGGTTTGCTGGGCGGGGCCTGGCTGGTCGAGATGTCGATCGCCGTGGCACTGAGCTTCGTTGTGTCGGCATTGGTCAACGGGCGCGGGCATCTGATGGTGGAGAAAATAGCGGCGCGGCTTCCCGCCCAGGACGAAAGCGCATTGAATCCCGAAGAACGCCACGGGGACGCGGGCGACGCCGAGGCCGTGGTGATCGGGATGGGCCGAGTGGGATTCGCCGCCTACCAACGACTGACGGATCACTACGGTCTCCGGGTAGTCGGTGTCGACTATGACGGGCCCCGCGTCCAGCGACTCGCAGAGCAGGGCCTGCGGGTGATCGAGGGCGACGCCACTGATCTGTACTTCTGGAACCAACTCGAACGCTCCGACTCGGTGCGCATCGCCATCCTGGCCATGCCGCGTCACGGCGCCAACGTCACCGCGCTCGAATGTCTTCGAGAGTCAGGGTTCAGCGGCAAGGTCGGCGCCGTCGCCCGATACGACGATGAGGTGCAGTGGGCCAAGGACCACGGCGTGGGCATCGCCTTCAATGTCTATGCCGGCGCCGGTTTGGAATTGGCCGATCAGGTGGCCAACGTTGGGCCGCGGGAGATGGGTGAGGTTCTAGGGGCCGACGAAATGCGGCCTGCCAAAGAGCTGAAGCAGGACGGTGGTGGGGCGGCCGGAGGGACGGGCCCCTGAGCGAGCCGTCGAGGTCGGAATTCGGTGTGTCAGGCCGCCCCACGCGAGGCCGCCCGGTGTTCCCTCACGGTATTCCGGTCGGTCTCCGCGTCAGCCGGCCCGCTCGCGGTGGACGGACGCAGCGCCACCCGCGTTGCGCGGCGCGGGGCGACCTCGGCGGCTTCGGCGGCTTCGGCGGCTTCGGAGGTCACAGTGGCCCCGGCCGTGGCAGCCGCCCGCGCTTCGGCGGCGAGGTCGGATCCGGACTCGGGCGCGGGGGCGGCGGCAGCAGGTGCGGTTCGCGCAGCAGCGGAGCGCGAAGCGGCGGCGGCGGGGGCCGGGCTGGAGGCCGCTTCAGGGGCGGCGACCTCACCTGAGTCCAGCGCCACCGGTGCGGGCCGGGCCGCGAGCGCGGTCGCGATGGTGGTCTGCGCGGCGACGATCCCGTCGACGGCGGCCTGGCCACCGGTCGCGAAGGACCCGATCACCTCGCCCACCCCGTCGACGACGGCCTGGACGATATCGCCGATGTTGAACGACAGCACGGCCTGGACGATGTTCTGACCCGCGGTGATGATGGCCCGGGTGACGGTGTCGAAGGCGGTGAACAGGCCCCCTCCGAGTTCGACGAGAGCGATCGGCCGAGCCGGCAGCAGGGCGGAGTCGATCGCGAGCTGGATCTGGCCCACGTCGATCTGGGCGGCGATGTAGGGGATCAGCGTCGCCTCGGCTGCCGCGATACCGAAGTCCTCGATCGTGGTGAGCGCGCCGAGGACGTCGCCGGAGAAGGTCTGCTGCAAGACGGTGATCAGCGTTTCCGGAAGGGCAGCGAACGACTCGGCCAGGCCGACGCCGCTCTCGGCGAGACCGGCGGCCCGGATCGCGACGAACTCGACCTCGTTGGCGATCGACTGCTGCAGAGCGGGGAAGGTGAAGATGTCGAAGATGGAGGCCTGCAGCGTGAACTCGGCCTGGCTGAGGCGGGGAGTCGCCACCTGGACCGGGGCCACCGCCGCGGTCGCGATCAGGCTTGCGCCCAGGGCGGCGGTGGACAGGGAGCGGGCGGTGGCGATCATGGCGAAACTCTTCTCTTCTGGCAGTTGGTCGTTCAGCAAACATACACGGGGGTCAGGCCCGGCGCGGTGCGGCCAACCGTTCACGGCGCAGCAAATCAACTTCGGGTAACTCCAGCGGTGCAAGCGGACCCACGACCCGCGACAACAGCAAATCGGCCAGCTCGGGATTGCGAGCCAGACAAGGTCCGTGCAGATAGGTGGCGACGACGCTGCCCTGCACCACCCCGTCCACGCCGTCGCCGAGCCGGTTGCCCGCGCCCTTGACCACCGCGGCCAGTGGTCGGGCCGCGGCGCCCAGAGCCGTTCCGCCGCGATGGTTCTCGAATCCCGTCAGCGGCGCTGACAGCCCGTCGATCAGCGGGGTGGAGACCACTTCCCCGATGGTGCGCTCCGGTTGCGGGGAAGTGGTGACGTCGAGCAGGCCGACGCCGTCGACCCGTTCGCCGGCGGAGGTCTCATACCAATGACCGAGCACCTGGATCGCCGCGCAGATGGCCAGTACCGGCGCGCCGCGGGCGGCGGCGCGCTGCAGACCCTGGTGGCGCAGCAGGTGCCGGGTCGCCAGCCGCTGGGCGTAGTCCTCGGCCCCGCCGAGGGTGTAGATGTCCAGCGCGTCCGGTACCGGCTCGGCCAGGGTGATCTCGACGATCTCGGCGGCGATCCCGCGCAGCCGGAGTCGCTGGCGCAGCACCACCGCGTTGCCGCCGTCGCCGTAGGTGCCCATCACGTCGGGCAGCACCAGACCGATGCGTACGGGCTCAGCCATGACGGCGCTCCAGTGCCCGCTGCAGTTGCAGGAACGCGGTGTAGTTGGCGACGACCTCAACCCGTCCCGGCGGGCAGGACTCGATGGCCGACACCGTGTCGTGCACCAGCGTGTGGTCGACTCCGGCGTAGCCCAACCGCACCGCCAGATCGGTTCCCCGTTCCCCGGCGGCGACCACCGGGGTGGCGGCGAATTGCTCGAAGCGCACATCCCACAGCCAGGACAGGTCCTCACCGTCGGGAACCTGGCCGTTGACCGAAATGACCACCCCGGACGCTGACCTGTCCACCATCGACAGCGCCTCCTGCCAGCCGGCCGGGTTCTTCGCCAGCAGCAGTCGCGCGGTGTGGTCTCCGACTCGAACCGTGCGGTAGCGCCCGGCCACCTCGTCGACCCGCGCGACCGCCGCGACCGCCGCGGACGGTTCGGCGCCCATCGCCACCGCCGTGGCGACGGCCTGGGCGGCATTGCCGCGGTTGACCGTTCCGGGCAGGGCCAGGCGCATCGGTAGTACCAAACCGTCTGGGCCGTAGAGGTTTTCGGCGTCGAACCACCAGTGCGGCTGAGGGCGGGCGAAGTCCGCCCCGGAGGAGTGCCAGCGGTCGCCCTCGCGAACGATCACCTCACCGCTGCGTGGGCAGCTCACCGAATCGCCGGCCCAGCCGGCGCCGGCGGCCACCCACACCACCCGGGGGCTGTCATAGGCAGCCGAGGTCATCAGCACGTCGTCGCAGTTGGCCACCACGACCGACTGCGGGTGTCGGGCCAGGCCGGCGCGCAGGGTCCGCTCGATGTGGTTGATCTCGCCAACCCGGTCCAGTTGGTCGCGGGAGAGGTTCAGCAGCACGATGACCGCGGGGTCCACGGCGTCGGCGACGTGGGGCACGTGCATCTCGTCCACTTCGAGGGCGGCCAGTGGGGCGTCGCGGGCACCGGCCAGTGCGGCGATGAGGCCGGCGTCCATGTTGGCGCCCTCGCCGTTGGTGGCCACCGGCGCGATGGTCGACAGCGCCGCCGCCGTCATCCGGGTCGTGGTCGACTTGCCGTTGGTCCCGGTGATGACCGCGATCCGCCGGCCGGCCCCGAGCTGGGCCAGCACTGAGCGGTCCAGGGTCATGGCCACGAGCCCGCCGATCATCGCGCCGGCCCCGCGACCGGTCACCCGGGAGGCCCACCGCGCGGCCGAACCGGCACCCAGTGCCGCGCGAGCCCGCAGGGTCATCGGGGCACCCGACCTGGCCGTGGGAGAAGACTCGGGGGACATCGGCAGGAAGTGTATTCCGAGGTATTTCAGGCTGGTATCGGTCCGTCCGACACGATCCAAAGTCCCCCAGCCTGTCGGGGCGGCGTGCCATCCTGAGGGTTGTGAGCCACACCTGGGGCCGGCCCGCAGCCGATCAGAGCGACGGGTGGGTGGTCGTCGATGTGGAGACCTCGGGCTTTCGTCCGGGCCATGCCCGGGTGCTCAGTGTGGCCGCGCTGGCGCTGGATCCGCAGGGCGGCGTCGAACGGTCGGTGGTCAGCCTGCTCAACCCGGGTGTCGACCCCGGTCCTACCGACGTGCACGGCCTGACCGCCGAAATGCTCGAGGATCAGCCGACATTCGCCGAGATCGCCACCGACGTCGCCGAGTTGATGCACGGCCGCACCCTGGTCGCCCACAACGCTTCCTTCGACTACTCGTTCCTGGTCGCTGAGGCTGAACTGGCCGGGACCGCCTTGCCGGTCGACACTGTCATGTGCACGGTGGAACTGGCCCGCCGGCTCGACCTCGGACTGGAGAATCTGCGCCTGGAGACCCTGGCGCGCCACTGGGAGGTCACCCAGACCCGCGCCCACGACGCCTTCGACGACGCGCTGGTGCTCTCCAAGGTGCTCACCCGGGCACTGCACCGCGCACGCCAGCGCGAGGTGTGGCTGCCCATCCGCCCGGTGACCCGCAAGCGATGGCCCAACGGCCGGGTCACCCACGACGAACTCCGGCCGTTGAAGACCCTGGCCTCACGGCTGCCCTGCCCCTACCAGAACCCGGGCCGCTATCAGCGGGGAGAGCCGCTGGTCCAGGGCATGCGAGTGGCGTTGTCGGCCGAGGTGACCCGGACCCACGAGGAACTGGTGGAGCGCATGCTGCACGCCGGGCTGGCCTACGCCGATGCGGTGGACGCCGAAACCTCGCTGGTGATCTGCAATGAGCCCCAGCCCCGGCGCGGTAAGGGCTTCCAGGCCCAGGAACTGGGTGTCCCCACCGTCTCCGACGAGCAGTTCATCCGCAGTGCCGCCGCGGTCGCCGACGGACATGGCGTCGATGAGTTCGTCGCGCCGGAGGGCCAGCAGTACGCGCTGTTCTGACGAGGCGGGTCAGCCCTGCCGGGCGGCGCGGTTGACCGCCGACACCACCGCCCGCAGCGATGCGGTGGTGATCGAGGTCGCGATCCCCACACCCCACACCGTGTGCCCGCCGACCGAGGCCTCCACATACGCTGCCGCCGCCGCCTCCTCGCCTGCCGACATGGCGTGCTCGGAGTAGTCGAGCACCCGCACGTCGATGCCGATCACGCCCAGCGCGTCGACGAAAGCGGCCAGTGGACCGTTGCCCTCGCCGCGGATCGCGGTCTCCACACCGTCGATTTTCACGACCGCCTCGATGACGTCGGTCCCGCCGTCGACCTCCGAGCCGGTCACCCGCTGACGCATCCGTTCCAGCGGCTGTACCGGCGCCAGGTACTCGTCGGCGAAGACGTCCCACATCTCCTTGCTCGACACCTCCCCGCCTTCGCCGCCGGAGCCCTCCGCTATCCGCTGGATCACCTGGCTGAACTCGATCTGCAGCCGGCGCGGCAGGGCCAGACCGTGGTCGGCCTTCATGATGTAGGCCACCCCGCCCTTGCCGGACTGCGAGTTCACCCGGATCACGGCCTCGTAGGTGCGACCGACGTCCTTGGGGTCGATCGGCAGGTAGGGCACCTGCCAGACAATGTCGCCCTCGTCCATGTCTTCCTGGTCGGCGGCGATCTTCATCGCATCCAGGCCCTTGTTGATCGCGTCCTGGTGGCTGCCGGAGAACGCCGTGTACACGAGGTCGCCGCCGTAGGGATGTCGCTCGGCCACCGGCAGCTGGTTGCAGTGCTCCACGGTGCGGCGGATCTCGTCGATGTTGGAGAAGTCGATCTGCGGGTCCACCCCCCGGGAGAACAGGTTGAGCCCGAGGGTCACCAGACACACATTGCCGGTGCGCTCGCCGTTGCCGAACAGGCAGCCCTCGATCCGGTCCGCTCCGGCAGAAAAGCCCAATTCGGCTGCCGCGACTGCGGTTCCACGGTCGTTATGCGGGTGCAGACTCAGGATGATCGAGTCGCGCCGGGCCAGGTTGCGGCTCATCCACTCGATGGAGTCGGCGTAGACGTTGGGGGTGGTCATCTCCACGGTGGCCGGCAGGTTGACGATCAGCGGCCAGTCCGGAGTCGGATTGATGACGTCGGCGACCGCGTCGCAGACCTCCTTGGCGTAAACCAGTTCGGTGCCGGTGTAGGACTCCGGGGAGTACTCGTAGCGCCACCGGGTCCCCGGATGCTTGGCTGCCTCCTCGAGGCACTTCCGCGCCCCGTCGGTGGCGATCCTCTTGACCTCCTCGCGGTCGGCGCGGAACACCACCCGCCGCTGCAGGATCGACGTCGAGTTGTAGAAGTGCACGATCACGTTCGGTGCGCCGTGGCAGGCCTGGAAGGTCCGTTCGATCAACTCCGGGCGGCACTGGGTCAGCACCTGGATGGTGACGTCGTCGGGGATCGCGTTCTGCTCGATGATCTCGCGGACGAAGTCGAAGTCGGTCTGGCTGGCCGAGGGGAACCCGACCTCGATCTCCTTGTAGCCCATCCGGACCAGCAGGTGGAACATCCGCAGCTTGCGGGCCGGGCTCATCGGGTCGATCAGCGCCTGGTTGCCGTCGCGCAGATCGACCGCGCACCACAGCGGGGCGTGCTCGATCACGGTGTCGGGCCAGGTGCGGTCGGGCAGCCGGATCTGTTCCACCTCATCGGCGAAGGGCCGGTAGCGGTGTACCGGCATCGAGGACCCGCGCTGGGTGTTCCACGACGGCTGGCCGGGACGCGGCGGCCCGGCGGGGGTGGTGATGGTGCGGGCCGAGACGTACGCGTCGACGGAGTCGAACGAAGGGGAATGGGTGTTCACGATTAAGGCTCCGGTGGAAGTGAGGGAGGGACTTCAGACCGGCGCATCGCGAACACCCGCGACGGGAAGCCGGTCTGGATCAGGCCCCGTCGCGGCGTCCGAGAAGGAGCACCCGCTGCACGCCGATCACTGTACCCCGGTTGCCGTGCCGAGACATAGTCGCCCGACGGGTCGGCCACTGGTGCGGCCGCCGAGTCGACCACCGGGTCGGCGGGGTGGCACAGTCGGACCATGACTGCACCCGGGCTCAGGCCGGCGCCGCCGCCTCTGCGTTCCCCGTGGGACACCGCGGCGACGGTGATCATCGCCGTGCTGGCGGTGTCGGCGGCGGCGGGTTCGGTGCTGCTCTCGGCGCTCTTCGTGATGGCTGTGGACGCCTGCGGCCCGGACAACTGCGACTTCTCCAGGTTGACCTGGGCCTATGTGGTGACCTGGGGAGGGGTGGGCCTGGCGCTGGCGGCCGGGATGGTGGGCATGGTGCGGGCCGCGTGGAAGGGCACCGTGATGTGGGTGTGGCCGGCCGCCGCGACGGGCCTGGTTCTGGTGACGTTCGCTGCCGGCGCACTGCTGGCCGGTTCGGTGGCGCGCTGAGCGCGTCAGCGCCAGGGCTGCCCCCAGGTTCCGGCGAAGGCGACCTGTTCCAGCGGCAGGCGGTTACGCGGCCGGGAGTCGCGCTCGACGATCGCGGGGTCGGCGGTGGCGTAGTCGCCGAGGCGGCCGACCGCGACGACCATCAGCGGGAGAACCTCGGCGGGGATTCCGAACGCCGCCCGGGCCCCGTCGGCGTCGAAGCCGGCCATCGGATGGCAGACCAGTCCCCGCGCCACCGCCTCGATGGACAGATTGGCCGCCGCCGCGCCCGCGTCGACCGTGCTGTAGAGCGCCGTAGTGGCGTCCTCGCCGGGATCGGCGCACAGCAGAATCAGCGCGGAGGCCGCTTTGGCGTAGGAATTGCCGCGGCTGAGCAGGCCGGCGAGGGTGTCGAAGGTGTCGCCGGGACGGATCCCCACCACGAAACGAACGGGCTGGCGCCCGCCCCAGGTGGCCGCCCAGCGGGCTGCCTCCAGCAGCGCGGTCAACTGCTCGTCGTCCAGTTCGGTTGACGGGTCGAAGGCCCGCGGGCTCCAACGGTCGGCGATCGGTGGATGAATCGGAACAGCGGTCGCTGCCCGCCGGTCATCCGGCGGTGTAGGTGTCGGCATGTTCGGCACGCTAGCCGGTGTGCTGGGCCCGGGGAAACAGGCGGGGGAGCGGCCCGAATCAACCCTCTATCCTCTTAGCAGCGCCCCCGCCGTCGAGGAAAGGTCTGACTGTGGCTCTCGTCGTGCAGAAGTACGGGGGATCCTCGGTGGCCGACGCCGGTCGTATCCGGAGCGTCGCCGAGCGCATCGTCGAGACCAAGCGGGCCGGCAACGACGTCGTCGTGGTGGTCTCGGCGATGGGGGACACCACCGACGAACTGCTCGACCTGGCCCAGCAGGTGTGCCCGGCGCCGCCGCCGCGTGAACTGGACATGTTGCTGACGGCCGGCGAGCGGATTTCCAACGCGCTGGTGGCGATGGCCATCGAGTCCCAGGGCGAGCAGGCCCGCTCGTTCACCGGGTCGCAGGCCGGGGTGATCACCACCGGCACCCACGGCAACGCCAAGATCATCGACGTCACGCCCGGGCGGCTGCGCTCGGCGCTCGACGAGAACCAAATCGTCCTGGTGGCCGGGTTCCAAGGGGTCAGCCAGGACAGCAAGGACGTCACCACCCTGGGCCGGGGCGGCTCGGACACCACCGCCGTCGCCCTGGCCGCCGCCCTGGGCGCCGACGTCTGCGAGATCTACACCGACGTCGACGGTGTCTTCACCGCCGATCCCCGCATCGTGCCCAACGCGCGGCGCCTGGACAGCGTCACCTTCGAAGAGATGCTGGAGATGGCGGCCTGCGGGGCGAAGGTGCTGATGCTGCGCTGCGTGGAATACGCCCGGCGCTATCACGTCCCCATCCACGTCCGCTCGTCGTACTCCGACCGGCCGGGCACCATCGTCACCGGATCAATCGAGGACACCCCCATGGAAGACGCCATCCTGACCGGAGTCGCCCACGACCGCAGCGAGGCGAAGGTCACCGTGTTCGGTGTGCCCGACGTTCCCGGTTACGCCGCCAAGGTATTCCGCGCGGTCGCCGACGCCGACGTCAACATCGACATGGTGCTGCAGAACATCTCCAAGGTCGAGGACGGCAAGACCGATATCACCTTCACCTGTTCGCGCGACAGCGGCCCGGGTGCGGTTCAGAAGCTGACCTCGATGCAGGGCGAGATCGGTTTCACCAGCGTGCTGTACGACGACCACATCGGCAAGGTGTCGCTGGTCGGCGCCGGGATGCGCAGCCACCCCGGGGTCACCGCGACGTTCTGTGAGGCGCTGGCCCGAGTCGGGATCAACATCGACCTCATCTCGACCTCGGAGATCCGGATCTCGGTGCTGATCAAGGACACCGAACTGGACAAGGCCGTCGCGGCGCTGCACGAGGCCTTCGGCCTCGGCGGTGATGAACAGGCCGTCGTCTACGCCGGAACGGGACGCTAGCCATGGTCGCGATCGGTGTGGTGGGCGCGACCGGACAGGTCGGTCAGGTGATGCGAAACCTCCTCGAGCAGAGGGATTTTCCTGCCACAAGTGTCCGGTTCTTCGCCTCCGCCCGTTCCGCCGGACGCATGCTGGACTTCCGGGGTGGACAGATCGAGGTCGAGGACGCCGAGACCGCCGATCCGGCTGGGCTGGACATCGCGCTGTTCTCGGCGGGGGCCGCGATGTCTCGGGTCCAGGCGCCGCGGTTCGCCGCCGCCGGGGTCACTGTGATCGACAACTCCTCGGCATGGCGCAAGGATGCCGAGGTCCCACTGGTGGTCAGCGAGGTCAACTTCGATCGCGACGTACGGGGCAGAACCCTGCCCAAGGGCATCATCGCCAACCCGAACTGCACCACCATGGCGGCGATGCCGGTGCTCAAGCCGCTGCACGACGAGGCCGGGCTGATGCGGATGGTGGCCTCCACCTACCAGGCGGTCTCCGGGAGCGGGATCGCCGGTGTGGAGGAGCTGGCCGGCCAGACGCGGGCCGTCATCGGCGACGCCGAGAAACTCGTCCACGACGGCGCCGCGCTGAGCTTCCCGCCCCCCAAGACCTATGTGGCCCCCATCGCCTTCAATGTTCTGCCGATGGCCGGCGCGCTCGTCGAGGACGGATCCGGGGAGACTGACGAGGATCAGAAACTGCGCAGCGAAAGCCGGAAGATCCTCGGCATCCCCGATCTCGCGGTCAGCGGCACCTGCGTCCGGGTCCCGGTCTTCACCGGGCACTCGCTGTCGATCAACGCCGAGTTCAGCCGACCGATCTCCGCGCAGCGCGCCCGCGATCTGCTCGGCGGCGCCCCGGGGGTGAAGCTGGTCGACGTGCCCACCCCGTTGGCCGCGGCCGGCACCGACGAGTCTCTGGTGGGCCGGATCCGCCAGGATCCCGGAGTCCCGGGGGGCCGCGGGCTCGCCCTGTTCGTTTCCGGGGACAACCTGCGGAAGGGTGCGGCGCTCAACACGATCCAGATAGCCGAGCTCCTGTTGCGGTGAGCCGTCGGCGCCGGAACACTGGTGGGTGGGCGACAGGGTTGGCCGCGGTGCTGTTCTCGGCGTCGGTCCCGTCGGCACCGGCCGGATCGGCCGAGCCGCCCAGTCCTGGGCCGGCCCCGATCCTGCCGCCGCTGTCGCCCGGCCAGGTGGTTCGGGTCGGGCCGGTCGCCGGGACCGGCACCGCCACCCGCGACTACGGCATCGGCGCCACCGACCTGTGCGAGTTCATGTTCTTCCCCGTCCAGGTGCTGCAGATCTGCGGTGACAGCTTCGCCGGTCAGGGGGTTGGTTTCGGCGGGTGGTTCACTCCGGTTGCGCTGCGGGTGGACGGTGACTCGGTCAACGATCCCGATGGCATCCGCTACACCGGGGTGATCGGGATCGACGCGCCGCTGCTGGCTGACACGCCGCCACCCGGGACTTCCCAGCTGCCCGCCGGAGTGGTGGAGATCAACCGGGTGAACTACCTGATGGTGACGACAACCAGGAGTCTGGTTCCGCTCTCATCTCGGATCGTCAAAGCCGTTCCTGCCCAGGGTGACTGGGAGACGGTTCCTGGTTCGGTGCGGGATGCGGACTACCTCGGTGGAGGCCAGACCCAGATCAGCGGCTACTACGACCCCATCCCGACCCCGGATTCCCCGACCGGCTGGGTCTACCTGGTGGCCAACAACTTCAACAGGTCCGCCCCCGTCGTGCTCTACCGTGCCGCGCCGCAGTGGTTCACCGACCGGTCCCGCTGGCAACCCTGGGCGCCGGGGCCCGACGGCGGCTGGAACAAGCCCGCCCGCCCGCTGTGGCCCGACCGGACCGGGGAACTGAGCCTGCGTCAGATCGAGGGGAAGACGGTGCTCTCCTACTTCAACTCCAGCACCGGCGACATGGAGATCCGGGTCGCCGACTCCCCGACCGGGCTGGGCACCGCCCCGGTGACCACGGTGGTCCGGGCCGGGGAGTGGCCCGATCCGCCGGAGCTGTTCGGGCCCTCCGACACCCGCCTGGCCCAGCCCTACGGGGGGTACATCTCGCCCGGGTCGACTCTCGACGAGGTGCGGGTGCTGGTGAGTCAGTGGAACACCGGACCTCGGCAGCGGGCGCCCTACCGGGTCATCCAGTTCGCGGTGAACCCCGTCAAGCCGTGGCAGTGAAATCGCGCGCCGGGGACTGGTCCTCCCCACGGTGCGCGGCCCAGAGTGCCGATCATGACCTAAACACCCGACGTCCCGCAGCGGCCCGCCCCGATCCGGCGCCCTAGCCCGCTCGCCCGCCCGCGCCCGACTGGGCCGGCTGGCATGATCGGGTCATGAGCATTGAGGCCATCTACACCGCAGAGTCCACCGCGACCGGGGGCGGCCGCGACGGACACGTCACCTCCACCGACGGGCTTATCGACCTCGACACCCGGATGCCCAAGGCGATGGGCGGCAACGGCGAGGGCGTCAACCCCGAACTGCTGTTCTCGGCCGGATACGCCGCGTGTTTCCTGGGCGCGCTGCGGCTGGTGGCCAAGAACAGCGGAGTACACCTCGACGACGCCACCGGGGTCACGGTCCGGGTCGGCATCGGCAAGGACGCCTCCAGCTTCGCGCTGAGCACCGAGATCATCGGCTACCTCCCGGGCCTGCCGAAGGGCACCGCCGAGGATTTGATGGACCAGGCCAATCAGGTCTGTCCGTACTCCAAGGCCACCCGTGGCAACATCGAGACCGCCCTGGTCACCAAGGTGTGAACCCGGTGAGGATGGCCGCCGCCGTGGTCGCGGCGCTGGCGGTTCCGGTGGCGTTGGCCCCCGCCGGAGCCGCCGGACCGTCGGATCCCGGGGTGGTGTCCTACGCGGTGTTGGGCAAGGGGTCGGTCGCCAATATCGTCGGAGCGCCGATGGGTTGGGAGTCGGTGTTCGGCGAGCCGTTCCAGTCGTTCTGGGTTGACCTGCCGGCCTGTAACAATTGGGCCGATATCGGCCTGCCCGAGGTTTATCTGGACCCCGATCTGGCCTCGTTCAATGGCGCGGTGACCCAAACCTCGGCCGCCAGCCAGCGCCACCTGGTCAAACAGGCCGTCGGGGTGTTCGCCACCACCGATGCCGCCACCCGGGCCTTCCGCCGGATCACCGACCGCACCGTCGGTTGCGACGGGCAGACCACCGCCATGCACCTGGCCGACGGCGGCACCGAGGTGTGGTCCTTCGGCGGGGTGCCGCCGACGGCCACCGAGGCGCAATGGGTCAAGCAGGAGATCGGGCCCGGCGCGGCGGCCACCGACCGGCGGTGTTTCACCCAGACCCGGCTGCGGGAGAACGTGCTGCTGCAGGCCAAGGTCTGCCAGTCCGGCAACGGCGGGCCGGCGGTCAACGTGCTGGCCGGCGCGATGCAGAACACCCTGGGTCAGTAGCGTGCCCGGTTACCGGGGCACCTCCCAGGTGTGCACCGGGGAGTTGGTGTGCATCAGATCGCAGTATTGCCGGACCATTTCGGCGAGCGCCGCGGGACGGTCCATTCCCCGCCTCGACAGAGCGGTGACGGCCGCGACCTGCCAGGCCGCGCCGTTGCGACCGGTCTTGGCCCGTCCCTCGATCACCCCCAGGTAGCGGTCGCGGACCTCGGCGGCAACCCGCCAGCGGCGCAGCCCCTCGTCGGCCATCGGCAGCAGCACGCGCAGCACCAACTCATCCGAGGTCACCTCTCCCAGGCCTGGCCAGTACAGCCGAGCGGCCATCCCGTGCCGGGCGGCCTCGAGGAAATTGTCGTGCGCCGCAGCGAAACTCATCTTGGTCCACAGCGGGCGCTCCTCTTCGGCGATGGTCCGCAGCAGACCGTAGTAGAACGCCGAATTGGCCATCATGTCGATGACGGTCGGGCCGGCCGGTAAGACCCGGTTCTCCACCCGTAGGTGCGGGCGGCCGTTGACGACGTCGTAGACCGGGCGGTTCCAGCGGTAGACCGTGCCGTTGTGCAGCCGCAGCTCGGAAAGCTGGGGAATCCGTCCCACGGCCAGTTCGGCCGCGGGGTCCTCGTCGGAGATCTCCGGCAGCAGGGACGGAAAGTAGCGGACGTTCTCCTCGAACAGGTCGAAGATCGAGGTGATCCACCGTTCGCCGAACCACACCCTGGGTCGCACACCCTGGGCCTTCAGTTCCTCGGGCCGGGTGTCGGTGGCCTGGGCGAACAGCTCGATGCGGGTCTCGGCCCACAGTTGGTGACCGAAGAAGTAGGGGGAGTTGGCGCCCAGTGCCAGTTGAGGCCCGGCGAGCACCTGGGCGGCGTTCCAGTTGTTGGCGAACTCCTCCGGGGCCACCTGCAGGTGTAACTGCATGCTGGTGCACGCGGACTCCGGCGCGATGGACTCCGCGTACATGTGCAGCCGCTCGGCCCCGGTGATGTCGATCAGGATGTCCTCGCCGCGGGCGGTGAAGATGGAGTCGTTGAGTGCCTGGTAACGCATCGAGGGGCTCATCCAGTGCCCGGTCAGATGTTCGGGCATGAGAGTGGGCAGGATGCCGATCATCACGATGTGGGCCCCGTCGGTACCGGCTTTGGTCTCGGCCGCGTTCAGGCTGGCGCGGACCTCGGACTCCAGTTTCAGTGCGCGGCGTCCGGGCAGCGGGCGGGGTGGGACATTGAATTCTATGTTGTAGGCGCCCAATTCGGTCTGATAGGCGGGGTCGGCGATGGCGGCGAGGACGTCCTGGTTGGTCATGGCCGGCTGGTAGGCGGCGTCGACCAGGTTGCACTCGATCTCCATGCCGGTCATCGGCCGGTCGAACTCGAAACTGGACTCCGCCAGCATCGTCTCGAACACGTCGAGACACAGCTGTACCTTCCTGCGGTACTGCTGGCGCTGAGCACGGCTGTAACTGGTGTGCTGGACCTCGTCGCCCACGGTGATGATGCAACCCCAGCCGGTGATGCCCGCGCAAGGGATTCAGCGGTTGCGATAGGCCAGCACCACCTGGGTGCCGAACCGGCCCGGCCTGATCTCGACCCCGACCCCGGCCGCCGATGCCAGCTCGCGCACCGCCGAGGCGCTGTAGGTGCGCAGCGAACTGACCAGTCCGTCGTGGGCGAACGGCCACACCAACGCCAGCGGCGCCATGGTGGCCAGTCTGATCAGGTGCAGCGGCGCCGGTGGGCGTGCGAGGTCGACGATCAGCAGCCGGTCGGCCACCCGGGTGCCCTCGGCGAGCACCCGGGCCGCCTCCGGCGGGGCCAGGTGGTGGAACGACATCGCGAACACCGCGAGGTCGAAGGACCCGTCGGGCGCGTCGATGGCGGTGGCATCCAGGCAGCGGACCTGCGCACGCGGGTCGTCGCCGAGGTCCCCGTCCGCCAGCGCCGCGACCGAGCCGGGATTCAGATCCGAGACCGTCACCCGGATGGTCGGGTGCTCGGCGAGCAGGGTCCGTGACAGTGCTCCGTGACCGGCCCCGAGCTCGAGGATCCGCGGGTCGGCCACCCCGGCGACCTCACCGAGCACCAGTCGCGCGGTGCGGTCGTGTTCGCCGAGCAGCGCACCGAATCGGTCCAGTGAACGGATCACCTCTCGCTTGACCCGGTCGTCGACGTCATCGCGGTCCAGGTACTCCGGTCGGTCGGTCTGCAGCATCCGGTCCAGGCACGAGGCGTCCGGGCCGCCCCGGGGCATGCCGGCCAGGTCAACGGGGTTCGCGGAGACGGAATTCGTAGAGCCCATGTGCACCAGCATGGACGGTGGCAGACTCCCAGCACAGTTTGTCCGGCAAAGATTGTCCGGTAGGGACACGCACCGAGGAGCACCGTGGCCGAGTTCGTCGCATCGATAGACCAGGGCACCACCAGTACCCGCTGCATGATCTTCGATCACAACGGCCTGGAGGTCGGGCGCCACCAGATCGAGCACGAGCAGATCCTGCCGCGGGCGGGTTGGGTGGAGCACAACCCGACCGAGATCTGGGGCAGTACCCAGACGGTGGTGAAGTCGGTGCTGAACAAGACCAAGCTGTCGGCGTCGGACCTCAGCGCCCTGGGAATCACCAACCAGCGCGAGACCGCGATCGTCTGGGACCGCAGGACCGGCCAGCCCTTCTACAACGCGATCGTCTGGCAGGACACCCGGACCGACCAGATCGCCGCCGCACTCGACGCCGACGAACGCGGTCAGGTCATCCGGCAGAAGGCCGGCCTGCCGCCGGCCACCTACTTCTCCGGGGGCAAGCTGCAGTGGATCCTGGACAACGTCGACGGAGTCCGCGCCGCCGCCGACCGCGGTGATGCGCTGTTCGGCACCCCCGACGTGTGGGTGCTGTGGAACATGACCGGCGGTCCCGACGGCGGGGTGCATGTCACCGACCCGACCAACGCCAGCCGCACGATGCTGATGAACCTCGAGACCCTGGACTGGGATGACGAGCTGCTGTCGTTCTTCGGCATACCGCGCCGGATGTTGCCGGAGATCCGGCCCTCGTCCTCCCCGCAGCCCTACGGGTTGACCAGGACCGACGGCCCGATGGGTGGAGCGGTTCCGGTCACCGCCAGCCTGGGCGACCAGCAGGCCGCGATGGTGGGGCAGGTGTGTCTCAAGCCCGGGGAGGCCAAGAACACCTACGGCACCGGCAACTTTCTGTTGCTCAACACCGGCGAGAAGATCGTCCGCAGCAGCAACGGACTGCTGACCACGGTGTGTTACCAGTTCGGAGAGGCCAAACCCGTTTACGCACTGGAAGGTTCGATCGCCGTCACCGGATCGGCCGTTCAGTGGCTCCGGGACCAACTGGGCATCATCAGCGGTGCGGCCGACAGTGAGACGCTGGCCGCCAAAGTGCCCGACAACGGTGGCGTCTACTTCGTACCGGCCTTCTCGGGACTGTTCGCGCCGTACTGGCGCTCCGATGCCCGGGGCGCGATCGTGGGCTTGTCGCGGTTCAACTCCAACGCCCACATCGCCCGGGCGACGCTGGAGGCGATCTGCTACCAGAGTCGTGACGTGGTCGAGGCGATGGAGGCCGACTCCGGGGTCCGCCTGGAGGTGCTCAAGGTCGACGGTGGGGTCACCCTCAACGAGCTGTGCATGCAGATCCAGGCCAACGTGCTCGGGGTCGAGGTGGTCCGTCCGGTAGTCGCCGAGACCACGGCGCTGGGCGCGGCCTACGCCGCAGGTCTGGCGGTCGGCTTCTGGTCGGATCCGGAGGACCTGCGGGCCAACTGGCAGGAGAGTCGCCGGTGGTCCCCGCAGTGGACCGAGGAGCAGCGCACGGCCGGGTACGCGGGCTGGCGCAAGGCGGTACAGCGCACCCTGGACTGGGTCGAGGTCTAGCTGCCACAGTGGAGGAATGACCGACACCACGGCCGCCTCGGCCAACTTGCCCACCGCCGACCCTGACGACCGGGACGACGCCCGGCCGTTCCACATGCGCGGCAACTACGCGCCGGTGCCCGACGAACTGACCGAGTACGACCTTCCGGTGCAGGGCGCCATCCCGCCCGAACTGGACGGGTGGTACCTGCGCAACGGCTCGAACCCGCGCACGCCGACCGGTCACTGGTTCATCGGCGACGGGATGATCCACGGGGTCCGCATCGAGCGCGGCGCCGCCAAGTGGTACCGCAACCGGTGGGTGCGCACCGACAGCTTCGAGCACCCGTTCGGCCTCTACAACCCCGACGGCACCCGCAACCTGCGCTCGTCGGTGGCCAACACCCATGTGGTCAACCACGCCGGAAAGACCCTGGCGCTGGTGGAGTCCTCGCTGCCCTACCAGATCACCAACGATCTGGAGACGGTCGGCTGCTACGACTTCGACGGCAAGCTCGACGACGCGATGACCGCCCACCCCAAGATCTGTCCGACCACCGGAGAGTTGCACTTCTTCGGCTACGGCAACCTGTTCCAGCCCCATGTGACCTACCACCGCGCCGACGCCGACGGAACCCTGACCGTCAACCGCCCCCTGGAGGTCCCGGCGCTGACGATGATGCACGACTTCGCGATGACCGCGCAGCACGTGATCTTCATGGACCTGCCGATCGTGTTCAACCTCGACATCGCCCTGAGCGGCAAGGGTGACATGCCCTACCGGTGGGACGACGACTACGGCGCCCGACTGGGGGTGTTGCGCCGCGACGACCCGTTCGGGCAGGTTCGCTGGTTCGAGATCGACCCCTGCTACGTCTTCCACGTGGCCAACGCCTACGACGACGGCGACACCATTGAGCTCCAGGCGATCCGGTACCCCGAGTTGTGGCGTGAGGACGGCGGCTTCGGCGCCAGCGCCGTGCTGTGGAACTGGACGCTAGACCTGGCGTCCGGCACCGTGACCGAACGCCAGCTCGATGATCGGGCTGTGGAGTTCCCGCGCATCGACGACCGCCTGGCGGGCCTGCCGGCGCGGTACGCGGTCTCGGTCGGTGACGCCAAGCTGGTCCGCTACGACCTGACCAGCGGCGCGGCGACCGAACACCTCTTCGGGACGGCCGACAACCCCGGCGGCCCCGGCGAGGCGGTGTTCGTGCCGTCGCCCTCCGGACCTGCCGGGGAGAGCCAGGGCTGGTACATCGCCTACGTCTACGACCCCGCCCGCGACGGCAGTGATCTGGTGATCCTGGACGCCTCGGACTTCGGCGGCGACCCGGTCGCCCGGATCCGGCTGCCGCGCCGGGTTCCCTACGGCTTCCACGGCAACTGGATCCCCAACGCCGGCTGAGAGCGGCTAGCCCGGCGGGACCAGGCCCCCTCCGGGTGCCGGCGACTGCGGGGGCGGCGGTGTCCAGGCCGCCGAGGCGGCCGATGTGGCCGAGGCGGCAGCGCGCAGCCGGTAGACCTCCCGGCGATGCCGCTCGGCGAGCACCGCGGCAAGCACCTGCTCGGCGGGCGTGCCCGGCGGCGGTGGCGGCGCGATCCGGCGGACCACCTCGGCGGCCACCCGCCGGGCCAGCTGGTCGCGGATGTCGGGGACCAGTTGCGGCGCCCGGGCCAGGAACTGGCGTGCCAGGTCGGCCTGGGCGGGTCCCAGGCCCGACATCTCCAGCGAGGCTGCCCACCACGCCAGCGCCGGCGGCATCACCGGCGGCGGTGCCGGTTTGGGGCCGCGCTCACTGATGACCACCGTTCCGGCGAACATGTCGCCGATGCGTTTACCCTTGGCCGACACCAGGCTTGCGATCACCGCCGGGCCGCCCAGGAACATCCATATCTCGACGAACCCGGCCAGAGCCCGGAACACGGCCTGCCGGAACCGTTCCGGGCCGCCATCGTCGGCGACCACCCGAAGTCCCATCACCGCCTTGCCCAGCGAACGCCCGCGGGTGGCGGTCTCCACGATCACCGGGTAGCCCACCATCACCCCGACGGTCACCACGATCAGGATCGCAGCGGTCAGCGAGTCGTCGAAGTCGGGCAGGGTGGCGGCCCACAGGGTGAGGCCCAACAGGTAGCCCACCCCGATGACGGCGATGTCGATCAGTGCGCTGACCGCCCGGACCGGCAACTGGGCGATCTGCACGTCGAGCACCACCGCGTCGCCGGTCACCAGCGTTCCCGGGGATGCCGTCATGACAGCAAAGCTACCGCTAGGCTGGCAGGCCGTGGACGTCGACGCGTTCGTGCTCGCCCACCAGGACAGCTGGGACCGGCTTGACCATCTCGTCAAGCGCCGCCGGCGGCTCACCGGCGCGGAAGTCGACGAACTCGTCGACCTCTACCAACGGGTGGCCACCCACCTGTCGGTGGCGCGATCGGTCTCCGGCGACCCGGTTCTGGTGGGGCGGCTCTCCGCGTTGGTGGCGCGAGCCCGATCGGTGGTCACCGGCGCACACGCCCCGCTGCGCAGCGAATTCGGCCGCTTCGTCACGGTGTCGTTCCCGGTGGTGGCCTACCGGGCATGGCGGTGGTGGCTGGCCACCGCGGGCGTCTTCCTGGCGGTCACCGCGCTGATCGCGATCTGGGTCGCCGGCAGCACGGAGGTGCAGGCCGCGCTGAGTACCCCGGCGGAGATCGAGGCCCTGGTGAACAACGATTTCGCGGCCTACTACAGCGAGAACCCCGCCGGGTCCTTCGCTCTGCGGGTGTGGCTGAACAATTCCTGGGTCGCCGCGCAGTGCATCGCCTTCGCGATACTGCTCGGAATCCCGATCCCGTGGGTACTGTTCGGCAACGCTGCCAACCTCGGGGTGATCAGCGGCCTGATGGTCGACGCCGGCAAGGCCGACGTGCTGTTCGGGCTGCTGGCCCCGCACGGCCTGCTGGAACTGACCGCGGTTTTCCTGGCTGGTGCGGTCGGGATGAGGCTGGGCTGGACGGTGATCTCCCCCGGCGACCGCCCCCGGTCCCAGGCCCTGGCCGAGCAGGGCCGGGCGGTGGTCTCGGTGGCCCTCGGTCTGGTGGTCGTGTTGCTGATCAGCGGTCTGATCGAGGCACTGGTGACCCCGTCGGCCCTGCCCACGGCGGCGCGGATCGGGATCGGTGTGGCGGCCGAGGCCGCCTTCCTGGGCTATGTGGTGCACTTCGGCCGCCGGGCGCACGCGGCGGGGGAGACCGGCGACATCCCCGATGCCCCCGATGTCGTTCCCACGCGCTAGGCCGACGGATCCGGGTCACAGGTGCCCGGCGGACTTCATCGCCAGGTAGCGGTCGGCCAGCACGGGCGCGATGTCCTCGGGCGTGGCGTCCACCACCTCCACGCCGCGGGAGCGCAGCCGCTCGGCGATCGACTGACGTTCGCCGCTGGCCCGCTCGGCGGCCGCCGCGTCGTAGACCTCGGCGGGGTCGGCCCGGCCGGCTGCCAACGCCGCGACCCGGGGGTCGGAAACCGCAGCCAGCAGCACTTGGTGATGGGCGGTCAGTCGGGGCAGAACCGGCAGCAGACCCTCATCCAGCGCCGCCGCGTTGAGGTCGGTCAGCAGAACGACCAGCGCCCGCCGGCGGACCCGGCGCCCGACTGCGGCGACCATCGCGGCTGCATCGGACTCCACCAGAGCCGGTTCGATCGGGGCCATCGCCTCGACCATGCGGGCCAGCAGTTCAGTGCGGGGTGCGTCGAACACCGCGGCCCGGGTGACCCGGTCGTGGGCGAGGACGTCGACGTGGTCGCCCGCGCGGGAGGCCAGCGCGGCCAACAGCAGCGCCGCGTCCAGTGACCAGTCCAGCCGGGGCCATCCGGTCGGATCCAGCGAGGTGGGGTCCACCCCCACCCTTCCGGCCGAGGTGCGTCCGGTGTCCACCACGATCACCACGCGGCGGTCACGCTCGGGGCGCCAGGTGCGAACCACCACGTCGGCCCGGCGGGCGGTGGCCCGCCAGTCGATCGAGCGGACGTCGTCGCCGACCACGTACTCGCGCAGCGAGTCGAACTCGGTGCCCTGGCCGCGGACCAGAACGGGCAGCAACCCGTCGATCTCGCGCAGCCTGGCCAGCCGTGACGGCAGGTGCTTGCGGGACAGGAACGGCGGTAGGACCCGCAACTGCCCCGGGATGGCCATGGATTGTTGTCGGCCGGCCAGTCCCAGCGGACCGATGGAGCGCACCGTGACCGCCGCCGGACACTGGTCGCCGCGGCGGGCCGGGCGCAGCAGGGTCAGCAGCCGCCGGCACTGCCCGGGTGGCACATCCAGCCGGTGTGAGCGGGGCTGGGCCGAGGCACTGGGCGGCCAGGCGTCGCGCAGTTCGCCACGCACCCGCCGGCGGCCGCCGTTGCTTACCGACAACTCGGTCTGCACCTGCCGGCCCAGCCGCACCGAGACCGGTCCGGATCGCTGCAACCGCAGCGCGCTCGGGGGGCCGGCGAGCACCCGGTCTAGCGTGCAGGCGACGGTGAGCAGGCCGGCCAGCAGTACGAAAACCGCTGCCGGCCAGGGTGAGAGGGCGATCGGCAGGGCGGCGGCCAGGGCCAGTGCCACGGCGCGGCCGGTGATGACCACTATCGGGGGACCGGCACCGCGGACAGGATGCCGTCGAGGACCCCGTCGGGGGTTGCGCCCTCCAGTTCGGCTTCCGGGCGCAGGACGATCCGGTGCCGCAGGGTCGGCCGAGCCATCGTCTTGACGTCGTCGGGGGTGACGTAGCCGCGGCCGGTGAGCCAGGCCCATGACCGGGCGGTGGCCAGCAGTGCGGTCGCGCCGCGCGGCGAGACACCCAGCTGCAGTGACGGCGAGGCTCGGGTCGCCCCCACGATGTCGACGATGTATCCGAGCACCTCGTCGGCGACGAGGACCTTGCGGACCGCCTCCCGGCCGGCGGCCAGATCGGCGGCTCCCGCAACCGGCTCGATGGCGCCCAGATCGCGGGGGTCGAAACCGCGGGCGTGCCGCCCCAGGATCGCGATCTCTTGATTGCGCTGCGGCAGAGGTACGTTCAGCTTGAGCAGGAACCGGTCCAACTGGGCCTCGGGTAGCTGGTAGGTGCCTTCGTACTCGATCGGGTTCTGGGTCGCGGCGACGATGAAGGGATCCGGCAGCAGCCGCGGCTGCCCGTCCACGCTGACCTGACGCTCCTCCATCGCCTCCAGCAGCGCCGCCTGCGTCTTGGGTGGGGTTCGGTTGATCTCGTCGGCCAGCAGCAGGTTGGTGAATACCGGCCCCTCCCGGAACACGAATGCCGCCGTGCGCGCGTCGTAGACCAGCGACCCGGTGATGTCGCCGGGCATCAGATCGGGGGTGAACTGCACCCGGGCGAAATCCAGGCGCAGCGCCGCGGCCAGTACCCGGACCAGCAGTGTCTTGGCGACTCCGGGAACTCCCTCCAGCAGGATGTGACCGCGGCAGAGCAGCGCGATCACCAGACCGCTGACGACCGCGTCCTGGCCGACCACGGCCTTGGCGATCTCGCCGCGCAGGGCCAGCAGTGCGGCGCGCGCCGAGTCCGCCTCGTCGCGGGCGGCGGGGGTCCGGGGGTGTCGGCCCGGTCCGGCTGAGTAGGTCACGAGTGTCTGACCTGCCTTTCGAGGTCGTCGAGTGACTGCGCCAGATCGCGCAGATCGGAATCGGTCGCGGGCGGCGGTCCGAACAGGATGTCCCGGACGGTGTTCTCGGCGGCCGAGCATCGTTGAGCCACCGCGGCGGTGACCGCCGCGGGGCCGGGCCTGCCGCCCAGACCCAGTCGGGCCGAGATCCGCCCGAGCGTCGCCGTTCGCAACGCCGCGGCGGCCTGTGAGCGTGCCCGGACCGACCGGTACAGCCGGCCACGGCCCTCGACGGTCTCCGAGGCTCGGACCACGACGGGCAGTCGTTCGGCGACCAGCGGCCCCAGCCGCCGTCCCCGCCACAGCGCGGCGAGCAGAACCACCAGGCCGAGTTGCAGAACCACCCAAACCGCCGCGTCGGGGATCAGGTCGCCGACCGTCGCGCCCCCGGCGCCCTGGCCCTGCATCCGCTGCGGGGCGAACCAGACCAGCCGGGGCTTCTCCCCGGCCAGGTTCATCGCCAACGCGGCGCTGCCCTGGCGGCCCAGCTCCGCGTTGGTCATGAACCCGGCGCCGCCGGCCACGGTCACGGTGCGCCCGCCCGTCTGGTAGCGCACCAGCGCTCCGCCGTAGCAGCGGGTCAGTCCGGTTTCCCCGGCGGCCTGGTACAGATCGGCATCCTCGAAGGCCACCTCACCGGCACGCCGGGCCGCGGGCAGGTCGCACTCGGGGTCGGGGGAGACGCGGCCCCCGCGGGCCAGCATGACCCCGGGCGACAGCGCCTCGCGGGCACGCGCGGTGGGCTCGAAAACCAGGCGGTCACCGGGCGCCGCGGCCAGCCGGTCGAGCAGGTCGTCATCGCGGAGGTAGAAGGTCTGGGCGATCAGCAGCAGGGCGTCGGGTCCGGCGTGACGCTCCACATCCTCCACCGTGCGGGCGACGACCACCTCGACCCCGCGTTCGCGCAGCAGCGTCGCCAGCGCGTGGGCCCCCGAGGTCGAGGTGGCGCCCGGGTCCATCCGGCCGCCGGACCGGGGCGCGGTCAGCCAGGTTGCGACAACCGCGACCGCCACCACCGCCACCAGGCCCAGCACGATCCATCGCGCGGTGGCCCGGCGCCCGGTGGTTCTCACCTGACCTCCACCGGGTCGCTTCGGCGCAGCGCGTCGTCGAGAGCTGCGACGCTCCGGTAGCCGGACTCCGAGCCCGGCCTGCCCCCGTAGCTGACATCATCGAAAAGTATTGCTGTGCGCTCGAGGTCGCGGCTGTGGGAGGGCAGAAGCCGCCCCGCCTCGCGCGCGAACTCGGTGGCCGTCCGTCCGGCCAACGGGCTGAGCATGCCGTCTTCCTCGAGTTGGCGGCCGATGGCCCGGACCCGCTGGCGGATGGCCGCCGCCCAGTCGCTCCGGGCCGCGAGCTCCCCAGCCCGCACCCGGTGGTCCGACGCGGTCATCGTCCGGTCGCCGTAGATCCCCGTGGGGCGCCGGTCGTCGGTGGTCCGCCGGACGATACGGACTGCGACGACCAGCCCGGTCAGTATCAGCAGGGCCAGGATCACCATGGTGAACCAGCCGCCGGGCACCACCGAGTCTTCGTGGACCAACCGGTAGATCAGGTCATTGAGCCAGTCCTCGAGTCGCTCCCGCAGCGAAGCCCTCGGATAGATCGGTTTGGCCAGCTCCCGTTCGGCGGCCTCACGAGCGGCGTCGCTGTCGATGTCGATGACGGACAACGGCTCTCACCGCCCCGTGGTTAGCCAGAGGTCGTCGGTGTGCGCGGCCGGCCGCCCGGGTGACGCTCCGGTCTGCAGAACCAGGTCGAAAGCCTCAGAACGGATTCGGGCGTCGACATAGAGCAGGACCACCACCCCGGCGGTGAAGGGGGCGGTGATGATCTGGCCGATCGCCTGGCCGATGGCGGTCAGGACCGCGGCGACCCCGCCGGGGCCGACCGCGCCGGGATCCATGGACAGCGCGCCGCCGAGAATGACGAACGGCACCAGGACCGCAGCCGACACCACGGCGGCGACCAGTGTCGCCAGGAGGCGGATTCCGAGGATGCGCCAGAACCGATTGCGCACCAACGTGAATGAGCGTCGCACCGAGGCCGCTACCGGCTTGCGTTCCAGCACGATGGCAACCGGCGCGAAGGCCAGCACGGTGATCAGATAGGCGATGACGGCCAACGTCGTCAGTGTCAGCGGCACCCCGACCACCGCGGCGATCGCGCTGTTGGCGGCACCGGCGACGGTGGCGATCAGCAGCACCGCCACGGCCACCAGAACCGCCACCGCCGAGATCTCCAGCAGGCTCAGCGCAATCAGCGCCGGCAGCCGCCGGCGGACCCTGGCCCACGCCTCGGCGATGGTTATCGAGGAGCCCAGTACGGCGCGGGCCACCACGACGGTCAGCATCCCCGACAGCAGGATTGTGGCCAGCGCCGTCACCGCAGCGGTGGTCAGCAACGCCGCGAGCAGTCCGGCATCGCCGCCCAGCGCCGGCTGCCCCAACTCCAGTGCCAGGTCGAGTGTCGAGGTGACCACCACGATGAGGGTGGTCAGGCCGAGCGTGGCCAGTGGGTTGGTCCGGATGTAGTTGACCGCGCCGTTGAAGACGTCGCTCAGCGAGAGCGGGCGCAGTGGGATGACCCCGGGCCTCCACAGCTGCGGGCCGCCGGGCACGGGCGGGTAGCCGGGATAGGGCGGCGGGTAGCCGGGATAGGGCGGCGGGTAGCCGGGGTAGGGCGGCGGATAGCCCGGATGGGGCGGGTAACCGGGCGGGTATCCGCCCTGGGGGGCCGGCCAACCGGGCGGCGGGGTACTCACCGGGCGGGCCGCCCGACATCCGGTCGGCGCGGAGTCATCCGTCCAACCTAATGGATCAGGTGACCCCGAATCGGGCGCCGCGTAGCGTGATGAGTCATGGCGGAACTCAAGGACCGGTTGAGATCGGATCTCACCGAAGCGATGAAGGCTCAGGACAAGCTGCGCACGGCGACGCTTCGGATGCTGCTGGCGGCGATCCAGAGCGAGGAGGTGTCCGGCAAGCAGGCCCGGGAACTCGGCGATGACGAGGTGATCAAGGTGCTGGCCCGCGAGTCGAGGAAGCGCGGCGAGGCCGCGGAGATCTACACGCAGAACGGCCGCGGCGAGCTGGCCGCAGAGGAGCACGCCGAGGCCCGGATCATCGAGGAATACCTTCCGACCCCGCTGACCGAGGCGGAGGTGGCCGACGTGGTCGACACCGCCATCGCCCAGGTCACCGACCAGATCGGGGAACGCCCCTCGGTCAAGCAGATGGGCCTGGTGATGAAGGCGGCCACCGCCATCGCCGGCGGCAAGGCCGACGGCGCCAGGCTCTCGGCCGCCGTCAAGGACCGGCTCTAGTCGGCCGGGCCCGCGTATGCAGTTCGATGCGATCGTCGTCGGGGCCGGACTGTCCGGTCTGGTCGCCGCCCATGAGTTGACCAGTCGCGGCCGCAGGGTCGCGATTGTCGACCAGGAGAACGCCGCAAACCTTGGCGGTCAGGCGTTCTGGTCCTTCGGTGGGCTCTTCCTGGTCGACAGCCCCGAACAGCGCCGGATGGGGATCAGGGACTCCGTCGAGCTGGCCTGGAACGACTGGCGCGGCAGCGCCGGGTTCGACCGGCTCGATGACGAGGACTCCTGGGCCACCCGCTGGGCACGGGCCTACGTGGAGTTCGCCGCCGGAGAGAAGCGGGCCTGGCTGCACTCCCACGGCATCACGGTTTTGCCCACTGTCGGCTGGGCCGAGCGCGGTGACCTGCGGGCCGACGGGCACGGCAACTCGGTGCCCCGTTTCCACGTGGCGTGGGGCACCGGGACCGGGATCGTCAAACCGTTCGCCGATTCCGCGCTGGCCGCGGCTGAACGGGGTCTGATCACCTTCTGTCACCGGCACCGGGTAGACGAGCTCGTCATCGCCGACGGGACCGTCAGTGGTGTGCGCGGTGCGGTGCTGGCCGCCGACGACGCGCCCCGCGGTGCCCCGTCCAACCGGGACCGGTTCGGCGACTTCGAGTTACGCGCTCCGGCGGTCATCCTGACCACCGGCGGCATCGGCGGCAACCACGACATCGTCCGGCGTTACTGGCCTGAGCGGATGGGTACTCCGCCGGCCTCGATGATCACCGGCGTGCCGGCCTATGTCGACGGCCGCATGCTCGACATCGCCGCCGGCAGCGGGGTACGGCTGGTCAACCGGGACCGGATGTGGCACTACACCGAAGGCGTGCAGAACTGGGACCCGATCTGGCCGAAG
Organism: uncultured Mycobacterium sp.; assembly: GCA_964555915.1. GTDB lineage: Bacteria > Actinomycetota > Actinomycetes > Mycobacteriales > Mycobacteriaceae > Mycobacterium. The sequence goes on from CAZKUK010000022.1 coordinate 43,504, forward strand.
CACGCCATCCGGATTCTGCCCGGTCCCTCGTCGATGTGGTTTGACGCGCTCGGCCGTCGGCTGCCCGCGCCGTACCTGCCCGGCTACGACACCCTGGGCACCTTGCGCCACCTTCGCACCGACCCCGAGATCGCCGGGTACGACCACAGCTGGTTCATCCTGACCCAGAAGATCATCGAGAAGGAGTTCGCACTTTCGGGCTCCGAGCAGAACCCCGACATCACCAATCACGACAAAGCGGCCATGCTGCGCGAGCGGCTGCTGAGCAAGGGCGCCCCGGCCCCGATCGAGGCGTTCAAGTCCCGCGGCGCCGACTTCGTCGTCGCCGACACCCTCGAGGAGCTCATCGACCTCATGAACAAGCTGACCGACGAGTCACTGCTCGACGCCGGGCGGATCCGGGCCCAGATCGAGGCCCGGGACCTGCAGGTGGCCAACCCCTACTCCAAAGACGCTCAGCTGCAGGGCATTCGCAACTCCCGCCGCTACCTGGGTGATCGGATCACCCGCACCGCCGCCCCGCACCGCATCCTCGACCCTGAAGCCGGCCCGCTGATCGGGGTCAAGCTGCACGTCCTGACCCGCAAGACGCTGGGCGGCATCCAGACCGACCTGGCGTCGCGTGCTCTGGGGGTGGACGGCAATCCGATCGACGGCCTGTACGCGGCCGGTGAGGTCGCCGGCTTCGGGGGCGGCGGGGTGCACGGCTACAACGCACTGGAAGGCACCTTCCTGGGCGGCTGCCTGTTCTCCGGACGCGCCGCCGGTCGGCATGCGGCCCGGGCGCTGTAGGAGGCGCTGATGGCCGTGACGGGCAGAACCCCGATCAAGGTGCTGGTGGCGCTGACCTATCTGGTCATGGTGACGGTGAACTACCTCGCCAACGCACTGCCACTCAACGGCCGGAGCACCGGAGAGGTGTCCACCGCCTATCCGAACCTGTTCACCCCGGCCGGAGTCACGTTCTCCATCTGGGGTGTCATCTATCTGCTGCTGGGCGCGCACGTGCTCTACCAGCTCGGGCTGTTCCGGGACGGCCCTGAATCCCCCGGGCAGTCGGCGCTGCTGAACAAGGTGGGTGCGCTCTTCGCCATCTCCTCGATGGCCAACACCGCCTGGGTGTTCGCCTGGCACTACGACCTGATCCCGCTGTCGGCGGTACTGATCGTGGCGATCCTGGTCTGCCTCGCGCTGATCGTCACCACCCTGGCCGGGGCGGACCTCACCGCGCGGCAACGGTGGTTCATCGGCGTGCCGTTCAGCGTCTACTTCGGCTGGACCACCGTGGCGGTGGTGGCCAACATGACGGTGTTGCTGGTCAGCCGAGGGTGGGACGGATTCGGTCTGGCGGAGTCCACCTGGGCGGTGATCATGGTGCTGGTCGCCATGCTGATCGGCACAGTCACCATGCTGCGCAACCGCGACATCGCCTACGGCCTGGTGCTGATCTGGGCGTTCGCCGGGATTCTGCTGCGGCAGACGTCCACCCTGAACGCCCGCTACCCGATGATCATCGCCGCGGTCGTCGTCTCCCTGTTGGTCTTCGTGGGGGCCGAACTGATGGTGGTCAGGCAGCGCGCTGCACGGGCTCAGCCAGACGCGGTCAGCAGGGCGTCGCGGCGGGCAGCCCCCACAGATTAGGCATCGCTGCGTTGTCGTAGCCGGAGACGAAATCGACGAGTTGGCCGGATGTTTCGTCCAGCTTGCGCCGGCGCAGGGTACCGACATTTCCCCCGTAGACGTGGATGCTGATCGAGACATCGTCGGAGCTGTTGGTGACGCGATGCCAATCGCCGATGGTAGGGGAGACGGCGTCCACCTCCCCGCGGATCATCACCTGCCGGTCAGCCCCGGCGACCGGCAGTCCGTCGCGCAGTTCGTAGCCCTCGCTCTGCTCAGATCCGCGTAGCACACCGACCAGGCCCCAGACGGTGTGGTTGTGGACCGGGGTTCGCTGTCCCGGACCCCATACGAAACTGACCATGCTGAACCGCTCGAGGGGGTCGCAGTGCAGCAGATACTGGGCGTAGCGATCGGCCCGCGCGGTGGCGTACTCGTCGGGCAGCCAGTCGTCACCGCTGATCAACTCGGCCAGCAATCCGCGGCCCTTCGCCAGCAGGGTGGCCTCGTCGGACGTGTCGTCGACCAACTCTGTGAAGTCCCGCACGAAGATGCGCAACGGTGCGACGCGATTCGCCATGAAATCTCCCAGCGGTTCCAGACCTCAGTGCGGCGGCTACGCGTCAATCCTCCCACGGGGGAAGGCCGAAATTCCGATGTCAGGCGACATCACGCAGTCGGGGTGGCGGGATTCGAACCCACGACCTCTTCGTCCCGAACGAAGCGCGCTACCAAGCTGCGCCACACCCCG
>CAZKUK010000023.1:0-45667 GCA_964555915.1 uncultured Mycobacterium sp.
TCGCGCTGCTCACCCTGCCGATGGGCCTGTTGTTCGGCTGGCTGGGCAAACGACTCGCGGTGGCGCGGCAATGACCGGCGCATCGATTCTCTTCGACGCGCCCGGTCCGCGGGCGCGGGTCCGCAACCGGGTCATCTCGGCCGCCACAGTGGCCGCCGTCGCGGTTCTGGGGTGGATTATCGTGGCGCGGTTGATCGAGAAGGGTCAGTTGACCGCGGCCAAGTGGGAACCGTTCGTCACCGCCGATCTCTGGCGTACCTACGTGCTGCCCGGAATAACCGGAACCCTCACTGCAGCGGCAATGTCGATCGTCCTGGCTGTCATCATGGGCTTCGCGCTCGGCATCGGAAGGTTGTCACCGGTGGCCGCGATCCGCCGGCCGTGCGCGGTGGTCGTCGAGATATTCCGGGCCATCCCAGTGCTGATCATGATGATCTTCGCGTATTTCCTCTACGCGCTGTACGACACATTCCCACCGAAGTATCTGGCCCTGGCCGGCGTCGTGACCGGCCTGACTCTGTACAACGGCGCGGTCATCGCCGAGATCGTGCGGGCCGGCGTGGCGGCACTGCCTCGTGGGCAGTCCGAGGCCGCCGAGGCCCTTGGCCTCGGCTGGGGACAGACCATGCGTTCCATCATGCTTCCCCAGGCAATCACCTCAATGCTGCCGGTGCTGATATCGCAGTTGGTGGTGGTGCTCAAGGACACTGCGATCGGCTATCAGATCACCTTTGTCGAAATGGTCCGTCAGGGCACAGTGATCGGCTCCTCCTACGGCAATTACGTACCGGCACTGATCGTGATCGCCGTGCTGATGATCAGTCTCAACTTCGCCCTGTCCTCGGCCGCGACCCGGGTAGAGCGAAGACTCCGCCGCTCAAAACGCACGACCAAACCGCTTGAGGCCGAGGCCATAGAGCAGGGTGGCGCACCGTCAGCCCGGCTGGAACCGGGTGACTGACACCGCCGCCTGTTCCCGGTCGGTCCACCGGCCCGCGACCGTCCGCCCCGGTACCCCGGGGCCGCGGCGGCGCGCTTAGACTGCCCACGCCGGCCCGGTACGCGCAGTCGGGCGGTTACCGTTACTCAATGGCCGCCAATGAGGTGATGGACTTCGACGGCGCGGCGGCGCGCGGATCACGCTCTCCCCGCAGTGTCTACGATTCGGGCCGTGAGCCCGATCCGCTCTACACCCTGGCCAATGAACGCACCTACCTGTCGTGGTTGCGATTCGCGGTCACTCTGCTCGCGGCCGCCGTCGCCATAGACCGGCTCTTCCTGGAGCATCCCCGGTTCGACAGCCAACTTCTCGCGCTGAGTTTTGTCGCCATTGCCCTCGGTAGCTGTGCGCTCGGCGTACGACGCTGGTGGGCCACCGAACTTGCATTACGGCAACGCCGGCCGTTACCGGGCTTCGGTGCCCCATTGCTGAGCATCATGGCCGTCATCCTGGTGGGCCTCGGCGTTATCGTCCTGGTTCTGACACCGGGAGGCTGAGCGCCCGTGACGCGGGGCGGCAAGCTATGGGGCGATCAGTACCCGTTCGAACGAAACCACCTGCAGCGTCAGATGACCCTGGCCGGGCTGGCGACCGTTTTCGCTGTCACCGCCATACTTCTCGTCCACGCCAAGTACGCGGGCGTCGTCGGCGTCTGCTTAATCCTGGCGGGTGTCTTCACGGCGCTTGCCGCCGCATCGCGGAACCGATACGTCCATGAAACCCGCCTCGGATTCGCGGTGCTGAGAACCCGGGGAGGGTGGTTCGTCCTCGGATCAGCATTGTCAGTCGGTGTCGTCGGAATACTGGTGGCTCTGCTTATCCTGCTCGACTGAACCGCTCCGTTTCGGGGTACGGCCTGGCCAGAGATCCGCAGCGAAATTTACACTCGCCGCCGCTCACGCTCGGCTGCCAGCGCCTCGGTGACGACGCTGAGGGCCAAACTCTGGCTGTATCCGCGGCGGGCCAGCATGCCGACCAGCCTGCGCATCACTTTCTGGTCGTCGCCATCTCCGAGCCCCTCCCGCCGCAGTTTGCGTTGCACCAGTTGCTCCGCCCGCGTCCGCTCAGCGCCGACGTCGATTCCGTCCAACGCCGCGGAGACGATGTCGTCATCGACACCTTTGGCGCGAAGCTCGGCAGCAAGGGCCCGCTTCCCTTTTCCGGCGTTGGCCTGTCGCGAGTGCACCCACTGAGTGGCGAAACTCTCATCGTCGATGAGCCCGACACCTTCGAGGCGACCAAGGACCGCATGGGCCGTCTCCTCGGGGTACCCGCGCTGGGCCAACCTCCCGGCCAACTCTGCACGGGTTCGCGCCCGCGCGGTGAGCAGGCGCAAACACAAGGCGTGCGCCTGCTCTTCGCGGGACTTAGAAGTCGACGGGGGCGGGCAGGACGTCATCGATGAACTCATCGGTCATTACGGCGCCGATCCCCAGCTTCTCCTTGATCTTCTTCTCAACCTCGTTAGCGACGTCGGGGTTCTGCATGAGGTAGTTACGGGCGTTCTCCTTACCCTGACCCAACTGCTCACCTTCGTAGGTGAACCATGAGCCGGACTTCCGGATGAAGCCTTGGTCGACACCCATATCGATGAGCGATCCTTCCCGACTGATGCCTTTGCCGTAGAGAATGTCGAACTCGGCCTGTTTGAACGGCGGCGACACCTTGTTCTTGACCACCTTGACCCGGGTGCGGTTACCCACCGCGTCGGTGCCGTCCTTGAGCGTCTCGATCCGGCGGACATCCAAACGAACCGAGGCGTAGAACTTCAGAGCCTTACCTCCGGTGGTCGTCTCAGGAGACCCGAACATAACTCCGATTTTCTCCCGAAGCTGGTTGATGAAGATCGCGGTGGTACCCGAGTTGCTCAACGCGCCGGTCATCTTGCGCAGCGCCTGGCTCATCAGCCGAGCCTGCAGACCGACATGGCTATCACCCATCTCCCCCTCGATCTCGGCACGCGGTACCAGCGCGGCCACCGAGTCAATGACCAGGATGTCGATCGCCCCGGAGCGAACCAACATATCGGCGATCTCCAACGCCTGTTCGCCGGTGTCCGGCTGGCTGACCAGCAGCGCATCGGTGTCCACACCGAGGGTCTTGGCGTACTCGGGGTCCAGCGCGTGTTCGGCGTCGATGAACGCCGCGATACCGCCGGCAGCCTGGGCATTGGCCACCGCGTGCAGGGCAACGGTGGTCTTACCGGAGGACTCCGGTCCGTAAATCTCGATGACGCGGCCGCGTGGCAGTCCACCGATTCCCAGCGCCACGTCCAGGGCGATCGATCCTGTCGGGATCACCGAGATGGGCTGGCGGACCTCGTCGCCGAGGCGCATCACCGCACCCTTGCCGTGGTTCTTCTCAATCTGCGCGATCGCGAGCTCGAGAGCCTTCTCGCGGTCGGGGGCTTTCTGCGCCATGGTGTCTCCGTTTCTGGTGTTCGGCTGACCGTTGTTCGGTCGGTTGGCCGCGACATTAGAGCGAGCCTCTGACAAAACACCTTGGGCCGATCTGGTCCGGTCGAGCACCACCCACACTAACGAACATGTGTTCGATATCAAGAAGGGCCTGCGGCGTGTCGCTTATCTGGCGCTACCACTGCTCTCGCGGCACGTCGAAGTCGGCGCACAGCGCCCGCCACACGTCCCGGGGATCGGTACCGTCCTCAATGGCCTGGACCGCCGTACGCCCGCCGAGCCGGGTCAGCACATGATCGACCAACAGCGAGGCGCCCCGCACCGGACCGAATTGCGCCTCGATCAGTTCATGGAATTGGGTCAGCCGCACGTCCCCAAGTTACCCACTGCCACCGCTGGCCAGAATCAGGCCAGCGCCGACCGGCACACCCGCACCGGATCGGCCACCGTGGCGACACTCTCCCCCGCCCGACGGGCCGCCTCCCGATAACGCGGATCCGCCAGCACCTCACCCACCGCGGCTACCAGGGAGTCCGCGGCGACCGGGCGGACCAGCCTGGCACTACCCTGGCGCACAACACGATTCGCCAGCTCCCATTGGTCGCCGCCGCCCGGGATGACCACCATCGGCTTCCCTGCCAGCAGGGTCTTGGACAACATGCCGTGCCCGCCGCCGCAGATCACCACATCGGCACTGCGCAGCAGCGCGTCCTGACGCCCCAGCCCCACCGTCGCCCAGGGCGGCACCTCGATATCGGCGCCGGCGAGTCGGGACACCACCAACCGGGCTCCGGACGGCAGGGTCGTGCCCGGGACCAGATGGCGCAGACACAGCTCAGCTACCCCGGCGGTGCCGGTGCTCGCTGTCGAGGGGGCCACCAGGACCACCGGTCCGTCCCCTGGCGGGATCGGCAGGACCGCGGCGGTGGGCTCGACATGCAAGGGGCCGACGACCACGGCCTCAGCGGGCCAGTCGGGTCGGGGCACCTCCAGCGCGGGGAGGGTGGCGACGAGCCGACGCGCCGGGCCCGGATCCCCGGCGGGCAGGCCGATTTCCAAGCGCACCGAGCGCCGTTGACGCTGTCCCACCCGGACCGACCGCGCCGTGAATGCCCGCATGACCGCATCCCGCAGCCGACCCCGCACACCGACCCCCGGTGCCAGCCCGCTGCCCATCGGCGGCAACCCCCGGGACGGCAGGTAGAGCGGATGCGGACTGAGTTCTACCCAGGGGACACCCAGCAATTCGGCACTCAGCGCACCGCAGACCGTAATCACGTCGGCGACCACCAGATCCGGCTGAAGGTTCCGCAACACCGGAAGGTTCAACACCGCCATCCGGGCTGCCCGCTGGTGGATTCTCGCACCGGCGTCATTGTCGTCGTCGGATCTCTCAGGACTGAGACCGAGCAGTTCCGCAGTCTCGATACCGGCGGTATGCACGGTGTCGAACCAACCGGCACCGGTCATCAGCACAGGTTCGTCGCCGGCACTCTGCAGTCGAAGGCAGAGCGCAAGGGCGGGGAGTGCATGCCCGGCCTCAGGCCCGGCAACCACGGCGACCCGCACCGGACCTACCCTGCCACAGCCTTCCCGGTGTCCCTGTCGGCCGGGACTAGGCTGTCGGCATGACTGAGCAGACCACGAACATAGGTTCAGATGTCGATAACGCCCACACCGTCGAGGTGTTGTTGACATCGCTGCAGGCCCAGGACACCGACGGGGCCGGCGCAGTGCTCGACGACAACCTCGTTTATCAGAACGTCGGCCTGCCGACCATTCGTGGCCGGGCGCGGGCGATGCGGCTGTTCCGCGGGATGGAGGGCCGCGCGGGTTTCGAGGTCAAGATTCACCGGATCGCGGTCAATGGCTCGTCGGTACTCACCGAACGCACGGACGCGATCATCATCGGCCCGGTGCGAGTGCAATTCTGGGTGTGCGGTGTCTTCGAGGTTCACAACGGCCGAATCACGCTGTGGCGCGACTATTTCGACCTGTGGGATATGACGAAAGCGCTGGTCCGCGGTGTGGCCGGCGCGGTGGTGCCGGCACTGAGGCCGAGTCTGTGATTCTCGAGGGCCCCGGCACGGACTCACACCCGCTGAACCGGCCCCAATTCCTCGAAAGCCTGGGCCCATCCGAGTAACTGCTCGGTGGCGTCGGTGAGTTCGTGGCGATAGCGCTCCTGGTAGTTCGGCGCGGGCACTGCCCGGGTATCGGCTGAGCCGGGCACCGCCCCGGCATTCACTGACGACACCAACCGGGCGGCCGCGGTGACCATCTCGTTGTACTGCCGGACCCCACTGCTCAGTTGCGTGGTCAGCGCATTGATGGTCGGCGCCAGGTAAACCCGCGAATCAGGGTTCTCGCGGGCAGCGCGTTCCATCGCAGCTATCTCCGAGGCCGTTGCCGCCATGGCGGCCGCCGAGCGTCCGGCGGCGGCGGTCAGTTCGCGGGACTCGTCGGCGGGAAGCATCGCGCCGCGGTCGATCACGGCGAGCAGCGAATGAAGCCCCCGTTCGGAAGCGCCGAGGGCTGATATCGCCGGCCGGGCGACCGACCCCTGCGGCGGCAACCGGCGACCACTGACCTCACGCCGCGGCGGCAACGGCTCCCGTCGCAACCAGCGATAACGCAATAACCACAGGGTCGCCGGTACAGCCGCCCCGGCCGCGACCAGGCCGGTGATCAGCAATGCCCAGACCGGGGTGCTCCAGACCGCCAGCAACCCGGTGACGAAAACCCAAAATGCCGAGGCGAAGACAAAGAAGCCCCCCCAGCGCAACGCCCAGCGCCGCTTGCGCAACATCCTGGCACGCGGGTCGGATACGGCAGCGAGTTTGTGGGCGGCGACGTCGGCGTACTCGCTGACCGCATCGATACCCCGTTGCAGCGTCGAGCGCCAATAACGCGAACCTGGTCGCGATGCGAGTCCCGGGGACTTCACAGCCATGGGTCGATCGCCTCCTCCACCGGATTTCCTACTGACCGAGCGGCTGCTCGGGCTCGGGGCTTCCGGCCGGGGCCGCAGGAGCGGCCGTCCCGCCGGACGGCAGCGCCTCACCGCGCATCGACGCGCGAATCTGTTCGAGCCTGGAATGCCCGGCCATCTGCACGCTGGCCTGCTGGACCTCCATCATTCTGCCCTGAACCGAGTTCTGGGCCAGCTCGGCCGAGCCCATCGCGTTCGCATAACGGCGTTCGATCTTCTCGCGGACCTCGTCCAGACTCGGCGTGGTGCCGGGGGCCGCGATGTCACTCATCGACCGCAGCGATTCACTGACTTTTTCCTGCATCTTGGCCTGTTCGAGCTGGCTGAGCAGCTTGGTGCGCTCGGCGATCTTGGTCTGCAGCACCATGGCGTTCTGCTCGACGGCCTTCTTGGCCTGCGACGCCGCCTGCAGAGCCTGATCGTGGAGACTCTTGAGGTCCTCCACGCTTTGTTCGGCGGTCACCAACTGCGCAGCAAAAGCCTCGGCGGCATTGGTGTACTCGGTGGCCTTGGCGGCATCGCCGTTGGCGGTGGCCTGATCGGCCAGAGTAAGCGCCTGGCGGACGTTGGCCTGCAGCTTCTCGATATCAGCGAGTTGACGGTTGAGCCGCATCTCCAGCTGACGCTGATTGCCGATGACCTGTGCGGCCTGCTGGGTCAGCGCCTGATGCTGACGCTGCGCATCTTCGATGGCCTGCTGAATCTGTACCTTCGGGTCGGCATATTCGTCCACTTTCGCGCCGAATAACGCCATCAGGTACTTCCACGCCTTGACGAACGGATTGGCCATCTACTTGCCCCGCCTTCGAATCGAGTGCCGCATGAGGTGTTGTACGCCCAATTTATCGGGTCCGGCCCTGCGGCCACAGCCTGGCTGCGATCCCGGATGGCCGTTTCGCGGCCGAACCGGGCACGCGGGGCGGATCAGGCCACCGCCATCGCCGCGGGATGTGCGATCACGGTGCCCGGGATCGACAGCGAACCGGCGCTCTTCCGGTCGACATCCTCGCGGTTCGCCAGATCGGTGCCCGCGTCGCACAACACCTGCGACATCGGGACGTCCAAAGCCGTGCAGATCGCACCCAGAAGTTCGCTGGAGGCCTCTTTGCGGCCCCGTTCGACCTCCGATAGGTAACCCAGGCTCACCCGCGCCGAGTCGGATACCTCGCGCAGCGTCCGGCCCTGAGATGTACGTTCCCGGCGCAAGACATCGCCGATCACCTCACGTAGAAGTACCGCCATGGAGCTGTCCTCCCAAAGTCATCGCAGCATCGAAGACCGGTCACCGTCTATCGCCGCCTTAGGTGCAACGCGGAACCGCCGAGGTTGGTTCCCGACCCCGTCAGTTTTGGTGGCTGGTTCCGCGGAGAGCGGAGATGACGTACTCCAGTCCCGTGACCACGGTCAATACGATTGCTGCACCCATCACCCACCACGCGCCGGTGGTCCACGGTGCCGGCAGGTCGTTCAGCGGCAGGATGAACAACCCGATGGCGACGGCCTGTACGAGGGTCTTCAGTTTGCCCCCGCGGCTGGCCGGAATGACGCCGCGGCTGATCACAGCAAATCGCAGAACGGTCACCCCTATCTCCCGGGCCAGGATCAGCACCGTCACCCACCAGGGCATGTCACCCAGAATCGACAGGCCGATCAACGCGGCGCCGATCAGCATCTTGTCCGCGATCGGGTCGGCGAGCTTACCGAATTCACTGGTCGCGCCATAGCTGCGGGCAAGCGCACCATCGAGCCGATCGGTGATGACGGCCACTGCAAAGATCCCGAAGGCTGTGATCCGGCTCGCGGTCTCATGTCCGTCGCCGGCAAACAGGAACAGCAGGAACACCGGAACCAGAACGAGTCGTAGGCCGGTCAGCAGATTCGGGACGTTCGCCATCCGCTCACGGCGGACCGTCGGGGGAATCTCTGGTTGGCCCGTCACGGCCAACAGGATATCGGTTCGGTATGCCCGAACCCGGGTGCGACGCCCCACGGGCAGGACCCCGGTCCGCGCGATCTGGCTGCTCAGGAACGCCGGAGACGCCGAGACAGCCAGATGGCGAAACGCAGGAACAACACCGGGTCCGGCGAACTCACCGCGAAAACGAGGTGCCCGCCACCGGCTAAGGTATCGCCGTGACCGACTACTCCCCCGGGGCGCGGTCGGTCGACGGCTCCTATCGAGAGCAGGGCCGGGATATCGTCGTCCGCCGAGCCAGGACATCCGACGTACCGGTAATCAAACGCCTCGTCGACACCTATGCGGGGCGGATTCTGCTCGAGAAGAACCTCGTCACACTGTACGAGGCGGTACAGGAGTTCTGGGTCGCCGAAATGGGCGACGAGGTGGTCGGCTGCGGAGCCCTGCACGTGCTGTGGTCTGATCTCGGCGAGTTGCGGACCGTTGCGGTTGATCCCAGGGTCAGGGGCCGCGGCATCGGACATGCGATCGTCGACCGTTTGTTGGACGTCGCTCGCGACCTACAACTGAAAAGGCTGTTCGTGCTGACCTTCGAGACCGAGTTCTTCGACCGCCACGGGTTTGCCGAGATCGAGGGCACCCCGGTTACCGCCGAGGTATTCGACGAGATGCGCCGGTCCTACGACATCGGTGTGGCCGAGTTCCTCGACCTGAGCTACGTGAAACCGAACATCCTGGGCAACACCCGAATGCTACTCATGCTCTGAGGGCTCAGATGTCCTCCGGGACGCCTGAGTCGTCGGCATACCCCGATTCATCGCCGTATGCCCCGTCGTCGTCGCCGTCACCGTCGTCGTCGGCTCCGCCTCCCCGGATCGAGGCCAGGGTTACCGCCAGTTCATCGGGTTTGACCATCACCTCACGCGCCTTGGACCCCTCGGACGGGCCGACGATACCGCGGGTCTCCATCAGGTCCATCAGCCGTCCGGCCTTGGCGAAGCCGACCCTCAGCTTGCGCTGCAGCATGGAGGTCGAGCCGAACTGACTGGATACCACCAGCTCGACGGCCTGCAGCAAGACATCCATATCGTCACCGATATCGGGGTCCACATCGCCGCGGTCGCCGGCGGGTTTGGCCTTGGTGACACCTTCGGTGTAGTCGGGCTCGGCCTGGTCCTTGCAGGCCTGCACGACGGAGTTGATCTCGTCGTCGGTGATGTAGGCACCCTGCAACCGGATCGGCTTGTTGGCGCCCATCGGGAGGAACAGGCCGTCACCCATACCGATCAGCTTTTCCGCGCCGGGCTGATCGAGTATCACCCGGCTGTCGGTCAGTGACGAGGTGGCGAATGCCAGCCGGGACGGAACATTGGTCTTGATCAGGCCGGTGACCACATCAACGGAGGGGCGCTGCGTGGCCAGGACCAGGTGGATACCGGCGGCGCGTGCCTTCTGGGTGATTCGGACGATGGCCTCCTCGACATCGCGCGGTGCGGTCATCATCAGATCGGCCAGCTCGTCGACGATGGCGACGATATACGGATAGGGCCGGTACTCGCGCTTGCTGCCCAGTGGGGTGCTGATCTCACCGGAGCGAACTTTGGCGTTGAAATCGTCGATATGGCGCACTCGGGAGGCCTGCATGTCCTGGTAACGCTGCTCCATCTCCTCGACCAGCCAGGCCAATGCGGCGGCCGCCTTCTTCGGCTGGGTGATGATCGGGGTGATCAGATGCGGAATGCCCTCGTAGGGTGTCAACTCCACCATCTTCGGGTCGATGAGGATCATCCGGACCTCGTCCGGGGTGGCGCGGGCCAGCAGCGACACCAGCATCGAGTTCACGAAACTCGACTTTCCCGAGCCGGTAGACCCGGCCACCAGCAGGTGCGGCATCTTGGCCAGGTTGGCCGAGATGAAGTCGCCCTCGATGTCCTTGCCCAAGCCGATCACCAGCGGGTGGTGGTCGCGGCGGGTGGACGGCGCGGTCAGGACATCGGCCAGCCGCACCGTTTCCCGGTCGGTGTTGGGCACCTCGATGCCGACGGCTGACTTGCCGGGGATCGGCGCCAGCATGCGCACACTCTCGGTGGCGACCGCGTAAGCGATATTGCGTTGTAGGGCAGTGATTTTCTCGACTTTTACGCCCGGGCCCAGCTCTACCTCGTAGCGCGTGACCGTCGGCCCCCGCGTGCAACCGGTGACCGCGGCGTCCACTTTGAACTGTTCCAGTACCGAGGTGATGTCACCGGCCATCTGTTCGTTCGCTGTGCTGCGCCGCTTCGGGGGGTCGCCGACGACCAGCAGCTCCAACGACGGCAGGGTGTAGGAACCCTCCACCACGCGGTCGAGTTCCGCGGGATCCTGTTTGGGCGTTTCCCGCTTCGGGGCCGCCGTCCTCTTACGTCGCGGTGTGATCGGCCGGGTGGCGTTGACCGCCTCGGAGGCCGGATCGTCGAGCGGGTAGTTCTGCTGCGGAGTGCCGATCGGGCCGGCGACACCGGGCGAGGCCGACGGCTCGTCCGGCCCGGAGGCGCGCGGATCGTCCGGATCGTCGAAGCAGCCATCCGGGAACTCGTCGCCGACGACGTCGTAACGACGGCCACCGCGGTCGTCGGCGGCGCCACCGCCGAAACCTCCGTCAAATTCCTCGTCAAACTCGTCGTCAAACTCGTCGTACTCGACGCCGTATGCGCGACCACCACGGGTGCCGAACATCGTGTATAGCATCCCGGGCACCTCACGGATCGTGGTTCCGGTGAGAAGCAGGAGACCGAACAGGGCCGCGAATATCAGCAGCGGTGTGGCGATCCAGACGGTCAGCCCGTCCGAGAGCGGTCCGCCGATGGCGAAGCCGAGAAACCCACCGGCCCGCTGGCGCGCAGCCGGATCGGCTGGCGCCCCCGTCCACAGATGCCACACACCGAGCACGGGCAGCACGATCATCGCCGAACCCAACACAAGCCTCGGCCGAGCCTCCGGATAGGGCTCGGTACGCATCAGGGTCACCGCGACCACGGCGATCACCAGCGGCAGCAGCACGACAGCAGCACCGACGAGGGTCCGCAACCCCGAGTCGACCCAGGCGCCCACCGGCCGGGCGGCGTCGAACCAGCATGCCGCCGCGATCACAACGGCCAGCGCGAGCAGGCCGAGGGCGATGCCGTCGCGGCGGTGGCCGGGCTCGATATCGCCGGCGCGGCCCACCGACCGGGCCGTCGACCCGGCGCCACGTGCAATCATCAACCAGGTTGCACGCACCGCACGGCCGCCGGCAGCGGCCGCAGCGGCCGGCAACGACGGGGATGTCCTGGCTGGCGATGTCCTGGCTGGCGCCTTCCGGCGGGGCGGGGCCGGCCTGGGCGGTTGGGCAGCTCGACCAGAACTTTTTGACCTGGGCGTTCGCGCGCCGGAGCGGGCGGCCGTCTTATTCGCCATGTGCGCAACCCTAATCGCACCGGCCCCACTGGCACCATGCGCAACACTAGTTACGGACAGCGCCGTTGCCAGACCGCAATCAATCGTCGAATGCGGACCGCAACGCGGCGCGGCGTGCCACCGCGGCGTCGAACCACGCCCGTTCCCGCTCCGTTCCGGGGACCAGTGGTTGCACGGGTACCGGCGTCCCGTTCTCGTCAACGGCCACCATGGTGAAATAACAGCTGTTGGTGTGCCGCCGGGTTCCGTTCCTTATGTTCTCGGTCTCCACCCGGATACCCACCTCGAGGGAGGTGCGGCCGGTGTGATTGACCGATGCCGAGAATGACACCAACTCGCCCACCTCGATGGCATCGCGAAACAGAACCCGGTCGACCGATAATGTCACCACGTAGGTGCCGGCGTACCGGCTTGCACAGGAGTACGCCACTTGGTCAAGCAGTTTCAGCAGCGTTCCACCATGGACGTTACCGGAGAAATTCGCCATATCCGGGGTCATCAGGACCGTCATGTACAGCGACTTCCTATCCCGGCGTTGCTCCACGCCACGCACCTCCCGGCTGCTGATTGATCTACGGTGAACGTCCTACAGTCGTCATGGACCCGCCGAAGAATACGGTCCCTGCCCACCAGATCGGAGTATGAAGATGCCCGTCGTGGTCGTCGCCTCGTTCACTGCCAAACCCGAGTCCGCTGACGCAGTGGGCGCCGCCTGCACCAAAGCCGTCGAAGCGGTACATGATGAGCCGGGCTGCGAACTGTATGCACTGCACCGCTCCGGTGACACGTACGTGTTCGTCGAGCAGTGGGCCGACGCCGACGCACTCAAGGCGCACGGCACGGCACCGGCAATCGGCACCCTGTTCGCCGAGATCGGCGAGCACCTGACGGGCTCACCCGATATCAAGATGCTCAATCCCGTTCCGGCCGGCGATCCGGCCAAGGGCCGGCTGCGCGCCTAGCAGTGGAGCATCTCGAAGGGAAAGTCGCCTTCATCACCGGGGCGGCGCGCGGGCAGGGACGCGCGCACGCGGTCACTCTCGCCGCTCTGGGCGCCGACATCATCGCGGTCGATCTGTGCGAGCAGATCGCCAGCGTGCCGTACCCGCTGGCCACGTCCGAAGATCTCGAGGCGACAGTGGAAATGATCGAGAGCAGCGGGGGTCGCATAGTCGCCCGGCATGCCGACGTCCGCGATAGGGCGGAGCTGAAAACCGCCTTGAGCGAAGGTATCGCCGAACTGGGTCGCCTCGATATCGTCATCGCGAACGCCGGTATCGCTCCCATGACCGGTGACGGCGCCTGGCAGGACGTCATCGACGTCAACCTCACCGGTGCCTATCAGACCGTCGACGTGGCGATGCGGCCACTGATCAGACAGGGCGAGGGCGGGGCGGTCGTACTGACGAGTTCGGTCGCCGGACTGGTGGGCATCGGTGCACCGATCGCCGGCTCGCTCGGGTATACCGCCGCCAAGCACGGCATGGTCGGCCTGATGCGCGCATACGCCAATTTCCTTGCGCCCTACAGCATCCGGGTGAATTCGGTACATCCGTCCGCGGTCAATACACCGATGATCGACAATGATGCCACCCGGTCCTGGCTGGAAGGCATGGCCGGACAAGATTTCGGTGGCCCGGATCTGACCAATGCACTTCCGGTGCAGCACCTGGATTCGCAGGATGTCGCCAACGCCGTGGCGTGGCTGGTGTCGGATGCCGCCCGCTACGTGACCGGAGTGGCACTGCCGGTGGATGCCGGCTTCGTCAACAAACGCTGAGACCGACCGGCGCTATATTTCGAGCACGGTCGGCACGATCATCGGCTGACGCCGATAGGCTTCCCCGACCCATTTCCCGACGCTGCGACGCACCGCCTGGGCGATCCGCACCGGGTCGGTAACGTTATCGGCGGCAAGGGATTCCAATTCCTGCTCCACTTTTCTGGCCGCAGGCTCCAAAGCCTTCGAGTCTTCCGAAAAGCCGCGGGAGTACAGATGCGGCGGCGCCGCTGCCCGGCCCGTCCCGCGCCGCAGCACCACCGTCACAGCCACGAAACCGGAGCTCAGGGTCAACCGCTCCCCCAGCGTGGTCTCGCCGACATCGCCGCTGACCAGCCCGTCAACGAACATCTTGCCTACCGGAACGGCACCGGCGATCATGGTCTTGCCCGCCGACAGGTCAATACTGACCCCGTTCTCGGCCATCATGATCGCGTCGTCGGGAACGCCGGTTCGGGCGGCCAGTTTGGCATTGGCCCGCAGATGCCGCCAGTAACCATGAACCGGCATCACATTGCGCGGGCGCACGGCGTTGTAGAGAAACAGCAGTTCCCCGGCGTGCGCATGGCCTGAGACATGCACGCGGGCATGTTGGTTGGTGACCACCCGGGCGCCGGCTTTCGACAGTGCGTCGATTACCCCGTACACCGCCTCCTCGTTTCCCGGTATCAGGGATGACGACAGAATAATCAGATCATCGGCGGTGATCGAGATGCTGCGATGCTCGCCCCGCGACATCCGGGACAGCGCCGAGAGGGGTTCGCCCTGGGTGCCGGTGGTGATCAGCACGAGTCGGCCGGGTGGCATCGTCTCGGCCGCTGCAATATCGATGACATCCGAGTCATCGACGGTGAGGAAACCCAACTCCCTGGCGATAGCCATATTGCGCACCATCGACCTGCCCACGAACGCCACTCGACGCCCCAACGCCACCGCGGCATCGACAATCTGCTGCACCCGGTCGACATTGGAGGCGAAGCACGCCACCAGAACCCGCTTCCCCTCAGCGTTTCGGATCAGCCGGTGCAGCGTCGGGCCGACCTCGCTCTCCGACGGGCCGACACCGGGAATATCGGCGTTGGTGGAATCGCACAGGAACAGATCGACTCCGGCGTCGCCGAGACGCGACATCCCCGGCAGATCGGTGGGCCGCCCGTCCAGCGGCAACTGGTCGAGTTTGATATCCCCGGTATGCAGCACCGTTCCCGCGCCGGTGTGGATTGCGATGGCCAGCGCATCCGGGATGGAGTGGTTGACCGCAAAATACTCGCACTCGAAGACACCGTGTGTACTGCGTTGCCCCTCATGGACTTCGACGAACTGAGGTTTGATCCGGTGCTCCCGGCATTTGGCCGCGACCAGTGCGAGGGTGAACTTCGATCCGACCACCGGGATGTCACTGCGAAGTTTGAGCAGAAACGGGATCGCGCCGATGTGGTCCTCGTGTGCGTGGGTGAGCACCAGCGCCTCGATATCGTCGAGCCGATCCTCGATGTGGCGTAAGTCCGGCAGGATGAGGTCGACGCCGGGTTCGTCGTGTCCGGGGAAGAGCACACCGCAATCGACGATCAGCAGCCGACCAAGATGCTCGAAAACGGTCATGTTCCGGCCGATTTCGCTGATACCGCCGAGCGCGGTGACCCGGAGCGCACCGGGCGCCAGCGGACCGGGGGGCCGGAGGTTGTCGTTCATCGCCGAATCCGCTCGTCCGTGGAACCGGCGCCGAGCACCGCTGCCGCCCGCAGATCGGCAGCCAGCTCATCGAGCTGGTCTGCCGTCGCCGGCATCTGCGGCAACCTTGGGTCACCGATGTCGACACCCTGCAGCCGCAGGCCGGCTTTGACCAGCGTCACCCCGCCCAACCGGTTCTGAGCGGCGTTCAGCGGTGCCAGCGCGACGGCGATTTTCCGGGCGGTGGGCAGGTCCCCGGAGTTGAAGGCGGTGACCATATCCCGCAGCTGTGCGGCGGCGAGATGGCCCCAGACGCTGACAAAGCCCACCGCCCCGACCGCCAGCCAGGGCAGGTTCAACGAGTCGTCGCCGGAGTAGTAGGCCAGGCCCGTCTCGGCCATGATCTGAGCCGCCCCGTGCAGATCACCCTTGGCATCTTTGACCGCCACGATATTGGGGTGCCGCGCCAGCGTGCGCAGGGTGCTCCACTCGATGGGCACATGCGAACGCGGCGGGATGTCGTACAGCACGACCGGCAGGTCGGTGGCATCGGCGACAGCACCGAAGTGCGCCACCAGCCCGCTCTGCGGTGGTCGCGAGTAGTAGGGGGTGACTACCAGCAGGCCGTGCGCGCCCTCGCTTGCGCAGGCTTTCGCAAGCCGTGTGCTGTGCGCGGTGTCGTAGCTTCCGGCCCCGGCGATGACCCGGGCCCGGTCACCGACAGCCTCCAGGACCGTACGGAGCAGGCTGATTTTCTCGTCATCGGTGGTGGTCGGCGACTCGCCAGTGGTCCCGGACAGCACCAGGCCGTCACAACCGGAGTCGACCAGCCGGGCGGCCAGGCTGGCGGCCGCGGTGACATCAAGCGTGCCGTCGGCGGCGAACGGCGTCGCCATGGCCGTCAGAACCGTACCCAGCCTCGCGCCGGCATCGAATCCGCTGGTGCTCACGGGCACTGAGGGTACCCGCTGGCCCCTAGGCCTCCGTAGCGAGCGGGCTGGTCGCCACCTCGGTGCCGTCAGCCAGCGCACTGATCTCGAAATCGGTGAACACCGCGGGCGCCACCGCGGCGAGTTCACGCAGGCAGCTGATGGCCAGGCGGCGGATCTCGACATCGGCGTGCTCACTGGCGCGCATTGCGATGAAGTGCCGCCAGGCCCGGTAATTACCGGTCACCACGATGCGGGTCTCGGTGTCGTTGGGCAGCACCGCGCGGGCCACCTGGCGGGCCTGTTTGCGCCGCAGGACGGCGTTGGGCGCCTCGGCGAGCTTGGCCTCCAGCCCGGCGAGAAGTTCCAGATAGGCGGCGCGGCTCGCGTCAGCGGCGGCGAGCACGATCCGCTGCGCTTCGGGGTCGTCCTCCAGACCGGGTGGGATCACCACCCGGGCGTCGTCGTCGGGTACGTAGCGCTGGGACAGCTGCGAGAAGGAGAAGTGCCGGTGCCGGGTCAGCTCGTGGGCGCAGGAGCGCGAGACGCCGCTGATGTAGAAGCTCACCGAGGCGTGCTCGAGCACCGAGAAATGGCCGACGTCGATGATGTGCTTGAGGTAGGAGGAGTTCGTCGCGGTGCGCGGGTTGGGCTTGGACCAGCTCTGATAGCAGGCCCGGCCGGCGAACTCGACCAGCGCCTCGCCGCCGTCGGCGTCAGTGTCCCAGGGCACGTCGGCGGGTGCCAGAAACTCGGTCCTGGCGATCAGTTGCACGCGCAGCGGCGCGATCTCGGCCACGCGCTCACAGTAGCGGGGGCCGGGACGAGCGGTCAGAGAGCGCGGGCCAGATGCCGCGCCAGGTCGCCCCGGTCGCCCATGTTCACCCGGCTCAGCCCCAGCCAGGTCGCCATGGTCTGCAACTTCCCCGCCAGCGCCGAAGCCACCCGCGCCGGGTTGCGTTCGGGCTCGGCGAAGGCCCCCACCACGTTCAGCACGCCGGCGGTCCGGTCGGCCTTGAGGTCCACGCGCGCGACCAGTTCCCCGTCGAGCAGAAACGGCCAGACGTAGTAGCCGTACTTCCGCTTGGCGGCCGGTGTGTAGATCTCGATGCGGTACTCGAAGCCGAACAGTCGCCGCACTCGCGGCCGGAAGAAGATCAGTGGGTCGAACGGGCACAGCAGCGCGGTTCCCCGGTCGGTGCGGGGCACCGTCTGGCCGCTGCGCAGGTAGGCCGGGGCGGCCCAACCCTCGACCTGGACCTCTCGAAGTTCACCGGCGTCGACCAGTTCGGCGACCGCCGGCTTGGACTGGCCGGGCCGCAGCCGGAAGTAGTCCCGCAGATCGGCCTCGGTGGCCACGCCCAGCGCTGCGGCGGCCCGCAGGATCAATTCCCGTGCGGCCTCGTCGTCGTCGACCTCGCGGGCCAGCATGCCGGCCGGCAGGACCCGTTCGGACAGGTCGTAGTGCCGGGCGAAACCGACCCGGCGCGCTGTGGTCAGCACCCCGGAGGCGAACAGCGCCTCGGCCACCCACTTGGTGTCGGTGCGGTCCCACATCTCTTTTTTCGCCGCCCGGGTGCCGCGCCGGCTACCGGCTTGCAGGTGCGCCTCGATCTGTCCGGCGGTGGCCGGCCCGATGTCGGTCACCGCGGCGATGACGTCGTCGACCAGGCGCGGATTTCTCTTGACGATCTCCACGCCCCAGCGTCCGTGGACGTACTCGCGCATCCGCCACCGCATCAGCGGCCAGTCCTCCACCGCCATCAGCGCCGCCTCGTGCGCCCAGTACTCCACCAGCAGGCGTGGCGAGCGGGCGGTGTCGCTCCACGCCGCGCCGTCCAGCAACTCGCGGTCATAGGGCCCGAGGCGGCTGAACACCGGGGCGTAGTGAGCGCGCACCGCCACCGACACCGAATCCAGCTGCAGCACCTGGATGCGGCGGATCAGCCGGCGCAGGTGCGCCCGGGTCACCGGGCCGGAAGGTTTGGGGGCGGTCAGGCCCTGGGCGGCGACCGCGACCCGCCGGGCCTGGGCGGCGGTCAATCGGGTCACGGACGCAGGTAGCGGTAAAACCGGTAGCGCAGTCCCGACGTGCTGTCCTGCCAGTCGCCGGCGGTGCCGACCCAGGACTCATCCAGCATTGGCGCCAGGACGTCCTCGTCGCGCAGGTGCAGGTCGAGGTCGACCTCGGTGACTTCGCACCGAGCGGCCCACGGCATCGCCAGGTGGTAAACCTCCGCTCCCCCGATCACCCAGGTGTCCGGGTCGGTGAGCGCCGCCTCGATCGTGGTGACGACGTCGGCGCCGTCGGCCTGGTAGCCGGGATTGCGGGTGAGGACAACGTTGCGCCGGCCCGGCAGGGGCCGGAACCGCGCCGGCAGCGATTCCCAGGTGCGGCGGCCCATCACCACGGTGTGGCCCATGGTGAGGCTCTTGAATCGGGCCAGGTCCTCAGGCAGCGACCAGGGGATGGCACCGTCGCGACCGATCACCCCGGACGTGGTCTGAGCCCAGATCAGCCCGATCGTCACACCGCTACCGGAGCCTTGATCGCCGGGTGCGGGTCGTAATGGCGGATCTCGATATCGGAGTAGGTGTAGTCGAAGATCGAATCCCGTTTCGCCAGAACCAATTCCGGATAGGGCCGCGGATCGCGCCGCAGCTGTTCGATGACCTGCTGGATATGGTTGTCATACACGTGGCAGTCACCACCGGTCCAGATGAAGTCGCCGACTTCGAGGCCGGCCTGGGCGGCCATCATGTGGGTGAGCAGGGCGTAGCTGGCGATGTTGAACGGCACCCCGAGGAACATGTCGGCGCTGCGCTGGTAGAGCTGGCAGCTGAGTTTGCCGTCGGCGACGTAGAACTGGAAGAAGGCGTGACACGGCGCCAAAGCCATTTTCGGCAGTTCGGCGACGTTCCACGCCGAGACGATGATGCGGCGCGAGTCCGGGTCGGTGCGCAACAGGTCGATCGCGGCGCTGATCTGGTCGATGTGCTCGCCGGACGGTGTCGGCCAGGATCTCCACTGCACGCCATAGACCGGGCCGAGGTCGCCTGTGGCAGAGGCCCATTCGTCCCAGATGGTGACACCGTGGCGCTGCAGCCACTCCACGTTGGAGTCCCCGCGCAGGAACCACAGCAGCTCGTAGACCACCGATTTCATATGCACTTTCTTGGTGGTGATCAGCGGGAAACCGGCGGACAGGTCGTAGCGCAGTTGATGGCCGAACAGGCTGCGGGTGCCGGTACCGGTGCGGTCGGCCTTGGGCGTGCCCTGCTCGAGCACGCGCCGCAGCAGGTCCTCGTAGGGGGTCGGAATCGGCACGAAGATCAGCTTACGGGCAGGCGGGGACGGTAGAACGTTGACCATGCCGACCATCACCGACACCATTTCCACCCCCGACGGGCGATGCCCGGTCACGCTGTGCACGCCTGCGGGCGCAGGATCCTGGCCCGGGATCGTCATGTATCCCGATGCCGGCGGTGCCCGGCCGGCCCTGCGCGAGATGGCGGCCCGACTGGCCTCGCTGGGCTACGCGGTCCTGCTGCCCGACGTCTACTACCGCAACGGGCAGTGGGCGCCGTTCGACATGAAGGCG
Organism: uncultured Mycobacterium sp.; assembly: GCA_964555915.1. Taxonomy (GTDB): domain Bacteria; phylum Actinomycetota; class Actinomycetes; order Mycobacteriales; family Mycobacteriaceae; genus Mycobacterium. The sequence goes on from CAZKUK010000023.1 coordinate 19,745, forward strand.
GTGTTCGCCGATAAGGCCGAGCGCAACCGGATCTTCGCGATGATGAACGCGATCACACCCGAGATGACCACTTGTGACGCGGGTGCGTTCTTCGACTACCTCCAGACCCGGCCCGAGACCGCCGGGGAACGGTTCGGCATCACCGGCTACTGCATGGGCGGACGGATGTCGCTGGTGGTGGCGGGCCGGGTCCCCGATCGGGTCGGAGCGGCGATGTCCTTCCACGGCGGCGGACTGGCCACCGACGATCCCGACAGCCCGCATCTGCTGGCCGACCGGATGCGGGCGGCGGTGTACGTGGGCGCCGCGGAGAACGACCCGTCCTACACCGACGAACAGTCCGCGACACTCGAGTCGGCGCTCGGCGGGGCCGGTGTCAGGTATGCGATCGAGTGGTACGCGGCCGCCCATGGGTTCGCCGTACCGGACAACGCAACCTATGACCGATCCGCCGCCGAACGGCACTGGCGGGCCATGGAGAGGTTCTTTGGCGAGCACTCAGACAGCTGATCGCCCACCGCGCAGGAAGGGCCGCAGCGCCGTGCGCAGAAGTTCCCGGGCCGCGTAGAGCCCCGTCACTACGCTGAGCACCACGAGGAAGACGAACATCACCATCCAGTTGGCTCGGCTGTGATCGATGTTCCACCACACCACCGTGAACAGCACGGCACAGATGAAGACGACGATGTCTCGCCAGTCGCCCTTGTAGCCGACCGCCGACTGTCTGAGCTCACGACTCTTGTCCATGGTGACCACCAGATCACCGATTCGCTCGTCAATGGTCCGCTGCAACGCCGCCCGCAGCTCGGCGTTCTCCGGTGGGAGCTTGGCCAGCAGATCGAGATCGTCCTTGATGGCCGCGCGGTAGTCGGGGCCTTTCAAGTTCCCCGCAATCACGCCCATCAGAGCGCCCCCGAAAATCGGGGCGGCCCCCAGTGCCAAGTCTCCGATTCCGGGCATGAGACCTCACTTCCTCAGCGTTGCGGTTGTTTCTCCGGCCTTACCGGCGGAGCCCTGCGCCCCACACGGTAGGGCCGGACGGTCACTCGGTCCAGAAATGACCAGCCCCTCGACCCGGGACTCGCTTCGCGGTGCCCTCGTCGCGGCACGGAAAGGAGACGGCGCCCTCAGAAATATTCCTAATCAATCTTCCTAAGCAATATTCCAGAAGAAATCTTATTTTGAGGATTCTCCCGAAGAAAAAGGAATCCCAGATTTAAACTGTGCATCATAACCGGCAGAGCGCCGGGGATCCGCCTCTGATTGGGGTGTTTCGGTGGAATCGAATGAAACAGTGCTCGTCCCGCCAAAGGGAACACGCCTCAAAGGGGAAGCCCTCTGGTCTGCCGTTCTCAAACGCTACGAACTTTAGCATCACGAGTTGGTGCTGTTGCGGGAAATCGTCAGGTGCGTAGACGATCTCGATCGGCTGTCTGACGTTGTGGTCAAGTCTGGTGCGATCACCGCCGGCGGAAACGTCCATCCGGCTCTCACCGAGGCACGGCAACTACGGGTCACTCTGGCGACTCTGCTCGCGACACTCAACCTGCCGGCCGGCCACCTCGACGAATACGACGAGTCAGACTCCTCCCGGCCCGGAAGCCGTGCTGTTGTGCACAGGCTTACGACATCCGACCTCCCATCACAACTGCAGTCCTCTTACGCTCCGGTCGCGGCCGACGGTGCCCGGATTCGCCGCCGGGCCGTGCGCGCCAGAAGCGCCCAGACCCCAATCCCGGACCTGCTGGCTTGACGCCTCAACTTCCCGATCGGCTCTCAGCCCATCACGTGGGCCGCGACCGTCGCGCCGAGGTTCCAACACGCCTCGAGGTCCGCCTTGGCGGGCTTGCCGGACACCACGACGTCATCGGCGACCCGGCGCCAGCCGAGACCCGTCGTGATCGCGCCGAGGCCCCGCTGGGCCCCTTCGGTGCCTTCATTACCGTGCAGGAAGACTCCGAACGGTCGCTCCGGTGTGCTGTCGAGCAGTTGGTAGTAGGAGCAGTCGAAGGCGTGCTTGAGCGCACCGCTGATATAGCCGAGGTTGGCCGGTGTGCCGAGCAGGTAGCCGTCGGCCTGCAGCATCTCGACCGGCGAGACGGTGAGCGCGGGCCGTCGCATCACCTCGACACCGATGATGTCGGGATCGGTTGCTCCCGCCACCACCGCCTCGAACATCTCGGCGCAGTGCGGTGAGGGAGTGTGATGCACGATCAGCAGGCGCGGCACGGCGTCAGCATGTCAATAACGTCACCGTCAGACAATGACCGAACGTCATCGTCAAACAATGTCCGGCTCATCGGTCGCGTTGTTCGGACTGCAGTGCGATCGCCTTCCGCATCGCTTCGCGGGCCCGGGACCGATCTCCGGCATAGTCGTAGGCGCGGGCTACCCGGTACCACCTTCGCCAATCATTCGGTTCGGCCTCGGCTTCGGCACGGACTGTCCGGAACAAGGCGTCGGCGGCATCGCGCTGGATGCGGCCGGACGGTGTCCGCGGCAGCTCGGAGACATCGAGTTCGGCGCCGTCCTCGGCAGCCAACCGGGCCAACCGCTGCATGGCCAGCCCGGAGCGCAGGGTGGCGAGCACGGCCCAGGCACCGACTATCGGCAGCAGCAGCACCCCGAGACCCAACGCGATCGCATCCGGTTTCCCCGTACCGAACAGCGCCACGGCGGTGCGGGTCAGCAAGCTGAAGTACACCAGCAGTGCCAGGCAGAGAAAGACGATCAGCAGGCGTGCTGTCACAGATCCAGCAAAGGTTCAAGGCCGATGGTCAGCCCGGGCCGCCCGGCTATCCGGCGCACGGCGAGCAGCACACCGGGCACGAACGAGGTGCGATCCAGGCTGTCGTGCCGAATTGTCAGCGTTTCCCCCATGGTGCCGAAAAGGACTTCCTGGTGGGCGACCAGGCCGGTCAGCCGGACCGAGTGCACGGGAATACCGCCGATGTCGGCGCCGCGCGCGCCGGGAAGTCCGGTGCTGGTGGCATCGGGGTTGGGCGCCATACCTTTTCGGGCCTGCGCGATGAGTGAGGCTGTCCGGGCGGCGGTGCCCGACGGGGCGTCCGCCTTCTGCGGGTGGTGCAGTTCGATGACCTCCGCCGATTCGAAGTAGGGCGCGGCTTTCTGTGCGAAGTACATCGACAGCACCGCGCCGATGGCGAAATTCGGGGCAATCAGGACACCGGGGCCGGGCCGGGCAGCCAACCACTGGCGAATCTGCCCAACCCGTTCCTCCGTGAAACCGGTGGTGCCGACGACGGCGTGAATACCGTTGTCGATGAGGAATTTCAGATTCCCCATGACGACGTCGGGGTGGGTGAAGTCGATGACCGCCTCGGTGTGGCTTTCGGTCAGCAGGTTCAAAGCATCCCCGGCATCCACCTGCGCGCTCAGGTGCAGATCATCGGCGGCACGCACCGCCGCGCACATCTCGGTACCAACCTTGCCCCGGGCACCCAGCACGCCGACTCGCATGAAAAGAGCGTAGCGGGAGCCATCCTGCGCGGGCCCCGGGGAAGGCCGCCCACAGCCAAAACCTTCGATCCGTTGCCGGGGAACCGAAACTTCTTCACACTGATGGCGAACATTCAGTGACTTCCCGGACCCAGGAGCCTCCCGTGCGCGTCGGTATCCCGACTGAGATCAAGAACAACGAGTACCGCGTTGCCATCACCCCGGCAGGGGTCTCCGAACTGGCGCGCCGGGGCCACGACGTGCTGGTCCAGGTCGGCGCCGGGGAGGGATCGGCGATCCACGACACCGACTTCGAGACTGCCGGCGCGCAGATGATCGAGACTGCCGAGCAGGTGTGGGAACAGGCTGACCTGCTGCTGAAGGTCAAAGAGCCGATCGAGCCGGAGTACAGCCGGATGCGCAGGGGGCAGGTGTTGTTCACCTACCTGCACCTGGCGGCATCGCGCCCGTGCACCGACGCGCTGTTGGCCTCCGGCACCACATCGATCGCCTACGAGACGGTGCAGGGCGCCGATGGCGGTTTACCCCTGCTTGCTCCGATGAGCGAGGTCGCCGGCCGGCTCTCAGCACAGGTCGGGGCTTATCACCTGATGCGCACCCAGGGCGGCCGTGGCGTGCTGATGGGTGGGGTACCGGGCGTCGCACCGGCCAGGGTCGTGGTCATCGGCGGCGGTATGGCCGGTGACAACGCTGCCGCTGTGGCCTGGGGTATGGGGGCGCATGTGACCGTGTTCGACCTCAACATCAACACGCTGCGCAAGATCGACGCCGAGTACGGCGGTGCCATCGAGACCCGATACTCCTCGAGGCTCGATCTGGAGACTGCGGTCAAAGACGCCGACCTGGTGATCGGGGCGGTGCTGGTGCCGGGCGCCAAGGCCCCCAAACTGGTCACCAATTCGACTGTCGCCCAGATGCGGCCGGGCGCCGTCCTGGTGGATATCGCGATCGACCAGGGCGGCTGCTTCGAGGACTCGCGCCCCACCACCCACGACGAACCCACGTTCCGGGTCCACGACACGGTGTTCTACTGCGTGGCCAACATGCCCGGCGCGGTGCCCCGCACCTCCACCTACGCCCTGACCAACGCGACCATGCCCTATGTGCTCAAGCTGGCCGACAAGGGCTGGCAGAACGCCTGCCTGGCCGATCAGGCGCTGGCCAAGGGCCTGTCCACCCACGACGGCCGGCTGCTCAGCGAACAGGTCGCGCGCGATCTGGACCTGCCCTATACCGATCCGGCGGGTCTTCTCGCCTGAATCATCAGCTCACCCCGGACAACTCCGGGAGCACCAGCGCCGTCACATCGGTAATCAACGGCTGAAGCCACTGTGCGTCCGGGTCGTCGGTGCGAGTCCGCGTCATGATCGACAGCAGAATTCGTTCACCGGCCGGTCCGTAGGCGATGCCGATGTCATTGGTGCTCCCGAATCCGCCGGCCCCGGTTTTGTCCGCCGTGGTCCAACCCGGCGGAAGCCCGGCCCGGATGCTGTGCGCCGGGCCTGGGTGACCACGCATCCACCGTTCGAGTTGGCCGCGGTGGACATCGTCGAGAACAGAGCCGGTCAGCAGTGCGGCGATCCCGCCGCCGATCGCACGGGGGGTGCTGGTGTCACGCGGATCGCCGGGCAGTGCTGAGTTCAACGCCGTCTCCCAGCGGTCCAACCGGGTCCGGTCATCGCCGATCGAACGGGCGAACGCCGTGATGGCCGTGGGACCGCCGATCCGGCTCAACAGCAGGTTCGCCGCGGTGTTGTCGCTGTGTTGCAGCACGGCCCGGCACAGCTCTGCCAGCGACATCGCGCCGCCCGCCCGGGGTGCGGTCAGCGGCGAATGGGTTACCAATGCCGCAGGATCGATGAACTCGGTATCGGTCAGGGCCAGCGCACCCCGCTGAGCGAGTTGAAGCACCCGGGCCGCCAGATAGGCCTTGAATGTCGAGCACACCGCGAACCGGCGATCATCCTGGCGGGAAATCGTCCGGCCGTCCTCCAGGTTGACTCCGTACAAGCCGACGGTGGCGTCGTAGGAGTCCTCCAGCAGGCCGATCCGATCCTGGACCATAGGCTCGGCGGCGTCGTTGTGCGGCGACCCGTTCGGTCCCCGCGGACCGCAGCCGGCGGCCAGGGCGGCCGCGCCGATCAGAAATGTGCGGCGCGCCAACAGCAAAGCCACGGTCGACTAGCCGGCGATCGCGCGAAGTTGCTGCGGCAGCGATCTTTTCGTTCGGTGCGGGCCGAGAACCGCGGCCCCGAATCGGCCAGCGAGCACCCGCCGGGCGACGGCGTTGACCTCGTCAACTGTCACCCGTTCGATGTTGCGCAGGGTCTGGGTGACGCTGCGGTACTCGCCGTAGTTCAACTCACTGCGACCGAGCCGGTTCATCCGGGATGCCGAGTCCTCCAGTCCCAGAAGTAGTCCGCCGCGTAACGACCCCTTGGCGATCCGGCATTCGGCCTCGGTGATGCCGTCACGGCCAACCGAGTCGAGTACCTCCGCGGTCAGTCGGACCACCTGGCTGAAACGCTCCGGCAGACAGCCCGCGTAGACCGAGAGCGCCCCGCTGTCAGAGAACGTATCGATTGCGGAGTAGACGGAGTATGCCAGCCCGTGGGTTTCCCGTATCTGTTGAAACAGTCGCGAACTCAACCCTCCGCCGATTGCGCTGTTGAGCACCATCAGGGCCCACCGGTGCGTCCAGTTGCGGCCGGGCACCCGGACACCGAGAGTGAGATGACTCTGCTCGGAGTCGCGGTTCACCAGCGTCAGACCGGGTCGCCCGGCCAGTCGGCCGGCACCCCGACGGGGCGGCCGCGGCCGGATTCCCTTGACCAGTCGGGCACCGAAATGCTGCCGCGCGAACGCCACGACGCGATCGTGCTCGATATTCCCGGCGACCGCCAGAATCATCCGCTCGGGGACGTAGCGGCGAACATGAAAGGACCGCAGTTGGTTTCGCGTCATCGCCGACACCGATTCCACGGTGCCGATCACCGGCCGGCCCACCGGGTGATTACCGAACATGGCCGCCAGGAAGACGTCCCCGAGAGTGTCCTCGGGATCGTCGTCGCGCATCGCGATCTCCTCAAGCACCACATCGCGCTCCACCTCGACGTCGGCCGCGGCACAGACCCCGTTCAGAACCACATCGGCGACCATGTCGACGGCCATTTCCAGGTCGTCATCGAGCACATGCGCGTAATAGCAGGTGTGCTCTTTGGTGGTGAAGGCGTTCAGTTCCCCGCCGACGGCATCGACCGCCTGGGCGATCTCGACTGATGTGCGCGTCGGGGTGGCCTTGAACAACAGATGTTCCAGGAAGTGCGAAGCGCCGGCAACGGTGGCGCCTTCGTCCCGTGACCCGACGTCGACCCACAGACCTACCGACGCGGAGCGCACCGACGGCACGAACTCGGTCACGACCCGTAGGCCGCCCGGCAGCACGGTGCGCCGGACGGCCGATCGGTCCTGAAGGTCGGTCTTTCTCACCGAGTGGATGCGCTCCCGTTCGGCGTCAGCCGCCGGCATTCGCATCGGCGGGCACCGGTGCGGCGGCGGCTTCCTCGGCGACCGGGATCAGTGAGATCTTCCCGCGGTTGTCGATATCGGCGATCTCGACGCGCAACTTGTCACCGAGTTTGACCACATCCTCCACCTTAGCGACCCGCTTTCCGCGACCCAGTTTGGAGATGTGGACCAACCCGTCGCGGCCGGGCAGCAGCGAGACGAACGCACCGAAGTCGGTGGTCTTGACCACGGTGCCGAGGAACCGCTCCCCGATCTTGGGCAGTTGCGGGTTGGCGATCGCGTTGATCATGTCGATCGCCGCCTGTGCCGACGGCCCGTCGGTGGCGCCGACGAACACCGTGCCGTCGTCTTCGATGGAGATCGAGGCACCGGTCTGCTCGGTGATCGAGTTGATCATCTTGCCCTTGGGGCCGATCACTTCACCGATCTTGTCGACCGGCACCTTGATCGCGGTGACGCGCGGCGCGTAGGGACTCATCTCATCCGGTTCGTCGATGGCCTCGGCCATGACCGCAAGGATGGCGGTGCGGGCATCCTTGGCCTGGGCCAGAGCGCCGGCGAGCACCTGCGAGGGAATGCCATCGAGTTTGGTGTCCAACTGCAGCGCGGTGACGAAATCCTTGGTACCGGCGACTTTGAAGTCCATATCGCCGAAGGCGTCCTCGGCGCCGAGGATATCGGTCAGCGCGACATAGCGGGTCTCACCGTTGACCTCGTCGGACACCAGACCCATCGCGATACCGGCGACCGGCGCCTTAAGCGGAACACCGGCGTTGAGCAGCGACAGCGTCGAGGCACAGACCGAACCCATCGATGTCGACCCGTTGGAACTCAGCGCTTCCGACACCTGCCGGATGGCGTACGGGAACTCCTCGACGCTGGGCAGTACCGGCATCAGCGCCCGCTCGGCGAGCGCGCCGTGCCCGATCTCACGCCGCTTGGGTGAACCCACCCGGCCGGTCTCCCCGGTGGAATACGGCGGGAAGTTGTAGTGGTGCATATAGCGCTTGGAACTCTCCGGTCCCAGCGAGTCGATCTGCTGGGCCATCTTGACCATATCCAGCGTGGTGACGCCCATGATCTGGGTCTCGCCGCGCTCGAAGAGCGCACTCCCGTGTGCCCGCGGGATGATCGCGACCTCGGCACTGAGCGCCCGGATATCGGTGATACCGCGACCGTCGATACGGAAATGATCGGTCAGGATGCGCTGGCGGACCAGTTTCTTGGTCAGCGAACGGTAGGCGGCGCCGATCTCCTTCTCCCGGCCGGCGAAAGTCTCGCCCAGCTTGTCGAGCACCTCGGCCTTGATCTCATCGGTGCGGTCGTTACGCTCGGTCTTACCGGCGATCTGCAGCGCTCCCGCCAGCGCATCGCCGGCGGCCGATACCACCGCGGCGTACACGTCCTCCTGGTAGTCCGGGAACAGCGGATAGTCAGCGACCGGCTTCGCCGCCCGCTCCGCCAGTTCCTGCTGTGCCTTGCACAGCGCCGCGATGAACGGCTTGGCCGCCTCAAGGCCCTCGGCCACAACGCTCTCGGTGGGGGCGCTGGCGCCGCCGGCGACCAGGTCGATGACATTATCGGTGGCCTCGGCCTCGACCATCATGATGGCGACATCGCCGTCCTGTACGACGCGACCGGCGACGACCATGTCGAACACGGCCTCCTCCAGCTGCTCGACGGTAGGGAAAGCCACCCACTGCCCCTTGATCAGGGCGACCCGAACACCGCCGACCGGGCCGCTGAAGGGCAGGCCGGAGATCTGGGTGGACGCTGATGCGGCGTTGATGGCCAGCACGTCGTAGAGATCCTTGGGATCCAGGCTCAGGATGGTCACCACAACCTGGATCTCGTTGCGCAGGCCGGAGACGAAGGTCGGGCGAAGCGGCCGGTCGATCAGTCGGCAGGTGAGGATCGCGTCCGTGGAGGGCCTGCCCTCACGACGGAAGAACGAGCCGGGGATTCGTCCCGCGGCATACATCCGCTCCTCGACGTCGATGGTCAGCGGGAAGAAGTCGAAATGTTCTTTGGGGGCTCTGCTGGCGGTCGTCGCCGACAGCAGCATGGTTTCTTCGTCGAGGTAGGCAACCACGGCGCCGGCGGCCTGCTGGGCCAGCCGGCCGGTCTCGAACCGGACGGTGCGGGTGCCGAAGCTCCCGTTGTCGATGGTGGCGGTGGCTTCGAAGACGCCTTCGTCGATTTCAGCGACAGACATGTAGGTCCGTAAGGCCTTTCTGGATATTCACTGGTTGTTTCGCGCCGCCGTACCGGCCCGGTGAGCCCGAGCCGGAGGTGAACTTCCAGATGCGGCCACGGCCGTCGATCGAAGCGGCCGGCCCGCACCGCAGCCCGGCAGCCACTACCGAAGACCGCCCGATCAGGGAAGCTCCGCCAGGGAGACGCGGGTGTGAATCACGCGGATATGCGCGAACCCACCCGATGTGCGAGCCGAAAACCGGCCGGCAACGCCCCCACATTACACCGTGACAGGCTCGGATCGGACCGCGCGGCGCTCAGCGGCGCAGGCCCAGCCGCTCGATCAGCGAACGATAACGCGCCACGTCTACCTGGGCGATGTACTTGAGCAGCCGACGCCGACGACCCACCAGCAACAACAGCCCGCGCCGGGAATGGTGGTCGTGCTTATGGGTCTTCAGATGCTCGGTCAGGTCCGAGATCCGTTTGGTAAGCAATGCCACCTGGGCTTCCGGCGAGCCGGTGTCGGTCTCGTGAAGGCCGTAGGAGCCCAGGATTTCTTTCTTCTGCTCGGCTGTCAGTGCCACGCTCAAACTCCGTTTTCTCAGTGCCGCGAAGGGTTTTTCACGTGGCCACCGCGGACTGCAGCGCACGCGGCCACAGATGGTATCAGTTGCTCTCAGTCCTGGGCAGCCAGCACGGCCCTGGCCTTCGCGGTGTCCCGGCCCATCGCCGCGATGAGATCATCGACGCTGGAGAACTTCCTCTGCCCGCGCAGGCGGGCGACGAAATCCACCGCGACGTGCTGACCGTAGAGATCAGCGGAAGTGTCCAGAACAAAGGCCTCCACGGTCCGGGTGCGCCCGGAAAACGTCGGGTTGGTGCCCACCGATACGGCGGCCGGGTAACGCTCACCGGGCACCACCGGCCCGGTCCCCGGGCCCGGACCGAGCACGGTGAACCAGCCGGCGTACACACCGTCGGCCGGGATCGCCGAGTACATCGGCGCGGCGACGTTGGCGGTCGGGTAGCCCAGCCCGCGGCCCCTGCCGTCACCGCGCACAACGACCCCCTCGACTCGGTGCGGGCGACCGAGGGCCTCCTCGGCAGCCACCACATCACCGGCGTCGACACAGGACCGGATGTAGGTCGAAGAGAAAGTCACCGTCTGAGAGGAGTGCTGCTCGGCGACCAGTGACACCGACTCCACCGCGAAACCCAGCCGTTCCCCGGCCTTGCGCAGGGTCGCCACCGTCCCCGCCGCCTTCTTACCGAAGGTGAAGTTCTCCCCTACCACCACGTCGAGGACATGCAATCGCTCAACGAGCAGTTCATGGACGTAGCGCTCCGGGGTGAGCTTCATAAAATCCGGCGTGAAGGGCATCACCAGGAACACGTCAATACCGAGTTCCTCGACCAGCTCGGCCCGCCGGGCCAAGGTGGTCAGCTGTGCGGGATGGCTGCCGGGAAAAACCACCTCCATCGGATGCGGGTCGAAGGTCATCAGAACCGTGGGCACGCCGAGGGCTCGGGCAGATTTGACGGCTCGCTCGATGAGTTCGGCGTGACCGCGGTGCACGCCGTCGAAGACCCCGATGGTCAGCACACAACGACCCCAGTCGGTGGGGATATCGTCCTGACCGCGCCAGCGCTGCACGATGGCAAGCCTACGACGGAGCGGCGCTCAGTCGGGCCGCCCGGCGTCGGTCGCGTAGACACCGAGCAGATCCCGGGCCGAAACGATCCCGACCAGAGCCTCGTCCCGGCCGACGAGCAGGTGGCGGATACCGCGGTCGGTCATCCGGATGGCCGCCTCGTCGACGGTGTCACCGGCATCGCACCAGACCAGGTTTCTCGCCGCCACCTCACCGGCCGGCACCGCAGCCGGATCCTGACCGCTCGCCACCACCCGCACCACATCGCGTTCGCTGACCAGGGCGGTGGGACGCTCATCGGCGCCGATGACGACCGCTCCGACACCGCGTTCGGCGATGACCGCGGCGACATCGGCCACTGTGGCATCCACGGCGACCCGAACCACGGAGTCACCGACGAGGGTCTCGATCGGGATACGGCCGGCAGCGGGGACGGGCGGTGTCTGGGACATGCCCTCATCGTTGCATCCCACCGGAGGATCAGGGTCATCGGCGCTGCCACAGCCGGCACCGCGGGCAGTCTCATCGACCGGGCGCATTCTGCCGTCGGCGAGAGTCGCCGGGCGGATGACAACGACAGACCGGGTCCACCCGCCCCGATCCTCCAGCAGCGCCATCACCCGCCCTTCCGGGTCGGTGGCCGCCTGAACGCCTTCGACTCCGAGCGCCGGCAGTGGGCGGCCGTGGGCGGCGTCCACGGCCTGGGCCTCGGTGATATCGCGGCGCGGGAAGGCCAGCAGACAGGCCGCGTCGAGGGTGTAACTCAGAGCCGGGCGCTCGGCAAGCCCATCCAACGTGCTGGCGTGGTCGAGACCGTAGCCGCCCACCCGGGTACGCCGTAGCGCGATCAGATGCCCGCCGACGCCGGACCCACCCGCCCGGAGCCCGGCTCCCAGATCGCGGGCCAGGGCGCGAATGTAGGTGCCCGACGAGCAGTCCACCTCGACGTCGACATCGATGAACGGGCCGTTCCGATGGATCGCCAGGACGTCGAAACGCTCGATCCGCACCTCGCGCTCGGCCAACACCACCTGCTGGCCCTCGCGGGCCAGTGTGTAGGCACGCTTACCTCCGACTTTGATGGCGCTGACCGCCGAAGGGCGCTGGAAGATCGTCCCCCGTAACCGCGCAATACCGGCTGCGATCGCCTCATCGGTGACCTCTCGCACCGAAATATCCTGGACGACTTGACCTTCGGCATCATCAGTGGTGGTCGTTCGACCCAGCCGGATGGTCGCGGTGTAGGACTTCGACGTCCCGCTGATCAGGCCCAGTATCTTGGTGGCCCGCTCGAGTCCGACAACCAGTACTCCGGTCGCCATCGGGTCCAGGGTGCCGGCGTGGCCGACCTTCCGGGTTCCGAAGATCCGCCGGCACCGTGACACCACATCGTGGCTCGTCATACCCGCTGGTTTGTCGACCACGACAATCCCCGGTTGCGGCGGCGTCACAGCACGATCGCCGTGATCGCCAGTCCACCAGCCACCGACCAGCGACCGGACAGTTCCCGCAGCGGTGGACCGGATCGGGCGGCGGGGTCGATCAGGATCCGCGAAAGGAACTCCCCGGCCGTCCCCGAAGAATCGATCCCGAACGTGATGTGCGCATCCTCGAACCCGAGCCATCGCTGCGTCATCGGATACCACGCCTTGTACGTTGCCTCTTTGGCGCAGAACAGGATTCGGTCCCAGTGCAGCCCCCCGGGCAGCCCCGCGATCTCATAACGCTCGGCCGGCAGGCTGATCGCCTCAAGAACCCTATCCGGCAACACGTCGTGCGGTTCTGCGTCGATACCCACCGAACGCACGACGGTGGCCCGCGCCACCACGGCACCGCGGTAACCCTGGGTGTGGGTGAGGCTGCCCACCACCCCGTCGGGCCAACGCGGGTCACCCTTCTCACCCTTGAGAATCGGCGCCGGCGGTAGGCCGAGGTGCTGCATCGCTACCCGCGCACAGTGCCGAACGGTGACGAACTCGTTGCGCCGCTTGGGCACTGAGCGTTCGATCAGCGGCTCCTCCTCCGGCAGCGGCTCGAGATCCGCGGGATCTTCGTACAGCTCGGCATAGACCAGATCGGCGATCTCAGGGAGCACACCACTCAGGTACCCGCTCATTGACGCCGACTTTGCAACCGGTCCCGGAACGCCTCGGCTTGCGCACGCATCTCGGGGGTGATCATGAAATGGCCGCCGAATTCGTTGAGGTAGCCGGGAGCGTAGTCCGGGTCCGGGAGCACCTGACGCAGCCAGCGATACGGCTTGCGCCGCCGCCACTCCCGCGGATAGCCAACTGACACCTCCTCGAATCGCACACCGTCATACCAGGTTGTTCGCGGGATGTGCAGATGCCCGTACACCGAGCACAGCGCCGTGTAGCGGGTGTGCCAGTCGGCGGTTTGCGTCGTCCCGCACCACAGTGAGAATTCCGGGTAGAACAGCATGTCGCATGGCTGGCGGACCAGCGGGAAATGATTGACCAGGACGGTCGGAACCATCCAGTCGAGGTTCTCCAGCCGGGCCCGGGTGTAGGTCAGCCGGTCCCGGCACCATGCGTCCCGGGTCGCATACGGCTCGCAGGACAGCAGGAACTCGTCGGTGCACACCACGTTGTGCTGCTTGGCGACGGCCAGCCCCTCGGCTTTGGTGCTCGTGCCCTGTGGCAGGAAGCTGTAGTCGTAGAGCAGGAACATCGGCACGATGGTGGCCGGGCCGCCCCGTTCGGTCCAGACCGGATAGGGATGCTCCGGGGTCAGAACTCCCATCTCATCGCACATCTGCACCAGATAGTCATAACGGGCCCGGCCGAAGACCTGCATCGGGTCCTTGCCGGTGGTCCAGAGTTCATGGTTGCCCGGTACCCAGATGACTTTGGCGAACCGGCGCCGCAGCAGGTCCAGCGACCACCGGATGTCATCGGTGCGCTCGGCGACATCGCCGGCGACGATCAACCAGTCCTCGGGCGTGGCCGGGTACAGGGACTCGGTGACCGGCTTATTGCCGGTGTGCCCGGTGTGCAGGTCGCTGATCGCCCAGAGGGTGGGTGTCACAACCGACGAGCCTACTGGCGCTCCCTATCCTGACGCGGTGGCGAACGCGAGATTTGTCGATCGTGCGGTGAGCCACGCCCTGGCACTGCCCGCGCCCACGACGGACTACGCGGTGCACCGCGGCCTTCCGGTGCCTATGCGCGACGGGGTCGACCTCCGCGCCGACCACTACCGACCGCTGACCGAATGTCCGGCGGGGACCATCCTGGTGCGCGGCCCGTACGGCCGGGCCTTCCCGTTCTCGCTGGTCTACGCCCGGATTTACGCCGCCCGCGGCTACCACGTGCTGTTTCAGAGCGTGCGAGGCACCTTCGATTCCGGTGGCACCTTCGTACCGATGGTCCATGAGGTCAGTGATGCCGCCGACACCGTCGGGTGGCTGCGCGCACAGCCGTGGTTCACCGGAACGTTCGCCACCATCGGATTGTCCTACCTCGGCTTCACCCAGTGGGCGTTGTTGTCGGACCCTCCGCCGGAACTCGCGGCGGCGGTCATCGCCGTCGGCCCGCACGACTTGTACACCTCCACCTGGGGCTCCGGCGCCTTTGCTCTCAACGACTTCCTCGGCTGGGCCGATATGATGGCCCACCAGGAGCGGGGTCCGATCAGGCGGCTCACCCACCAGCTCAACGCCGCCCGCCGACTGCGGCGTGCCGTGGCACAGGTTCCACTGGGCGCAACCGGGCGGGCTCTCCTGGGTGACCGGTCGCCTTGGTACGAAAGCTGGTTGGCACACCCCCACCGTGCCGACCCGTTCTGGGCGCCGATGAGCATGACGGCGGCACTGGATCGGTGCACCGTGCCGGTGTTGCTGCTCACCGGCTGGCAGGACGTATTCCTCGACCAGACCATCGACCAGTTTCGGCACCTGCGCCGCCGCGGCGTCGACGTCGCCATGACAATCGGCCCGTGGACCCACGACCAGATGGTCACACGGGGCACCGGTGTCACGGCCGCTGAAACGCTGTCCTGGCTGGGCGGCCATCTGGCCGGCCGATATCAGCCGCCGCGGCCGGGGCCGGTCCGCGTCCGGCCGACCGGTCGGGAGCCGCTGGACTGGATGGAGCTGCCGGACTGGCCACCGGCACCCGAGCTCCAGGTCTTCTACCTGCAACCAGACCGGCGAATAGCCGTCAGTGCACCGGCCGCGGATTCCGCGCCGGCAACATTTCGGTACGACCCCGCCGACCCCACCCCGTCGGTGGGCGGGCGGCTACTGGCGCGACGCGCCGGCTATCGGGATGACACGGGGTTGGCGGCGCGCCCCGATGTGCTGACGTTCACCGGTCCGCCACTGCCCACCGGTATCCGGGTGTACGGCTCCCCGCTCCTCGAGTTGGACTATCACTGCGACATTCCCCACTTCGATGTGTTTGCGCGGATCAGCGAGGTCGACGAGCACAACCGGTCCCGCAACGTCTGCGATGGTTTCTGCCGGTTCAGCACCACGCCGACGGGGCCGTTGCGGCTGGAACTGGACCCGATGGCGCATCACTTCGGCACCGGTTCACGGATCCGAGTCCTCATCGCCGGGGGCTCGCACCCCCGGTTCGCCCGCAACCTCGGCACCGGTGAGCCGGCCCTGAGCGGCCATCGAATGGCGGCGTCAACACACACCCTTCGGTACGGGCAGTCCTCGCGACTGATCCTGCCCGTGTCAGCCCATTGATGGAGCCTGCGGCATGGGCGGCGGCAGGAGCACCGGCGGTGGCGGCGGTTGGAACCGAGACGTCGAGGTTTCGGTGACAGGTGCGGCCGGGGCCCGGCTGTAGCCCGATTTGGGGCTGTAGGCGACGGCGAGAAAAATCGCGACGGCCGAGGACAGCACGAGGACCGCAGCCCCCAGCAGCAACAGGGTCTTGGGTTTGACCATCCGCCGGCCTGCCATGTCATCAGCCTTTCAGCCATCGGCGCTCGGCGCCAGAGCCTTTGGGCTCCGATCCGACGGTTACGGTGTCGGTATGGCCAGCGATATCCTGCTCATCGACACCACCGACCGGGTCCGGACGGTCACCCTGAACCGTCCGCGGTCCCGCAACGCCCTGTCCTCAGAGCTGCGAACCCGGTTCTTCGCGGCGCTACGCGATGCCGAGGCGGACGCGGCCGTGGACGTGGTGATCCTCACCGGGGCCGACCCGGTTTTCTGCGCGGGGCTGGACCTCAAGGAACTCGGCGATACCACCGATCTTCCGGATATCTCGCCGAAGTGGCCGCCGATGAGTAAACCCGTGATCGGTGCCATCAATGGCGCCGCCGTCACCGGCGGCCTGGAATTGGCGTTGTACTGCGACATCCTGATCGCGTCCGAGCGAGCCCGGTTCGCCGACACCCACGCCCGGGTCGGGCTGTTGCCCACCTGGGGACTGAGCGTGCGGCTGCCGCAGAAGGTCGGGGTCGGTATGGCACGCCGGATGAGCCTCACCGGTGACTACCTGTCGGCCGAAGAGGCCCTGCGGGTGGGTCTGGTGACCGAGGTTGTCGCGCATGCCGACCTGCTGCCCAGCGCGCGTTCGGTGGCCGCCTCGATCGTCGGTAACAACCAGAGGGCGGTCCGCGCGCTGCTCGCCTCCTACCACCGCATCGACGGTGCCACCACGAACGCCGGGCTCTGGATGGAGGCCGAGGCGGCGAAGGCCTGGATGCGCTCGGCAACTGGCGAGGACATCCTCGCCAGTCGTTCCTCGGTCATCGCACGCGGCCGTGCGCAGGTCCGTTAGGCCGCGGGATCGGCGGCGGTCGCGGGCCTGCAGGGCCAACCGCATCCGGTGCACCTCCGGTCGCGGTGACCTCAGGTGTCGGCCCGGTTGGCGTCACCGGGATCCCGGCCGTCTTCCGGCACCCGGTAAGGCTGCGCATCACCGGCCGGAGCGGCGGTCTCCCGGATCCGGGCCACGTCGGCGTCGGCAGCACGGGCCCGGGCCAGCAGTTCCTCCATCCGATGCGCCGCATCGGGCACGGTATCGCGAACGAATGTCAGCGTCGGGGTGTAGCGCACCCCGGTGCCGGCACCGACCTTGGTGCGCAGCACACCCTTTGCGCTCTCCAGCGCGGCGGCGACGCCGGCGTAATCGGGCTCGGTCTGCAGGTCCCGGCCGAGGACGGTGTAAAACAGCGTGGCATCGTGGAGGTCGCCGGTGACTTTGGCATCGGTGATCGTCACGCCGGCCAGCCGCGGATCCTTGATCTCGTATTCGATCGCCGAGGCCACGATGGTAGCGATCCGCTTGGCCAGCCGCTTCGCCCGCGCGGGGTCAGCCACTAGACCCGCTCTTTCTCAACCAGCTCGTAGGTCTCGATGACGTCGCCCTCCTTGATATCGGAGTACGTCACCGTGAGCCCGCACTCGTAGCCCTCGCGGACTTCGGTGACATCGTCCTTCTCCCGGCGCAGCGACGCGACGGTGATGTTCTCGGCGACCACAACATTGTCCCGAAGCAACCTGGCCTTGGCGTTGCGGCGCATCACCCCCGATTGCACCAGGCAACCGGCGATATTGCCGACCTTGGAGGACCGGAACAGTGCGCGAATCTCCGCACGGCCCAGTTCGCGCTCTTCGAAGACCGGTTTGAGCAGACCCTTGAGTGCCTTCTCGATCTCGTCGATCGCCTGGTAGATCACCGAGTAGTAGCGGATCTCCACACCCTCGCGGTTGGCCAGCTCGGTCGCCTTACCCTCCGCACGAACGTTGAACCCGATGATGATGGCGTCCGAAGCGGAGGCCAGGTTGACGTTGGTCTCGGTGATCCCGCCAACGCCGCGGTCGATGACCCGCAACGCCACCTCATCGTCGATCGCGATACCCAGCAGGGCCTCTTCGAGCGCCTCGACCGTGCCGGCGTTATCGCCCTTGAGGATGAGGTTGAGCTGACTGGTCTCCTTCAGTGCCGAATCCAGATCCTCAAGGCTGATGCGCTTGCGGGCCCGGGCCGCCAATGCGTTACGTTTGCGCGCGCTGCGCCGGTCGGCGATCTGGCGGGCGATGCGGTCTTCGTCGACGACCAGCAGGTTGTCGCCGGCACCGGGCACCGATGTGAAGCCGATGACCTGCACCGGCCTCGACGGAGACGCCTCGGTGATATCCGCGCCGTGTTCGTCGACCATGCGACGGACTCGGCCGTAGGCGTCCCCGGAGACGATCGAGTCACCGACCCGCAAGGTGCCGCGTTGGATGAGGACGGTGGCCACCGGG
Source organism: uncultured Mycobacterium sp. (assembly GCA_964555915.1). GTDB lineage: Bacteria > Actinomycetota > Actinomycetes > Mycobacteriales > Mycobacteriaceae > Mycobacterium. Next base: position 37,841 of record CAZKUK010000023.1, read on the forward strand.
CCGCGACCGCGGTCCAGATGCGCCTCGATCGCCACCCCCTGGGCCTCCATGTCCGGGTTGGCCCGCAGGTCCAGCGCCGCGTCGGCGGTCAGCAGCACCGCCTCCTCCAGCGCCTGAATGTTGAGCGCATTCTTCGCCGAGATGTCGACGAACATGGTCTCGCCGCCGAAGTCCTCGGCCACCAGGCCGTATTCGGTGAGCTGAGACCGGATCCTCTGCGGATCAGCACCTTCTTTGTCGATCTTGTTGACCGCCACCACGATCGGCACGTCCGCTGCCTGCGCGTGGTTGATCGCCTCCACCGTCTGCGGCATCACACCGTCATCGGCGGCCACCACCAGAATCGCGATATCGGTGGCCTTCGCTCCGCGGGCACGCATGGCGGTGAACGCCTCGTGGCCGGGGGTGTCGATAAAGGTGATCAACCGCTCGACGCCGTCGTGTTCGACAGCCACCTGATAGGCGCCGATGTGCTGGGTGATGCCGCCGGCCTCCCCCTCGCGGACATTGGCCCGCCGGATGGTGTCGAGCAGACGGGTCTTGCCGTGGTCGACGTGACCCATCACGGTGACCACCGGCGGACGGATGACCAGATCATCTTCGCCGCCCTCATCCTCCCCGTAGGTCAGGTCGAAGGACTCGAGCAGTTCGCGGTCCTCGTCCTCGGGCGAGACGACCTGAACGTTGAAGTTCATCTCGCTGCCCAGCAGTTCCAGGGTCTCGTCACCCACCGACTGAGTGGCGGTGACCATCTCCCCGAGGTTGAACAGCGCCTGGACCAACGCGGCCGGGTTGGCGTTGATCTTGTCGGCGAAGTCGCTCAGCGAGGCGCCGCGGGCCAGCCTGACCGTCTCACCGTTGCCGTGCGGTAACCGCACGCCACCGACGACGGGGGCCTGCATGTTCTCGTACTCGGCACGTTTCGCGCGCTTGGATTTGCGGCCCCGCCGAGGTGCTCCACCGGGCCGGCCGAAGGCGCCCGCCGCACCACCGCGCTGACCGGGCCGACCGCCTCCGCCGGGACGCCCGCGGAACCCACCGGCAGGCGGGCCGCCACCGGCACCGGGGCCGCCGCCGCGGTAATTGCCGCCGCCGGGGCGGGCGCCCTGGCCGGCTCCGGGCCGCGGCCCGCCACCCGGGCGGGGCGCGCCGGGTCGACCGCCGGGCCTGCCGACGGTGCCACCGGGGCGGGGTGGCATATTGCCGGGTGTGGCGCCGCCGGGCCGTGGGGCGCCCGGCCGTGGCCCGCCCGGCCCGGGGCGGGGCCCCTGCGGACGCGGCGCCGGCCGCTCGACCGGTTGCGCCGACGAGAACGGGTTGTTACCGACCCGCGGGGGGCGCGGGAGCCCGGGTTTGGGCGCCACCGGACCGGGCCGCGGGCCGGGGGCAGCGGGTTTGGGCGGCGCTGCCGCGGGCGACGGGGCCGCAGCCGCGGGCACCGGGGGGGTGGGTGCCGGGGGGGCCGCCGGAGGTGCGGGCACGGGAACGGCCGGTGACACCGGTTTCGCGACCGGTGTCACCGCCGGGGCGGTCGCGCCGTCGGCAGATCCGCCTGCCGCTTTCGCGGGCGCCTTGCCGGGAGTTTTGTCCGGGGCAGCCTGGGGCGCCTTCTCGGCGGCCTTGCCACCCCCGAAGGTTTCACGCAACCGGCGCGCGACCGGGGCCTCGACCGTCGACGACGCCGACTTGACGAATTCGCCCTGTTCGCTCAGACGGGCGAGAACTTCCTTACTTGTGACACCGAGTTCCTTGGCCAACTCGTGTACGCGGGCCTTGCCTGCCACTACATCTCCATTTCTAGAGGCGAGCGGTGGGTGTTCCGCGCCTCGGGTTTAGCTATGACGCATGGTCATCGGGACTTCACGGTGTGCTCATGTTCTTCGCTACCTGTTCTGTTCCCCGGGTGCTCGAGCCTTGCGAAATGCTCCAGCACCGCGGATGGGTCCGGTGTTCCGGTGATGCGCAACGCTCGGCCGAAAGCTCGCCGCCTTATCGTCGCCGACAGACAACGATCGTCGGGGTGCAACCACGCCCCCCGGCCCGGTTGGCAGCCTGCGGTGTCAACGACGACGGCGTGGTGACCGTTCCCCGTACACACCGCCACCACCCGGAGCAGTTCGACGGCCAACTCTCGCTTCCGGCAACCGATACAAGTTCGCACCGGAACAGCCGGACCCTCGCGTTGGATCACCGCCGAGTCTACGTCACCGCTCAGGCGTCCCGAACCAGCCTCCCTACGGTTGACGGCGGGCACCGGTCGCGGGTCCGGGCGGTGCGTCGGCGGCCCCGTCGGGCACGGCGGCATCACTGCGGATATCGATGCGCCAGCCGGTCAGGCGCGCGGCCAACCTGGCATTCTGCCCTTCTTTGCCGATGGCCAACGAGAGCTGGAAGTCGGGCACGACGACACGGGCCGCGCGAGCGACGGCATCGATGACGGTGACCGACACCACCTTCGACGGCGACAGCGCGTTGGCGACGAACCGCGCCGGGTCCTCGTCGAAGTCGATGATGTCGATCTTCTCGCCGGACAGTTCGCTCATGACGTTACGAACCCGCTGACCCATCGGTCCGATACAGGCCCCCTTGGCGTTGAGGCCGGCCACCTTCGAGCGCACCGCAATCTTCGAGCGGTGGCCGGCCTCCCGGGCCACCGCGACGATCTCGACCGATCCCTCCGCGATCTCCGGGACTTCCAGCGAGAACAGTTTGCGCACCAGATTGGGGTGGGTGCGGGACAGTTCGATTCTGGGCTCACGCACCCCGCGGGTCACACCGACGACGTAGCAGCGCAGCCGCTCACCATGGTCGTAGCTCTCCCCCGGTACCTGCTCGGCGGCCCGGATCGTGCCCTCTGATCCCTTGGTCTCGCTGCCGAGATGCACCACCACATTTCCCCGGGCGTTCTGCTGCGCATCGCGCTGCACCATACCGGCGACGATATCGCCCTCCCGAGCGGAAAACTCGCCGAAAACCCGCTCGTTCTCCGCGTCACGGAAACGCTGAAGCATGACCTGACGCGCTGTGGTGGCGGCCACCCGGCCGAACCCCTCGGGGGTGTCGTCCCATTCGCTGATGAGGTTGCCGTCCGCATCGGCCTCACGGGCCATCACCCGCACCACACCGCTTTTCCGGTCGATCTCGATCCGGGCGTCCGGCTGATGTCCATCGCTGTGCCGGTAGGCGGTCAGCAGGGCCGACTTGATGGTGTCGAGCAGTTCCTCGACCGCGATCCCACGGTCCATCTCGATCGCGTGCAGGGCAGCCATGTCGATATTCATGCTTCGGCCTCCGTTTCGGCTGTGCCGCCGATCAGCTTGAGCTCACCGGCACTGGGTGCCGAGAAGTCGACCTGGACGACGGCGTTTCGGATATCTGTGAGCGGAATGCGGCGGAGGGACCAGCCGCCTCCGGCACGGACGACCAGCTCGATCACACCACCGGCGGCGGCACCGAGCCGCCCGGTGAGAACCACACCGTCGTCCAACTTCACCTCGACCCGGCGGCCGCGATTGCGGCGGAAGTGTTTCTCGTCGGTCAGCGGGCGGTCCACGCCCGGGGAGCTGACCTCCAGCAGATAGGGGGTCTGGCCGGTGTCGGCCTCGTCCAGCAGAACCGATGCAAGGCGGGACAAATCGGCGACGGCGTCCAGATTCGGTGGGCGATCGCCGTCGGCGACGATCCTGATACACGGGGGGCCGCCGCGGTCGCTTATCTCGACATTCTCGATCTCGTACCCGGCACGTGCGAATTCCGATTCGAGTAGCTCGATCACCTGCTCCGGGGACGGCAGTCCGGCGGGCCGCTGCGTCACGGCGAGCTCCTCGTCTTGAGTTGTTCCAACCAGCACCCAAGGATACGCCAGCAGCGGGGCCGGCAATGGCAGGATGTTGACGTGCATCACCCCAACTCAGGTGCCGACGGAACCGCCACATCGCGGCTGAGCCGACGCCGTGTCCTCGCCGGCGGCGGTAAAGGGCTGCTCGCCCTGGCCCTCGCCGGCACCGCCGCGGCAGCGTGCGGCCCGGGCGGCCCGCCGACTCCCGACCCGCTGGAAGCGGCGTTGGAAGCCGCTCGTCGGGACAGTGATCTCGCCGATCTCGCCGCAGCGGCGGCGAAGGCCGCGGCGCCGTGGCTGGTTCCGGCGCTGAATGTCGTAGCCGCCGAACGCGCCCGGCACGCCACCGCTCTGGTGGAGGAGTTGGCACGGGCCGCCGGCAGGCCGACACCGACATCGACCCCTGAAACCGGTGGTGGAACCGCCCTCCCGTCCACAGATACCGAGACCACTGCGGGCCCGCCGCCGACCGTCCAGGATGTCGTCACGGCGCTGCGGACATCCGCGGGGCAAGCGACCGACCTGGTCCCCACGGTGTCGGGTTATCGGGCCGGACTGATGGGTTCCATTGCCGCGGCATGCACGGCGGCCTACACGGTGGGCCTACCGCCCCCGCTGCCCCCCTCTCCCGCCAGGAGGCCGCGATGACCTCGCCGTCTGCACCCGAACCCGCACCCGACCCGGATCGCCCGGAAGATGGTGGGCCGGCGGCGCTGTACGACGCCATCGCGGCCGAACATGCCGCCATCTACGGTTATGGCATGGTGTCGGCGCACAGCCTTCCGATCCGCAACTACCTGGTCTCCACCACGCTGGCCGAGCACCGCAGGCGCCGCGAGCAGGCGGTGTCGCTGCTGACCGAACGGTCGGTGAGCGCGCCGCTTCCCGCCATCGGGTACCAGTTACCGATGGAGGTGAAGTCCCCTACCGAAGCGGCCCGGCTCGCGGTTCAGATGGAGAACGACTGTGCGGTGGCGTGGCGGGCGGTCTTGGAGCAGACCGACTCCGAGCAGGATCGCGAGTTCGCTGTCACCGCACTGACCCAGTGCGCGGTGCGCGCGGCACTCTGGCGCGAGGTGCTCGGGGCGTGGCCGGTGACCGAGGCGTTTCCAGGCGGGGGCGAATGATGCCCGCCGTCACTGCTGATCGTCCAAAGCGGCGCTGATCTCGGCGACGGCGGTATCCGCGGCGATCTGCCGGGTCTCCCCGGTGAACCGGTTGCGCAACTCAACCGTACCGTCGGCCCATCCCCGGCCTACCACCACGATCCACGGCACGCCCACCAGCTCGGCGTCCTTGAATTTCACCCCCGGTGACACCGTCCGATCATCGAAGAGCACCTCTCGACCCATGCTGTCCAACTCGGCGGCCAGAACCTCAGCACCGGCGCGCGCGTCGGGATCCTTGTTGGCGATGACGATGTGCACGTCGAACGGCGATACCGACGGCGGCCAGCGCAACCCGCACTCGTCATGATGCTGCTCGGCGATCACCGCCACCAGCCGTGATACCCCGACACCATAGGAACCCATGGTCAGCCGCACAGGCTTCCCGTCCTCGCCGAGCACATCGACCGAGAACGCGTCGGTGTATTTGCGGCCCAGCTGAAAGATATGACCGATCTCGATCCCGCGCGCGCTGACCAGCGGTCCCGCTCCATCCGGCGCCGGGTCCCCATCGCGCACCTCGGCCGCCTCGATGGTGCCGTCGGGCACGAAATCGCGCCCGGCGACCAACCCGACCACATGCCGACCGACCGCGTCGGCTCCGGTGATCCAGGAGGTCCCGACCGCCACCCTGGGATCCACCAGGTATCGAACCCCATTGTCCAACAGAGCTTTCGGTCCGATATACCCCTTGATCAGGAACGGGTGCCTGGCGAAGTCGCCGTCGTCGAGCAATGCGTAGTCGGCGGGGTCGAGTGCCGCGCCGAGACGCTTGTCGTCGATCTCGCGATCTCCGGGCACCCCGATACCGAGCAGCTCCCAGTCTCCGCCGGGGGTACGGACCTTCAGCAGCACATTTTTCAACGTGTCGGCCCCGGTGACCGGCCGACCCTCGAACTGCGGCAGCGCCGCACCGTTCGCCCATTGCACCAGGGCGGAAATGGTGGGGGTATCGCCGGTGTCATGTATTTCCGGGTCGGCCAGACCGGCGGTCGGCAGCGGTTCGGGCGCCGCGGTGGTCACCGCCTCGACGTTGGCGGCGTAGCCGGATTGCAGGCAGCGCACGAAGGTGTCCTCGCCGACCTCGCTTTCGGCCAGGAACTCCTCGGAGGCGCTACCGCCCATCGCGCCTGACACCGCGGAAACGATCACATAGCGAATGCCCATGCGCGAGAACATCATCTGATACGCATCGCGGTGCGCCAAATAGACCTCCCGCAGCCCGTCGTCACTGACGTCGAAGGAGTAGGAGTCCTTCATGACGAATTCGCGACCGCGGAGGATGCCGGCCCGGGGCCGGGCCTCGTCCCGGTATTTAGTCTGGATTTGGAACAGCAGTAGCGGAAAGTCCTTGTAGGAGCTGTATTCACCCTTGACCGTCAGAGTGAACAATTCCTCGTGGGTGGGGCCCAGCAGATAGTCGTTATCGCGGCGGTCCTTGAGCCGGAAAACCCCCTCCCCGTACTCCGTCCAGCGGTTGGTGGTCTCGTAGGGAGCGCGCGGCAGCAACGCGGGGAAGAGGATCTCCTGGCCGCCGATGGCGACCATCTCCTCCCGCACGATGGACTCGATATTGCGCAACACCCGCAGGCCCAGCGGAAGCCAGCTGTACAGTCCCGGCCCGATAGGGCGGATGTAACCGGCCCGGATCAGCAGCTTGTGGCTGGGAACTTCAGCGTCGGCGGGGTCGTCGCGCAGCGTGCGCAGGAACAGCTCGGACATCCGGGAGATCACAGCGGGCAGCTTAGCCATCCGGGTGGGCGGCGTCCCCGCCATCCGCGGTGTCGGCCCCACCGGGTCGCGCGGGACGCAGTACGAACACCCCGGCGAACTGGGGTGCGATGGCGCACGACTGCCCAGCGCCAGAGAAAGTCCGGAGGAGACGTTGAGTTGATTTCCGTTCACAGACGTCCTGACCGCCGAGCAGATCCTGGGCGCTGACTGAGCAGCTGACGGCTGGCACACCCGCGTCTGCCGCCGCGGGTTTGCCAGCCCGGCTACACTCGACGGGTGGCGGCCACCATGAGATGGGCTGGGATGTCCCGCGAGGACCGCCGGGCCGGCCGTAAGACGTTGCTACTACACGCTGCCTTTGAACTTTTCGGAAGCGGCGGCGAGGCTGCGTTGTCGGTGCGGGCGGTATGTCGCGAGAGCGGGCTGCACCATCGCTACTTCTACGAGAATTTCGCTGATACCGATGAGTTGATGGGTGCTCTCTATGACATGGTCTACGCCGACCTGCGTCGCCTCCTGACTGCGGCCACCGCCGATCTGCCCGATGACCGCGCTCGCTTGCGAAGCGGAATGCGGGCGGTTCTCGACTTCAGTGCCGCCGATCCGCGGCATGGCCAAATCCTGTTCGCCACGGCTCCGACCAATCCGGTCCTGGTGCGACTCCGGGCGGCAGCCCAGCAGGAACTCCGCGAATACATCTTCGCCGTACGGCAGCGGGACGATCCCACATCAGACCGTGTCGCCGCCGAAGTTGCCGCGGCGATTTATGCCGGTGCCACAACACAGCTCAACGAACAATGGCTGTCCGGCTCATTGGGCAACGATCTCGACCTGGTCATCGAACACGCCGTACACCTGATGACACCGGACCCGGTCGGCAAAAAGAAATCGACGAAACCCTCTCGAGCGCGACCCCGCACACGTGCCGGCGGCGTACCCCGCACCGGCAGATGACGGAGGACCTGCCCTCAGCGGTCTGATGGCACATGCGAACCGTTCCTGATTACTGAGCAGTAGTGAGTTCTGCTCGGTTTCGGCCCGAACGGTCTTGGCCGCGGGTGGTGCACGCTGTCCGGCGGACCGGCGTGC
>CAZKUK010000024.1:0-3877 GCA_964555915.1 uncultured Mycobacterium sp.
GACCACGGGGGTGGCCAGCGCTCCGGCAATGGCTTTGACGCCGCCCTGGACCACGGTACGGATGCTCGGCGCGAAGTTGGCCTCGATATCGGACTGGTCCAGGGTCGTGATCGGACCGGTCTGCACACCCGCACCGATGGTCAGGTTGTTCAGGGTGCCGGGGATACCGGACGGGCCGAGCAGACCGTCGACCAGAGCGTTCCAGGCGCTCTCGATCGGGGTGCCGCTGCTGAACGCATCGACGAAGTTGGTGACAACCGCCCCGACCGAGGCCGCGACGGCCCCCAGCTGATTCAGAGTGGAGCCGAGCAGGAGCGGCACCAATTCCACCGTGGTCTCGACCACAGCCGTGAGCCGGTTCACCACACCGGTCAGGACGAAGCCGCCCGCGTTCAGCAGAGTGCTGCCGACCTGGGAGACGGCGGTGACGAGCGACTCGATCGCTCCGGTGATGTCCAGGCTTAACAGGTCCTCGATGGCGCCGATGACGCCATTGCCCAGCTGGACGCCGGCGAGGCCCAGGGACGTGAAGGTGGCGTTCAGGTACTCCGAGCCGTTGTAGCCCAGTTGGCTAATGATCGGCAGTGCGTCGTCGATGATCTGCGGGAGCAGACCGACCGACGAGTAGCCACCAGCCTCCGGCACCGCCAGGCCGGCGGGCAGCACCGGAAGGCCACCCTGCGACCCTGACCCCGAGCCTGGGAACCCGGAGAAGGCCCAGCTCGTCGCGGCTAGCGGATTTGCGTCGCCGTTCAGCAGGTACGTCGAGGTCTGGATCAGGGTCTGAGAAAGCTGAGCGAGCGGGCTGGAGAATGCGGCCATCGCGACCTGCACGGCGGAGGCCGGTGCCTGCAGGGCCGGCAGGCTGAGGTGAGCGCTGGTGACCGGAGTCATGGCGATGGCGCTCGCCCCGATGACGGCAGTGGAACCCGCGATCAACTGGGAACGAAGTGAGATTTGCATTGGATTCCTCCGGTACGTGGGTCGAACGTCAAACACTGACCTTCTGAGGATAGCTGAGAATTAGCTGAGCGCAAACTTCTCGCGAAGAAAATTAGTCAGGTCGCGGACGGGCAGCGCCAACTGGGCCGATCTTAAGGGCAAAGACAATGCTCAAACGCGTTTTGTGGAATGCCGACAGTCCCATGGGCAGTCGATCCCGGCGTGGCGCATCCACGTGGTGCGCAATCCGATCTGAGATATCCCTGGGTATCTGAGCGGCTAGCTGTGATTGCCCGATGCGATATCAACGCAGTGTGTCGAGCACCGGTCAACGCAGTGCGTCGAGCACCGGGTCGGCGTAGCGGGGCCGGCAGACGAGCAGATCAGGCAACAGCGGGTCGGGCTGGTTATAGAGCAATGGGGTGCCGTCGATCCGCGAGGTATGTAATCCGGCGGCGCGGGCCACCGCTACCGGGGCCGCCGAATCCCACTCGTACTGGCCCCCGGCGTGGACGTAAATATCGGCGTGGCCCCGCACGACAGCGGCAACCTTGGCCCCGGCCGATCCCATCTGGACAAGCTCACCGCCGACGGCTTCACGAACCCGGAGTGCGTCAGCCGGAGGGCGGGTGCGGGAGACCACGATGCGCGGCGTCGCCGGCAGATCGGGTGGCACCGGAACAGCCGGTGTGGCCAGGGTGACGCCGCAGGCCGGTAATGCCACCGCCCCGGCGACCAGGTCGCCATCCGCCCACAGGGCGACGTGCACAGCCCAGTCCTCGCGGCCGGATTCGGCGAACTCGCGGGTTCCATCGAGCGGGTCGACGATCCACACCCTCGGCGAGCGTAACCGGACCGGGTCGTCGGCACCCTCTTCCGAGAGCACCGCATCGGCCGGCCGGGCCCGCGCCAACTCCCCGATCAGGTACGCGTGGGAGCGTTTGTCGCCCTCGGCTCTGCGCTGCGCGGGCGTCGCGTCGGCGAGTTCGGCCCGCACCCCGACCAACAGCCTCCCCGCCCCGGCCGCCAACCGCGCAGCCAGCTCGTGATCGGTCACACCCGGGATTCCAGCAGGTCGATCACCTGCTGGGCCAGCTCGGCCGGGCCGCGCTCCGGGGTCAGCCGCAGATCCGCGTTCTTGGGCCGCTGATAGGGACTGTCAATACCGGTGAAGTGGGTGATCTCGCCCCGCCGGGCCTTGGCGTAGAGACCCTTGGGGTCGCGACGCTCGCAATCGGACAGAGGCGTGTCGACAAACACCTCCAGGAACTCGATACCCGCATCGGTGTGGACCTTGCGCGCCAGGGCCCGGTGTTCTTCCAGCGGACTGATCGCCGGGACCAGCACCGTCAGCCCGGCATCGGCCATCAGGGTGGCGATGTGGGCCAGCCGGCGCAGGTTCTCGGCGCGGTCGGCCATCGAGAATCCGAGGTCGGCGTTGAGGCCGTGGCGCAGGTTGTCCCCGTCGAGGATGTAGGCGGGACTGCCGTGTTCCAGCAGCATCTGCTCAGCCAGAACGGCAATTGAGGACTTGCCCGAACCGGAGAGCCCGGTGAACCACACGGTGCGGCCCTTGGTCAGCCGGTCGCCGACCAGGGACCGGTGCCGCACGGTGTTCGGCGAAGAGCCGCGACTCGCCGCCGGCACGGTGTCGCGGACCATTCCGGCCGCGACGGTGACGTTGGTGTCCGGATCGATCAGGATGAACGAACCGGTGGCCGGGTTGCGGGTGTACTCGTCGAGCAACAGTGGCACCTGGGTACGCAGGGTCACCCGGCCCAGTTCGTTGATCTTCAGGGCGGTGGCGCTCATATCGCGATGCAGGGTGTTGACATCGAGGCGGTAGTTCAGCGCGGTGACACGGGCGCGGGTGCTGCGGGTGGTCTGCTTGATGACGTAGTCGCGGCCGGGCTCCAGCGCAGCGGTGTCGGCCATCCAGCACACCGTCGCATCGAACTCCGAGGTCACCGATGGCTGGTTCTGCGGACGCGCCAGCATGTCCCCGCGGGAGATGTCAATATCGTCGGCCAGGGTGATCGAGACCGCCATCGGCGGGAAGGCCTCCGCCACCGCTCCTTCGGGCCCGTCGATCGCGGTGATGCGGCTGGTCTTGCCGCTGGGCAGCACCACGACTTCGTCATCGGGACGCAGAATTCCGCTGGAGACCGTGCCCGCGTAGCTGCGATGGTCGGCATGGGCACGTGTCTGAGGACGGATTACGTACTGGATCGGGAACCGGGCGTCGAGGAGGTTTCGGTCCCCGGCGATGTAGACATCCTCAAGATGGCTCAACAGCGGAGGCCCCTCGAACCACGGAGTATGAGCCGACTTCGTGACTACGTTGTCGCCACCGAGCGCCGATATCGGGATGGTGGTCACATCATGGATGTCCAGCCTTGCGGCGAAAGCATGGAACTCATCACGAATCCAGTTGAACCGCTCCTGGTCCCAGTCGATGAGGTCCATTTTGTTGACCGCGAGCACCATGTGCTGGACCCCGAGCAGCGAGGCCAGGAACGCGTGCCGGCGGGACTGTTCGAGTAGCCCGTTGCGCGCGTCGACGAGCACGATCACCAGTTGCGCGGTAGAGGCGCCGGTGACCATGTTGCGGGTGTACTGAATGTGGCCGGGGGTATCGGCGATGATGAATTTGCGCCGCGCCGTGGCGAAGTAGCGGTAGGCCACGTCGATGGTGATGCCCTGCTCACGTTCCGAGCGCAACCCGTCGGTGACCAGGGCCAGATCGGTGTAGTCGTTACCGCGTTCCCTTGATGTGCGCTCCACTGCGGCCAGCTGATCCTCCATGACGGCCTTGGAGTCGTACAGCAGCCGGCCGATCAGGGTGGACTTACCGTCGTCGACGGAGCCGGCGGTGGCAATCCTCAGCAACCCGCCCATCAGAACCCTCGCTTCTTCGCGCAAGCGCTCATCAGAA
>CAZKUK010000024.1:3977-31828 GCA_964555915.1 uncultured Mycobacterium sp.
CATCAGAACCCTCGCTTCTTCGCGCAAGCGCTCATCAGAAGTAACCCTCCCGCTTGCGGTCCTCCATACCGGCTTCGGAGATGCGATCGTCGGCGCGGGTGGCACCGCGTTCGGTCAGCCTGGACACCGCCGTCTCGGCGATGACCTCCTCGACACTGGCGGCGGTGGACTCCACGCACCCGGTGCAGGTGACGTCACCGACGGTGCGGAATCGGACTGCGGTCCGGAACACCTCCTCGCCGGCTGTCGGTTGCAGGTATTCGTGCACGGCCAGCAGCATGCCGTCGCGGCGGAAAACCGGGCGGTGGTGCGCGTAGTAGATGGCGGGCAGGCCGATGCCCTCTTCGCCGATATAGGCCCAGATGTCGTACTCGGTCCAATTCGACAGCGGGAACACCCGGATGTGCTCACCCTTACGGTGCCGGGCGTTGTACAGATTCCACAGCTCGGGCCGCTGGGACTTGGGGTCCCACTGGCCGAACTCGTCACGGAAGCTGAAAACCCGTTCCTTGGCCCGGGCCTTCTCCTCATCGCGCCGGGCCCCACCGAATGCGGCGTCGAAACGGTTCTCGGCGATACCGCGCAGCAATGTCACCGTCTGCAACGGGTTGCGCGACGGGCCGTTGTCGACAACCCTTCCCGCGTCGATGTCATCCTGCACGCTGGCCACCACCAGGCGTAGGCCGTGCCGTTGCACCAGCTCGTCGCGGGTCGCGATGACCTCGTCGAAGTTATGCCCGGTATCGACATGCATTACCGGGAACGGCAGCCGGGCGGGGGCGAAGGCCTTGATCGCCAGGTGCAGCATCACGATCGAGTCTTTCCCCCCGGAGAACAGCAGAACCGGACGTTCGAACTCGGCGGCCACCTCCCGGATGATGTGGATCGCCTCGGCCTCCAGCGAGCGCAGGTGACTCAGTTCGTATTGCCCCGGAGCCGGGCCCTCGAGCAGCCGTTCCATAAGTTCCTCGTAAAGTTGGTCAAATAAGCCATATTTACCTTGTTACTGGGAACCGTAGCGGCGCCGACTGCGGGCTGTCAATCAAGGATGTGGCTCGGGCGGCCCGTGCGATTCCTCCCGAAATCGCCCCGCGGCTGTGGAATGCCGTGGCCCGCGAGTGGTCTCGATCTCGCCGAGCCACCGGAGCCGGTTGAGCCGATTGAGCCGACCGAGCTAATCGAGGGTGACCTCGGTCAGCTTCCCGGTGGCCACGTCGAAGACGAAACCGCGCAACGATGTGTGCAAGGTGACGAACGGGCTGGCCTCGATACGCCGCAGCGACTGGCGGACGTCCTCCTCGATATCGGCGAACGACTCGGCCGCCCATTCCGGTTTAATCCCGGTCTCGCGCTGGATATCGCGTTTGAACTCGTCGTCGGTGAAGGTCAGCATCCCGCAATCGGTGTGGTGGATCAGGATGATCTCGCGGGTGCCGAGCAGTCGTTGGCTGATGGCGAGCGAGCGGATCTCGTCATCGGTGACCACCCCGCCGGCATTGCGAATCACGTGCGCCTCCCCCTCGCGCAGACCGAGGATGCGGTAGACGTCCATCCGGGCGTCCATACACGCCACGACGGCGACATGCCTGCTCGGCGGCAAAGGGAGCGGGCCGGAGAAGGTCTTGGCGTACTCGGCGTTGTTGGCCAGGTATTCGTCTGTGACGCTCATGCAGCGGATCGTAGCCGGGCCGGTGCGGACCCCGGGGCGCCCCCGGAACGGACCCGGGGCGCACCCGGCACCCCGCGAGCAGACACAAACTCGCATCCGCGCCCGCTTTTTCGCGCGACTTTGTGTCTGCTCGGCGCGTGGGAGCGACCGAGTGCGGTCCCACCCCTACCCTGACCTGATGGTCCGGTTCCTGACACGCCGGCTGCTCAACTATGCGGTGCTGCTGGCATTGGCTTCGTTTCTGACCTTCACCCTGACCTCTTACTCGTTCGCCCCGCTGGACAGCCTGCTGCAACGCAATCCGCGCCCGCCGCAGGCAGTGATCGACGCCAAGGCCGCCGAACTCGACCTCGATAAACCGATACCCCTGCGCTACGCACACTGGGTTTCCGGCGCTGTCCGCGGCGACTTCGGAACGACCGTCGCCGGGCAGCCGGTCTCCGAGGAACTGTGGCGCCGGATCGGGGTGAGCCTGCGACTGCTGCTGATCGGCTCCGTACTGGGCACGGTGATCGGGGTGGTGGTAGGGGCCTGGGGGGCCATCCGGCAGTACCGGCTCTCCGACCGGGTCGTCACCATGTTGTCGCTGCTGATCATCAGCACGCCCACTTTTGTCCTGGCCAATTTGCTCATCCTGGGCGCGCTACAGGTCAACACCGCCGCGGGGGCTCAGATCTTCGAGTACACCGGCGAAACCTCGCCCAATGTCGCAGGCGGTGCGTGGAATCAGCTGGTCGACCGGTTACAGCACCTGGTGTTGCCGACGATGACCCTGGCGCTGCTTGCGATCGCCGGTTACAGCCGGTATCAGCGCAATGCCATGCTCGACGTGCTCGGACAGGACTTCATCCGGACCGCCCGCGCCAAGGGCCTCACCCGGCGCCAGGCTCTGTTCAAACACGGCCTGCGAACCGCACTGATCCCGATGGCCACGCTGTTCGCCTACAGTGTCGCGGCCCTTGTCACCGGGGCGGTGTTCGTGGAGAAAATCTTCGGCTGGCACGGTATGGGCGAGTGGGTGGTGCAGGGTATCGCCACCCAGGACACCAATATCGTTGCCGCGATCACGGTGTTCTCCGGCGCGATGGTGCTCATGGCCGGGCTGCTCTCCGATGTCATCTATGCCGTCCTCGACCCCCGGGTGCGGGTGACATGACCACGACAGAGCACGCGAGTGGCGCCGAGCAGGAGTTCGTCTCCCGCCGCACGCTGATCGCTCGGCGGTTTCTCTCCAACCGGCTCGCGGTGGCCGCCCTGACCGTGCTGGTGCTGCTGTTCGTCGCCTGCTACGCGCTGCCACCGCTGCTGCCGTACTCCCACACTGAGATCGACTTCTACGCGCTGCAGACCCCGCCCAGTACCGAGCACTGGCTCGGCACCAACGCCATCGGCCAGGACGTCCTGGCCCAGGTGCTGCGCGGGATGCAGAAGTCACTTCTGATCGGCCTGTGCGTAGCGGTCATCTCCACCGTCATCGCCGCCACCGTCGGCTCCATCGCCGGCTATTTCGGCGGCTGGCGCGACCGCGCCCTGATGTGGATTGTCGATCTGCTGCTGGTGGTGCCGAGCTTCATCCTCATCGCGATCATCACCCCGCAGACCAAGAACTCGGCCAATATCGCGCTGCTGATCGTGCTGTTGGCCGGGTTCAGCTGGATGATCAGCTCACGTATGGTCCGGGGCCTGACGATGAGCCTCCGGGAACGGGAATACGTGCAGGCTGCCCGGTACATGGGTGTGCCGAACAGACGGATCATCGCCCGCCATATCCTGCCGAACGTGGCGTCGATCCTGATCATCGACACCGCGCTCACCGTCGGGGTGGCGATCCTGGCCGAGACCGGGCTGAGCTTCCTGGGTTTCGGCGTCCAGCCGCCGGATGTGTCCCTGGGAACCCTGATCGCCGACGGCACCAAGTCGGCGACGACCTTCCCGTGGGTCTTCCTCGTCCCGGCCGGGGTGCTGGTCCTGATCCTGGTGTGCGCCAACCTGACCGGTGACGGGCTGCGCGATGCGCTCGACCCGGGCAGCGCGCACCCGAGACGCCGGCGGGCACGGAGATGACCGCCAACCTCCTGGAGGTGACCGACCTCACGGTCACCTTTCCCACCGACGGCGGTGATCTGCACGCCGTTCGCGGACTGAGCTACCACGTCGCCCCCGGCGAGGTGGTGGCGATGGTCGGCGAATCGGGTTCGGGCAAATCGGCGGCGGCGATGGCGGTGATCGGTCTGCTTCCCGAGTACGCGACCGTATCGGGTTCGGCCACCCTCCACGGTGAGCAGTTGCTGGGCATGTCCGATGCCGGTCTGTCCAAGATCCGGGGCGCACGCATCGGCACGGTGTTCCAGGACCCGATGTCGGCGCTGACCCCGGTCTACCCGGTCGGGGCACAGATCGCCGAGGCGATCCGGGTGCACCACCCGGACGTGAGCAAGTCCGAGGCCGGCCGGCGAGCAGTGGAGCTGCTCGAACTGGTCGGCCTCGCCCAGGCCGAGCGGCGAACCAGAGCCTTCCCGCATGAACTGTCCGGCGGCGAACGCCAGCGTGTGGTGATCGCCATCGCGATCGCCAACAACCCCGACCTGATCATCTGCGATGAACCGACGACCGCACTCGACGTCACGGTGCAGGCGCAGATCCTCGACGTGCTCAAGACCGCCCGGGACGCCACCGGGGCCGGGGTGCTGATCATCACCCACGACCTCGGTGTGGTCGCGGAGTTCGCCGACCGCGCGCTGGTGATGTACGCCGGTCGCGCCGTGGAGGTGGCGACCGTCGAGCAGCTTTACGGCGATCGCCGGATGCCCTACACCGCTGGGCTTCTGGGCTCGGTACCCCGGCTCGGCGCACCGCGCGGTGAGCGGCTGGTGCCGATTCCGGGCGCGCCGCCGTCGCTGATCTCCCTGCCACCGGGCTGCCCGTTCGCGCCCCGCTGTCCGCTGGCCCTCGACGAGTGCCGAGCCGCCGAACCTGCCCTGGTGGACGTCGGACCGGGGCATGCCGCCGCCTGCATCCGCACCGATCAGGTGACCGGCCGCAGCGCGGCCGCTATCTACGGGGTGGCCGTCGAACCGCCGGTGGCCGATGAGCCCGAGCCGAGAACCGTGGTGCGGGTCCAGGACTTGTCCCGCACCTACCGGCTGACCAAGGGGGTGGTGTTTCGGCGGCAGATCGGTGAGGTGCGCGCCGTCGACCGGATCAGTTTCGAGGTGTATCAGGGCCGGACGCTGGGCATCGTCGGGGAGTCGGGATCAGGCAAGTCCACCACCTTGCACGAGATCCTGGAGTTGCGGGCACCACAGTCCGGCTCCGTCGAGGTGCTCGGCAACGACGTCGCCACGCTCACCGCGACCCGGCGCCGCGAGTTGCGCCGCGATCTTCAGGTCGTGTTCCAGGATCCGGTGGCCGCCCTGGACCCGAGGATGCCGGTCTTCGACATCCTCGCCGAACCCCTCGCGGCCAACGGTTTCCCGAAGGGTCGCATCCATGCCCGGGTGGCCGAGCTGCTCGACATCGTCGGCCTGCGGCGCGCCGATGCCAGTCGGTACCCGCAGGAGTTCTCCGGCGGCCAGAAGCAGCGTGTCGGCATAGCGCGCGCGCTGGCGTTGCAGCCGAAGATCCTGGCACTGGACGAGCCCGTCTCGGCGCTGGACGTCTCGATCCAGGCCGGCATCATCAACCTGCTGCTGGATCTGCAACGCGAGTTCGGCCTGTCCTATCTGTTCGTCTCCCACGATCTCTCGGTGGTCAAGCATCTGGCCCATCAGGTGGCGGTGATGTACCGCGGGGCGATCGTCGAATACGGCGACAGCGACGAGGTGTTCGGCAACCCGCGCAATGAGTACACCCGGCGGTTGCTCGCCGCGATCCCCCAACCCGATCCCTCCCGCCGCTAGCATCGGCCCTGTGACCCTTCGGCGAGCAGACACTCAATCGCACTCATCACGGCGCGCACGGGCGATTTTGTGTCTGCTCGCGGCGGTGACGCTGACCGTGGCGGGTTGCTCGGCCGGCAACCGGTCGGGCGCCCCGGTCGGTGGTAACGCCGAACTCGGCGGAGTCAGCGATATCAACCCGCAAGACCCGGCCACCCTCCAGCAGGGCGGAAACCTGCGACTGTCGATCGGCGCCCTACCGGCGAATTTCAACACCCTCAATATCGACGGCAATGAGGCCGATACCGCCTCACTGCTGCGGCCCACCATGCCGCGCGCCTTCATCGTCGCCCCAGACGGGACCATGAAGGTCAACACCGACTACTTCACCAGCGTCGAATTGACCGCGACCGACCCCCAGGTCGTCACCTACACCATCAACCCCGAAGCCACCTGGTCGGACGACACCCCCATCACCTGGGAAGACATCGCCGCACAGATCAACGCCACCAGTGGCAGGGACAAGGCCTTCGCGATCGCCTCCCCCAACGGGTCGGACCGGGTGGCGTCAGTCACCCGTGGTGTCGATGACCGGCAGGCCGTGGTGACCTTCGCGCAGCACTACCCGGAATGGCGCGGCATGTTCGCCGGTAACACGATGCTGCTGCCCAAGAGCATGACCAGCGATCCGGATACGTTCAATAAGGGTCAGCTCGATCAGCCCGGACCCTCGGCGGGGCCGTTCATGGTCTCCTCGGTGGATCGCACCGCGCAGCGGATCACGCTGACCCGCAACCCGAAATGGTGGGGAACCCCGCCGCTGCTGGATACCTTCACCTACCTGGTGCTCGATGACGCAGCACGGATTCCGGCGTTGCAGAACAACACCATCGACGCCACCGGCGTCGCCTCCCTCGATGAGCTGACCATCGCCCAGCGCACCGCGGGTATCTCGATCAGGCGCGCGCCCGGGCCGAGTTGGTATCACCTGACCTTCAATGGTGCGCCCGGGGCGATCCTGGCCGATAAGGCCCTGCGTCAGGCGGTCGCCAAGGGAATCGACCGTCAGGCGATCGTCAACGTCAGCCAGCGCGGCCTGGTGGACACCCCGGTGCCGCTGGGTAACCACATTTTCGTGGCCGGGCAGGAGGGTTACCGGGACAACAGCGCGGTCGTGGGCTACGACCCGGAGAAGGCCAAAGCCGAACTCGACGCACTGGGCTGGACACTGAACGGCCAGTTCCGCGAAAAGGACGGCAAACAGCTGGTCATCCGCAATGTGCTCTATGACTCCCAAAGTGGGCGCCAGGTGGCGCAGGTCGCCCAGAACACCCTGGCCCAGATCGGGGTCAAGATGGAGTTGGACGTCAAACCGGCCAACGGCTTCTTCTCCAATCACGTCAGCGTCGGCGACTTCGATGTCACCCAGTTCTCCTGGGTGGGCGATGCCTTCTCGCTGTGCTGCCTCAACCAGATCTTCACCACCGGCGCCGAAAGCAACTTCGGCAAAATCTCCAGTCCGCAGATCGATGCCAAGGTGGAGGAAGTGCTCGACGAGCTGGACCCGGCCAAGGCTCGCGAGTTGGCCAACGAAGTGGACGCGCTGCTCTGGGATGAGGTGTTCAGCCTGGCGTTGTTCCAATCACCGGGAAACCTGGCGGTGCGGTCCAACCTGGCCAACTTCGGTCCGGCTGGGCTGGGTGACTTGAACTACAGCGCAATCGGTTTCATGAAGTAGCGCCGTTCACCAGCCTCGGCAGCAGGCGCTGGAGTGCACCCGGCAGCACCGCCTCGATGCGCGCGGCCACCTCGATGGCCGACCCCATCAGCCACAGTTCGGGCCGGATCGGAAGCTCGTCCAAATCCGCTCCGGCGGCGGGCAGGTCCTCTGACCGGCCGGCGAGGACGTCGGCGGCAATACGCAGGGCAGCCTGCTCCCGGGTGTCCAAGATGCTGTGCCCGGCGGTCGGTAACACCACCAGCGCGGCACCGGGGATCAGTTCGGCGATCCGGTCGGCGACAGCGGGCGGTGTGGTGAGGTCCCGGCCGCCGGAAACCACCACGGTGGGCCAGTCAAAATCCGGCATCGCCGCGACGAGGTCGAAGGGTTCACCCTCGAAAGGGGGCGGCTCGGCGGGGGCGGACTGGCGCATCGCGACGGCGGGATCCAACGGCAGACCATCCGGAACACCGTGGAAGTTGAGTTCCCGGAACCCGATCGGCCCGACCAGGTCCGCTTCGTTTCGGTACGGCATCTTGCGGGACGCCGCCTGTCCGATGCGGCTCATCGTCGTCCACAGCAACGGTCGTTCGTCCAGGAGCAGATCAAGTAGCCGGTGCAGCAGGTCGGCGCCGCCGAAGCCGTACAGTGTCGCCGCAAGCTGGGCGTCGGCCGGCGTCATGGCGCCGTCATCAGCCAGACGACGGACCTTTTCGGCCAGGTCGGCGGTGGCCGGATCGTGACCGTGCCACAGCAGGTCCCGCAGCTCACGTCGGACGACTTCGATATCGTCGCGGTTGAGCAGTGGCGAGTCGAGGATCATCGATGCGACCCGGGACGGGTGGCGCACGCCCATACCGGCGGCCAGATAGCTGCCGTAGGAGGTGCCGTAGACCACGGCGGTCCGAGCTTGCTCAGCATCGAGGACCGCGGCGATATCGTCGACCACCTGCTCGATTGTCAGCGCCGCAGCGGGCAAATCGGCTCCGGCGCCGTCGTGGCGTGACATGCCCACGCCGCGGTGTTCGACCATGATGACGTCCAGACCGGCTTCGCGAGCCCGCCGGCGCAGCCCCTGATAGTGCCCGATCGAGGCCATCCCGGGGCCGCCGGGAACGATCACCAACGGTTGCCGGCCCGGTGGGCCGGTGCGCACGTAATAAAGGTCGAAAGATTCGTCCCCGGCCGGGACAACCGGTCGGCGCACCGCCCGTACGCCGGGCCGCGCGGCCAGCTTGTCGTGGGCGCGGCGGCGTTTGGGACCCAGGGTCATGCCCCGATTGTGCCAATGGCCGAAGGGAAGAAAGTCACCAGTTGGATTCCGGGTGATGACTCGGGCCACGGCACGGCCGTAGCGTGGAAACACGATGACCGAATTCATGAGCCAGACCGATGCATTCACCTGGGCGATGGAGTCCGATCCGCGGCTGCGCTCCACGGTGGTGACGGTGATCATGCTCGATGGCTCGCCGGACTGGGATGTCGTGCGCGACCGGTTCATGGTGCTATCGCAGGACCTGCCCATCTGGCGTCAGCGGGTGGTGGAGAGCCCGGCTCCCGCACCCCCGCGGTGGGAGGACGCCCCCGATTTCGATCTCGACTTCCACCTGCGGCGAGTCAGCGCACCCGACCCCGGAAACCTCGAGGGTGTGCTGGAGATGGCGCGCGTCGCGGCCATGTCGGATTTCGATCGCGCGCGGCCGCTGTGGACAGCGACCCTGATCGAGGGGCTCGACGACGGCGGTGCGGCGGTGCTGTGCAAGTTTCACCACGGCCTCACCGACGGGGTGGGCGGGGTGCAGATCGCGATGGCGTTATTCGACCTCACTGCGACACCGCGCAGCCGCGATGAGGTGCGGACCAAAACCGGTGAGCCGGAGGTACATCAGCGCGGGGTGCTCAGCGACTACGCCGAGATCGTCCGCTACGACCTGGGCCTGCTCGGTAAAGGTGTCAGCGGCGTACTGGGAGCGGCGCCGAAACTGCTGCTGGACGCCGTCCGGCGGCCGCTGCAGACGGCGGCGTCGGCCGGTGAACTGGCGGCTTCGGTGTACCGGACTACGCGGCCGGTCACCGCGACCGGATCGCCATTGATGAAGGACCGCACGCTGGTCCGGAAGCTGGGGGTGCATGAGGTGCCGTTGGGCACCCTCAAACAGGCCGCGCACCGCAGCGGGGGTGCGCTCAACGACGCATTCGTTGCCGGTATCGCCGGTGGTCTGCGCCGCTACCACGAGAAACACGGTGTAACCGTGGCCGACCTTCACCTGACCATGCCGATCAGTGTCCGCAAGGACGGCGATGAGATGGGCGGCAACCACATCACCCTGGCGCGCTTCGATGTTCCGGTGGGTCTGGCCGACCCGGCGGAGCGGATCAGCCAGACCCACGAACGAACCAACCGGGCGCGCAACGAGAAGTCGACGCCCTATATCCAGATCATCGCCGGTGCGATGAACCTGATGCCGCGCTGGTACATCGGCTCGGTGTTGCGCAAGGTGGACTTCCTGGCCAGCGATGTGCCCGGGGTGCCGGTGCCGGTGTACCTCGCGGGCGCGAAGGTGCGGGTGCAGTACGCTTTCGGTCCCACGATCGGCTCGGCGGTCAACGTGACCCTGCTGACCTACGTGGACACCTGCGCGCTCGGTATCGACGTCGACACCGGCGCGATCCCGGACTTCGACGCGTTCTACGACTGCCTTGTCGAGGGTTTCGATGAGGTGCTGGCGCTGGGCACCGACTGACGACGATGCGGGCGCCCCGCGCCCGAGGAGGAGTCAGGCCCACCAACACCGACTGACGACGATGCGGGCGCCCCGCGCCCGAGGAGGAGTCAGGCCCACCAACACCGACTGACGACGATGCGGGCGCCCCGCGCCCGAGGAGGAGTCAGGCGGTCAGGTCGATGACATCTGCATCGGGGACGCCGTTGTAGCGACCTGGGGTACAGGTCAACACGATGACCTGACCGCGGTCGCCGACCACGTTGAACACCGCGCCGATCTTGGCTAGTCGGTCCGGGTCGCTGAATCCAAGGGCATCGTCGATGACAACCGGCACGGTGTCCTCCTTGGCCACCAGCGCCGCACCGGCCAAGCGAGCCAGGATGCCCAACTGCTCCTTGGCGCCGCCCGACAGCGACTCGAACGGGACGGTGCGGCCGCTGAGCGTTCTGCTGCAGATGGTCAGACCGGTGTCGATATCCACCTCAAAGGTGGGGCCAAAGACCTCGCGCCCGAGCCGTTCCAATTCATTGCGGTAGGGCGCGACGTATCGCTGTCGGGCATTATCGCGATGCCGAATCATCGTGTCGCGCAGTAGCTCGACCGCATCCGCCCGCTCCTGGAGGCGGACGTGCTCGGCGATCGCGCGCTCGAGTTCAGCCTCGGCCTCGTCGAGCCGGCCCTGACGGCCCTCGCTGCCCATCACACCGAGTTCTACCGTCAGGTTGTTCAGTTCGAGCTTGATGCCGTCGCGATCGTGGCAGATGGCATCGGCTGTCTGCGCGGCCCGGATCAGCTCAGCCTCGACACCATCGGGGTCGGCGTTGGCGTACCGCTCGGCCAGCGCTGCCGCTTGGGCGTCGGCGCGGGATTGCGCCTCGGCGTCGGCCGCGGCCTGGGCTGCGACCGCTTCGTCGGTCACGGCGGTGCGTAACGTCACCAGTTGCTCGCGGACCGCGTGCAACTCGCCCTCGGCGGTGCGAACCCGGTCGCGCAGCAGCGCCACCTGGGTGGACTTCTCTGCGAGGGTCGCGGTTGCGGCGGCGGCCGAGTTCCGTGCCGCTTCGGCGTTGGCCCGAGCAGCGCTCAGACCGGCATCGGCGGCGGACAGTTCGGCTGCCGCCGTCTGCGCATCAACATCGGCACCCGTCGTCCCGGACAGGTCTGCGCGCAGTTGAGCCAGCCGGGCATTGAGCTGCGCGATATCGTCGCTGTCACAGAGCACTTCAAGGGTTGCTTTCACCTGCTCGATATCTGCGGCGACCGTGCGGCGATGCCGGTCGAGTTCGCGCGCCGCGGCAAGGTCGCCCACCCCCGCCGCGGACAGGACCTCCCGCAGAACATGTTGCGCCGCTATCAGATCCGTCTGCAGTTTCACCGCATTGGCGCCGGGGGCGATCCGCACGGTCAATACGCCCGGAACTTCCACTGCCACCTCCGCCGAGGCGGGACTGGCCCAGAGGTGACCGGCGGCGAGCGTCCGCGGTTCGCCATCGACGGTGATGCCAAGGTCGGCCGACGCGGTGAACTCGACGGTTCCGACGTTGGCGTCCACTTGGGCCGCCAGCCGCGCGACCGAGACTGCGGCCCGCTCGATCTCTGCGAGCATCTCTTCGGTGAGGGTTATGCCGGCCAGACGCTCGGTCAACGATGTCAGTTGCCTGCCTGCGTCGTCGATACGCCGCAGCCGCGCCGATAGCCGCTCCGCTTCTTCCCTGGCCGCGCACATTCCCGCGCTGTCGCGAGCAGCATCGAGACGCTGCTGGGCGGTCTGCAGTGCGGCCGCCGAAAGTTCGGCGGCCGCGGCCTCGTCATCGGCCGACCGCCGGGCATCGGCCTCCTGCTCTAATGCCGTGATCAAGCCATCGCGGAGTGCGGTCAGCGTGGCGGCGCGCCGTTCGGCATCAGATACCAACTGCTGGCGTTGACCGCTGGCCAGCGCTGAGGTCGCGCTGGCGGTGGCGGCCGTCTGGGCGGCGAGGCGAGCCTGGTTCAGTTGGTCACGCAGATCGGCGAGGACGTTGTGCGCCGCCCTCGCGGCCTCCATCCGCTCGGTGGCCGATGTCAGGGTCTGTTCGGTCGACTGCAGGCTCGCGGTCAGATCCTCGTGACGAGTAATCCGGTCGTCTACCTCGGCGACCGCGGCGCGACACCTCTCCACCTCGACCCCGGCGGCCTTCCTCCGGTCCGCGGCGGCCCTGTAGTCCTTGGACGGCCGACCCGTCGCGGTGAAGTAGCGCTGGTACTCGGCCTCGATGCGGTCGATCAGCAGGGGGTCCGACCCCGGGGGTGACGCCGCGGCCTGACCGGCGGCGGCATCCAGTGCCCGGGACAGTGCGTCGCAGCCGGAAAGGTCCACCACCTGGGTGGATGTCGACTGCCACACCCGCAGGGCATCCCAGAGCCCGGTATCGAGGGTCTGTTCCAGGATCGCTTCGACCCTTTCGTGCGCCTCGTCGCCGGTCAGACTCTCGTGCTTGGGCTCGATGACCTCGAGCTCGGTTCGATGCTTCTTATGGAACCGCTTGCGGTAGACGAATCGGTACGGGCCCGTGCTGATCTCAGCCTCGACCTCGGCACCCACATCGGCGTAGGACGGCTTCACCTGCTTGACAGCGCGATGGTTCGACCGGTCCCGATAGTTCAGCAGCAGGTCGAGCGCCTCGAGCATCGAGGATTTGCCGATCTCGTTGGGACCGCACACGACCACCACACCCCGGTCGGGGAAATTGAGCTCCCGATCGGAGACGCCGCGGAAGTCCTTGAGCCGCAACCGGTGCAGGATCACGCGACGCTACCTTGGTTCAACCGGAGCAACAGGGCCAGCGCGTTGCGGGCGGCCCCCGACCTGTCCTGTCCCGACTGGGCCACCTCCAGCAGTTCATCGACCGCTCCGGCGGCGAACCCGCCGATCCCGAGATCGTCGAACTCGCCATCCGCCGGCATCACGGCGAGATTGGTGCGCCGGTCCCAGTAGTCCAGGCAGGCGAACAGCCTGGTGTACTTGTCCACGAGCGCATCCAGCGCGGCGCCGTCGGTGACCGTCAGCGTCCCGACCAGCGCCAGTTGGACCACGGTACGGTCTTTATCGGCCAGTTGGTCGAGGTTGAGGTCGAGGTCGGCGAGGTCGCGGCTGTTGTTGACCTCATGGTGAAGGGTCAAGAACCGCCAGCCGCCCACCTTGCGGGAGAGGACCGTGACCGGATGCTTCGGGTCCTCGAGGTCCATGTCGACCACCAGCACATGCCCGGAGTCGGTCTCGATGTGGTCGTAGTTGGTCACCTCCGGCGCTCCCGAGTACCACACCCGGCCGCTGTCGCCGACCTGAGTTCGGGAGTGCTTGTCCCCCAAAGCCACATAGTGCACCGCCGAACGGTTCAACGCGGCGGTGAGCCCAGCCATCCGGATGTGCGCGGGATTGGTCGGGTCCGGATCGAGAACATCGACAGCACCGTGGGCCAGCAGGATCCGGGCGGTCCCGTCCACCGGGAGTCCGTCCAGAACCGCGGCGGTCAAATCGGCCGTGGGCCGCTTGGACCGCCACGGCGCGGCGAGGATCTGCACACCCGGGCGCACATCGAACGCCCCGCCGCGGTCGAGAACGGTGATGTTGTCGGGACATTCCCTGACGAACAGGTCGCTCCGGTAAACCGAAGATGCGTCCAGCGGGTCGTGATTGCCCGGTAGCAGGTAAACCGGTACGCCTATCGCGCGCATCGCCTCAAGCGACTGGCTGACGACCTTCGGCGCCAGTTGGTTGGCGTCAAAGACATCGCCGGCGACCACCACGAACTCCGCCCCCGTCTCGCGGGCCAGGGGGCCGAGTGCAGCGACTGCATCACGGCGGGCGGCGGAGTAGCGGGCCTGGGCCTCGGCATCGAGGAACCTCCGGGACATGCCGAGTTGCCAGTCTGCTGTGTGCAGGAACTTCATACTTTCGACGTTCCTTTCCGGCCGTCCGCTTGGTGGTCGTCGTGAGTGTATGGCGGGCGTCCGACAAGTCCGGGGACGCCGATCGGCATGTGCCCTAACCTGGGGCGGGTGAGAACCCTGGTGCTGATGCGACATGCCAAATCCGATTATCCCGACGGGGTGGCCGACCATGACCGGCCATTGGCTCCGCGCGGTATCCGGGAGGCCGGAATGGCCGGTGACTGGCTACGCGGCAACGTTGGCGAGATCGACTCGGTGCTGTGCTCCTCCGCGATCCGCACCCGGCAGACCCTGGAGCGCACCGGGGTCGAGGCCCCGGTCAGCTTTCTGGACCGACTCTATGGCGCCACTCCGGGTTCGATGTTCGAGGAGATCAATCAGGTCGCCGATGAGGTGCACACATTGCTGGTCATCGGCCACGAACCGACCGTCAGCCAGGTCGCGCTGGGGCTGGCCGAGCAGGGCAGCAGCGACCGGAAAGCCACCGAGGCCATCGCCGCGAAGTTCCCGACATCGGGTATTGCCGTGCTCCGGGTGCCGGAAACCTGGGCCGGCCTCAAGCCCGGCGAGGCGACGTTGACAGGGTTCCATGTGCCGCGATGACCACAGGGTTCCACGTGCCGCGATGACGACAGGGTTCCACGTCCGGAACCACCCGACTACCGGCGCCGAGACCGTTGTCGCGCAAAGGTGGGCAAATTACCGGTACCCCAGCCTGGCCTCGGCCCTGGCGACGCGGGCTTGGGGTGTGGGACCTGGACACGTCACCCTGGACGTCACCGCGCCAAGGAGGAATCGGAGGCTAGGAATTGGTGGCGAGTGTCAGCTCCATCAGCTTGATTGCCTGACCGCAAGCATCGATACCCGGCAACTGCGGGTTGATCCACCAGCCCACCACCCCTGCGGCATCGCTGGCTACTCCGCAGCCGCCGGCGGGCTCACCGGTGCGCATGACGATCGACGGCACGCCCGCGATGGCGCGGCTCTCTATCTGGTAGTTCAGGTATTCGGCCACCTTGCGCTCGTTCTCGAGGCTGCCCTGCTCGAACCAGAAGCGGGTGATGTCGATCAGGCTGGCCGGGTTGGCGGCCTGCCAGCGGCAAATCGCCCCGACGAACGTGCTCTGGATGTCCAGCGGATCGGCCCCGACCGTCTTGGCCAGCACATCGGAGGTGAGAACATCACATTCCTTGAGCAGATTGGGGTACTGCTTCGCGGAGTTGTCGTTCCGGGCGGTGCTGCTGGTGCCGGCCCTGAGGGCAGCGCCGTCCACGGTCTGGGCACATCCGGCGAGGACCGCAAGCGCGGAGATCCCCGCCACCGCTGCCGCCGCCCAGCGTGGACCCGAAGGCCGACTCATTTGGCGTTCACAATCGACTGCCGGGTCAGTTCCTTGGCCACGTCACAGGCCGGCGGGTAGGACTCCTGGGCGAAACTGACCGACCACTCGATGAAATCGTCGTTGAACTGGATTCCGATCTCGCACAGGTGGTCCCCGAGCATGGGGGAACTTCCCACCGCGATGAACCCGCTGTGGCCCTCGATGGTGATGTCCTCCACGCTGTCCCGGGACAGCTCCTCGGTTTTGCGCTCACGTCCGATCGGGCTCCCGCGGAACCAGCTGAAGGAGAAATGCGGGCCCAGGATCCCGCCGGCCACCAGCCACTGGCAGCCGGCCGAGTTGACCGCCGTCTTGACCAGACCGCTGACCCGAGTCTGCTCGGCCATGACCTCATCGCTGATGCCGCCGCACTCCGGGAACATGGGCCCGTGCACACCGTCGGTGCCGACCGGCGAATCCTGCTGCTGCGACTGTGACTGCGGCTGTTCGCCGACATCACCCGAACACGCCCCGAGCGCAGCGGCGGCCGCCAGCGCGGCCACACCCGCCGTGAACCTGCCCACCGCCGTCATACGCGCCCGCTGAATCTCACGGTATGCCTGTTTCCCACAGCATGCACTGTAGCGCCAGCCGCCGAATACCCCCCCGACACACCGGTTGAACAGCAAGTTTGCCGCTCCATTGCGGTGTGGGACAGTAACGAAATGCTCCTGGGGCTGCTGCGGCGATACTTGTGGCCGTACCGCTGGCCCGTCGTCGCGGTCATGGTGTTTCAGACCTTCAGCACATTGGCATCGCTGTATCTGCCGACCGTCAACGCCGCAATCATCGACGAGGGGGTGGCCGTCGGAGACACCGGCCTGATCGGCCGGCTGGGTCTGGTGATGTTGGCCGTGACCGGACTGCAGGGTGCGTGCGCGGTCGGCGCGGTGTTCTACGGTTCCCGAACCGGGATGGGGCTGGGACGCGACCTACGCTCGGCGGTATTCGACCGGGTCATCGGGTTCTCCGAGCGCGAGACCGCGCAGTTCTCCGCGCCGTCGCTGCTGACTCGGACCACCAATGATGTCCGGCAGATTCAGGTGCTGGTCCAGATGACCGCGACCGCGGGCATCACAGCACCGATCATGTGTATCGGTGGTATCGCGATGGCAATCCGCCAGGATGCCGGACTGTCCTGGTTACTGCTGGTCAGCGTGCCGGTCCTGGCGATCGCCAACTACCTCATCGTGTCCCGCATGCTGCCTGTCTTTCGCAGGATGCAACACCTGATCGACGGTATCAACCGGGTGCTGCGGGAACAGCTGTCCGGGATCCGGGTGGTGCGAGCGTTCGCCCGGGAGCCCTTCGAGCGGGATCGCTTCGCCGTGGCCAACCGGGCCGTCTCCGACAGTGCCCTGACCGCCGGACGCTGGCAAGCGCTGATGCTGCCGGTGACCACTCTTACCATCAACATATCCAGTGTCGCGCTGATCTGGTTCGGCGGTCTTCGTATCGCTGACGGGCAGATGCAGGTGGGTTCGCTGATCGCGTTCCTGTCCTATTTCATGCAGATCCTGATGGCCGTGCTGATGGCCACCATGCTCCTGGTGATGCTGCCCCGGGCTTCGGTTTGTGCCGAACGGATCACCGAGGTACTCAACACCCACAGCGCGATCTCCGCCCCGGCCGAGCCACGACACCCGGACACCGGCGTCCGTGGAGCGTTGCGGCTCGAAGGAGTCGCATTCCGCTATCCGGGCGCCGAACGGCCGGTGCTCGACGGCGTCTCATTGAACTGCTCACCGGGAACGACCACCGCGATCGTGGGTGGCACCGGTTCGGGGAAATCCACCCTGGTAGCACTGATCTGCCGGTTGTACGACGTCACCGGGGGCGCTGTCATGGTCGACGGTGTCGACGTCCGCGACTACGACCCCGAGAACCTCTGGTCCGCAGTGGGCCTGGTGCCTCAACGGGGGTATCTGTTCTCCGGCACGGTCGCGGACAACCTGCGCATCGGCCGCGCCGACGCCTCCGAGTCCCAGATGTGGGAGGCGCTGCGGGTGGCGGCAGCCGACGGCTTCGTCCGCGCACATCCAGCAGGACTGGATATGCCGGTGGCACAGGGCGGCGCCAACTTCTCCGGCGGTCAGCGTCAGCGGCTGGCGATAGCGCGCGCGGTTATCCGGCGGCCGACGATCTACCTGTTCGACGACGCACTATCGGCACTCGACGTGCATACCGACGCACAAGTGCGTGCGGCGTTGCGGACAGTCTCAGCGCAGGCAACCGTGCTCATTGTGGCGCAACGCGTGTCGACGGTGATCCAGGCCGATCAGGTCGTCGTCCTCGACGGCGGGCGGGTGGCCGGGATCGGCACCCACAGCACACTGCTCCGGAATTGCCCCCCGTATGCGGAGTTCGTCGACTCCCAGTCGATGGCCGGGACCCGCCCATGACCACCCCGCCGGCCCGCGTCGGATCGCGCGCGATGCCGACCGGCCCGGGCCTGAACGACTCGCGGGACTTCACCGGGTCGGCGCTGCGACTGCTGGCGCGGCTGCGCCCGTATCGCTGGCCGGCCGTGGCGGTACTGACCATGTCCGCCGGCGGAATCATGCTGTCAGTCATCGGTCCCCGCGTCCTCGGCCACGCGACCGACCTGTTGTTCAACGGTGTCATCGGCCGGCAACTGCCCGCCGGCATCACCAAGGCCGAGGCGATCGCCGACGCCCGGGCGCGCGGGGACGGCACCTTCGCCGACATGGTCTCCGGTATGGACGTGATACCCGGAGTCGGCATCGACTTCCCCGCCGTCGGCCGCACACTACTGCTGGCTCTT
Source organism: uncultured Mycobacterium sp. (assembly GCA_964555915.1). GTDB lineage: Bacteria > Actinomycetota > Actinomycetes > Mycobacteriales > Mycobacteriaceae > Mycobacterium. Next base: position 22,067 of record CAZKUK010000024.1, read on the forward strand.
TTGATGTATCTGCTTGCCGCACTGTTAATTTGGGGACAGGCGCGAATTCTCAATGTCATCGTTCAACGCACCATCACCGCCTTGCGCGCAGATGTGGAGACCAAGATCCATCGGCTTCCGCTGTCCTACTTCGATTCTCGGTTGCGGGGCGAACTGCTGAGCCGGGTCACCAATGACGTGGACAATATCGCGAACTCGGTCTCGATGACGATCAGTCAGTTGTTCACCGCCGTCCTGACCATCTGCGCCGTACTGGCGATGATGGTGGTCTTGTCGCCGCTGCTCGCGCTGATCACGGTGGCGACGGTCCCGCTGTCGCTGCTGGCGATCCGCGCCATCACCCGCCGCTCACGGAAGATGTTCATCGCCCAGTGGGCCAACACCGGCCGGCTCAACGCTCATATCGAGGAGACGTACAGCGGCTTCACCGTCGTCAAGACCTATGGGCACCGTACCGCGGCCCAGCAGAAGTTCCGCGACCTCAACTCCGAGGTCTATGAAGTGGGCCTGGGGGCCCAGTTCCTTTCCGGGCTGGTGTCGCCGATAACCATGGTCATCGGCAATCTCAGCTATGTGGCGGTCGCCGTCGTCGGCGGCCTGCAGGTGGCTACCGGCCAGATGACCCTGGGCGGCGTTCAGGCGTTCATCCAGTACGTGCGGCAGTTCAACCAGCCGCTCACCCAGATCGCCGGTATGTACAACGCCCTGCAGTCCGGGGTGGCCAGCGCCGAGCGGGTGTTCGAATTCCTCGACGAGCCGGAGGAATCCTCCGAGGAGTCCCCCCACATATCCCCCGGCGCCATCGAGGAGTCGGGATCCCGCGGCGGCCGGATAGAGTTCTGCGCCGTCAGCTTCGGGTACGAGTCATGCACACCGGTGATCGAGGAGCTGTCCCTAACGGCCGAACCGGGCAGCACGGTGGCGATCGTCGGGCCCACCGGGGCGGGTAAGACCACCCTGGTGAACCTGTTGATGCGGTTCTATGACGTCGACACCGGCCGGATCCTGATCGACGGCGTCGACATCACCACGGTGAGCCGGCAAGCGCACCGGGCGAGGTTCGCCATGGTGCTACAGGAACCCTGGCTCTTCGGCGGCACCATCGCCGAGAACATCGCCTACGGCCGCCCCGGAGCCACGGAGGAGGAGATGGTCGCCGCGGCCCGCGCTGCGCATGTGGACCAATTCGTCCGCACCCTTCCGAAGGGCTACCAGACCCGGGTCAGCGACGACGGCACCAACCTCAGCACCGGCGAGAAGCAGCTGATCACGATCGCCCGCGCGATCCTTGCCCGCCCGCAGTTCTTGATCCTGGACGAGGCGACCAGTTCGGTGGATACCCGCACCGAACTGCTGGTTCAGCAGGCGATGACCGAACTGCGCAGGCAGCGAACCAGTTTCATCATCGCGCACCGGCTGTCCACCATCCGCGATGCCGATCTGATCGTCGTGATGGACGGCGGCCGGATCATCGAGCAGGGCAGCCCCGCCGAACTCATGGCCCGGAAGGGCGCGTACTGGGCGATGACCCGGGCCTGATGACGACGACGCCGCCGGTGCCACGAGTCCGATCGGCTGGACACCGGCGCGGCAGCGGTGTTTGGTGATCCGATGCCGCGCCGCACCCGGGCAAGCCTGCTGTGGCTGGCGCTGCTCTGTTGGGCGGCCGGAATCCTCTGGCTCTCAGCACGCACCCCGCAGGAGATTCCCGATGCGGCTTTCCTGCTCGGGGACAAGGTCAGCCATGTCATCGCCTACACCGTCGGCGGATGGCTGGCGGCGAGCGCCCTGCGCCTGTCGCGTCCGCCGTCCACCGCGGCCGGGGCGGCCGGGGCAATCGCCCTCGCGGTCGTACTCGTGGCCGGCGTCGGTATGGCCGATGAGATGCTGCAGGCCGCCACCCCGGGTCGCACCGGAGCGGACATCTACGACTGGCTCGCCGATCTGGTCGGGGCGCTCACCGGAGCACTGCTGAGCACGGTGGGCCGTCGCCGACCGAACCGCTGATCCGGGAACCGACTGCGGCCGAACCGGCACGCCGGAACCCCCGAAGACCCGATAATGGGCGAATGGCAGGAAATGAACTCGATCCCGATCGTGCCCGTGCGGCCCGGGATGTGGTCCGGCAGCATCCGGCCATGGCCCTCTTTGCCGTATCCCCCGTCCTGATCGCTGCCGGGCTGGTGTGGTGGCTGGTCACCCCCCTGTGGGCCGTCGTTCTCCTGGTCGCGGCACTGGTCGGGGGCGGGGTGGCGATTCTCCGCCAGCGCTGAGGGACAGCCGCTCAGACCTGAGCCGGGTCTGTTGCCGTTCGCCGCACCCGGAACACCTCGACCGGATCGGTAATGCCCTTCAACCGTTTGGAACCGGCGGCAGACCAGCGGAACCGCGGGTCGTCGCCGACCTGCCCGCGGGCCGTCCCGGACACCAGCACCGACCCCGGCCGGGCGATCGAGGTGATCCGGCTGGCCACATTGACCGGACTCCCGAACCAGTCACCGGCCCGGCTGACCGCCGGCCCGTAAGCCACGCCGACCCGCAGCCGGGGCAGCAACTCGTCGGCCTCGGCGCCGTGGGCCAGTGCCAGCACCACATCCAGCAGCGCCGCAGTGTCCGGTGATACGAACATCACCGCGTCGCCGATCGTCTTGATGAACCGCACCGGCGCGGCCACCAGGTCCCGGGCCAGTTCGCCCAGCCGATTGGCCAGCCGTTCCAGTTCCGCGGGCGGCAGTTCCTCGCCGAGCCTGGTGAACCCGACCAGATCCGCGAACGCCGCGGCCACCGGCCGGGCTCCGGGCAGCGGGGCGCCCTCGGCACGCTGACGGGCATCGACCGCTTCCGTCTCGACCACATGCCTCAGCTGCACCAGCAGCATGTCCTGAATCATCGGCCCGATCAGTGGAGCGGCGGTCTCCACCAGTGCCTGGAACGTCTTGGCGATCTCCAATTCGGTGACGCCGGGGTGCAGAATCGCGGCCAACGCCGCCGATCGCATGGCCTCCGCGGCGTGCGAGAGCCCTTCGGTCAGCACCCGCACGACCGTCAACATCTGCTCGGGGTCAAATCCAAGGTCAAGGAACTTCCTGATGTGGACCGCGGTATCACCGTCGGAGCGGGTGAATGCCGGCACGTCCGGGTTCTCGACCTGCGGCAGCCCACCGGCCCGCTGAAACCGGGTCAGCTCACCGAGATCGAGGCCGACCTCTTCGCTGATCTGGCGGGCCGTCACCGAGGAGCGGTCGTCGCCGAGGGCCCGGCCTGCGGGCAACAGCATCGGGGCGAAGGAGTCTCGGATTTCCTCGACGGTGATGCCCTGGTCGAGCAACCACGGCACCAATGCGGCGCGTTGCGCGCGTGCCTCGCCGGTCAAGCCGTCCAGCAGCCCGGACGACTCGATATCGAAGCCGGCGTTCATGAGACCGGCGGCCGCCGGTTCGCCCACGGACGGGCGGACTCGATCTGCGTGCTCAACGCCAATAACGTCGCCTCATCGGAGGGCCGGCCGACCAGCTGCACCGATACCGGCAGGCTGTCGCGGTCCAGTGCCCACGGCAGCGCCGCGGCGGGTTGGCCGGTGGCGTTGAAGATCACGTTGAACGGCACCCGGGAGGCCACCCGGGTCAGCGTCGCAACGCCGCCCCGGCGCTGGTACTGCCCGATCCGGGACGGTCCGGTCGCGGTGCCCGGTGTGATCAGCACATCGAAATCGTCGAAGATGGATTGAACCCGCGCCGTCAGCGTCGGCTCCGCGGCCCGGATCCTGGCGATCTGACGGTCCGAGACCAGGCTGCCCAGCCGGGCGATCCCGCGGGTGCGCGGCTCGAGCCGCTCCGGGTGCGGAAGCTTCTGTACGTCCTCGTACACCCCGCGCCACATTCGCGGCAGCACATGGCCGTACATCGCCCAGGCGGGGTAATCCGGGTCGCACCACAGCACCTCGTGGCCGAGATCGCGCAGCAATGCCTCCAGCCCGTCCAGGGCTCGCTGCTGGGCGCGCCCGACCCGGGCCACGACGGCGAGCGGAAGCCTGGTGCTCAACGCGATTCGCAGCCGTCCGGGGTTGCGCGCGGCCGCCTTGACGAACCCGCCGCGGGGTGCCTTGCCGGTGTTGGTGACGTCCAGGAACAGCGCGGCATCCTCCACCGTGCGACTCAGCGGACCGTTGACACTCAGCCCGCACCAGGCGTCATCGTGCGGAGCGATAGGAACCCGGTCGCGCTGGGGTTTGAGGCCGTACAACCCGCACCAACTCGCCGGGATGCGGATGGAACCGGCACCGTCGGAGCCCAGCGCCATCGGGGCCAGCCCCGCCGCGACCGCCGCCCCGCTGCCGCCGCTGCTGCCGCCGGGGGTGTAGGCCAGGTCCCAGGGATTGTGGGTGGCACCGAAGGCGAGCGTCTCGGTGAACGACCACAGCATCATTTCCGGCACCGAGGTCTTTCCGATGATCACGGCCCCGGCCTGCCGCAGCCGGCGGACCACCGCACCGTCGGCGGTGGCGGCCTGATCGTAGGCACTGCTGCCCAAACAGGTGAACTCACCGGCGACGTCGACATCGTCCTTGATCGCGATCGGTACGCCCAGTAACGGAAGACGTTCGCCGGCGTCGAGGCGCGCCTGGGCGGCGGCTGCCTCGCGGCGGGCGCTATCGGCCAGCACCACCCGGTAGGACCTCAGTTCCCGATCCACCCGGGTGATCCGGTCGAGGTACAGCTCCAGCAGGGCCGGCGCGGAAATGGCGCCGGCGGCGAGCATGCGAGCCTGCTCGGCGGCGCCGGCGAAGGCGATATCGGTGGCGTCCACCCACGGCAGCGTAGCCGCCGCCGCACCCGCTACGGTGGGCGCATGGCCTGCGTGTTCTGCCAGATCGTCGCCGGGTCCGCTCCGGCCGTCCGGGTGTACGAGGACGCCGAGTTCCTCGGCTTCCTCGATATCCGGCCATTCACCCGCGGCCACACCCTGGTCATCCCGAAGGTGCACAGCGTCGATCTCACCGATACCCCCGCCCCCACCCTGGCCGGCATGATGGCCGTCGGTCAGCGGATCGCTCAGGCCACTCGGGTTTCAGGTCTGGCGGCAACCGGGAACAATGTCGCGATCAATGACGGCAAATCTGCGATGCAGTCGGTGTTCCACATCCACGTGCACGTGATTCCGCGCCGTGACGGCGACAAACTGTCCTTCGTCAAGGGCATGGTGCTGCGCCGCGACCCTGACCGGGAGACCACGGGCGCAATTCTGCGCAACGCACTGGAGGGATCGATATGAGCGCCGAGCCACAACCAACCCCGGCCGACACGGCGCTGCGACTGTTCGTGCGCACCCACGACGCGGTGTACCGGCGCACCCGCGGATGGATCGGACATCGCATCCCGGGTGCACCGAACAGCCTGCTCCTGCACACCGTCGGAGCCCGGACGGGTCTGCCGCGAACCAACTCGCTGTCCTATGCCCGCGACGGGGACGACTATCTGGTAGTCGCGTCCAACGGCGGCGACAGCCGGGCACCCGGGTGGTACCACAACCTCAAGGCTGCGCCGGGCGTCGAGATCAACATCGGCCCGAAGCGATTCCCGGTCACCGCTGCCGCGGTGCTGCCGGACGACCCGGACTATCCGCGGCTGTGGCGGATGGTCAACGCCAACAACGCCGACCGCTACAACGACTACCAGGCCCGGACTGCCCGCCCGATCCCGGTGATCCGGCTCAGCCCTTGAGTCCGGATCGCCGGGCCGCCTCACACAGCACCGTCTCCAGCATCGCCGGGGTGAGCCGGCCGGTGAACATATTCTGCTGACTGGGGTGGTAGCAGCCCAGCAGCAGCGGGCCCGACGGTATCCGGGCGACCGCACCGTGGCCGAACTTCGGTTTGGCGCCGGGGAGTTCATCGGCGAACAGCCGCAGCGCGGCCTGCCAGGCGAAGCCGCCCAGCACGACGATCACCCGGACAGAGCCGCGCAGCAGCCCCCACTCGGCGTCCAGCCACGGCGCGCACGTCGCACGTTCCTGCCCAGACGGGGTATTGCCGGGCGGGGCGCAACGCACCGCCGCGCTGATCCGGATGCCGTTGGCCCGCAACCCGTCTGCGGAATCCGAACTGACCGGCGAGTTCACCAGCCCGGCCCGGTACAGGGCCGCGAACAACTGATCACCGGATCGGTCGCCGGTGAAGACCCGGCCGGTGCGGTTGGCGCCGTGCGCGGCCGGCGCCAGACCCAAAATCAGAATCGCCGGTCGGTGCGACCCCCAGCCGGTCACCGGTCTGCCCCAGTACGGTTCCTCGGCGAAGGCGCGCCGTTTGACAACGGCGACCTCCTCACGCCAGCCAACCAACCGGGGGCAGGCCCGGCAGACGCTGATGGCGGCATCGAGGGTGCTGATATCAGCTGCCGCCGCGGCCAGTTCCGCCACCTGCCCGCCATCGTGGGCGACCGGCGTAACCGCGGTGGCCGGATCACCCGGCCAGCCGCAACCGGGCGGAACGGGTGACGCGAACAGCTCGCCGGTGCGGGGGTGGGTCCGGCTGGTCATTTCCTGAATCTAGGCTGCTTGAGGTGGGAACGTCGCGGGTGCCGGCGCTGCTGATCCTGTTCTCCGCGTTCCTGGCCGCGGCCGGTAACGGCATCTCGATGGTCGCCTACCCGTGGCTGGTGCTCGAGCGCACCGGCAGCGCCACCGAGGCCTCGATCGTCGCCGGGGCCGCCACCCTGCCGTTACTGTTCGCCACCCTGATCGCTGGAACCGCCGTCGACTTCCTCGGCCGGCGTCGGGTCGCCATACTCGCCGACGCGATGTCGGCGCTGACGGTGGCGGCGATCCCGGCCCTGGTGCTCACACTTGGAGTCGGGGTTCTGAGCACCGCCGTTCTGGCGGCGCTGGCCGCGCTCGGCGCCTTCTTCGACCCCGCCGGAATGACCGCGCGGCTGTCGATGCTGCCGGAGGCGGCCCGCCGGGCGAACTGGACGCTGGACCAGACGAACAGTGTCTACGAGGCGGTGTTCAACCTCGCCTACATCACCGGGCCAGGTATCGGCGGTCTGCTCATCGCGACCCTCGGCGGCGTCAACACCATGTGGGTCACCGCTGCGACATTCACCCTCGCGATACTGGCGATGGGTGCGTTGCGACTGCACGGCACCGGCCGACCCGAACCCGATGCGCGCCCCGGAGGGGTGATTTCCGGCGTTCTCGAGGGTCTGCGCTTCGTCTGGGGCAACCGGGTGCTGCGGACGATCGGACTGATCGAACTCGCCGTCACCGGTTTGTACCTGCCGATGGAGAGCGTGTTATTCCCCAAGTACTTCAGCGATCGCGACGAACCCACCCACCTGGGCTGGGTGTTGATGGCGCTGTCGATCGGCGGCTTGATCGGCGCCCTGAGTTGGACCGTGCTGTCCCGGTTCGCCAGCAAGCGAACCACAGTCCTCACCGCGGTCACCACGTTCGGAGCCGGGGCCACCGCGATCGCCTTTCTGCCGCCGCTGCCGGTGATCCTGGTGTTGGCCGTCATCATCGGGACCGTTTACGGACCCATCGGCCCGATCTACAACTCGGTGATGCAGACCCGCACCCCGGCCCCGATGCGCGGCCGGGTGGTCGGGGTGATGACGTCGATGGCCTACGCGGCCGGCCCGGTCGGCTTCATCATCGCTGGACCGCTGGTGGACGCCTTCGGGCTCACGACGGCCTTCCTCGCGCTGGCGCTACCGGTGCTGCTGATCGCCATCGCCTGTTTGTGGGTGCCCGCACTGCGGGAGTTGGACCGTAATCCCGCCGATGCCTGAGCGGTGCACACTGCACCGGTGCACTCCTTCAGCATCTCGTCGGAACTCGGTGCCGCACCTGACGTCGTGTGGCGCCACGTCACGGACATGGCAGGTGTGAATGGCGAACTGGCGCCCCTGTTGCGGATGACGGTGCCGCCCGGACTCGAGCGCGCCAGCCTGGACCAACTGCCGATAGGCCGGCGTGCCGGGCGCAGTTGGCTGCTGCTGTTCGGTTTCCTACCGGTGGATTTCGACGATCTCACGATCGCCGAGATCGGGCCCGGCCACCGTTTTCTCGAGCGATCGAGAATGCTGACCCAGTCGCACTGGGAACACGAACGCACGGTGACGGCCATCCCCGGCGGGTGCCGGGTGGAGGACCGCCTGAGCTGGCGAGGCCGGTTTGTCCCACTCGGCGCCCTCTTCCGGTTAGCGGTGCCCGTGCTGTTCCACCACCGCCATACCCGGTTGCGCCGCCGGTTCGGGGTGCCCTCGGGCCGTCCGCCGGGTACGGGGCCGGGCCTACGATTGACCCCGTGAACCCCGCGCTCGCCGGCCTCGTCGCCGCACTGCCCGACGGCGTCGTCATCACCGATCCCGACATCCTGGCCTCCTATCGTCACGACCGAGCGGCGGATCCGAGCGCCGGGACCCCGATCGCGGTGGTCCGGCCGTCCATCACCGAGGAGGTCCAGGCGGTGCTGCGCTGGGCCGGCACCCACCGCGTCCCGGTGGTGACACGCGGGGCGGGAAGCGGACTGTCCGGCGGTGCCACAGCGGTCGATGGCGGCATCGTGCTGTCGACGGAGAAAATGCGTGCGATCACCATCGACCCGGTGACCCGCACGGCAGTGGTTCAGCCAGGGCTGTTGAACGCCGAGGTCAAGAAAGCCGTCGCCGAGCACGGACTGTGGTATCCGCCGGACCCGTCCTCCTACGAGATCTGCAGCATCGGCGGCAACGTCGCCACCAACGCCGGTGGTCTGTGCTGTGTGAAGTACGGCGTCACAACCGATTACGTACTGGGCCTGCAGGTGGTGCTGGCCGACGGCACCGCGGTACGACTGGGCGGGCCGCGCCTGAAGGATGTGGCCGGGCTGAGCCTGACCAAACTGTTCGTCGGCAGTGAAGGCACTCTCGGGGTGGTCACCGAGGTGACCTTGCGACTACTTCCCCCGCAGCGCACATCGGCCACGGTTGTCGCAACGTTCGATTCGGTGGCCGCGGCCGCCGGTTCGGTGGTCGCCATCACCGGCGTCATCCGACCGTCGATGCTGGAGTTCATGGACTCCGTCGCCATCAACGCGGTCGAGGACAAACTGAAGATGGGCCTCGACCGCAGTGCCGCGGCGATGATGGTGGCCGCCTCCGACGACCGCGGACCGGCCGGGGCTGAGGATGCCGAATTCATGGCCAGGGTTTTCACCGACGCCGGCGCGACGGAGTGCTTTTCGACCGCCGACCCGGTGGAGGGTGAAGCGTTCGTCGCCGCCCGCCGCTATGCCATCCCGGCGGTGGAGGCTAAGGGTTCGCTGCTCCTCGAGGATGTCGGCGTGCCGCTTCCGGCACTCGCCGACCTGGTCGCCGGTGTCGCGAAGATCGCCACTGAGGCCGATCTGACGATTTCGGTGATCGCACATGCCGGCGACGGAAACACCCATCCGCTGATCGTCTACGACGCAGGTGACGACGCCATGACGGCACGCGCCGAACAGGCATTCGGCGACATCATGGACCTGGCGGTCGGCCTGGGCGGCACCATTACCGGTGAGCACGGGGTCGGCCGGTTGAAGAAACCGTGGCTGGCCGGGCAACTGGGACCGGAGGCGATGGACCTCAACCGGCGTATCAAGACCGCGCTGGATCCTGACGGGATACTGAACCCGGGCGCGCTGATCTAGCTGATTCCCCGACCCGCGGATGCGAGTCGAGCTCAGTTCCTGCCGCCCCCGCCGGAACCACCGCCGCCACCCGGACCGCCGCCACCGGGACC
>CAZKUK010000024.1:31928-45616 GCA_964555915.1 uncultured Mycobacterium sp.
GGACCGCCGCCACCGGGACCACCGCCACCGGGACCATTACCCCCACCGGGACCACCGCCACCGGGACCACCGCCACCGGGACCATTACCCCCACCGGGACCATTCCCGCCGCCGAGACCACCGGTCGAACCGTCACTGTCGGGCGCCCCCGGATCGTTCCCGACGGCGTCATCGAGGCGGTCATTGTCGTTATCGCACAAAAGGTCCTCGACATCACACGGAAGGTCGAGGGGTGCAACCGGCCCGGCACCGTGGAGCGCACCGTGGGTCGCGGGCGCGGATGCGAAGACGGTGGCAGACCCGGCTGCCGCGACGGCTGCGAACAGCATGACCAGCGGGCGTGGACACTTCGGCATTCGGTGCTCCCGTTCCTAATCTGCGCGGCTCGGCCGCAGCATCACAGTGATGACGAACAACAGCCTTACGGACGACTCCAGTGAGGTTACGACCTTTGATCGCATTACGGGCAGGTGTTGTTACCAGACGCTGCTCGGTCGTCGCCGCCCACTCGGATCGGCACCGGCTCGGCACCGCGGCGCCATCATTGACAATCAGCTCGCCATGTCGTACCAATGAGGCATCATGACCAAAGTGTCTCATCCGGTGCGGTTTACGCTGCGGTCCGGTGCCGACTGGGACGACCCGTGGCCAAGCTACGCGGCGCTGCGCGATCACGATCCGGTCCATCACGTCCAACCCGGCCCGGAGTCCCCCCCGGGGCCATCGGATGACTCGCCATCGGATGACTACTGGGTGCTCTCCCGGCACGCCGACGTCTGGTCGGCTGCCCGCGACCATGAGACGTTCTCCTCCGCGGGCGGCCTGACCGTCAACTACCACGAACTCGAGTTGATCGGACTGGCGGACAACCCGCCGATGGTCATGCTCGACCCGCCCGCCCACACCGAGTTCCGCAAGCTCGTCGCCCGCGGATTCACCCCCCGGCAGGTCGAGGCGGTCGAGCCCATGGTGCGTGAGTTCGTCATCGAACGACTCCGGCGGCTGCGCGACGGGGGCGGCGGCGATATCGTCGCCGAACTGTTCAAACCGCTGCCGTCGCTGGTCGTGGCGCACTATCTGGGTGTACCCGAGCAGGACCGGGCCAGATTCGACGGGTGGACGGAGGCCATCGTCGCCGCCTCGGCCGCCCCCGGCGGGGTCGCCGGGGCCAGCGAAGCCGTGCTGGAGATGATGGGCTACTTCACCGGGCTCATCGAACGACGGCGCACCGAACCCGGCGACGATACGGTGTCCCACCTCGTCGCGGCCGGGGTCGGCACCGACGGCGATATCAACGGATTGCTGTCCATCCTCGCCTTCACCTTCACCATGGTCGCCGGCGGTAATGACACCACCACCGGACTACTGGGCGGCGCCGTGCAACTGCTGGACCAGCACCCCGATCAGCGCCGCCGCCTCGTCGAAGACCCCGCGTTGATCGGGGACGCCGTCGAGGAATTTCTTCGGCTCACCTCCCCGGTCCAGGGTTTGGCCCGCACCGCCACCCGGGATGTCGCCATCAAGGGCCGTGTCATCCCGGCGGGACGGAAGGTGTTGTTGCTGTACGCCTCGGCCAATCGCGATGAGCGCCAGTACGGTCCGGATGCCGCCGGACTGGACGTGTTGCGCCGGCCCCGCAACATCCTGACCTTCAGCCATGGCGCACACCACTGCCTCGGCGCGGCCGCCGCCCGGATGCAGTCCCGGGTGGCGTTGACCGAACTGCTTTCGCACTGCCCGGATTTCGAGGTGGATCAGACCGGAATCGTCTGGGCCGAGGGAAATTATGTGCGCCGACCGGTATCGGTCCCGGTCCGGCTGGGCTAGCCGACATGGCGGACTGGCTGAGTTCCCGACGGGCCGACGCCGCCTGTGATCGCATCCTCGACGCCGCCGGCCTGGTATTCGCCGAGCGCGGCGTGGCCGCAGCGGGTATGAACACGATCGCCCGGACAGCGGGATGCTCCCGGGCGACGCTGTACCGGTACTTCGAGAACCGCGAGGCGCTGCACACCGCTTATGTGCACCGGGAGGCCCGCGCGCTGAACCACCGACTCGGCGATCTGGTCGCCACTATCGCCGATCCGCGGGACCGCCTGCTCACCGCGCTGACCCAGGCGCTGGCGCTGGTCCGCGAGAACCCCGCCCTGTCAGCCTGGTTCACCCGAACTCCGGCGGGCGCCGAGGCGGCCGAGGAATCCGATGTGGTGCAGGCGATGACAGCGGGTTTCCTGTTGTCGCTGGATGGCGAGGACCCGGCAGCCGCGGTCCGCCGGGCCCGATGGCTGGTCCGGGTGCTTACGTCATTTCTGACCGTGCCCGGCCGCGACGCGGCCGAGGAGCGGGCCGTTCTCGAGGAGTTCGTGATGCCGCTGATCCCGGTCAGGAACGCACCCGGGTGAATCGGTGCAGCACCCACGCCACCGGGATGGTCAGCACCATCGTGACAGCGAACAGACCGGGCATCGACCCGGTGTAGACCCGCCAGTGCAGCACCTCCACCATGGCGATCTCCATCACGATCAGATGCACCAGAAAGATCTCGTAGGAGATCTCACCCAGCCAGACCATCGGCCTGCTGGCCAGCAGCCGGGTGTACCAACCGTGATCACCCAGCGCCAGCGGCGCCACGACGAGCGTGGCGATCACCGCGTAGAACACCATCTTCACCAGCGCCTGAGCCAGCCCGGCGGGCGAGGTCGTCGGTTCCCCCGCGATTGGCGTGGAGGCAATCAGGAAGCACACCAACGCCAACGGCACCGCGACGAACCCGTAGGCGCGCACCCCCATGGCGGCCAGCACGGTGAGCATCATCCCGCCGATGAACCAGCTCAGATAGCCGGGCAGCCACAGCCGAGCACCATCGGGCAGAAAATCCGTGGTGTGCACCAGCACCATCCAGGCCGGGCTGAGCAGGGCCAGCCCACCCAGTCCGGCAAGCAGCAGTCCGGGCCGCCACCGGCGCCCGCACAGCACCGTCAGCAGCACATAGGCGATCACCGGCAGCGCCACATAGAACGCCACCTCGACGGCGAGGCTCCACATCTGGGTGAGGCCCTGATGCAGGAGCGCGAACATGTAGTTGTCGGTGTAGATCTGGGTGAGCGTCAGGTTGCGCCACAGACCCCACCAGCTGTGGCCGGGGTTGGGTCCGCCGTCGCGGAAGTGATAGATCAGGTAGGCCGCCAGCACCGTGACCATGTAGGCCGGCATGATTCGCCGCACCCGGTGCCACGCGTAGCGGGTCAGCGACGGCCCCGCCCGGCCGGCTGCCGCGGCCCGGACCCACGGACCGAACAACAGGTATCCCGACAGCACGAAGAAAATCGGTACGCCGATCTCCATCCGTGAGTAGACCAGCCCGATAAACCCGTGGGTGTACTTACCGGTGGTGTAGGCGGCGTGGGTGGCCACCACCAGCAGCGCGGCGACCGCCCGGACGCCGGTGAGGGCGGGGACCCGGTCGACACCGGATACCGCTTCCAGCCCGCCCTGGTCGATCTGACCGCCGGCGGTCATTGGTCGCGTCGGCGTGGCTTCCCGCCGGTGTTCCGGTGCGAATGCCCGCCGCGATCCGGTCGAAGGTCGATCAGGATGCCCGAGATCCGGGTGTTGCCGAGCGCTTTGAGCGTCGCCGCAGGCAGCCTGGCCGGGAGCTCAACCAGGGAGAAGTCCCCCTTGATGGTGATGTGCCCGAAGTCGCTGCGGTGCAAACCGCCCTCGTTGGCGATAGCGCCGACGATCGAACCCGGCCCGACCTTGTGCCTTTTGCCCACCGAGATCCGATAGGTGGCGAGATCGTCGCGGACCTTGCGGGCCGGGCGATCCCGGTCCGGGCGATCGCGGTCCGGGCGATCGGGACGTCGGCGCTCCGGTGGCGGCTCGGTCATCAGGAACTCCGCCCCGTCCCGGGACAGCACGGCCAGTGCCGCGGCGATATCGGCCGTCGGGACGTCGTTATCGCGTTCGTAGTCCTCGATCAGGCGGCGGAACATGTCAAAACCGGGTGCTCCGATGGCATCGGTGATCGAGTCACGGAACTTCGCGACGCGCTGGGCGTTGACGTCCTCGACGCTGGGAAGCTGGGTTTCGACCACCTTCTGCCGGGTGACCTTCTCGATCGACTTCAGCAGGTGCCGCTCGCGGGGCGAGACGAACAGCAGTGCGGTCCCGGATCTCCCGGCCCGGCCGGTGCGGCCGATGCGGTGCACGTAGGACTCCGGATCATGCGGGATGTCGTAGTTCAGCACATGCGAGATGCGGTCGACGTCAAGTCCCCTGGCGGCGACATCGGTGGCGACCAGGATGTCGATTCCTCCGGATCCGCCCTGTTTCAGGGCGGCGATGGTCCGCTCCCGCTGGGCCTGGGCGATATCGCCGTTGATCGCCGCGGCGGAGAAACCCCGGGCCCGAAGTTTCTCGGCCACCTCCTCGGTGGCCTGTTTGGTGCGGACGAACACGATCATCGCCTCGAACGGCTCGACCTCGAGCACCCTGGTCAGCGCGTCCATCTTGCGCGGCCCGGCAACCTGGATATAGCGCTGGGTGATGTTCTCCGCGGTGGCGGTTTTCGATTTGACCGCCACTTCCACCGGATCGTGCAGGTATTTGCTGGTGATCTTGCGGATCGCCGGGGGCATGGTGGCCGAGAACAACGCCACCTGTTTGTATTCCGGGGTGTCGGCCAGGATCCGTTCGACGTCCTCGGCGAAACCCATCTGCAGCATCTCGTCGGCCTCGTCGAGCACCAGGTAGTCGAGGTGCGAAAGATCCAGGGTGCCGCGGTCCAGATGGTCGATCACCCGGCCGGGTGTGCCGACCACGACCTGGGCCCCGCGCCGCAGCCCGGCCAGTTGCACGGTGTAGGACTGCCCGCCGTAGATCGGCAGCACGGTGATCTTCGGCAGGTGGGCGGCGTACCGGCTGAAGGCCTCGGCCACCTGCAGCGCCAACTCCCTGGTCGGCGCCAGCACCAGCGCCTGGGTCCGGTTGCTGGCGGTGTCGATACGGGACAGGATCGGGATGGCGAAAGCGGCGGTCTTACCGGTGCCGGTCTGGGCCAGGCCGACCACATCCGAACCGGCCATCAGCGCCGGAATCGTGGCAGCCTGGATCGGCGACGGGGATTCGTAGCCCACATCGGCCACGGCCCTGCGGACGTCAGGATGAATCTGCAGTTCGGCGAAGGTATTCGCCGGTGGCTCGGGGGTTGTCATCGCCCTGTGAGTGTAGTGCCTGTGCGCGTTGCTCCCGATTCGTCGGGGTTGCTGACGGTACCGTGCCGACATGTTGTGGGATCGGCTGACGACCGCGAAGTTGGGGTCGGCGGTGGGACTTGTGGCCGCCGCCGCGCTGGCGGCCTGCGGATCGGGCGATTCGACGGTGTCCAAGACCCCGCTGCCGACGACTACGAGCACACTCGCCCCGGAGCCCGCCACCCAGGCCGCGCCGCCCCCGCCGAGCCTCCCGGCTCCGGACCCCTGTGCGGTGAACCTGGCCGCGCCGGCGATCGCCCAGGCCGTCTCGGAGCTGCCCCGGGATCCACGCAGCCGGCAGGGCTGGAATCCGGCACCGGTGGCGGGTAACTACAACGAGTGCGCGCCCCTGTCGGCGGTGATCGTCCGGGCCAACACCAACGCCCCCAACCCCAACACCCGGGCGGTGCTGTTTCACCTGGGCAAGTACATCCCGACCGGGGTGCCGGACACCTACGGGTTCAACGGGGTCGACACCACCCAGAGCACCGGCGATACCGTCGCGCTGACATTCGCCGGCGGAATGGGCCTACAGAGTGTGGTCAAGTTCCGCTGGAACGGTGGCGGCGTCGAACTGATCGGCAATACCGGCTGAGAACGCGGGCATTAGCCTCGGCCCCATGGACACCACGGCCCGTCGCGGAACATTTCAGTGGACGGTGCTGGCGCCGCTGCTGGCGATGCTGGTCCTGATCGGCACATGGGCCCGCCACGACCATGCGGTGACACTGGTGGGGATCGGGGTATTCCTCATCGCGGCGGTGCTCGCCGCGGTCCATCACGCCGAGGTGGTGGCACACCGGGTCGGTGAGCCCTTCGGATCCCTGGTGCTGGCGGTGGCGGTCACCGTGATCGAGGTCGGGCTGATCGTGACGCTCATGGTGGGCGGCGGTCCGGGTGCCGCCACCTACGCGCGCGACACCGTGTTCGCGGCCGTCATGATCACCCTCAACGGGATCGTCGGCCTGAGCCTGCTGGCCGGTGCGCTGCGGCACCGCCTGGTCTCGTTCAACGCCTCGGGCTCGGGGTCCGCCCTGGCCACCGTCGTCACCCTGGCCGGGGTATGTCTGATCCTGCCCGGATTCACCATCAGCGCCTCGGGCCTGGAGTACTCGACCTCGCAGCTGACGTTCGCCGCAGTGGCATCGCTGACGCTGTATTGCGGCTTCGTGTTCACCCAGACCGTTCGCCACCGGGACTTCTTCGTGCCGGTGGCCAGCGACAGCGACGGCCGGGTCACCGGTATCCGCGACGAGGACGGCGACGGACACGCCGACCCCCCGTCGGAACGCGAGACCCGGCTCAGCGTCGTTCTGCTGCTGATCGCCCTGGTGGCGGTGGTGGGCCTGGCCAAGTTGCTGTCCCCGACCATCGAGGGCGTCGTCACCGAACTGGGTCTGCCCCACCCCGTCGTCGGTGTCGTGATCGCCCTGGTGGTCCTCGCCCCGGAAAGTATCGCGGCACTGAACAATGCCAGGCGTGACCAGGTTCAGATCAGCCTCAACCTGGCCTACGGCTCGGCGATGGCCTCGATCGGCCTGACCATCCCGACCCTCGCGGTCGTGATGATCTGGCTGTCTCAGCCGTTGACCCTGGGGCTGGAGCCCACCCAGATCGTGCTGCTGACCCTGACGGTGATCGTCTCGGTACTGACCCTGGCGCAGGGCCGCGCACTGGCCCTGCAGGGCCTGGTGCACCTGGTGCTGCTGGCGACATTCCTGTTCTTGTCGGCGCAGCCGTGATGACCACCGTGACGACCGTGCTGATCGACCGGCTCCGGTCCATTACCGGTGACACCGGTGTCAGCACCGACCCCGAGGTGCTCGCCGCCCGCAGCGTCGACTGGACCGGCCGCTACCGGGGCCGGGCCGGGGCACTGATCCGCCCCGCCGACACCGCGCAAATCAGCGCGGTGCTGATGCTGTGCCGCGACGCCGGTGTGGCGGTGACGGTTCAGGGCGGGCGGACCTCGCTGGTGGCGGGGACCGTGCCCGAGTACGGCGATGTCCTGCTGTCCACCGAACGGCTTACCGGACTGGGCGCAGTCGACACGGTCGAACGCCAGGTGCGGGTGAGCGCCGGCGCGACGCTGGCGAGTGTGCAACGGGCGGCAGCAGGTGCCGGGCTGCTGGTGGGCATCGACCTGGCCGCCCGGGAATCGGCCACCATCGGCGGTATGGCCGCCACCAATGCGGGCGGACTGCGCACCGTCCGCTACGGCTCGATGGCCAAACAGATCCTCGGGTTGGAGATCGTGCTGCCGGACGGGTCGACGGTGCGCCGGCATCCCGAGGTCCGCTCGGATAACACCGGGTATGACCTGCCGGCCTTGTTCGTCGGCGCGGAGGGCACGCTCGGGGTGCTGACCTCGGTGGATTTGCGCCTGTATCCCGCTCCCGCGCAACGGGTTACCGCGATATGCGGGTTTGGCGAACTCGAGCCGCTGGTGGCGGCCGGGCGGGCGCTCCGCGACCTGGAGACCATCGCGGCCTTAGAACTCATCGACGGCCGCGCCGCCACCCTGGCCGCCGAGCACCTCGACCTGCCGGCACCGCTGGCAGACGAGTGGATGCT
This sequence comes from uncultured Mycobacterium sp., assembly GCA_964555915.1. Lineage (GTDB taxonomy): Bacteria > Actinomycetota > Actinomycetes > Mycobacteriales > Mycobacteriaceae > Mycobacterium. Next base: position 39,758 of record CAZKUK010000024.1, read on the forward strand.
GCTGATCGAACTGGCCTCCGATCTGGACCCCACCGAACATCTCGCGAACGCCCTGGCCGGTCTACCGGTGCACGGACAGCCCGCGGTCGCCGTCGATACCGCCGGGCAGCAGCGGTTGTGGCGACTGCGCGAGTCGATGGCCGAAGTGGTGGGCCTGTTCGGGCCACCGGTGAAATTCGATATCGCGCTTCCGCTCGCAGCGATACCCGCCTTCGCGGCCGAGTCCGCCGAACTGCTCGGCCGGTGCGCCGGAAATGCCATCCCGATCCTGTTCGGGCATATCGGGGAAGGAAACCTGCACCTGAACGTGCTGCGCTGCGATCCAGGCCGGGAGTCCCGGATCTACCCGGCCATGATGGACCTCATCGCGGCCCACGGCGGGAACGTCAGTTCTGAGCACGGCGTCGGCAGCCGTAAACGCGGCTATCTGGCAATGTCGCGCCAACCCGCCGATATCGCCGCCATGCGGACCATCAAATCCGCGCTGGACCCGACCGGCTATCTGAACCCGGCGGTACTCTTCGATTGACCAGCCCGGGCCGCAACTCAGCCTCCCCTGCGTTCAGCGGCTGCCGGAATCTGTTGTAGGACAGAGCCCGACCGCGGGCTTCCCGCCAGGAACATGGCAGCCAGCACACCGAACAGCGCGACCAGTGCCGGGAGCAGAACCGAATCCGACATCGCGCCGGCGAACGGCTCATGAAGATTCGGCGGCAGGTTCAGCACGTCCGATTCCGCACGCGGGTCGACACCGGGCATCTCGGCGGCGATCCGGGACGACATGAACGCGGCCATACTGGCACTGCCCAGCACCGAGCCGATCTGCCGGGTGGTGTTGTACACACCGGATCCCGCCCCGGCCAGCCGACTGGGGAGGTTGTGGGTCGCGGTGGCCCCCAGGGGCGACCAGATGAACGCCATCCCGGTTCCCATTGCGGCCATCGGCAGCAGCAGCCGCCAGATCGGGGTGCTCGGAGTCATCTCCACCGACAACCACATCAGCGCGATGGCCAGCATCGCGAACCCGAAGCCGATGATCGGCCGGGGATGGGCCCGGTCGACGAGTTTGCCGACGAACGGGGCCAGCACCCCGGTGGCGACGGCCATCGGCGCGGTCAGCAGCGCCGCCCGCGTCGGGGTCAGCCCGCAGACGGTCTGGGCGTAGAACATCACCGGCAGGATCATCGCCGTCACCGCGAAGCCGATGACGGCGATACCGGCGTTGGCCAGGCTGAAGTTACGGTCGGCGAAGATCTCCAGAGGGATCAGCGGTTCGCGCGGGTTGACCGACTGCCAGTAGACGAACACCGCCATGCACACCGCGCCGCCGGCGATCGACACCCACACCCACACCCCCCAGTCGCGCGTCTGTCCCTCCTGCAGCCCGAACACGATCAGGAACAAACCGACACCGGAGAGCACCACACCGATGACATCAAAGCGATGCCGGTGAGTCTCCAGCGCCGGGATCAGCCAGATAGCCAGAACCACGCCGATGACGCCGATCGGCACGTTGACGAAAAAGATCCACTCCCAGCCGAGTTGATCGACGAGCACCCCCCCGACCAGGGGGCCCAGGAGTGTCGCGACCCCGGCCGTGGCACCCCACACGCTCAGTGCCACGCCGCGGCGCTCCGGCGGAAAGATCCGGGTGATCGTCGACAGCGTTTGCGGAGTCAGCAGCGCCGCACCGACACCCTGCACCACGCGGGCTGCGATCAGCATGCCGATGGACCCCGAGAGACCACACCACAGGGACGCCCCGGTGAACACGATCAGACCGGCAATATAGAGGTTCTTCGGGCCGAACCGGTCGCCGAGACGACCGGCCAGCAGCAGCGGCACCGCGTAGGCCAGTAGGTAGGCGCTGGTGACCCAGATGATGATGTCGTAGTCGGTGATATTCAGCGCCGCCATGATGCTGGGGTTGGCCACCGCGACGATGGTCGAGTCGACCAGGATCACGAAGAAGCCGACCAGCATCGCCCAGAGCGTGTTCCACGGGTTCGCCGGCTGCTCCCCCGCGCTCATCTGTCCGATGCTGCCAGCACACACCCCGGCGCCACCGCCGGGGTCACAGCTACCAGGGAATCGATCATTTCGCGACACCGACCACCCCGACCAGCCGCACCGCCGAATAAATCAGTCGTTCCCTGAGCCTTAGATTCAGTGCGGGTACCAACTCTGCGGCCCGTAATAGCCCGGCGGCAACGGCCCCCAGAGTTCCTGACCGGGAACACAGAGACTGACACTGCCCCACCTACACCCTGGATACGGCGGCGGCGGTGGCGGCAGCGGCGGGTACGGCTGTCCGGGCGGCGGCGCCGGCGGTGCCGGGCACGGCATAAGCGGGACCTGAAACATTCCCATTCGAACATCGCCGGCCGGCGGTGCGGGCTCCCCGGGCGGCACCCAGGCCGGCCAGCATTTCGGGAAGACCGACGGCCACATCCACGCAGTGACCGGGAAGGGCGCCGGCGGCATCGGCGGGTCCTGTGTCGACGGATCCTGGGCCGACGGATCCTGGGACGGTGGCGCCGGCTCAACGGGAGGCGGTGGCGGGTCTGCGCGCGCGACATCCGCGCCAACGGTGACGGCACCGGCGCCGAGAGCGCCGGCGATGATCAATCGAGCCAACCCCAGCGCCATCGGCCTTCTCCGTCCGACTGGTAGTGGAAATCCCAGGACGGTACAACGTTGCCGCGCCAAAAGCCCCCGGTACGGGTGCAATCCAGCCCGGACAGCCAGACGTCAGTAGGCACCGGTCACCGCCGCCACCCCGACCCGGCACGTGCCATAGCAGGCGTTCGTTAGCCTGGCACTACATCCGGCTCAGGCCGGGCCGACGGCACCGGGCCCCGAGGGAGAAACGGCATGAGGTTTCGCCGCAGAAAGTCGCAGCAACTGGAGCGGGTGCCGGCCCGACCCGATAACGCCGGCATATCCGCCAAAGTGCTCTCCCACGTTCTTGAATCCAGTACCAAGCTGCAGGCGCCGGCCGTCCAGGCGTACGTGGCACGGTTGCGCCGTTCGAACCCCGACGCCACCCCGGCTCAGGTCGTCATCAAGCTGGAAAAACACTATCTGGCCGCGGTGATGGCCAGCGGCGCAGCCGTCGGCTCGGCAGCCGCCTTCCCCGGTATCGGCACCCTAGCCGCGCTGTCCGCCGTGGCCGGCGAGACGGTGGTGTTCCTCGAGGCCACGGCTGCTTTTGTACTGGCGGTCGCTGATGTGCACGGAATCCCCGTCGAGCAACGCGAGCGGCGCCGCACGCTGGTGCTCAGCGTGCTGGTCGGCGAAGACGACAGCAAAGGCGCGGTGCGGGATCTTCTCGGACCCGGCCGAACCAGCGGCGCCTGGTTATCCGAGGCCGAACTGCTGCCGCTGCCGCTGGTCTCACAGCTCAATACCAAGCTGATGCACTACTTCGTGAAGAAATACACGGTCAAACGCACCGCCATGGCATTCGGAAAGATGCTGCCGGTCGGAATCGGCGCGGCAGTCGGCGGCGGGGGCAACCGGCTGATGGGCAAGAAGATCGTCACGAACTCCCGGAAAGCGTTCGGCCCGGCACCGGACCGCTGGCCGGTCAACCTGCACCTGCTGCCCGCCGTCGACGACGGGCCCGCAGCCGTCGAGAGCGCACGCTAGGTGGCTGTTCCCTCCGGGCCCGCGAACTGACAGCCCGACCCGCGTCGGGATCACCACCGACGAGATAGCCTTAATGTGGCGTAGGCACGAGATGGCGGCGCGCCCGGCGCGCACCGCGAGTTTTCGTCTGCCGGGTACACCGAAGGCACAGAATCGAGGCGAGCAACTCCGTGAGCAGTACGAGTTCACCTTTCGGCCAGAATGAATGGCTGGTTGAGGAGATGTACCGCAAGTTCCGCGACGACCCCTCATCGGTGGACAGCAGTTGGCACGAGTTCCTTGTCGACTACCGACCCGATCCAACGACCGCCCAGGCAGCTACCGCCGAGCGCCGTCAGCCGGCGCGCCCGGTGCCGGAGGCGGCCTCCGAGACGCCCGCCGAAAAGGTTTCCACGCCGGCCCCGGCCGCTGCGGCTCGGACCGCACCCGCCGCCACGGCGCCCGCAGCCCCAGCGGCACCCGCCGCCACAGCGCCCGCAGCCCCGGCCGCGCCCACCGCCACAGCGCCAGCGGCGCCCGCCGCCACAGCCCCAGCGGCACCGGACCCCGCCGCCGAGAGCGCCGGCCCGGAAAAGCAGGTATTGCGCGGCGCGTCCGCCGCAGTCGTCAGGAATATGAATTCCTCGCTGCAGATCCCCACCGCGACCAGCGTGCGGGCCATCCCGGCAACACTGATGATCGACAACCGCGTGGTCATCAACAACCATCTCAATCGCACCCGCGGCGGCAAGATCTCCTTCACCCACCTCCTCGGGTACGCGATCGTGCGGGCCATCAAGAAGTTCCCCAACATGAACCGGCACTTCGCCGAGGTCGACGGTAAGCCCAACGTCATCACACCGGCGAACACCAACCTCGGGTTGGCTATCGACCTGCCCGGTAAGGACGGCAAGCGCTCCCTGGTGGTCGCGGCCATCAAGGGCTGCGAGGGTATGCAGTTCGCGGAGTTCGTCGCGGCATATGAGGACATTGTTCGCCGCGCCCGGGACGGCAAACTCACCGCCGAGGATTTCGCCGGCGTGACGATATCGCTGACCAATCCCGGCACCATCGGCACCGTCCACTCCGTGCCCCGTCTGATGACCGGGCAGGGCGCCATCATCGGCGTCGGCGCCATGGAGTACCCGGCGGAATTCCAAGGTGCCAGTCCCGAACGCATCGCCGACCTCGGCGTCGGCAAGCTCATCACGCTGACCTCGACCTACGACCACCGCATCATCCAGGGCGCGGAGTCCGGCGATTTCCTGCGAACCATCCACCACCTGCTGCTCGACGATGACTTCTGGGACGAGATCTTCTTCGACCTGGGCATACCCTATGAGCCGGTGCGCTGGCGCACCGACAACCCGGACTCGATCGTCGACAAGAACGCGCGCGTCATCGAGCTGATCGCGGCCTACCGCAACCGCGGACACCTGATGGCCGATATCGACCCGCTGCGACTGGATAAAAACCGGTTCCGCATGCACCCCGATCTCGACGTGCTGACCCACGGCCTGACACTGTGGGATCTGGATCGCGAGTTCAAAGTCGACGGCTTCGCCGGTAAGCAGTACCGCAAACTGCGTGACGTGCTGTCGGTGCTTCGCGATGCCTACTGCCGCCACATCGGCGTGGAGTACACCCACATCCTCGAACCCGAGCAGCAACGCTGGCTGGAGGAGCGGGTCGAGATCCGTCACGACAAACCTCCCGTCGCCCACCAGAAGTACATCCTGAACAAGCTCAACGCCGCCGAGGCGTTCGAGACTTTCCTCCAAACGAAATATGTTGGCCAGAAACGGTTTTCGCTGGAGGGCGCTGAAGCGGTCATTCCGATGATGGACGCGGCCATCGACCAGTGCGCCGAGCACGGTCTCGATGAGGTGGTCATCGGCATGCCGCACCGCGGTCGGCTCAACGTGTTGGCCAATATCGTCGGAAAGCCGTACTCGCAGATCTTCAGCGAGTTCGAAGGCAACCTGAACCCGTCGCAGGCGCACGGGTCCGGTGATGTGAAGTACCACCTCGGTGCCAGCGGGAACTACATCCAGATGTTCGGCGAGAACGACATCGAGGTATCGCTGGTCGCCAACCCGTCGCACCTGGAAGCCGTCGACCCGGTGCTCGAGGGGCTCGTGCGAGCCAAACAGGACCTGATCGACGGGGTCGGTGCCGACGGCCAGCCGCGGGAGTTCACCGTCGTGCCGATGATGCTGCACGGCGATG
>CAZKUK010000025.1:0-3690 GCA_964555915.1 uncultured Mycobacterium sp.
GAACCTAGAATGGCTGAACCAGAATCAGCTGTGTTGCCAATTACACCATACCCCAATGGGCTCCCATAACAGCAGGTCAGCACCGGCTATTGCAGGTCTTCGAAACAACGCAGAGCAGACTATCAAAGATTCCGGTTCACTCCGTCGCGGGCCTCGCGCAGCCGCTGCAAACTACGTTCCCGGCCCAACAGTTCCAGCGACTCGAACAGTGGCGGGCTGATTGTCGCGCCGGTGGCGGCCACCCGAACCGGGCCGAACGCCTTGCGCGGCTTGAGCCCCAGCCTGTCGACCAGAGCGCCCTTCAGGGCTGACTCGATCGCCTCGGAGTGCCATACCGGCAACTCCGCTAGAGCACCGAAAGCGGCGTCGAGCACCTCTGCCGAATCGGGGCCGAGTTGCTTGGCCGCCGCGGCCGGGTCGATGCGGTAGGAGCCCTCATCGAGGAACTTCAGCAGCTGCCAGGCTTCGTCGAGCACGACGACGCGAGTCTGCACCAACTCGGCGGCAGCCGCAAAACCGGTTTCGTCGAGTCCGGTTTCGTGCCCGTGCTCGTCGAAGAAGGCGCGCAGTCGGTGTGCGAACTCGGTTGGGCTGAGCCGGCGGATATGCTCGGCATTGATGGCTTCGGCCTTCTTCTGATCGAAACGGGCGGGGTTGGAATTCACATCGACGACGTCGAAGGCCCGCACCATCTCCTCGAGAGAGAAGACGTCGCGATCATCTCCGATACCCCACCCCAGCAACGCGAGGTAGTTCATCAAACCTTCGGGCAGGAATCCACGTTCGCGGTGCAGGAAGAGATTGGACTGCGGGTCACGTTTGGATAGTTTCTTCGTTCCCTCCCCCAAAACCGTTGGCAGGTGCGCGTATTCCGGGATGCGTTCACCCACACCGATCCGGATCAGGGCACGATGCAAAGCGATCTGCCGCGGCGTCGATGGCATCAGGTCTTCGCCCCGCAGCACGTGGGTGATTCTCATCAGCGCGTCATCGACTGGGTTGACCAGTGTGTACAGCGGCTCACCGGTGGCTCGGGTCAGCGCGAAGTCGGGCACCGTCCCCGCAGCGAATGTGGTTTCGCCACGCACCAGGTCATGCCAGCTGATGTCCTCATCGGGCATCCGCAACCGCAGGACCGGCCTCCGGCCCTCCGCGTCGAATTCCGCACGTTGGGCCGCGGTGAGGTCGCGATCGAAATTGTCGTAGCCCAGCTTCGGGTTCCGGCCGGCAGCGAGGTGCCGCGCCTCGACCTCAGCAGCTGTTGAGTAAGCCGGATAAGCCGCACCGGAATCCAGCAAGCCTGCAATCACATCGCGGTAGATCTCACCTCGCTCCGACTGCCGGTACGGCCCGTGCGGCCCGCCCACTTCCGGCCCCTCATCCCAGAACAGGTTCAGCCACCGCAGCGCGTCGAGAATCGCCGAGTAGCTGTCCTCGGAGTCGCGGGCGGCGTCGGTATCCTCGATACGAAACACGAACGTGCCACCGGTGTGCCGGGCGTAGGCCCAGTTGAACAGCGCGGTTCGAACCAATCCCACATGCGGTGTTCCGGTCGGTGAGGGACAGAACCGCACCCGGACCGCCGGATCCGCTTTCCAGTCGGTCATCAGGCTCCTTTCCGGACGACGGGGTTCGTCAATGTCCCGATGCTCTCGATGGTGATACTGACCGTGTCACCATCTTCAAGGGGCCCAACCCCTTCGGGTGTCCCGGTGAGGATGAGGTCCCCCGGTAGCAGAGTCATCACCGAGCTGACCCATTCGATGATGGCACCTATGTCGTGGATCATCAACGACGTTCGGCTACGTTGGCGCACTTGGCCGTTGACCTCGGTGCGGATCTGCAGATCCGAAGGGTCGAGCCCGGTGACTATCCACGGACCGACCGGGCAAAAAGTGTCGTGGCCCTTGGCCCGGGTCCACTGGCCATCGGCCTTCTGCTGGTCGCGGGCAGATACGTCGTTTGCGATGGTGTAGCCGAGGATGACGTCAGCGGCGCGACCGGCCGGAACGTCTCTGCAGGGCCGGCCGATCACCACGGCAAGCTCGCCCTCATGATGCACCGGGGAGGCGTTGGCGGGCAATTGGATCGGCACTCCTGGCCCGATGATCGCGGTGTTGGGCTTGAGGAAGATCACCGGGTCATCCGACGCCGGCCCGGTGGCCTCGCCCATCTCCCTGATGTGTTCGAGGTAATTCTTGCCCATGCAGACCACCTTGCTGGCCAAGATGGGGGCCAGCAGTCGAACGTCGGCCAGCGGCCAGGACCGCCCGGTGAAGGTCGGAGTGCCGAAGGGATGCTCGGCGATCTCCCGGGCTGCGGCATCGACTCCGTCGCCGTCGATGCTGACGAAGGCGACCCCATCGGGGCTGGCGATTCGACCCAGGCGCATTCGTGAAAGCCTAAAGCCTGTGGATGCCGCATCGGCCAGCGCCCTCCGACGCTGGTCAATGCTGGGCATCGGGCTTTGGGCGACGCTGTGCACCAATGTCTTCATCCATGGTGCGGCTTTTCTGATCCCCACTTTGGGGATCGACTTCGGCATAGGCCTGGCCCAGGCCGGTCTGATCGCAGGGATGCCGGCCTTCGGCATGGTGCTCACCCTCATCGCGTGGGGTTACGTCGTCGACCGGATCGGCGAGCGGTTCGTGCTCGCCGCGGGTTCGGCTCTCACCGCCGCGGCGGCCGGCGCCGCCGCGCTCACACACTCCCTGACGCTGCTGGGTTTCTTCCTCTTCCTCGGCGGGATGACGGCTGCCAGCAGCAACTCGGCGAGCGGCCGCTTGGTGGTCGGATGGTTTCCGGCTGAGCAACGGGGCCTGGCCATGGGTATCCGCCAGACCGCCCAGCCCCTGGGGGTCGGTCTCGGAGCTCTGGTGATTCCACGGCTGGCACAGTCGCACGGCATCGGGACGGCATTGCTATTCCCGGCCGCGGTTTGCGCAGTGGCGGCGGTGGTGTGCGGGATCGGCGTTCGCAACCCGGCGCGGCCCGCGCGTGATGAGGCCCCCGCCGCGCAATTGAGCAATCCCTATCTCGGCTCGGGGATGTTGTGGCGCATCCACGCCGTATCGGTGCTGCTGGTCATACCGCAGGCCGTGGTGTGGACGTTCGCCCTGGTGTGGCTGATCTCTGAGCGGGGCTGGTCGCCAGCTTCAGCCGGCACGTTGGTGATGGTCGGCCAGATTCTGGGGGCGCTGGGCCGCATCGCGGCCGGACGATGGTCGGACCGGGTGCACTCCCGGTTGCGGCCGATCCGAACTATCGCCCTGGCCGCAGCGGTCGCGATGGCCGGGCTGGCACTGACCGATGCGATCGGCTCGCATTGGAGTGTGGCCGCCATGGTGGTGGCCTCGGTGGTCACCGTCAGCGACAACGGTCTGGCCTTTACCGCAATCGCCGAGTTCGCCGGGCCGTTCTGGAGTGGGCGCGCTCTGGGCACCCAGAACACCAGCCAGTTACTGACTGCCGGGTTGACCGCGCCGTTGTTCGGCGCGTTGATCGGGGCGGCGGGCTTTCCGGTGGCGTTTGCGGTGTGTGCGGTTTTCCCGGTGTTGGCGGTCCCGCTGCTGCCGGCCGATCCCGAGTAACACCCCCGCGACCGTGCGCGACACGCCCGCGTCAGCGGCGTGTCCGCGTACGGACACGCACGCTCGCGGCAGGGGCAGGGGCAGGGGCAGGGGCAGGGGC
>CAZKUK010000025.1:3790-45500 GCA_964555915.1 uncultured Mycobacterium sp.
CGTACGGACACGCACGCTCGCGGCAGGGGCAGGGGCAGGGGCAGGGGCAGGGGCCGGGGCCCTACAGCCGGGCCCGGATTCGCTCGCCCACCTCGCGGGTGGACAGTGCGGCGCCGGCGCGGGTGACCAGATGATCGGCGACGGCCTTGTCCACCCGGGCCGCGGCAGCGTCCTCACCGAGATGGGACAGCAGCAGGGCCACACTCATCACTGCCGCCGTGGGGTCGGCGATGCCCTGCCCGGCGATATCGGGTGCGCTGCCGTGCACCGGTTCGAACATCGACGGATTGGTGCCGGTGGCATCGATATTGCCGCTGGCGGCCAGTCCGATCCCACCGGATACCGCGGCGGCGAGATCGGTGACGATATCCCCGAACAGATTGTCGGTGACGATGACGTCAAAGCGTCCCGGATCGGTGACCAGGTGGATGGTTGCGGCGTCGATGTGCTGATAGGCCACCTCGACGTCCGGGTACCCCGCACCGACCTCCTCGACGACCCGGGACCACAGCCGGCCGGCGTAGGTCAGCACATTGGTCTTGTGCACCAGGGTCAGCTTCCTGCGGCGGCGGGCAGCCAGATCGAAGGCGTAGCGCACCACCCGCTCGACTCCGAAGGCGGTGTTGAGGCTGACCTCGGTGGCCACCTCATGCGGGGTGCCGGCCCGGATAGCACCGCCGGTACCGGTGTACGGCCCCTCGGTGCCCTCGCGGACCACGACGAAGTCGATCGTCGGCTCCCCGGCCAGCGGACTCCGGACGCCGTCATAGAGCCGGCTCGGACGCAGGTTGACATGGTGATCGAGCGCAAATCGGATCGTCAGCAGCAGACCGCGCTCCAGGACACCGCTGGGCACCGAGGGGTCACCGATGGCGCCGAGCAGGATGGCGTCATGGTCGCGCAGGCCCTCGAGAACACCGTCGGGCAGCACCTCCCCGGTGGCGTGGTACCGACGCGCCCCGAGGTCATATTCGGTCTTCGCGACATCGGGCAGCACCGCGTCGAGCACCTGAAGCGCCTCACCGACGACTTCAGGGCCGATACCGTCGCCTGCGATCACCGCCAGTTTCATGGGTGTCACGACAGATCGACCACTTCCAGCGTGGTCGCATCGACCGCACCGCGGATCTCTGAGCGGGTCTCAGCCGGCACGTCGCGGTCCAGTCGCAGCATCACCGTGGCGCCGTCTCCGTTGGCGTCCTGACTCATCTGGGCGGCTTCGATATTGACCCCGGCCTGTCCGAGCAGGGTGCCGATCTTGCCCAGCGCGCCGGCCCGGTCGCAGTAGTGCAGGATCAGGTTGACCCCCTCGGCACGGAGATCGAAGCTGCGGCCGTTGATCGACACCACCTTCTGCACCTGCTGCGGTCCGGTGAGAGTGCCCGAGACATTGACCGCCGAGCCGTCCGGCGCGACCACCCGAACGTCGACCAGGCTGCGGTGGTTGGGACTCTCGGTGGCAGAACTCAATTCGGTGTCCAGCCCGCGATCTGCCGCCAGCGCCGGGGCGTTGACGAAGGTCACCTGCTGATCGGTCATCGTTGAGAACAGTCCGCGTAGCGCTGAGAGTTTGAGTACCTCCACGTCCTCGGCGGCCAGTTCCCCACACACCCGTACCGACAGGCTGTCCGGCGGTTCGGTGGCCAGCACCCCGACCAGCAGGCCGAGTTTGCGCACCAGTTCCAACCACGGCGCGACCTCCTCGCTGACCACTCCCGCGCCGACGTTGACCGCGTCCGGCACGAACTCCCCGGCCAGGGCGAGCCGCACGCTGGCGGCGACATCGGTGCCGGCCCGATCCTGCGCCTCGGCGGTTGATGCACCCAGGTGCGGGGTGACCACCACCTGTGGCAGGCCGAAAAGTGGGCTGTCGGTGCACGGTTCGGTGGCATAGACATCCATCCCGGCGGCGCGGACGTGGCCGGACTGAATCGCATCAGCCAGTGCCTGCTCGTCGATCAGACCCCCGCGGGCGGCATTGACGATGATCACCCCGGGCTTGGTCCGGGCCAGCGCGCCGGCGCCAAGGAGCCCCGCGGTCTCCTTGGTTTTCGGTAGGTGCACGGAGATGAAATCGGCACGGGCCAGCACATCGTCCAAAGGCAGCAGTTCGATACCGAGCTGGGCGGCACGGGCCGGCGGAACATAGGGGTCATAAGCGATGACGTGGGTGCCGAAGGCCGCCAGCCGCGCGGCCACCAGCTGTCCGATACGGCCCAGACCCACCACTCCGACGGTTTTGCCGAAGATCTCGGTGCCGTTGAACGATGACCGCTTCCAGGTGTGCTCGCGCAGGGTGGCGTCGGCGGCGGGGATCTGGCGGGCGGCCGACAGCAGCAGGGCCATCGCGTGTTCGGCGGCACTGTGGATATTGGAGGTGGGCGCGTTGACCACCAGCACGCCGGCCGCGGTGGCCGCGTCGACGTCGACATTGTCCAGGCCCACCCCGGCCCGGGCGATGATCTTCAGCTTGGGTGCGGCGGCAATCACCTCGGCGTCGACGGTGGTGGCCGAGCGCACCAGCAAGGCGTCGGCGTCAGCGACCGCTTCCAGCAGTTTGGCGCGGTCCGGGCCGTCGACCCAACGCACCTCCACCTGGTCACCCAGGGCGGCGACGGTCGATTCGGCAAGCTTGTCGGCAATCAGAACAACGGGCAGAGTCACGCCGACAGCGTAATGGGCTGTAATGGTCGGTATGGACGTGACCGTGGTCGGCAGCGGCCCCAACGGGCTGTCGGCCGCGGTGACCTGCGCCCGCGCCGGTCTGACCGTGCAGGTTCTGGAGGCTCAGCCCACCCTCGGCGGTGGCTCGCGAACCTGGGCCGACCCGGAGTTCACCGATGTCGGACACGACATCTGCTCGGCGATTCATCCGCTGGCCCTGGCCTCGCCGTTCTTTGCCGAGTTCGACCTGCGGGCCCGGGGGGTGGCGCTGACGGTGCCGGAAATCTCCTATGCCAACCCGCTGCAGGACCGCGCCGCCGCGATTGGCTGGCGCGATCTGGAGCGCACCTGCGCCGGTCTGCAGCATGGCGAATCGTGGCGGCATCTGATGGGGCCCCTGGCCGCCCGCGGCCGGGACGTGGTGGAGTTCCTGATCGGCGACAAGCGATCCCTGCCTCCCGACCTGCCGGCGGCGCTGCTGCTCGGACAGCGGATGGTCGAGCAGGGCACTCCCGCCTGGGGGCGGCTTCGCGGCCAGGACGCCCGCGCGTTGTTCACCGGCGTGGCCGCACACACCATCACCACGATGCCGTCAATGGTGGCCGCCGGCGCCGGACTGCTGCTGGCAACGCTGGGGCATACGGTGGGCTGGCCGGTTCCGATCGGCGGCAGCCAGGCGATCGCCGACGCGATGATCGCCGACCTGCGGGCGCACGGCGGGGTGCTGCGCACCGGTGTGACGGTGACCGCCCCCCCGCCCGGTGTGGTGCTCTACGACACCGCGCCCACCGCGCTGTTGGACATCTATGGTGACGCACTGCCGTCGGGCTACGCGAGGCAGCTGCGCCGCTACCGCTACGGCCCGGGGGTGGCCAAAGTGGATTTCGTTCTCGCCCAGGAAATCCCGTGGAAAGATGAGCGTCTGGCCGCAGCGCCCACCCTGCATCTGGGGGGTACCCGCACCCAGATGGCGCATGCGGAGAGGGAGATCGCCGCCGGCCGGCATGCCTCCTGGCCGATGATCCTGGCGGCGCAGCCCTACACCGCCGACCCCACTCGTATCGATGCCGCCGGCCGCCGGCCGTTCTGGACCTACGCCCACGTTCCCGCCGGATCGACAGTCGACCAGACCGGTGTCATCACCTCCGTCATGGAGCGCTTCGCGCCCGGCTTCACCGATACCGTGCTGGCCGCTCGCACCATCCCGGCCGCACAGATGCATGGGCACAACGCCAACTACGTCGGCGGCGATATCGGAGTGGGCGGCAACTCGGTGCTGCGCGCCCTGCTCGGCCCCACTGCCCGGGTCAACCCGTGGAGCACCCCGGTGCCCGGGGCTTACCTGTGCTCGTCAGCCACACCGCCGGGCGGCGGGGTACACGGGATGAGCGGGTTCTACGCGGCGCGGACGGCACTCAAACGGGAGTTCGGTGTGGGTGTCCCGTCGCTGCGGCCCTGACGACACTTCGGCCATCAGGTCTATCCCGGTTGGGCACCGACCGGCCCGTGGTAGCGCAGCCGCGGTGTCGCGGTGACCATGTCCCCGTAGAGAATGGCCATCCGGTCGATGTACCAGAGCTTGATACCGGTAATCAGCAGCAAACCGACAACCGTCGGCCATACCTGCAAGCCGACCAGTCCCCACACCAGAAAGGGAACACCGATCAGCTGTGCGAGATTGAGCACATGCGGGACGAACCGGTGCCGCTCGGGCACCGGCTCCCGGTCTCGGTTCGACCACAACCGCTCACCGAGAACACCTTTGGTGATCCAGGCGCTGTCGTCGGCGGCCGGGCCGAAGGCGCGCGGGTTGAGCCAGACCCAGACCAGCGCGCCGGCTACCGGGATCAGCGACCAGGGCCCCCACCACTCCCGGCTCCACACGGCGACCACCAGCAGGGGCAGGGCGGTGACCACCCGCGTCCACCCGCTTCGGGGGTTGGCATGCCGAGCCCAGCCGGCATCATCGAGACGGAAGGCCCGGGCGACCCGGGCTTCGACGGTCACTCCACAACCCTATCGCCGGGCCCGGCCGCACCCCCGCGACACCAAACGCGAACCTATGCCGTCTCGGTGATCGGCCGGTCGACCCAGCTCATCAGATCGCGCAGTTTCTTGCCGGTGACCTCGATCGGGTGCTCGGCATTGGTCTTGCGCAGACCCTCAAGCTCAGAGTTGCCGCCCTCGACGTTGGCCACCAACCGCTTGACGAAGGTGCCGTCCTGGATGTCCCGCAGGATTGCGCGCATCCGGTCCTTGGTGTCGGGGTCGATGATGCGGGGCCCGGACAGGTACCCCCCGAACTCGGCGGTGTCGGACACCGAATAGTTCATCCGGGCGATCCCCCCCTCGTACATCAGGTCGACGATCAGCTTCAGTTCGTGCAGGACCTCGAAGTAGGCCAGCTCCGGGGCGTAACCCGCTTCCACCATGACCTCGAAGCCGTTCTTGACCAGTTCCTCGGTGCCCCCGCACAGCACGGCCTGCTCCCCGAACAGGTCGGTCTCGGTCTCGTCCTTGAAGGTGGTTTTGATGACCCCGGCCCGGGTGCCGCCGATGGCCTTGGCGTAGGACAGCGCCAGCGCCAGACCCTCACCGGTCGGGTCCTGCTCGATGGCCACCAGGCACGGAACACCCTTGCCGTCGACGAACTGCCGGCGCACCAGGTGCCCGGGGCCCTTGGGGGCCACCATGCCGACGGTGACATCGGCGGGCGGCTTGATCAGGCCGAAGTGGATGTTGAGGCCATGGCCGAAAAACAGCGCATCACCGGCCTTGAGGTTGGGCTCGATATCGCTTGTGAAGATCGCGGCCTGCGCGGTGTCGGGCGCCAGCAGCATGATCACATCCGCCCACTTGGCGACCTCCGCGGGAGTGCCGACCTCCAGGCCCTGCTCAGTGACCTTCTCCCGGGACTTCGAGCCCTCCTTCAGACCAACCTTCACCTGGACACCGGAATCCCGCAGACTGAGCGAATGCGCGTGGCCCTGGCTGCCGTAGCCGATCACTCCGACCTTGCGGCCCTGAATGATCGACAGGTCGGCGTCATCGTCGTAGAACATCTCAATTGCCACGTGTAACTTTCCCTCTCTCGTTTGGTGTGTCGGGTTCGTTATTTCGTGGTGGCCATACCGCGCGGTCCGCGCGACAGAGCCACCACACCGGATTGAACCGTTTCGCGGATGCCGTACGGCTCCAGCACCCGCAGCAGCGCGTCCAGCTTCTCCCGCGTTCCGGTGGCCTCGATAGTCAGCGACTCGTTGGACACGTCGATGATTTTGGCGCGGAACAGATTTGCCGCTTCGATCACCTGACTGCGGGTTGCTGTGTCGGTACGCACCTTGATCAGCACCAACTCGCGCGCCACCATGCCGCCGTCCTCGTGCTCGAAGATCTTGATGACGTTGATGAGCTTGTTGAGTTGTTTGGTGATCTGCTCGAGCGGAGTCTCCTCGGCGGTGACCACGATCGTCATTCGGGACATGTTCTTGTGCTCGGTGCCGCCGACGGCCAGCGACTCGATATTGAAACCCCGGCGGGAGAACAGCGCGGCGACGCGCGCCAGAACACCGGGCTTATCCTCCACTAACACCGAAAGCGTGTGGGTGACAGTCTTTCCCATCAGGCCCGTCCCTCCTCGTTGTCCTCGTCGAACAGCGGACGGATATTGCGAGCCGCCATGATCTCGTCGTTGCCGGTGCCGGCGGCAACCATCGGCCACACCTGCGCATCGGCACCGACGATGAAGTCGATCACCACCGGGCGATCGTTGATCGCGCGTGCCTGGTTGATGACATCGACGACGTCCTCCTCGCGCTCGCAGCGCAACCCCACGCACCCCAGTGCCTCCGCCAGCTTGACAAAGTCGGGAATGCGGTGGCTGTGGGTGGACAGGTCGGTCTGGCTGTAGCGCTCCCCGTAGAACAGGGTCTGCCACTGCCGGACCATGCCAAGGTTGCCGTTGTTGATCAGCGCAACCTTGATCGGAACGCCCTCGACCGCGCAGGTCGCCAGCTCCTGATTGGTCATCTGGAAACAACCGTCACCGTCGATCGCCCACACCTCGGTGTCGGGGCAGGCCATCTTCGCGCCCATAGCCGCTGGGATGGCATACCCCATGGTCCCCAGCCCACCGGAGTTGAGCCAGGTGCGCGGCTTCTCGTAGGAGATGAATTGCGCCGCCCACATCTGATGCTGGCCGACCCCGGCGACATAGATGGCGTCCGGGCCGGCGATCTTGCCCAGTTCGGAGATGACGTACTCGGGACTGAGGCTGCCGTCGTGCTGGGGCGCCCAACTCAACGGATAGGTCTCACGCAGGCCGTTGAGGTAGGACCACCAGTCGGCGAGGTCGGCGTCGCCGATACCCTCGTTGCCAACGCGTTCCGGGCCGGCTGGCATGCGCCGCAGCGCGCTGATCAGATCACCGATGACTGCCTTGATATCGCCGACGATCGGAACGTCGGGATTCCGGTTCTTGCCGATCTCGGCCGGGTCGATATCGGCGTGGATCACCTTCGCCTCGGGGGCGAAAGAATCCAACTTGCCGGTCACCCGGTCGTCGAAGCGGGCACCCAGGGTGATCAGCAGGTCGCTCTTCTGCAGAGCCGCCACCGCAGCCACCGTGCCGTGCATACCGGGCATCCGGAGGTTCTGGACATGGCTGTCGGGGAAAGCCCCGCGCGCCATCAGGGTGGTGACCACCGGGATTCCGGTCAGCTCGGCTAGTTCCTTCAGTTCCTCACAGGCGTCACCGCGGATCACCCCGCCGCCGACGTAGAGCACCGGTTTGCGGGCCGCGGTGATCAGCTTCGCGGCCTCCTTGATCTGGCGACCGTGCGGCCGGGTGTTCGGCTTGTAGCCGGGAAGCTCCAACTGGGGTGGCCAGGAGAACGTGCACTGGGCCTGCAACACATCTTTGGGGAGGTCGACGAGGACCGCCCCCGGGCGGCCGCTCGAGGCGATGTGAAACGCCTCGGCAAGCGACCGCGCGATATCGTCGCCATCGCGGACCAGGATGTTGTGCTTGGTGATCGGCATCGTCATCCCGGTGATGTCCGCCTCCTGGAAGGCGTCGGTCCCGATCAGACCGCGCCCGACCTGCCCGGTGATCGCGACCACCGGGATGGAGTCCATCTGGGCATCGGCCAGCGCAGTCACCAGGTTCGTCGCCCCCGGACCGGAGGTGGCCATCATCACCCCGACACGCCCGGTGGCATGCGCGTAGCCGCTCGCCGCATGGCCCGCTCCCTGTTCGTGGCGCACCAGGACATGGCGCAGCTTCCGGGAGTCGAAGAGCGGGTCGTACACCGGCAGCACGGCCCCGCCGGGGATACCGAAGATCAAATCGACGTCGAGTTCCTCCAACGACCGCACCACGGCCTCAGCCCCGGTGAGCTGCTGCGGCGCGACCCGCCTGTCAGCTGCGGCGGCAGGCCTGTGCTGGGCGCCATTGGTCGGGGCAGGATCGGCCGAGGGTGTTGTCGCTCGGGTGGCGGGTGCGCTCACGGGTGTCCTCGATCTCTTGGGCTGTTTCTCGTTGGGCGATATTGACGGGTTCAACATGAAAAAACCCCCGTCAGCGTCGGCAGCTGTACGAGGGTGGCGCGCTGGTGCGTGTGACTAGACCCGGCGGAGGGTCAGCGCGGCACCAACGCGCTTACCTACTACGAGCTTCCCGCCGGACGTCATACCTCCGAAGGGTAGTCGCGGCACAGGTCAGGCGTCAAATTGCCCACAGTGCCATGATGGTCCTCATGGCACGCGGATCCGGCAGCACCCCCACGGTGATCCGGATCTCGCCGATGGCGCATTTCGCCTCCGCCTTCCTGGCTCTCGCACTCTTGGCGTTGGTCCCGGCACTCGGTTCGGCGAGCCTGGCGCTGCTGATCATCCCGATCCTGATCTCGGTGGCCATCGAACGACTGCGCACCATCGCCGACCAGGACACGGTCACGGCGCGGACGCTGGTCGGCTCCCGTACGCTGCCGTGGTCCGAGATCGACGGCCTGAAGTTCACCCGGGGGGGCTGGGCCCGGGCCTGCCGCGGTCGCGTGCCCGGCGGGGGCGATGATGTGCTGTTACCGGCGGTGACCTTCGCGACACTTCCGGTGCTCACCGCGGCGAGCGCCGGCAAAGTCCCGAATCCGTACCAGCGTTGAGCGCTCCGCCGCGCGGTGGTCGATCCGGTGAGCTTCGGTCAGCCGAACGGGTTACTGCCCCGCAGAAGGAACCAGGCCGCCACGCCGCCGCCGATGCCGAGAACCAGTGCCAGGAAAGATCCGATGAAGGGCCTGCGGGCCCAGCCGCGCCCGCCGTCGAAACCATAGCGCCCCGGACCGACCAGGATGACCGCCGCTGCGGTAGCGCTGAGCATCAGCAGATATTCCACGGCTGAACCGAAGACCACCAGACCGCCCTCCGCACGCTCCGCGGAAAAAGTTGCCAGCAACCTGCTGACCAGGAAGGCCAGAGCAACCGCCGCGGCCAACGGGGTGAACAAACCCAGCACCAGCAGCACACCGGCCGCGATCTGAGCGCCCGCGGCGACGTAGGTCAACATCCCCGCGTTCTGGAATCCGGCCTCAGCCAGGGCATTGGCGAAGCCGTCCGGACCTGGGCCGCCCCACCAGCCGAACACATTCCGCAGGCCGTGAGCGATGAACACCACGCCGAGTGACACTCGCAGCAGCAGCAGGCCCAGGTCCTGGGTGCCGCGCCGCCCCGCGGCCCTGGCATGTTCCTCGGGGTCGATCGGTGTGATCTGCGCGGGCGCAGCCATCGGGGAGGCCACATCGGCGTGCGGCTGCTGGTACGGCAGCGGCTCGGGATCATGCAGCAGGCCGTACCCGGTGGACGGTGCCGGACCCGGTGTCGGCGCACCACTGGCCGGTGGGCCGACCGGACCGGCATGACCCGGTGTGGACGAGATCCGGGTCGTCTCGAAATCGCCCGCGTGGGTGGTCGAGCCGAGATCGTCCTCAGGATCGACCAACCGCGCCGAGGCCGGGCGACCCGCAGACTCTTCGGGCCGCTGCCAGCCTTGGTCGGGGTTCGGACTTGTCACACCGCCAGCGTAAGTGCTTTCCGGCCCAAATCGGGGATTTGACCGGCACCAGCACTGTCCGGGGCCCTGCCGGACCGGCCCGGCGAACCTCCCCCGCGCCCGCGTCTTCGGTCAGGCGGGCATGGTGGCGAACATCTGCCGACGATCCGTAACCTGTCGGGCATGCGAACAGGCAGTCCGACCCGGGCCATAGCCGTGCTGTGCGCGGCGACGGTCCTGGCGGCGGGGTGCGCACGATTTGACAACGCCGTGTCCCAGCCGTTCACCACCCAGCCGAAAATGGTGCCCGGGCCACCGTCGACCCCCCCGCCTCCGCCACCGCTGCCACCCAAGCCGTTCCCGAAGGTATGTCCGGCTCCGGGCGTGATGCAGGGCTGCCTGGAAAGCACTAGCGGGCTGATCATGGGGGCCGACGCGAAAACCGCCCTGGTGGCCGAGCGAACCACCGGGGCCATCAAGGAGGTCGCGATCAATGCCGAACCGACGGTTCGGACGGTCGTACCGGTCGACGGCAGCGGTGACGGCGGCCTGATGTCGATCGTGAAATCACCGACGTACTCCCAGGACCGGCTGATGTACGCCTATGTGAGCACCCCCACCGACAATCGCGTGATCCGCATCGCCGATAACGACGTTCCCAAGGACCTGTTGACCGGCATACCCAAGGGTGCGACGGGTAATACCGGATCGCTGATTTTCACCAGCCCCACCACGCTGGTCGTTCAGACCGGGGACGCCGGCAGTCCGGAACTTGCAAATGATCCGAAATCATTGGCGGGCAAGGTCATCCGGATTGAACAACCCACGACGGTAGACCAGGCTCCGCCCACGACCGCCCTGAGCGGGATGGGGGTCGGGGGCGGTATGTGCCTCGACCCCGCCGACAAGTCGCTCTACATCACCGACCGCACCCCAGCCGGTGACCGCCTCCAGCGTATCGACGCGGACTCCAAGGCAACCACGGTATGGACCTGGCCGGATCGGCCGGGTGTGGCCGGCTGCGTGGCCCTGGACGGCACCGTGTTGGTGAACCTGATCAACACCAAGCAGACTGTCGCGTTGCGACTGGCCCAGGCCACCGGGGCGGTCACCGATGACCCCGAGGTGGTGCGGGAGGGCAAACACGGGCACGCCTGGGCACTTGCCGTGGCTCCGGACGGCAACATCTGGGGTGCGACGGTGAACCGCACCGCCGGTGATGCCGAGAGACTCGACGACGTCGTCTTCCCGCTGTTCCCGCAGGGCGGCGGCTTCCCCCGCGCCAACGCCGAGATCACCTGACGAGAGCGCAACGCCGCCGGATTCCCCGCGGCGCGGACCGCGCCGGTTATCGGGTCGGCCGGATATCGGTCAGCACCAACCCCGGGTCGACGGTGGCCCGTGCCGCGACTGATGTCGCGGCGGCGGAGACCACGAGAGCACCGTCACCCTCATAGCCCTTGGGGAATACGATCTCGGCACTGTCGGGTCCATCGCGGTGGGCCATCAGCCAGTCGTAAAGCAGCCAGTCCACAGCGCAGGCCACGGCCAGTGGATCAGCCTGCGGCGATCGCGACGCGGCGACCACCGCGCTCAGCATGTCACGGTGTTCCTTGCGTGCGGCCTCCTTGTTCGTCCCGGAACTGTCGAAGAACACCATCGACAGCGTCAGAGGAAAACGTTGTCCAGCCTCGGTTCGCAGCACCCAGCGCCCGCCCTTCCAGGGCTGTGCCGGGTCGACCTGCTGCATCTCTCCGAACCCGCCGACGACCCCGGGCGAGGGCTCATCGAGTTCCCCGTCGAAGGGGGCCGGCCCCAAAAGGCCCAGCGGCTGCCGGGCCCGAATGGAGAACAGGGTCGCAGTGCCGATGATCTTGCCGGCCCGCAGATCGGCCTCCAGTCCGGTCTCCTCCAACCCGGTGGCGTAGTCGAAACACAACCGGTCCAGTGTGCGGTGCAACTCCAGGAGATCGTCCCGTTCACCCTCATCGGCCGGTACCCGTCCGCCGCCGAGAATGTCACCGAAACGCTCGGCGGCGATGATGAGCGCATCGTCGAGTGCCTCCAAGTGAGTGGCTAGCAGACGGTCGGGCTCGTCATCCTCGAGAATCAGTGCCCGCAACGTGGTCGGTGCGCCCGCGGGGGTGGCCCAGAAAAACCCGATCTGATCCTGTCCCTGGACGATCCGCGGTCTCATGCTGACCGCTGCCAGAGCATCACCCGATTATTGCCCGAATCGGCGATCGCCAATCGGTCACCACGGAGCGACAGGCCATACGGCCAGCACAATGTGTCATGTTGTACCGACGTCCAGCGGTTCTCGCCGTTGGAAGCAAAATCGGGCTGCGCGAGAACATAGTCGGCGCCGCCGTCGGGCGTACCGTCCCAGAGGAGCACCCGGTTGTTGGCGGTGTCGGCGACGGCCAGCCGCTCGGTGCCCGCGCGCGAATCCAGGCTGGCCGCGTAGGGAAACCGGAACCGGTCTGCGGTATGCGGGCCATAAGGCCATTCCTCTGCGCTGGTGAAGTCCGGCTGCCCCAACACCAGATCAGCATCCCGGTCGCGGGCCGGCTGCGGTGACCAGCCCAGGACGCGGTGATCGCCGGCATCGGCGACCAGCAATAGGTCTTCCCGGCCGGCGATATCGTGCGGCCACCGGAAGCTCGCCGGACTCGCCGGACCACCCCGGTTCTCCTCGCGGGACACCTCATCCGGCTGGCCCACGATGACGTCAGCAGGCTGGTCTGGCTCGGGAATGTCGTTGTGCCAGCCGAGGACCCGACGGTTTCCGGTGTCGGCAACCCAGAAGGAATTTCCGACCATCGCGATCCCGAACGGCCAGTAGAAACTGATGGACGAGCAATCCCCACCCCGGTTCGCGTCGACCGAGGTGGGTCCTGATTGACCGATCACCAGATCGGGCGGAACATCGTTGTGCAGCGGAACGCTGTTCCACACCAGGATCCGATGGTGCCAGGCGTCGGCGACGACGAGGCGGTTGTCGTGGATCAGCACCCCGGTTGGCAGGTACATCCCCCGCTCGGGGCCGCGGCCACCCGCCGCGGGACCCTCGCTGTGGCCGTCCGGTTGTCCGAGCACCACATCGGCGGGCTGTTCATCGCGCTCCGGGATCCCGTGCCAGATCAGCACCCGGTGGTTACCGGAGTCGGCCGCCACCAGGTGATCGGCTCCGAGGAAAACCCCGCGTGGCGAGTACATCCACGCCATCGACGGTTGAGCGGCAGGCAGCGCCAGCCCTCCCGGGGCGGGCGCCCCGAGCCAGATTTGACCGGACCAGCCGCCGGAAAGGTCCACTGTCGGGGCTATATCGTGGCGGCGTCCAAGCCCGCTCACGTTGTGCCGGACGGTATAACGGCTCACCCGACCCGCACCCAGACATCGCCGTCGTCCACCCTGAGCGGGAGCGCCTCGAGTTGGGCGCCCGGGGCGCTGAGGCACTCCCCCGATCCGGCGTCGAAGCAGAATCCGTGCCACGGACACGTCAGCGTGCCGTTGGCCACATCCAGCACCGCATTGTCCAGCGGCAGAGCTTCATGGGCACATTCGTTGCGGTAGGCCGACAGTCGCTGTCCGATGTTGACGACGATCACCCCGATACGATCTCCCGCCGCGGTGCTCAACGTCGCCGGCGAAACCTCGTCGACCGCGAGTCCGGCGGCCGGCCCCAGCCTGATCCAGCCTTCAGCCACCGGGTCCCGGCCGATGCGCAGCGATTCCACCGGGATCACGGTGGGCGTCGGATCGTTCGGCACCACCTCAACGGCGGTTATCGCCGGAACATCCCGAACCAGAGCCTCTTCCACCAGGTTGCGCAGGGTCACCGAGGACATCGAGCAGCCGTTGCAGGCACCCTCCAGCCGAACGGACGCGATACCGTCCTCCACTCGGACCAGCGACACATCACCACCGTGGCTGTGCAACTGCGGGCGGACCGCATCCAAGACCTGCCCGGCATGGGTGATCGGGTCCGGCTTGATGATGCCGTGCAGCGAGAGCAACAGATGCACCGCGGGATCATCGACGAGTTCGAACAGCACCGGCCGGGCACCGTCATCGGCGCGCATGGCCTGCACCATGGTCACGAGGGCGGCGCGATGGACGGCTTCAACCGCCGCCTTGAGTTCCTCCGCCACCTCACGGGCGACGGGGTCCAGTTCGTCGAGGGCGGCCACCGCATCGTCCACCCGTTTGGCCAGCTCCTCGAAACCCATGTGGGCGGAGGCCTTCTCGGGTGTCTCCGTCATCCTGCGTCCTCCGCAGACTCGGTGCGGCTCAAGGCGCCCTGCCGGGCGATCTCGTCGAGCACCCCGCGGACCGTTCGAACGGATTCGTGGTCGCCGAGTTCCTCGAACAGGAATCGCGCTTCATAAAGTTTGGCTTTCGCCTGATCGAAGTCGCCCAGATGAGCAAGCACGTTGCCCTGGTTAGCCAGGACCCGGGCCCGGCCCAGCGGATCGGTATCTCGGTCCCGCGCGGCCAGCACCGCCTCATACAGTTCGACGGCTTCCACCAGATTATCGGCCTGATGGCTTGACGGGGTGTAGACCAGCGAGTTCGCCAGGTTGAGTTGTACGCTCGCCCACTGTTCCGGATAGTCCTCGGAGGTGTAGACCTTCAGGGCGGAACGCAACGACTGAGCGGCCACCCCCAACCGCAACTGACTCGATGCCTCGGTCATCGGCATGGTCAGGTATGCGGTGGCGAGGTTGGCGTGGGCGGAGGCCCATAGCAGCGGCGCCTCCTCCCGCAACACCAGTTGAAGCGCCGAGTGATAGTGCGGAACCGCCCGAACCAGCAGATCCAGCCGATCGCCGGCCTGCTCGTGCAGCAAGCCGCCCAGTGTCAGATGCAGCTCGGCCCGAGCCAGCCGGAGGCCGTCGGCACCTTCAAGCGCCCTCAGCGCCCGCTCGAACCGGGTAGCGGCATCGGCGGAACCGGCGTCGGCGGCGATTGATGCCGAGGCACCCAGCAGCACACCGCACAATGGTCCGGAGATCCCGGCGGCCTGCTCGGCGGCCCGGTCCAGCGCAGCGACGGCCGCTGCCGGGTCACCGGCGTCGACTGCCGCCCCGGCCTGACTCGAGAGCACGATCGCCTCAAGTTCGCCGGTGGTCCCGACGACATCGGGCGCGGTATCGGTGCGACCCAGCGCGTAGAGCACCACATCGACCAGGACCCCGAACTCCCCCAGCAGCGAGCGTAATTCGTCGGGATTCTCGGCGTCGGGGTCCATCACGAACCGGTTGTAGCGGGTCACCGGGTCTGATCCGGTCAGCTCCGACAAAGCGCCGTCGCGGTCACCGGCCAAGGCCAGTTCATGCCCTCGCAGAGCGGCCGGCCAGTCCGGCGTCTGGCCGGCCAGCAGTGCCAACCTCGCCTCCTCGGTGTCCGGCGAGGCGGGAACCAAAAGATAGCCCACCGGTAGCGGGAAGGCACCCAGCGGTTGCGGACGGACCGCGAGAACGGCCGGATCCATCAAGTCGGACACATCTCTCCTTGCTGTTTCATTCGTAGCGCTGCCCGCGGATGTCGCGCTCAGCGGCACGTTTGATGAGGCTGGCCGAAATCTCGGCGCGCGCTTTCGTGGCGTGGCTATCGATACGTTTACGCACCACCCCGTCGGCGAAAACCACGATGATCTCCACCGCCCACCGTCCACGGTCCGGCACCACCACGGTCTGCACGTCGGTGGCGTCGTCGGCGGAACTGCCCGCGCGCGCTGCGGTCTGCGGCCGCTTGTCATCGAATCTGGTCATCGGACCCCGCATGAAACAGCACCATCACGCCTCCAGCGGAATCCGCAGCACCTTGTGCTCGTCGTCCCAGAATGCGGTCCGGACACCAGACGAGAACCGATCGCCGAGCACTTCCCGAACCAGAGCCGACCGATCTCCCGCCGGGTTTCGCTGTTTGAGCAGCAGCCCCCCGCTGCTGGGGCCACGCAGCGGATACAACCACAATTGACCCTCGCGTGGAACCGCGGCGAGAGCATCGGACGGAAACCGGGATGCTGCCAGTGCGGCGCCCAGTCGCAGATACCCGTCGGCGGTGATCTCGACGTGGATCTCGTCCTGCGGTGGCGGCCGCAGTGGTTTCAGGTAGTCCCGCTCAATCAGCGCGATCACCTGTTCCATCGCGGTCTGGACCGGCTCGGACAGCTCAGCGCCCAAGTCCACCCCGGCCGCTTCGATGAGAAAGACGGTGATGTCGGTGGGGCAGGCCTCGCCCAGCGCCCAACGGGCAAAGGCAATCGCGTGGTCCCACCGGAACGAGTGGGTGTGCAGACCTTCCAGAGGGGGTAGTTCGCCCAGTTCCTCCCCCGGCACCCGGTATACGGTGCCCGGTGCGGAACCGGAGGCCCCCGGGGTCAGACAGGCGTCGACAATGACCACTCGATCCGCGCCGCGCATCTGGAAGGCCACGTCCATACCCGCCGTGCCACCATCGACCAGCCTGGCACCCTGCGGAACGCCACGATCCCACAGATGACGAATCAGGACCGGACCCACACCGTCATCGCCGCGGAGCAGATTCCCGCAGCCGACGATGAGGGCGGCACACCCTTGGGGCTCAATGTCGACGGCAGCGTCTACCGCGGAAGCCTCTGGCTCGCTCGGGGATTCGGATGCGTCTGAGGTCACACCATGCCGTTGATGACGAACTTTGACAGCTCCTTGCCGCTCTTCCCGTCATAGGCGTGCACGGTACACACCAGGCAGGAGTCGAAACTGCGGGCGACGTGGCCCAGTTCGACGGGATCCTCCGGATCGACGATCGGCGATCCGATGAGCGCCTTTTCCATCGGGCCCAGGACCTCGTTACCGTCGCGGGGGCCGATATTCCACGCGGTCGGCGTCACGACCTGATAGTTCTTGATCTTGTTGTTCTCGATGACGATCCAATCCGCCAGCGAACCGCGGGCCGCTTCGGTGGCCCCGAAACCCTTCCCTTCGGCGTACTCGGTGGGCTTGGTGTAGAAGCTCTCCTTGAGATCGAGCTGGTCCAGCCAGGACCGGACCCACGTGAAATACTTCGGCGCCTCGTGCAACCGGGCCAGCTGCCGGGTGAGCACACTGGGCCCCACTTTGTTGTAGATGTCCAGGAACAGCGGATCGTTGTCCTGGTGAGCGGCGGGGTTCGGCCCGGCGGCGGCCATCCGGCGGGCAAGCGGTCCGGTCTCCAGGGGCAGGTTGCCCAGACCGTCGAGCTCGTAACGGGGGGACTTGGCCCAGCTGTACTTGCCCTGTTTCTTGGCCGATTCGGGATCCAGTGGGATGGTCTCCCCCTCGAACGGGTGCAGCGGCCGGCTGCCCTCGTAGAACGAGTGGGTGACGTCCTCGCGGACCCTGGCCTGGTCGAACTCGTGCCATTGTCCGCCGGCGAAGATGCCGCCTCGGCCGATCAGCGCCTTGTTGCGGCCCTCGATGGTGGGATTCGCGTACATCTTCGGGTCGAAGTAGGTGCCGGTGGCGAGATAGTTGCCGACGCCCTGGCCGAACTTGTCCAAACCGATGTCCAGCGAGTAGCGGATGAAGAAGCCGAGATCGCTGTTGTACTGCGACTCGTTCTCGTCGACCCAGGCCAGGATGTCCTCCCAGGTCTTGTTCTCCAGCCAGCGGTCGACACTGCAGCCCAGCAGTTTGGACTCGAGCCAGTTGTCCTTCCAGTTCTCCAGGATCGCGATCGCGCGGGTGACATCGGACAGCGTCGCCGCACCCATCACCCCGCCCGGCACCATGAAACTGGAGTGCGGCCACTGCCCGCCGAAGATCGCGTACACCTCGACGGGCTTCTGGGACAGCACGACACCGGTCTGATAACTGGTGCCGACATAGGGCGCGAACCGGCGCACCGCCTCGTCGTACATCGACGACTTCGCGTAGTTCTTGTTCACCAGGTCGATGGCGAACAGCGCGTAGAAATACCTCGGGATCGACTGCAGCGTTTCGCAGGCCTGGGCGATGTTGCGCACGAGTGTGGCGTTGGCAGGCATATGGGTACGCCATGCCGTGTCCAGCGCATAGGCCGATTTGTACAGGTGGCTGCCGCCGCAGATACCGCAGATGCGCGGACAGACGATGAGACCGGCCTGGGGGTCCTTGCCCCGCAGGATGATCTCGAATCCGCGGAACATCGCGGCCTCGGTCCAGGCGGAGGTGACGACACCGTCCTCGATGGTGACCCGGACGTCGAGGTCACCCTCGACCCGGCCGAGTGGGCTGACGTGCAGATCGAGAGCGGTCATGAAAGTCCTTTCAGGGCTATCTCACGGCTGGGACGGTCGGGATGTCTAGACCACGAACATGTCTTCTTTGGACCATTGCGGCGCGGCCACGCGGGCCGCTGCGGCAGCGGCCATATAGGACAGCTTCTTGGTTCCGGTTCCGGTTTCCTTGGGGATGACGCCGGCGACCTTCTGGGTCTTGAACACCGTTCCGGGAGCCAGGTCGAAGTGCGGGAACTCCGGTTCGGTACAGCCGTAGCACGGTTGACCGGCGCGAGTCTTCGACGACTGCCGATTCCACAGGATGCGGTTGCACGGCGAATGGGTCATCGGTCCGCGGCAACCGAACTCGTAGAAAAGGCAGCCGGTCCGGGTGCCCTCGCCGAAGGACAGCGTGGACTGTTTGTACTCGTAGAACTGGACCCGGGTGCAGCCGGTCTGGGTGAAGGTTTTGAAAAACGTCTCCGGCCGCTGCAGTTCATCGAGCGCGATATCGCTGGTGCGTCCGGTGGCCAGTGCCACCAGGATTTGGGTGATCCAGTCCGGGTGGGCGGGGCAGCCGGGAATGTTGATGACCGGCAGGCCGGCCTTGGACCGGAAGTCGGGTCCGAGGAAGCCACCCTTGGCGCGTTTGTGGAATTGCAGGCCGGTCGAGCCGGACGGGTTGGGCTCCATCGCGGGGATGCCGCCCCAACAGGCGCAGTCGCCGATCGCCACGACGATTCCCGCCTGGGACGCCAGCTCGGTCACCCACTCCTTCATGGGGCGGTCGGCGAACATATCCATCCGGCCGGTGCCGTTGGGGGCCTCGATCACCGAGCCCTCGAACACGAAAACGTCCATCTGACGGGCACCGCTGGCGCAGTCGGCGAACAGCTTCTGGGCATGTTTGCCCAGTTCCATGCCGAGCGAGGGATGCCAGATGACGTCCAACCCGAAGTCGACGATCAGATCGACGACGTTGGGTTCATCGGCGTTGAGAAACGACATCGTGTTCCCGCTGCACGCCCCTCCCTGGAACCACAGAACCGAAGCCATGGATGAACTCCTCTCAAGATCGAACCGGGGCAGGCCGAGTTCGCCGGCCGAAGTCGGATGTGAAGCGTCACGACGTCAACACCGTCGACACTACCGCCGGGCTAACTGATTGGGAACGGAATCGGCAGCCGAAACAGGCCGGAAATGAACCGCATTCGCGGCGAACGGTGAGCGGCTGAGCTAGCCGGCCTGGGCGCAGGCGGTGAGAACGAGTTCACGAACCCGCGCTGGGTCGGCCTGACCTTTGGTCGCCTTCATCACCGCGCCCACGATCGCACCGGCTGCCGCCACCTTGCCACCGCGGATCTTCTCGGCGATATCGGGATTCGCACTCAGCGCCTCGTCGACGGCGGCCTGGATCAGTGACTCGTCACGTACCAGCGCCAGACCCCGGTCGGTCATCACCTGCTCGGGCTCACCCTCACCGGCCAGCACACCCTCGACGACCTGGCGGGCCAGTTTGTTCGAGAGCGCACCCTTTGCGACCAGATCGATGACCGCCGCGACCTGGGCCGGGCTTATCGCCAGCGCATCAAGATCCCGGCCGGTTTCGTTGGCCTTCTGCACCAGGAAGTTGCCCCACCAGGCGCGGGCCGCCTCGCTGGGCGCGCCGTGGCCGACGGTGGCCGCCACCAACTCGACCGCGCCGGCATTGACCAGATCGCGCATCACCTCGTCGGAGACACCCCACTGCTGCTGCGTCCGCTTACGCGCCAACCACGGAAGCTCGGGAATCGTGTCCCGAAGGTGCGCCACCAGCTCCGCACTGGGGGCCACCGGCTCGAGGTCTGGTTCCGGGAAGTAGCGGTAATCCTCAGCGGTCTCCTTGTCCCGGCCCGGTGAGGTGTGGCCATCCTCGTGGAAGTGCCGGGTCTCCTGGTGTACGGCCCCGCCGGACGCCAGCAATGCGGCCTGGCGGCGCATCTCGTAGCGCACCGCCACCTCGACGCTCTTCAGCGAATTGACGTTCTTGGTTTCGGTGCGGGTACCGAACTCGCTTTGACCGATCGGCCGCAGCGACACGTTGGCATCGCACCGCAGCGAGCCCTGGTCCATCCGTACATCCGAGACACCGAGGCTGCGCAGCAGGTCCCGCAGCGCCGTCACATAGGCGCGGGCCACCTGCGGGGCACGCTCCCCGGCCCCCTCGATCGGCTTGGTGACGATCTCGATCAGCGGCACCCCGGCCCGGTTCAAATCGAGCAGCGAGTTGGTGGCGCCGTGGATGCGGCCGGTCTCACCACCGATATGGGTCAGCTTTCCGGTGTCTTCCTCCATATGCGCCCGCTCGATGTCGATGCGGACGGTGGTGCCGTCCTCTACCGGCACATCGAGGAACCCGTTGACCGCGATCGGCTCGTCGTACTGGGAGATCTGGTAATTCTTCGGCATGTCCGGATAGAAGTAGTTCTTCCGGGCGAACCGGCTCCACGGTGCAATCTCGCAGTTCAGCGCCAGCCCGATACGAATGGCCGATTCGACGGCCGCCGCGTTCAACGTCGGCAACGCACCGGGCAGGGCCAGGCACACCGGGCACACCTGGGTGTTGGGCTCGGCGCCGAAGGTCGTCGCGCAGCCGCAGAACATCTTGGTCGCCGTCGCCAACTCGACATGAACTTCCAGACCCAGCACCGGGTCGAACCGCGCCACGACGTCGTCGTAGTCCATCAGGTCGGCGTTCGTGGTGGTCGTCATAGCGGCCGATCCTAGTGGGTCGCCCCCTGCCCCTCACCCCCGCGAGCAGACGCAAACTCGCATGCAAACCCGCCGCATCATGCGAGTTTGCGTCTGCTGGGCCGGGAGGGTGGGCGGGAGCAGGCCGGGAGGGTGGGCGGGTGCGCTCAGGTGCGGGCGGCCACGAAGGCCGCGGCATCGGAGATGTACGGCGGGAACTCGTAACCGTTATGAGCCGCACGGTCCCGTCCCCCTTGCGAGCAGATCGGGTCGCCGCCGCTGCACAGGTCGATGGCCCGGCCCGCGAAACTCCCCGTCGAGGACAGCGGGGTACCGAATCGGTTGCCCGGGTTGCCGAACACCGCGACCGCGGCGATCCCGGCCGCCGCGCCCGGCGGTAGCGGCGGGGCCGATCCGAGGTTGCCGATCCGGTTACCTACCGGCGGCACCCCGGCCAGCATGGACACCACCGCGGCCCCCTGCGAGAACCCGCCGAGGATCAGCCGGGTGTTCGGGCACGCGGCCTGGGTCGCGCCGATATGCGCAGCCGCGTCACTGGCGCCACTGCCGGTGGTGAGGAAGTTGATCCCGGCCGGATAGTTGACCCCGTAGGTGGCCAGGGTGCGGCCGCCCAGTTGGGGAGCCAGGGCGTCGGCCAACGCCTGACCCACCCGGCCGATACCGGGCGGCTCCCCGGTGCCCCGGGCGAATACCAGCTCGACATCGGGGCAGCCGTCGGCGAAGGCCGGACCGGCTGGTGCGGCGAGGACCGCCGCGCCCACCGAGAGCGCGGCGAGCAGCGGCAGGACCTCAGCCAAAGAACGCGGCCGCATCGTCGTAGCGGCTCTGCGGCACGAGTTTGAGCTGCCGCACCGCGTCGGCCAGCGGCACCCGGCCGATGTCCTCCCCGCGCAGCGAGACCATGATCCCGTACTCACCGGCGTGCGCGGCGTCGGCGGCGTTGACCCCGAAGCGGGTGGCCAGCACCCGGTCGTAGGCGGTGGGGGTGCCGCCGCGCTGGATGTGGCCCAGCACGGTGACCCGGACCTCCTTGCGGATGCGCTTCTCGACCTCGAGTCCCAGCTGCTGGGCCACCCCGGTGAACCGCTCATGGCCGAACTCGTCAACCCCGCCGTGCCGCAGGTCCATCGAACCCTCGATGGGCTTCGCGCCCTCGGCGACCACACAGATGAAGTGCGAGGCGCCGCGCTGAAAGCGGTGCTTGACCAGCCGGCATACCTCTTCGACGTCATAGGGCTGCTCGGGGATCAGCGTCATATGCGCGCCGGAGGCCAGCCCGGAGTTCAACGCGATCCAGCCGGCATGACGTCCCATCACCTCGACCAGCATCACCCGCTGATGGGATTCGGCGGTGCTGTGCAGCCGGTCGATCGCCTCGGTGGCGATCATCAGCGCGGTGTCATGCCCGAATGTGACGTCGGTGCAGTCGATATCGTTGTCGATGGTCTTGGGCACCCCGACGACGGGCACACCCTCCTCGGTCAGCCAGTGCGCGGCGGTGAGCGTCCCCTCCCCGCCGATCGGGATCAGCACATCGATCCCGTTGTCCTCCAGGGTCGCCTTGATATCGTCGATTCCGGCCCGCAGTTTCTCCGGGTTGGTCCGGGCGGTGCCCAGCATGGTGCCGCCCTTGGCCAGCAGCCGGTCGTTGCGGTCATCGTTGTAGAGCTGGACACGCCGGTTTTCCAGTAGACCCCGCCATCCGTCCTGGAATCCGACAACCGATGACCCGTAGCGGGCGTCGCAGGTCCGCACGACCGCGCGGATGACCGCATTGAGGCCGGGGCAATCCCCGCCCCCGGTGAGAACTCCGATGCGCATATCCCTATCTAACCTCCTTGGCTCGAACCCCGGGGGCTTAGAGAGCGGTCGGCAGCGGCCCGCGCGCCACCTCGTAGGCCGCACCCACCCGATAGAGCCGGTCATCGGCCAGCGCCGGGGCCATGATCTGCAGACCGACCGGCAGATTGTCATCCGGCGACAGACCCGACGGCACCGACATCCCGCAGTGCCCGGCCAGGTTCAGCGGCAGGGTGCACAGGTCGAACAGGTACATCGCCAGCGGATCGTCGACCTTTTCCCCGAGCCGGAAAGCGGTGGTCGGGGTCGCCGGTGATATCAGCACATCGACGCTCTGGTAGGCCCTCTCCAAATCCGCGGCGATGAGGGTCCGGACCTTCTGCGCCTGGTTGTAGTAGGCGTCGTAGTAGCCGGCCGACAGCGCGTAGGTGCCGATCATGATGCGCCGCTTGACTTCCGGTCCGAAACCGGCAGCCCGGGTCAGCGCCATCACCTCTTCGGCGCTCCTGCTGCCGTCATCACCCACCCGCAGGCCGTACCGCATGGCGTCAAAACGGGCCAGGTTGCTCGACACCTCCGAGGGCAGAATCAGGTAGTACGCCGACAGCGAGTGGTCCAGGTTCGGGCAGTCCACCTCGCTGATCCGGGCGCCGAGCGCCGCTAGCTGCTCGACGGCGTCGTTGAACGACGACAGCACCCCGGGCTGATAGCCCTCGCCGCCGCGGAGTTGCCGGACCACCCCGATACGCACCCCGGTGAGGTCACCGGAGGCACCGGCCAGGGCCGCACCCGCCACGTCCGGGATCTGAACATCCAGCGAGGTGGAGTCGTGCGGGTCATGGCCGGCGATCACCGCATGCAGGAGTGCGGTGTCTGTCACCGTGCGCGCGCACGGCCCGCCCTGGTCCAGCGAGGAGGCGCAGGCCACCAGTCCGTAACGCGACACCGTGCCGTAGGTGGGCTTGACGCCGACGGTCGCGGTCAGCGCGGCAGGCTGCCGGATCGACCCGCCGGTGTCGGAGCCGATGGCAAGCGGGGCCTGGAAGGCCGCCAGCGCGGCGGCGCTACCGCCGCCGGAGCCGCCGGGAACCCGGTCGGTGTCCCACGGGTTGCGGGTCGGCCCATAGGCCGAGTTCTCCGTCGAGGAACCCATGGCGAACTCGTCCATATTGGTCTTGCCGAGTATCGGGATTCCCGCGGCGCGGATACGCGCGGTGACCGTGGAGTCATAGGGCGAGAGCCAGCCGTCGAGGATCTTCGACCCGCAGGTGGTGGGCATGCCGACACTGGTGAAGACGTCCTTGAGCGCCAACGGCACCCCTGCCAGCGGCGAGGGCAGGTCGTCACCGGCGGCCGCCGTGGCGTCGACCTCGGCGGCCGCGGCCAGCGCCTGCTCTGCGGCGACGTGCAGAAATGCGTGGTAGCGCTCATCGGTCGCGGCGATCTGGTCCAGGCAGGCCTGGGTGAGCTGCACCGCGGAGATCTCACCGGCGGCGATCCCGGCCCCCAGCGTGGCCGCATCCAGGCGGATCAGCTCGGCCGGCCCGCTCACTGGGCCTCCCCGAGGATCTGCGGTACCGCGAACCGCCCGTCATCGGCCGACGGCGCCTGACCCAGCGCCTGCCCCTGGGTCAGGCCGGGAGAGACGATGTCCTCGCGGGTGACGTTGGCCTCCTGTAGCGGACTACCGGTGGGCGTGACACCGGTGACATCGACTGCCTGGATCGCACCGACGTAGCCCAGGATCGCGTCAAGTTGGCCGGCGAAGTTCATCAGTTCGTTGTCGGTCAGGGCGAGACGGGCCAGCTTGGCCAGCCGCGCCACCTCGTCGCGGGAGATCGTGGACACGGGGGAAGCCTAAACCGTCGCCCAGATCGCAGTTCGGTGCCCGTGAAACCGGGGCACCTCCACCGACAGGAGCGGTCGCACCGGATATGGGAGGGTGGGCCGGTGAGTTCGTACTTATTGCGGTTGCAGCTTGTGGACCGGCCGGGCAGCCTGGGCTCTCTGGCGGTCGCGCTGGGCACGGTAGGGGCCGACATCCTGTCGCTGGATGTCGTCGAGCGCGGAACGGACGCGGAGTCGCACTGGGTAATCGACGATCTGGTGGTCGAACTGCCTGCCGGGGCGATGCCGGATTCGCTGATCACTGCCGCCGAGGGGCTGAACGGGGTGCGGGTGGAGGCCCTCCGTCCGCATACCGGGCTGCTGGAAGCACATCGCGAACTCGAGCTCATCGATCACGTGGCGGCCGCCGGTCCCCAGCAGGCCAAACTCCAGACGCTCGTCGACGAGACCCCGCGGGTGCTGCGGGTGGGATGGTGCACGGTGGTGGAGCACACCGAGACCGGACCGCGCCGGATCGCCGGCAGCCCGGGCGCACCGGAGACCCAGGCGGCCGACACCCCCTGGCTACCGATCCGCCATCCCGTGGCGCTGGATGCGAGCGCGGCCTGGGTGCCGCAGCTGTGGCGGGATATGGACACCACACTGGCTGCCGCGCCGCTGGGAGACCCGGCTGTTGCCATGGTGCTGGGCCGCCCGGGCGGTCCCCATTTCCGGGCCTCAGAGGTGGCCCGGCTGGGCTACCTGGCCGGGATCGTCGCGACCCTGCTGCGTTAGCTTTCCTCGGGCTTCGCCGGGCCGTTCTGCAGCAGCGCCCGGAATCCGTCCTCGTCGAGGATCGGGACGCCCAGTTCGACGGCCTTGTCATATTTGGACCCGGGCGCGTCGCCGGCGACGACGAACGACGTCTTCTTCGACACCGACCCGGCCGCCTTACCGCCGCGGACGATGATGGCCTCCCTGGCCTCGTCCCGGGAGAAACCCGCCAGTGATCCGGTCACCACGATGGTCAGACCCGCGCAGGTGGGTTCGATGCCGGTATCGCGCTCATCGGCCATCCGCACCCCGGCTGCGCGCCATTTGTCGACGATGGCGCGGTGCCAGTCGACCTCGAACCATTCCCGCAGCGCAGCGGCGATGGTGGGACCCACGCCCTCGACATCGGCCAACCGCTCCTCGTCAGCGGCCATGATCGCGGCCAGGTCACCGAACGCGGTCGCCAGCGCGCGCGCCGCGGTGGGCCCGACGTGACGGATGGACAGCGCCACCAGGATCCGCCACAGCGGCCGGTCCCTGGCTCGCTGCAGGTTCTTCAACAACCGGGCGGCGTTGGCCGAGAGCTTTCCGTCCTTGGTGCGGAAGAACTCCGCCTCGATCAGGTCCTCGGCGGTGAGACCGAACAGGTCGCCCTCGTCGGTGATGATCTGCGCCTGCAGTAACGCGGTCGCCGCCTCGTAACCCAGACCCTCGATATCCAGAGCACCCCGGCCGGCGATATGGAACACCCGTTCCCGTAACTGTGCCGGGCAGGACCGGGCGTTCGGGCAGCGGATGTCGACATCGCCCTCCTTGGCCGGTGCGAGCGGGGTGCCGCACTCCGGGCAGTGCGTGGGCATGACGAACTCACGCTGGGTGCCGTCCCGGAGGTCGACGACCGGGCCGAGCACCTCGGGGATGACGTCGCCGGCTTTCCGGATCATCACCGTGTCGCCGATCAGCACACCCTTGCGTTTGACCTCCGAGGCGTTGTGCAGGGTGGCCAGGCTGACCGTCGATCCCGCGATCCGTACCGGGTCCATGAAAGCGAACGGGGTGACCCGCCCGGTGCGGCCGACGTTGACCCGGATATCGCGCAACCTGGTCTGGGCCTCCTCGGGCGGGTATTTGTAGGCCACCGCCCAGCGTGGCGCCCGCGAGGTGGCTCCGAGCCGGCGCTGCTGGGCGAATTCGTCGACCTTGACCACGATCCCGTCGATCTCATGCTCGATCTGGTGGCGTCGCTCACCCCAGAAGCCGATCCGCTCGGCCACCGCGGCCAGACCGGCCACCCGGGCGGTGTGCTCGGAGACCGGAAGGCCCCAGGCCCTGAGCGCGGTGTAGGCGTCGTGCAGGCTGACCGGACGGAATCCCTCGGCATAACCGAGGCCGTGGCAGATCATCCGCAGCGGCCGCCGCGCGGTGACGGCCGGGTTCTTCTGCCGTAGCGATCCGGCGGCGCTGTTGCGGGGATTGGCGAACGGCGGCTTACCCTCGGCGACCAGACTGGCGTTGAGGTCGTTGAAATCGGCAACCATGAAGAACACCTCGCCACGCACTTCGAGAACAGCCGGGACGGGATAATCCGCTGTGCCGGTGAGTTTCTCGGGAATGTCAACAATGGTCCGGGCATTGAGGGTGACGTCCTCGCCGACCCGCCCGTCCCCTCGGGTGGCGGCGCGTTCGAGCCGGCCGTCCCGGTAGACCAGGGCCAGTGCAACTCCGTCGATCTTGAGCTCGCACAGATAGTTCGGGTCGGGGCCGAGCTCGGTCTCCACCCGGTCGGACCACCCGGTCAGCTCGACGGTGTCGAACACATCGTCCAGGCTCAGCATGCGCTCAAGGTGTTCGGCGGGGGTGAACTCCGTTGCGAAACCCGACCCGCCGACCAGCTGGGTGGGCGAATCGGGCACCCGTAGTTCCGGGTAACGCCCCTCCAGCGCGGCGAGTTCGTTGAACAGTTCGTCGAAAACAGCGTCGGAGACGATCGGCGCATCTTTGATGTAGTACCGGAACTGGTGCCCGCGGACTTCGTCGGCCAACTCCTGCCAGCGGCGACGGACCTCCGGGTCGATCGGATCGTTCTCCGGGACGTCGGCAGCCACGGTGCGAGGTTATCCCGTCCGGCGGCCGGAGCCGCCGAGATGGGGGCGCAGCAGGTGCCTACTTTCGCCCGGGCAGACGCATGACGGCCTGAACCATCGGCAGCAGTGACTTCTGCCAGAGGGTCGGCGGGACACCGAACGGTGGGTCGAGGTTGAGCACCCGAGCGGTGGCGATGGTCTGCGCCTCGGTGTATTTCAGCAGACCCTCCGGACCATGCCGCCGGCCCACCCCGGAGGTACCCATACCGCCCATCGGCGCGCTGAGGCTGCCCCAGGCGAAGGCGTAGCCTTCGTTGACGTTGACGGTGCCGGAGCGCAGGCGTGCGGCGATCTTCTCGCCCTCGCCGGTCGACGCCGCCCACACGCTCGCGTTGAGGCCGTACTCGGTGTCATTGGCCCGCGCGATCGCCTCTTCGACGTCGGCGACCGGGTAGATCGACACCAGCGGCCCGAACGTCTCGTTGGCGGCGCATTCCATATCGGCGGTGACGCCGGTCAGCACCGTCGGCTCATAGAACAGCGGCCCGATGTCGGGGCGAGCCGTACCTCCGGCAATCACCTTGGCACCCTTGGCTTTCGCATCATCGACGTGGTTCGACACGGTCTTGAGCTGACCTTCGGAGATAAGGCTGCCCATATCGGCGGAGAAGTCATACCCCGTGCCGAGCTTCATCGCGCGCGTCGCCTCCCCGAACTTGCGGGTGAACTCGTCGGCGATATCGGCCTCGACGTAGATCCGCTCGATGGAGATGCACAACTGCCCGGCGTTGGAGAAACACGCCCGGGTGGCGGCCTTGGCCACCTTGTCCAGATCGGCCCCGCGGGTGACGATCATCGCGTTCTTGCCGCCGAGTTCGGCGGAGAACCCGATCAGTCGCCGCCCGCACTGTTCGGCGAGCAGGCGGCCGGTGTCGGTGGAACCGGTGAACATCAGATAGTCGGTGTTGTCCAGGATGGCGGTGCCGACGACAGAGCCGGGGCCGGGCACCACCGCGTACAGGTCACGCGGCAGACCTGCCTGGTACAGCAGTTCGGCGCATGCCAGCGCGCAATACGGCGTCTGGCTGTCCGGTTTGACCACCACCGCGTTGCCGGCGATCAGGGCCGGGACCGAGTCCGAGGCGGTCAGGGTCATCGGGTAGTTCCACGGTGAGATCACCCCGACCACACCGAGCGGCTGGTGGCAGACCGTGGTCTTGCCGATCCCGGGCAGCAGCCCCTGCACCTGGTGCGGCTTGAGCAGCTCGGCGGAGACCCGCGCGTAGTAGTTCGCGTTGGCCATCAGGTCGATGAGTTCTTCCTGCGCCGCCCAGCGGGCCTTCCCCGCCTCGGCCTGCAGCAGGTCCATCAGGAAATCGCTGTTCTTGATCACCAGATCGCGGTAGCGCTCGACGATCTTGAGCCGGTCGGAGACCGGCCGCTCGGCCCACTGGACCTGGGCGGCACGTGCCTTGGCGACGGCGGTTTCGACATCGGCGGCCGTCCCGACCGGGATGGTCGCCAACGGCGTGCCGGTGAATATCTCCTCCACCGTGCGGGTCGGGCGCGCGTCGGGATCCTCGATCGCGGCCAGGGATCGCAGGCGGTCGAAAACTTCAGCTGTGGGGGCGGACATCCCCCCAGGGTAGGCCAACGGGCCGGGCCGGTCAGACAGCTTCGGGATCCTCAGCGATCGCCGCGGCCGCGCGGCAGGCCAGATCCGTCGCCTCCCGCGCCCAGGCGCCGGTAGCGCCGGCCAGTCCGCAGACCGGGCTGATGCCGACGCGCTCACCCAGCACCGCCCGCGGAAACCCCAGCCGGTCGGTGATCGCCGCCGCATCGCGGGCCAGATCGGTGAATCCGATCGGGTGTTCCGGAGTGATACCGGGCACCAGGCCCAGGATTACGCTGCGGCCCGAGTCGATGAACTCGGCCAGTCCGTCGATACCCTGGGCGCCCACTGTGTGGAAGTCGACCGAAACCGCCCCGATACGGCTTCGCCGGAGCACATTCCAGGGCAGGTCCGCTGCACAGCTGTGCACCAGCACCTGGCCGCCGATCCGGGCGGCACAGTCGTCGAGAAGGCCGATGACCCTGGTCTCGTCGACCGGATGAACCGGGGTCAACGCGGTAACCCCGGTCAGCCGGCCGGCCAGCGCGGCCGGCAGCAGCGGCTCGTCGAACTGCACCACCACCGGGGCCGACATCCGCCGCGCCAGCTCGTCCCGGTGGATCGCGACCCCCTCGGCCAGCGAAGCCGCCAGGTCGCGCAGCGCGCCGGGATCGGTGATGGCCCGGTGGCCGTTGCCGAGTTCCAGCTGTGCGGCCAGGGTCACCGGACCGGGGGCCTGCACCTTGATAGCGCGCCCGTCCTGTGGTCCACCGGCGTTCTCCCAGGCTTCCTCGAAGGCGTCGACATCCTCTCCGAGCAGGCTCACCGCCCGACGTGTCACCGAGCCGGGACGGCGAGCTATCCGGTAGCCGCGCGGGACGGTGTCGATGGCGATATCGACCAGCAGCGCCCCGGAACGGCCGATCAGGTCCGCCCCCACCCCGCGGGCCGGCAGTTCGGGCAGGTAGGGAAGCCGGGGCAGTTCGCCGACGATGACCGCGGCGGCATGTCGGGGCGAGGTGCCGGGCCAGGAGCCCACGCCGGTGGCCGTGGCGAAAACGGTCACCGGCTAGTCCGGCGGGGACACGAGCGTCGCACTGCCGATGACTTCGTCACCGGCCGGATCGGGCCGGTAGAGCACCATCGTCTGACCGGGGGCGACACCCCGCAGCGGGGTCCGAAGCGCTGCGCGCACCGAGCCGTCGGCGAACTCGACGACGGCCGCGGCCACGCCTCCGTGCGCGCGGACCTGCACCTCACACTCCACCGGTCCAGTCAGGGGCTCTCCCGCGGTGAACACCGGACCGCTACCGGTCAGCGACCAGACCTCAAGATCGTCGGCATCACCGACCCGCACGGTGCCGGTTTCGGCATCGATACCGGTGACGTAGCGCGGTCGGCCATCTGGGCCGGGTCCGGCGATGCCCAAACCCTTGCGCTGGCCGATGGTGAACCCGTGCACCCCCTCGTGGTGGGCCAGAACGGCGCCATCGGCATCCACGACGGCCCCCGGCCGGACCCCGATCCGGGCACCGAGGAAGGCCCGGGTGTCGCCGGTGGGGATGAAGCAGATGTCGTGGCTGTCCGGTTTGTCGGCCACCGCCAGACCCCGGCGGGCCGCTTCCGCGCGGATGGCCGACTTGGGGGTGTCCCCGATCGGGAACACCGCATGGCGCAGTTGCCCAGCGGTCAGCACCCCCAACACATAGGACTGGTCCTTGTCGCGGTCCACCGCGCGCCTGAGTCGTCCGTCGGCCAACCGGGCGTAGTGACCGGTTGCCACCGCATCAAACCCGAGGGCCAGTGCCCGGTCGGCGAGGGCGGAGAACTTGATCCGCTCGTTACACCGCACACAGGGGTTGGGGGTCTGTCCGCGAGCGTAGGAGGTGACGAAGTCGTCGATCACATCCTCCTCGAAGCGATCGGCGAAATCCCAGACGTAGAAAGGGAATCCGAGGATGTCGGCCACCCGGCGGGCATCTGCCGCGTCCTCGCGTGAGCAGCATCCGCGCGATCCGGTGCGCAGTGCGCCCGGCGCCCGGGACAGCGCCAGATGAACGCCCACCACATCGTGGCCGGCATCGGTCATCCGGGCTGCGGCAACCGAGGAGTCCACACCGCCGCTCATCGCCACCAGAACTCTCATGCCGACCCCACCGGGGTGCTGGCCAGGACCGCCTGCCGAGCCCGCTGCACGGCGGCGGGCAGCACCCGCAGCGCAGCGTCGACATCACCGTCGGTACTGGTATGCCCCAGCGACAACCGCAGGGAACCGCGGGCGGCCCCGGGGTCGACGCCCATGGCCGTCAACACGTGGGATGCCTGCGCGACCCCGGCCGTACAGGCTGAACCGGTTGAGCATTCGACACCGCCGGCGTCGAGCAGCATCAACAGCGAATCCCCCTCGCAGCCGGGGAAAGTGAAATGGGTGTTGCCCGGAAGTCGGCGCTGTCCGGTGGCCCCGTTGAGGTGGGCGTCGGCGATCGAGGACAGGACTCCGTCGACGAGCCGGTCCCGAAGGGTCCGCAGCCGCGCCGCCGTCACCTCCCGGGAGCCGACGGCGATCGTGGCGGCGGCCGCCATGGCGACCGCCCCGGCCACATCGAGGGTTCCCGACCGGACGTCGCGCTCCTGCCCACCGCCGTGCAGTAGCGGCGTACAGCCGATGTCACGGCGCAACAGCAGCGCACCGACACCGGTGGGGCCGCCGAACTTGTGCGCTGTCAGGCTCACAGCCGCTAGCCCGGATCCGGCGAAGTCCAGCGGCACCTGGCCGACGGCCTGCACTGCATCGCTGTGCATCGGGACGCCGAATTCGGTTGCTATGGCGGCCATCTCCGCGATCGGCATGATCGTGCCGACCTCGTTGTTGGCCCACATCACCGAGACCAGCGCCGTGTCGCCGTGCTCGGCCAACGCCGCACGTAGCGCACCCGGGGCCACCGATCCGTCAGGCTCGGCCGGCAGGAACGTCACCTCGGCATCCTCGTGGTCGGCGAGCCAGGCCACGGCATCGAGGACGGCGTGATGCTCGACGGCGGTGGTGATGATGCGGCGGCGGGTGGGATCGGCATCGCGGCGGGCCCAGTAGATACCCTTGATGGCGAGGTTGTCGCTGTCGGTGCCGCCGGCGGTGACGATCACCTCCGACGGGCGCGCGCCGAGCAGGGCGGCAAGACTCTCCCGCGCCTCCTCAAGCCGCCGCCGGGCCGCCCGTCCAGCGGTGTGCAGCGATGAGGCGTTACCGACGTGGGCCAGCGCATCCGTCATCGCCTCGATGGCTTCGGGATGCATCGGGGTGGTGGCGGCGTGGTCGAGATAGACCGACCGGGTCTGACTCATGGCCCGTTCAGGATACCGGCCACCGGCGGGGATCTTTCCCGCCGATCAGCCACGACGGCCCCGCTATGCGACCATGACTCCGTGTGCTTCTCGATGACGGCAGACCTGGTGGTGGGCACCGCACT
Source organism: uncultured Mycobacterium sp. (assembly GCA_964555915.1). Lineage (GTDB taxonomy): Bacteria > Actinomycetota > Actinomycetes > Mycobacteriales > Mycobacteriaceae > Mycobacterium. Next base: position 36,042 of record CAZKUK010000025.1, read on the forward strand.
CGTACCGGTGGCCGTGCTCACGCTCCGGGAGGTCAAACACCGGCGGGAGTTGATGTTCGCATTGCTACCGGCGGTATTCGCGGTACATCAACTCGTCGAGGTCGCGGTCTGGGCGGGTCTGGACGGGGGTGTACCGGCCGGGGTGGCGGATCTGGCGATGCGGATCTATCTGTTCATCGCCTGGCCGCTGCTCCCGCTTTATATGCCGCTGGCCCTGATGCTGCTCGAACCTCCCGGCCGCGCCCGTCGTTGGGCCGCGCCGTTTGTCGCCCTCGGCGCGATCGTGGCCGCCTACCTCGGCTACGTGGTTCTGGCCAATCCAGTGCAGGTTATCCGGCATCCTTACGGGCTGGAGTACCTCACCGTGGTGCAACACCCACTGGTGTGGGCGGTGCTGTACATCGTCGCGGTGATCGGGCCGCCGTTGATGTCCGGCTACCGGTCAATCGTCGCATTCGGTGTCGCGAACCTGGTGGGCCTGATCGTGGTCGCTGTCTTCTATTACAACGCCTTCGCATCGCTGTGGTGCGTGTTCGCCGGCGTATCTTCGGTTTTCATGCTCGTCCACATGATCAGACGGCGGCGTACACCCGACGCCGACCGGCTGCCCGGCATTCGGGTGCCCACGCCGACTTGACTCACACCCAACACATGTGACAACGCCCGGCCGGATTTCCCGGCCGGGCGTTGTCATATGTGTCGCGCCTACCCCTTGCGGGACTTGACCGACTCGGTGAGCTGCGGTGTGACCTTGAACAGGTCACCGACCACGCCGTAGTCGGAGATTTCGAAGATCGGCGCCTCTTCGTCCTTGTTGACAGCCACGATGGTCTTGGAGGTCTGCATCCCGGCCCGATGCTGGATCGCCCCGGAGATGCCCAGGGCGATGTACAGCTGCGGCGACACCGTCTTACCGGTCTGGCCGACCTGAAACTGGCCCGGGTAGTACCCGGAGTCGACCGCCGCACGCGAGGCTCCCACCGCACCGCCCATCGAGTCGGCGAGCTCCTCGACGACGGTGAACTTCTCGGCGCTGCCCACCCCGCGGCCACCGGCGACCACGATGGCCGCCTCGGCCAGCTCGGGCCGGTCACCGGCGACGGCCGGCTGCCGCGAGGTGATCCGCGCTGCACCGGCCGCCGGGGCCGGCACCTCGACGGAGACCTGCTCGCCGGCCGCAGGGCTGGGCTGGGCCTCGATCGCGCCGGGGCGCACGGTGATCACCGGGACCTCGGCGTTGACCTTGGCCTCCACGGTGAACGCACCGCCGAAAATCGAGTGGGTGGCAGTGCCCCCGGCCTGGACGTCGACAACATCGGAGAGCACCCCGGAACCGATCCGGGCAGCCAACCGGCCGGCGATTTCCTTGCCGTCGGCGGTCGCGGGCAGGAGCACGGCCACCGGGCCGGACGATTCGACCAGGTTTCCGAGCACATCGACGAACGGAGTGATCAGGTAATTCTCGGCATCGTCGGATTCGGCGACGTAGATCTTCGCGGCGCCGGCGGCCTTGAGGTCGTCGACCAGCGGTGCGGCGGTGCCGGGTCCGCCGACGATGACGGCGGACGGCTCGCCCAGAACGCGGGCCGCGGTGAGCAGCTCGGCGGTGACCTTCTTCACCGCGCCCTCGGAGTGCTCGACGAGCACGAGTACTTCAGCCATGGCAGTTCTCTTTCTCGGATGTGGGGGTTAGATGAGTTTCTGGGCGACCAGGTACTCGGCGATCTTGGCGCCGCCGTCGCCCTCGTCGGCGACTTTCTCGCCGGCCGTTTTCGGCGGCTTCGGCGTCGAGGACAGCACACTGGATCCCGCGTTGGCCAAGCCCACTTCGTCGGCTTCGACGCCGATCTCGGCGAGGGTCAGCGTGGTGACTTCCTTCTTCTTCGCGGCCATGATGCCCTTGAAGGACGGGAAACGAGGTTCGTTGATCTTCTCGTTGACGCTGACCACCGCCGGCAGCGTGGCCTCGACGGTGCACAGGCCCTCGTCGGTCTCGCGCTCGCCGCTGATCGAGCCACCGTCGATGACGATCTTGCGCATGTGGGTCAGCTGCGGGAGCCCGAGGTACTCGGCAATGATGGCCGGCACAGCACCGCCGGTTCCGTCGGTGGCCTCGTTTCCGGCGATCACCAGATCGGTTCCCTCGATCGTGCCCAGAGCCCGCGCGAGCGCCCAGCCTGTTTGGACCATATCGGAGCCGTGCAGCCGCTCATCGAGCAGATGCACGCCCTTGTCCGCGCCCATCGACAGGGCCTTGCGGATGGCCTCGGTGGCACGCTCGGGACCGGCGGTGAGCACAGTGACCGTGCTTTCCCCACCCTCCCGTTCCTTGATGAGCAGCGCCTCTTCCACCGCGCGCTCGTTGATCTCGTCGAGCACGGCGTCGGCAGCTTCCCGGTCGAGGGTCCAGTCGCCGTCGGAGAGCTTCCTCTCCGACCAGGTGTCGGGAACCTGTTTGATCAGAACCACGATGTTCGTCATGGCTTATCTACATCCTCCTGGCTGGCGTCGTGCGGCCGGTTGGGATCGCACGTTGTGGGGTGACATCTGATGACTCCACCATGTTACCGGCCGGTAACTTACGGCGGGTCGCACCCTAACGATAGCGTGCCGTCAGGCGCGTTCCCGCAGGCCCATCGGGACCGGACGGGTTCGCGATTACCGGGCGGCAGGCTAGCCTGCCTTCCGATGAGCGCGCATCAGACCGACGCAGCCGACAGCGGCCTACCACTGACCGGCGAACGGACCGTGCCGGACTTGACGGTGGAGAACTACTGGTTTCGCCGCCATGAGGTGGCCTACCGCTGGTGTACTGACAAATGCACAGGTCAGGACGTACTTGAAGCCGGGTGCGGAGAAGGGTACGGGGCGGATCTGATCGCCTCGACGGCACGCCGGGTGGTGGCCGTCGACTACGACGCTGCCACCATCGGCCATGTGGCCGCCCGCTACCCCCGGGTGCAGGCGGTTGCGGCCAATCTGGCGGCGGTGCCCATGCCGGACGCCTCGGTCGATGTGGTGGTGAACTTCCAGGTCATCGAGCATCTGTGGGATCAGCCACAATTCATTACCGAATGCTTACGACTGTTGCGGCCGGGCGGTTCCCTGCTGATTTCGACCCCCAACCGGATCACCTTCACCCCCGGCAGTGACACCCCGGTCAACCCGTTCCACACCCGGGAGCTCAACGCCGCCGAATTGCGGGACCTACTTGAGGCGGGCGGTTTCCGGGTGGATGGCATGTACGGCGTTTTCCACGGCCCCCGGCTCGCCGAGATGGACGCCCGTAACGGCGGGTCGATCATCGGGGCGCAGATCGCGCGCGCGGTGGCCGATGCCCCCTGGCCCGACGGCCTGCTGGCCGATGTCGCGTCGGTACGGTGCGAGGACTTCGACATCATCGAGGACGCCGGGGACGCCGGGGACTTCGGTGAGGGCCCGCGGCGGGATATCGACGCGAGCCTGGACCTGCTGGCGATCGCGGTGCGCCCGTGATTGGTTCGCGGTCGTCATCAGTTCCGGGACAGTTCAGCCTGGTCCTGCACACCCACCTGCCGTGGCTGGCCCACCACGGCCGCTGGCCGGTCGGTGAGGAGTGGCTCTACCAGTCCTGGGCGGCGGCCTATCTCCCGTTGCTGCGGGTCTTGCGGACTCTCGCCGCCGAGGACCGTCGCGGCCTGATCACTCTGGGTCTGACACCGGTCGTGACCGCACAACTCGACGATCCGTACTGCCTGGACGGTATGCAGCGCTGGCTGGCGAACTGGCAACTGCGGGCGCTGGAAGCGGCCAACGTCCACACCGGCACCGGCGCCGCGGCGGGTACGGCGTCGACCCCGGAGGCGTTGCGGCGCTTCGGTGTGCGCGAGCACGATGAGGCCACCCGCGCACTCGAGGATTTCTCGGTGCGGTGGCGCCACGGTGCCAGCCCGCTGCTTCGCGAACTCATCGACACGGGCACAGTCGAACTCCTCGGCGGCCCGCTGGCCCACCCCTTCCAGCCGCTGCTACATCCTCGGCTTCGTGAGTTCGCCCTCCGCGAGGGCCTCTCAGATGCCGGGCAGCGGTTCGGGGCGACCCCGGCCGGTATCTGGGCGCCGGAGTGCGCCTTCGCCCCGGGTATGGAGCTCGACTACGCGGCTGCCGGGGTCAGCCATTTCATGGTTGACGGACCCTCGCTGCACGGTGACACCGCACTGGGCCGGCCGGTCGGGCAGACCGACGTGCTGGCCTTCGGCAGAGATCTTCAGGTCAGCTACCGGGTCTGGTCACCGCGGTCGGGCTACCCCGGTCATTCCGCCTACCGCGACTTCCACACCTACGACCATGTGACCGGCCTCAAGCCCGCCCGGGTCACCGGCCGCAATGTCGACTCAGAAGCCAAGGCGCCCTATGACCCGCAGCGCGCCGACCGTGCGGTCGACGCCCACGTCGCCGACTTCGTCGATGTGGTGCGCAGAAGACTGATCAGCGAGTCCGATCGGATCGGCCGTCCCGCCCACGTGGTGGCGGCCTTCGACACCGAGCTGTTCGGACACTGGTGGTACGAGGGCCCGGTCTGGCTGGAGCGGGTGCTGCGTGCGCTGCCCGAAGCCGGTGTCCGGGTCGGAACGCTGGGCACCGCCCGGGACGCCGGATTCGTCGGCGCCCCCGTCGATCTGCCGCCCAGCTCGTGGGGTTCGGGAAAGGACTGGCAGGTGTGGTCCGGTGAACAGGTCGCAGATCTGGTGACGCTTAACGCCGAAGTGGTCGACACCGCGCTCGCCTGTGTCGACAAGGCGATGGCCCACGCCGGCACCGCGCCGACCCGCGATCCGGTGGCCGACCAGATCCTGCGCGAGACCCTGCTCACCGTCTCCAGCGACTGGCCCTTCATGGTCAGCAAGGACTCCGCCGCCGATTACGCGCGCTACCGGGCCCACCTGCACGCCCACGCCACCCGCGAGATCGCCGGCGCGCTGGCCGCCGGCCGCCGGGAGGTGGCGGCGCGTTTGGCCGAGGGCTGGAACCGCGCGGATGGGCTGTTCGGGGCCTTGGATGCCCGGCGGCTGCCGCTATGAGCGCTCCTGCACCTGACCCGGCCCGCGAACGTGCGTGTCGGTACGCCGACACGCCGACCCGACGGGAACGTTGCGCACGCTCACGGCGGCTGAGCACCCGGTGAAAATCCTGATGGTGTCGTGGGAGTACCCGCCGGTGATCGTCGGCGGTCTCGGCCGGCACGTCCACCAGTTGGCAACCGCGCTGGCCGCCGACGGTCACGAAGTGGTCGTGCTGTCCCGCCGGGAGGCGGGCACCGACCCGGCCAGCCACCCCACCACGGATGAACTCCGCGAGGGGGTCCGGGTCATCGCGGTGGCGCACGATCCGCACGAATTCGACTTCGGCCGGGACATGATGGCCTGGACGCTGGCCACCGGCCACGCCATGGTCCGGGCCGGGTTCGGTCTGCACGGCAGCTGGGTCCCCGATGTTGTCCACGCGCACGACTGGCTGGTTGCCCATCCGGCCATCGCTCTCGCCGAGTTCTTCGATATCCCAATGGTTTCCACCATCCACGCAACTGAGGCCGGCCGACACTGCGGCTGGGTGTCCGGTTCCATCAGCCGCCAGGTACACACCCTGGAGTCGTGGCTGGCCCGGGAGTCCGATGCCCTGATCGCCTGTTCGACGTCCATGTGTGACGAGATCTCGGATTTGTTCGGGCCAGGCCTCGCTCAGATCACGGTCATTCCCAACGGTATCGACTCGAGCCGGTGGCCGTTCGCGCGCCGCCGTCAGCACGACACTCCTGCCGAACTGCTCTACTTCGGCCGTCTGGAATACGAGAAGGGTGTCCATGAGCTGATCGCCGCGCTGCCTCGGATCCGGCGCGCACACCCCGGCACCACACTGACCATCGCCGGTGACGGAACCCAGCAGGGCAGACTCGTCGAGACTGCACGAAAATATAAGGTGGTCAGAGCAGTTCGCTTCTTCGGCCGGGCCGGTCATGATGAACTGCTCGAGCTGTTACACCGGACCGACGCCGCCGTGCTCCCGAGCCATTACGAGCCGTTCGGCATCGTCGCGCTGGAGGCGGCCGCTGCGGGAGCCCCGCTGGTGACCTCTGACGTCGGCGGGCTCGGCGAGGCGGTGATTGACGGCGTGACCGGGCTGTCGGTACCACCACGGGACGCCGCCGCACTGGCCGAGGCGGTCTGTGCGGTGCTGGCCGACCCGGCTGGGGCCCAGCGCCGCGCATTGGCTGCCCGCGAGCGGCTCACCTCAGAGTTCGACTGGACTACGGTGGCGGCCGAAACCGCTCGGGTATTTTCGGACGCGAAGCGCCACCCGCGGGAACCGTTGGCCCGTATGCCGATCATCGAGCGCGCGTTACCGGACCGCTGAGGGCGCCGGCCGATCGGCCACGGCCGCAGGATCTTTCGGCGATGAGAATCAGCCACACCGGTATCCGCTGTCTGACCCCGGTCAGGCCGCCTACCATGTGGTCGTGGACCACGACGGAGGAACCGACCAGGACGCGCCATTCGAGCCGCCGACTCCGACTGAGGCACTGACCCGCCTGGGTATGCCGATGGAGGAGGCGATGCGCACCCAGCGCGCGGTGCGCCGTCTGCACCTCGAACCGGTATCGCACGATGTGCTGCTGCCATTGCTCGAACTTTCCCTCAGGGCGCCAACCAGTTCCGACACCCAGGACTGGCACTACGTGGTGGTGGAGGATCCCGGCCAGAAGGCGAGGCTGGCCAGGCTGTACCGGCGGCTCTACCGCGTGTTCAACCCCGTCGTCGAGCGCCGGGCACGCGGTGACGAACGGGAACGGCGCGCTATCGCACCCGGGCAGTGGCAGGCCGAGAACTTCGAGCAGCTACCGGTTTTCGTAATACCCTGCTACCGGCGCGGCCTCAAGCACCGTCCCGTCGGCCACCCACAGATAGCGGTGGCATCCTTCTACGGCTCGGTCTTCCCGGCCGTTCAGAATCTGCTGCTGGCCTGTCGGGCGGTGGGTCTCGGGGCGTCCCTGCAGACCCTGCCGATCTGGTGGGTTCCCGCGGCGCGGCGGATCCTCGGACTGCCTCGCACTATCGTCCCGGTCTGCATTATCCCGATCGGTTGGGCCAAAGGCCGTTACGGCCCGACCACCCGGCGGCCGATCGGTGAAGTGGTCCACCTCGACCGTTACGGAAATCAGCCTTTCCGCGACGGGACGCGATAGGCGTCTCCGGCTATACACTGCCGGAGATCACCTTTCACTGATCTACGCCCCGAGACAGCGTGCGCCGGCGCCGCTAGCGTGCCGCCTTCTTGCGTTCGATATCTGCCAGTGCTGCGGCCAGTTCGGCCCGCTGCGCGGCGGATTTTTCCCATGCCAGCTTCCGGTTCTTGACCACTTTCGCGGGCGCACCGACTGCGATCGAGAAGTCCGGGATATCACCCTTGACCACCGCATGTGCACCGAGCACACATCCGCGGCCGATCGTGGTGCCGCGCAGGACGGTTACTTTAGTTGCGATCCAGGTATCCGGTCCGATTCGCACCGGGCTCTTCGCGATGCCCTGATCCTTGATCGGCAGCTCGATATCGTCCATCTTGTGGTCGAAGTCGCAGATGTAACACCAGTCGGCCATCAGCGTCGAATCGCCGAACTCGATATCGAGATAGCAGTTGATGACGTTATCGCGGCCGAACACCACCTTGTCACCGAATCGGAGCGAACCCTCATGGGCGCGGATGGTGTTCTTGTCGCCAATGTGGACCCACCGGCCGATCTCCAGCTGGGCCAGGTCGGGGGTGGCGTGGATCTCGACATTCCTGCCGAGGAAGACCATTCCGCGGGTGATGATGTGCGGGTTGGCCAGCTTGAATTTCAGCAGCCGCCAGTAACGCACCAGGTACCACGGCGTGTAGGCGCGGTTGGCGATGACCCATCTCAGCGAAGCCCTGGTGAGGAACCGTGCCTGGCGGGGATCGCGGAGCCGGGAACCGCGCCAGCGCTTGTGGATCGGCGAACCCCACATGCTCGTCATGGCCGTTGAGCCTACCGAAGCCGACATGACGGCCGGGTTAGTCTCGGCTGTACGGTCTGAGGCAGCGATGAGGGAAGGACACCGGTGCTGCGGAGAGTGCTCGCGTTGCCCTTGACGGTGGTGTGTGTCGGCCTCGCAGCAGGCTGCGGCAACACCGACTCCTGGGTGGAGTCGAGGGCGGCTTCCGGCTGGAGCGCGCAGTACGCCGACGCCGAGAACTCCAGCTACACCCCCACCGAGGGTGCCGCCGCCCTGACGCCGGGGTGGAGCCGTTCGGTCAAGGGCGAACTGGGCGCGGCAGCCGCTCTCGGGGCCGGCGGCGAGCTCGCCGTCAACGGGCAGACCGCTGAGGGTTGTTCACTGATGGTGTGGGAGAACGACAATAACGGCCGGCAGCGCTGGTGCACCCGGATGGTGCTCGGCGGCGGCTTCTCCAGCCCATTGTTCGACGGTTTCGACAACCTGTATGTGGGACAGCCCGGCCTGATGCTCTCCTATCCACCCACCCAGTGGGTGCGCTGGCGCACCAATGTCATCGGAATGCCCACCACCGCAAGGTTTCTCCAGGGCGGGCAGTTGCTGGTAGTCACCCATCTCGGCCAGGTGCTGATCTTCGATTCACACCGGGGGGTGGTATCCGGGACCCCGTTGGACCTCGTGGAGGGTATCGACCCGACCGATGCCACCCGTGGTCTGGCGGATTGCCGGCAGTCGCTACCGGGTTGTCCGGTGTCGTCGGCACCGGCATTCTCGGCAGCCAGTGGACTGGCCGTCGTTGCCGTGTGGCAGCCGGGCGCGAAGTCGTCGGTTCTGACCGCGCTGCGCTACCGGCCCGGCGAGGCCCAGCTGTTGAGCCGGGAGTGGACGTCGGAGGCCGTCAAAGCCGGCGTGCTGGCCAGCCCGGTGCTCTCCGCCGATGGCACAACGGTTTACGTCACCGGCCGCGACCGTCGGCTGTGGGCGCTAGACGCCGCCAGCGGCGACCCGAGATGGTCAGTTGCACTGGGATTCCAGCCGCAGACCCCACCCACGGTCGACCCGGGCGGGTTGATCATCGCCGGCGGCGGTCCGGACAGCCGACTGGTGGCGATCAAGGACTCCGGCGATCGGGCCGAGGTGTCCTGGCGGCGTGATGACATCACGCCACTGTCGACTTCGAGCCAGGCCGGCGCCGGGATCGCCTACACGGTGGTGTCCGAGGTCCCGGGGCAGCTGTCTCTGCTCGTGTTCGATCCAGCCGACGGTGGGCGAACGCTCAATAGTTACCCGCTTGAACGGGCCGAGGGATATCCGGTGGGAGTGTCGGTGGGCGATGACCGCCGGGTGGTGGTGGCCACCAGTGCCGGCCAGGTCTACAGCTTCGATCCGGCCTAGTTAGGGTTTCCGGGCTGGTTAGGGTTTCCGGACTGGTCAGGGCTTCCGGGCTGGT
>CAZKUK010000026.1:0-45401 GCA_964555915.1 uncultured Mycobacterium sp.
TGCGCTGTCATCCACGCCCGCGTCGGCACTGCCAATTCGGGAGACACGCCCTAGTGGCCCAACCGGCCCCGGCCCATCCGCAGTAGCAGCATGGCGAGGTCCTTACCCTCTGGACCCAGGGCGCTGTAGCGCTCAATGACCTTCATCTCACGGCTGTGCACCAGTCGGGTGCCGCCGGAGGCCATCCGAACCTTCCCGATGGCCTGGGACACCTCGGTGCGCCGTTTGACCGCTGCCAGAATCTCGGCGTCGAGGCGGTCAATCTCTATGCGCAGCGCGTCGATATCGGTGAGCTGTTCGGTGGACATATCGTCGTTCTCCTCGTGTGGGGGTTGTGATGTCATTCCGCGGGTCCGTATCTGGAAGGGGGCCTCACACAAGAGAGGAGCCCCGGGTCCGGATGGCGGACCGCGGGGCTCTCGGGTTTGAGCAGCTAAGCCTCCACGGGCACCGGGGACCGGTACCCGTAGAAAAATCGCTGCGAGCAGTGCACACCCGGAAGTGTGCCACTCCGGCGACCGGGTACGCAAAACCCGTCGCCGGGCGGCGGTAGGTTTGGGTGCGATATGACTGTGCACGCGACGGACCGCGAGTCCTCCGGGGCCGCCGAACTTCTCGACGGACTCAATCCGCAGCAGCGCCGGGCCGTGCTGCACGAGGGCTCTCCGCTGCTGATCGTGGCCGGCGCGGGCTCCGGTAAGACGGCGGTGCTGACCCGGCGGATCGGCTATCTGCTCGCCGCCCGCGATGTCGGCTCGGGGCAGATCCTGGCCATCACCTTCACCAACAAAGCCGCCGCCGAGATGCGGGAACGGGTAGCCGAACTGGTCGGCCCCCGCGCCCGCACGATGTGGGTCTCGACGTTCCACTCCACCTGCGTGCGCATCCTGCGCAATCAGGCCTCGCTGCTGCCTGGGCTCAACTCCAACTTTTCCATCTACGACGCCGACGACTCACGGCGGCTGCTGCTGATGATCGGTCGCGATATGGGGCTGGACGTCAAGCGCTACTCGCCGCGACTGCTGGCCAATGCCATCTCGAATCTCAAGAATGAGCTCATCACCCCGGAGCGGGCCGTCGCCGGTCTGGAATCGGGGGCCGACGACCTGGCGCGCATCACCGCTGAGGTGTACGGGGAGTACCAGCGCCGACTGCGGACGGCCAACGCGCTGGATTTCGACGACCTGATCGGCGAGACGGTCGCAGTGCTGCAGAACTACCCGCAGATCGCCCAGTACTACCGGCGCCGGTTCCGGCACATCCTGGTCGACGAGTACCAGGACACCAACCATGCCCAATACGTCCTGGTGCGGGAACTGGTCGGAGTTGGCGCCCCGGACACCGATGTGGTGCCGCCGGCCGAACTGTGTGTCGTCGGAGACGCCGATCAGTCCATTTACGCGTTCCGCGGCGCCACGATCCGCAATATCGAGGACTTCGAGCGTGATTTCCCCGACGCCACCACCATCCTGCTGGAGCAGAACTACCGCTCCACCCAGAACATCCTGTCGGCGGCCAACTCGGTCATCGCCTACAACTCCGGGCGCCGGGAGAAGCGGTTGTGGACCGACGCCGGCGAGGGAGAACTGATCGTCGGCTACGTCGCCGACAACGAACATGACGAGGCGCGTTTCGTGGCCGCCGAGATCGACGCTCTGGCCGACCGCGGTGAGATCAGCTACGACGACGTGGCGGTGTTCTACCGCACCAACAACTCCTCCCGGGCCGTGGAGGAGGTATTCATCCGCGCCGGCATTCCCTACAAGGTGGTCGGCGGTGTTCGGTTTTACGAGCGCAAGGAGATCCGCGATATCGTCGCCTACCTCAGGGTGCTGGACAATCCGGGTGACACGGTCAGCCTCCGGCGCATCCTCAACACCCCGCGGCGCGGTATCGGCGATCGCGCCGAGGCCTGCGTGGCGGTTCACGCCGAGACCGCTGGGCTGAGTTTCGCCGAGGCCCTGGCAGCGGCCGCGCAGGGCCGGGTCCCGATGCTCAACACCCGCGCAGAGAAGGCCATCGCCACGTTTGTCGACCTGCTCGACGATCTTCGGGGGCACCTGGGTGATGAACTGGGCGACCTCGTCGAGGCGGTGCTGGAGCGCACCGGCTACCGGCGCGAACTGGAGAACTCCAACGATCCGCAGGATCTGGCCCGGTTGGACAATCTCAACGAATTAGTAAGCGTTGCACACGAATTCAGCATCGATCGGGCCAACGCCAAAGCTCTCGAAGATGACGGCCCCGACGGGGCGGTCGGAGCCGAACGGGATGTGTCGCCAGTCGGGGTTCTGGCTGAATTTCTGGAACGAGTTTCGCTGGTGGCCGACTCCGATGACATTCCCGAGAACGATGCCGGTGTGGTCACGCTGATGACCTTGCACACCGCGAAGGGACTGGAATTCCCGGCGGTGTTCGTCACCGGTTGGGAGGACGGCATGTTCCCGCATATGCGCGCCCTGGGCGATCCCGCCGAACTGTGCGAGGAACGCCGGCTGGCCTACGTCGGTATCACCCGGGCCCGGCACCGGCTGTATCTCAGCCGGGCCAAGGTGCGCTCCTCCTGGGGGCAGCCAATGCTGAACCCGGAGTCGCGCTTTCTGCGAGAGATCCCCGACGACCTCATCAACTGGAGGCGTACCGACAGCACGCCCGCGTTCAGTGCTCCGATCACCGGCCGGTTCGACCCGGCCCGGCAGTCGAGCGGTCGTTCACCGATGCGTTCCGGGGCTGGCAGGCGACCGCTGATCGTGCTGGAACCGGGGGATCGGGTCAACCATGACAAGTACGGTCTCGGTCGCGTCGAAGAAGTATCCGGTACCGGGGAGGCCGCCATGTCGCTGATCGACTTCGGTAGTGCCGGAAGGGTCAAGCTGATGCACAATCACGCCCCGGTGCAGAAGCTCTAGCGGCCGGGCGCGGCACCGGGGTCAGCCGGTGTAACCACCCAGCGAGACACCCCGGGCAGCCAGCCACGGAACCGGATCGGTCTGGGTGTTGCCGCCCAGAAGCACCTCGAAGTGCAGGTGAGGTCCGGTGGAGTAGCCGCGGTTACCGATGGTGGCGATCTGATCACCGGCGAAGACCCGCTGGCCGATCTGAACGTTCCAGCTGTTGATGTGGCCGTAGAGCGTCACGGTTCCGTCGTAGTGACGGATTTTCACCCAGGCGCCGTACCCGGAATTGGTGGGTCCGGCATCGGCGACGACGCCATCGGACACGGCATTGATCGGGGTGCCTACCGGCCCGGCCAGATCGACCCCGCCGTGCAGTGCGCCCCAGCGGTAGCCGAAGCCCGAGGTGAACAGGGCGCCACTGGTGGGCATCACGAACAGAGGGCGCTGGAGGCGGGCTTCGCGTTCGGCGCGTTCAGCGGCGTATGCCGACGCCTTGGCCAGTTCCTCGGCGTGCACCGCTGCGTTGGCGACCGGCTTGACTTTGACCAACTCGACCCCGCGCGGGGCGGGGGTGCCCGCGATCGGGGTCCGTTCGGAGGCCAGGACCGTCCGGTCGACGGTCTCCTCGCGCGGGGCGATCATGCCGTAGGTGGCCGCGGCGGCAGCGCCGATAGCCATCGCCGCTATCAGGGTCCGGCCCTTCGCGGCGCTGGTTGGCTGGCGACGGTGCCGCGGGGTGCGCGGCAGGATGTCGGTGTCCTCAGTGCTGCTGAACCTCGGGCCCGCGTCGCGGTCACCGGCCGGCGTGCGACTGAACTTGGCGGGGACGTCCAACAGGGGGGTCAGATCCTCCACGTCCACCATCGGGTCGGCCATCGGGACGAGGTGCCCGTCGAGGCCGGGTGAGGGGCGGTTCGGCCCCGTCGAGGTTGCGCGACTGGCTTGAGACTTCGGAGCCCGCGCGGGAGTCGTCCTTAGTTGCGTCAAAACAAAGTCCTCAAGTCCGTGACCAAAGCGTTATCTAGACCGGGGAACGGTAACCAAAATGAGATACAAGCCGCAACCCAAGCGGAAGCGGCGCCGGGGATTGTGATGTGTATCACTAGTGCCCGACGCGGGGTCATTTCATTCGGGAGGGCGGGTCCATCGGACCTGCCGCCTGCGGATACAGTTCCCCAGGAGCGTCTTCGTCAAACCACAGACCCAGCAAGAGAGCCTGTAGAGAGCACATGGACCTTTTCGAGTACCAGGCGAAGGAACTCTTCGCCAAGCACAACGTCCCCACCACGCCCGGCCGGGTGACCGAGTCGGCTGATGACGCCAAGGCCATCGCTACCGAGATCGGCCGCCCCGTCATGGTGAAAGCCCAGGTGAAAGTTGGCGGCCGCGGGAAGGCCGGCGGTGTGAAATACGCCGCCACACCCGAGGATGCCTTCACCCACGCCTCCAATATCCTCGGCCTGGATATCAAGGGCCACCTCGTCAAGAAGTTGCTGGTCGCGGAGGCCAGTGATATCGCCGAGGAGTATTACGTCTCCTTCCTGCTCGATCGCGCAAACCGGACCTACCTGGCCATGTGTTCGGTGGAGGGCGGTATCGAGATCGAGGAAGTGGCCGCCACCAAACCGGATCGGTTGGCCAAGGTGCCGGTGGACGCGGTCAGCGGGGTCGATCTCGCATTCGCCCGTTCGATTGCCGAACAGGGCCACCTGCCGGCGGAGGTGCTGGACGCGGCCGCGGTGACCATCGCCAAGCTGTGGGAGGTTTTCGTCAATGAAGACGCCACGCTGGTAGAGGTCAATCCGCTGGTGCGCACCCCCGACGACCGGATTCTGGCACTGGACGGCAAGGTGACCCTGGACGGTAACGCCGACTTCCGTCATCCCGATCATGCCGAGTTCGAGGACAAGGCAGCCACCGATCCGCTCGAACTCAAGGCGAAGCAGTACGACCTCAACTACGTCAAACTCGACGGCGAGGTTGGCGTGATCGGAAACGGGGCCGGTCTGGTGATGTCCACGTTGGATGTGGTGGCCTACGCGGGGGAGAGGCACGGCGGGGTCAAACCGGCGAACTTTCTCGATATCGGTGGCGGTGCCTCCGCCGAGGTGATGGCCGCGGGGCTGAACGTCATCCTGGGCGATCCACAGGTCAAGAGCGTTTTCGTCAATGTCTTCGGCGGGATCACCTCCTGCGATGCGGTGGCGTCCGGCATTGTCACAGCGCTGCAGATGCTGGGCTCCGAGGCCAACAAACCACTGGTGGTCCGCCTCGACGGAAACGCCGTCGAGGACGGCCGACGCATCCTCGCCGAGGCGAACCACCCACTTGTCGTCCTGGCCGACACCATGGACTCCGGTGCCGACAAGGCCGCTGAACTCGCTTTCGCCGCTGGAAAGGACGTCTGAACATGTCGATATTCCTGAACAAGGACTCCAAGGTCATCGTCCAGGGCATCACCGGCGGTGAGGCGACCAAGCACACCGCGCTGATGCTGAAGGCCGGGACCCAGGTCGTCGGCGGTGTCAACGCCCGGAAGGCGGGCACCACGGTGTCCCACAAGGACGCCCACGGAGCGGATATCGACCTGCCGGTGTTCGGCACGGTGGCCGAGGCCATGGAGAAAACCGGCGCAGATGTGTCGATCGCGTTCGTGCCGCCGAAGTTCGCCAAGGATGCCATCGTGGAGGCCATCGACGCCGAAATCCCACTGCTGGTGGTCATCACTGAGGGAATCCCGGTGCAGGACACCGCGTACGCATGGGCTTATAACGTCGATCACGGGAACAAAACCCGCATCATCGGCCCCAACTGCCCGGGCATCATCACCCCCGACGAGGCGCTCGTCGGTATCACTCCGGCGACGATCACCGGGAAAGGCCCCATCGGGCTGGTCTCCAAATCCGGCACCCTGACCTATCAGATGATGTACGAGCTGCGTGATCTGGGCTTCTCCACCGCGATCGGAATCGGCGGTGACCCAGTGATCGGCACCACCCATATCGACGCCATCGCGGCATTCGAGAAGGACCCGGAAACCAAGCTGATCGTGATGATCGGCGAGATCGGCGGTGACGCCGAGGAGCGGGCCGCCGACTACATCAAGGCCAATGTCAGCAAGCCGGTCGTCGGCTACGTTGCCGGGTTCACCGCGCCGGAGGGTAAGACCATGGGCCACGCCGGCGCCATTGTGTCCGGCTCGTCGGGCACCGCCGCGGCGAAACAAGAAGCGCTCGAGGCCGCCGGGGTCAAGGTTGGCAAAACCCCCTCGGCCGCAGCCGAATTGGCCCGGGAGATTCTCAGCGGCCTGTGAGTGCGGTGAGTCCGCGAACCCCGGTCCTCGTCGGCGTGGGCCAGTTCACCGAGCGGATCGACGACCCGGACTACCGTGGTATGTCGGCGGTGGATTTGGCGACGGCCGCAGTCTCGGCCGCATTGTCCGACACCGGATCACCGATAGCCGTGGCCGACGCGATCGACACCGTTGTGGGCATCCGGCAGTTCGAGATTTCGGGGCGCGGCATGGCCCCGCTCGGCCGTTCGGACAACTACCCCCGTTCGGTGGCACGGCGGGTCGGGGTTCATCCGAACCGCGCGGTTTTGGAGCCGATCGGAGGCCAGGGTCCACAACGTGCGGTCACTGAGTTCGCCGGTGCCATCGCCGCGGGACACACCGAGGCGGTATTGGTATTCGGCTCCGAGAACGGATCAACCCTGCGTCACTTCGCCGGTCGCGAGGATAAACCGGATCACACCGAGACCGTCGGCGGCCAACTTGAGGACCGCGGCTACGGGTACGAGGGTCTGTTCGATGACTACACCGTGGCACATGGACTCGTCGGCGCGCCGGCTCAGTACGGGCTGCTGGAGAACGCCCGCCGGGGGCGGGTCGGTCTCGGTATCGCCGACTATCGGCGTTCAATGGCCGAACTGTTCGCTCCGTTCACCACAGTAGCGGCGGAGAATCCGTTTTCGGCCTCTCCGGTAGAGCGTTCCGCCGAGCAACTCCATACCGTCGACGCGGACAACCGGATGATCTGCGATCCGTACCCGCGTCTGCTGGTGGCACGTGATCAGGTGAACCAGGGGGCGGCGGCGGTGCTCATGTCGGTGAATCTCGCGCGCCGACTCAACGTCCCCGATGACCGTTGGGTGTATCTGCGGGGACATGCCGATCTGGTTGACCAACCTTTGCTGGACCGTGTCGACCTGAGCTTCAACTCGGCATCGGTGCTGGCGGTGCGTGAGGCGTTGTCGGTGGCCGGGGTCGGGCTGGACGATATCTCAACCTTCGACCTCTACAGCTGTTTCCCGGTTCCGGTCTTCAACATCTGCGACGGTCTGGAACTGGCTACCGACGACCCGCGCGGGCTGACACTCACCGGCGGCCTGCCTTATTTCGGCGGGCCGGGTAACAATTACTCGCTGCATGCGATCGCCGAGACGGTGGCCCGAATGCGCGCCACCCCGGGGGCATTCGGGTTGGTCGGAGCCAATGGCGGCATCCTCAGCAAGTACTCGGTGGGGGTGTACTCCACCGACGCGGCCGGTTGGGCGCCGGATAGCGGCGCACGGTTGCGCGGCGAGATCGCTGCCCGGCCCAGGACGCCGGTCACCCGCTGTGCCCGGGGCACCGGCACCGTAGAGACCTATACGGTCCGATACGACTGGCCGGCGCGAACCGGCATCGTGATCGGTCGACTCGATTCCGATAACAGCCGATTCATGGCGCTGGTCGATGAACCCGATCTAGCGGATCTGCTGAACGAGCCGGAGCCGCTGGGCGCTGGGGTGCGGGTATGGCCGACCGAACAGGGCAACCGGGCCGCCCTGGCCTGAGCCGCGTCGGCCAGCAGACGCAAAGTCGCGCCCGAGGCGGCCTTTTCATGCGATTGTGTGTCTGCTCGGCTGATGAGGATGCAGCCGGCTAGGTCATGGCGGCGAGCTTGCCGGCCAGCCGTTCGACATAGGCCGCGACCTCGTCAGCGGGTTTGTCCGGTAGCCCGAACAGCACCTCGGTAACACCGATCCGGCGCCAGTGTTCGAGCTTCTCGGCCACCGGCTTGAAATCGAGAGCCACGATCTGCGGTGTGCCGGCTCGGCCGGCGGCCCGCCAGGTCTCCTGCAGCAATCGCACCGGCTCATCGATGTTGAAGTCCCGGGGTGTGGTGATCCAGCCGTCTGCCGATCGGGCAATCCATTTGAAATTCTTTTCCGTCCCGGCCGCGCCGACCAGCACCGGAAGATGGGATTGCACGGGCTTCGGCCATGCCCAACTGGGCCCGAACGTGACGAATTCGCCGTCGTAGGAGGCTTCCTCCTCGGTCCATAGTGTCCGCATGGCCTCGAGATATTCGCGCAGCATGGTCCGGCGGCGGCCGGGCGGAACGTGATGATCGGCCAATTCGTCGGTGTTCCAGCCGAATCCGACGCCCAGGCTGACCCGGCCGCCGGAGAGATGGTCCAGGGTGGCGATGGTTTTCGCCAGGCTGATCGGGTCGTGCTCGACCGGTAGCGAGACCGCAGTGGATAGTCGCACCCGAGACGTGACGGCCGCTGCGGTTGCCAGGCTGACCCACGGGTCGAGGGTCCGCAGATAGCGGTCGTCCGGTAGCGACTCGTCTCCGGTGGTGGGGTGCGCGGCCTGCCGTCTGACCGGGATGTGGGTGTGTTCGGGGACGTAAAAAGTGGCGAAGCCGTGTTCATCAGCGAGCTTGGCCGCCGCCGCCGGGGTGATTCCGCGGTCGCTGGTGAAGAGGACAAGCCCATGATCCATAGTGGTGAATTAGAACGTGTTCTAGCTTGGCGAACAAGTCCGTCACCGGCCGATGCCCGTCGTTGCGGCAGACGAGGCGGCAGACCAGGCGGCAGACGAGAGAGGGAGATGCGCTCCCGAGGGGCCGTCGATGAACCGTTGTTGGCCCGGGGTGCGCTAGCGTGGGCTCCGCTACTCGTGAGGAGAGACCATGACCTACCCGTCCAGCAATCCGGGCTACCCGGCTCCCCAGCAACCCGGTGGTTACGGCGTCCCGGCGGGGCCGGCCTACCCGGTGCCCGCTGCAGAGACCGCTAAGACGCCGGTCTATTTCACCTGGGGTGTGGTTGTGCTGGGGCTGGCCGCCTACCTGGCGAGTTTCGGGCCGCTGTTGAGCATCAATGCCGATATCGGGCCCTTCGGCGGAGCGCAGTTCACCGCGAGTGGTCTGAGTTACTGGACGGTGGCCGCGCTTTTCTCCTCACTGCTGGCGGCTGTGAGCCTGTTTCCGAAGTCGAGAACTTATACCGCCATCGTGGCGGTGGCCGCCGTGCTCGGGGTACTGCTGGTCATCGGGCAGCTGATCAACCGGCCGAACGGGTTCTCCGTGGGCTGGGCATTGTGGCTGGTTCTCGGGTTCACCTTGCTGCAATCCGTCGCCGCGGTGTCCGCGCTGCTGTTCGAATCCGGTGTGCTCGCCGCGGCCGCCCCCCGTCCGCAGTACGGACCGTACGGGCCGCCCCCGGTCGGCTACTACGGTCAGCCGCCGGGGGTGCAACCCGCTGCCCAACCCGGTGCCGGCCCGGTGCCGCCGCAGCGCCCCGGCTACCCCACGCCCTACCCGGGCGGCTATCCCGGTGGCGGCTACACCCCGCATGACAGCAGTGACCCCGACACCCCGCCGCACGGTATTCCGAGCTACCAGCCGCAGTCCCCGACGGGTTCGCAGCAGTCCTCCTCGGAGCCCACGACCGGTTCGGCACCTTCCTCCGGTTCGGCACCGTCCTGACCGAGCGGTCCAGACCTGAGCAGTGACAGGGATGGAGGACAGGGGCCGGTCGGCAGCCGGCTCCCCCCAGCCTCGTGACTTGGTACGGGTCGCCTTTGGCCCCCCTTTGGTGGCGCTTGTCATCATCGCTGCGGTCGTCCTGGTCCAGCTTGTCGTCGCCAACAGCGAGCTGACCGGAACATTCGGCGCAGTGGCCAGCATATGGCTGGCCGCGCATCTGGTTCCGATCTCGATCGCCGGCCAGCAGATCGGGGTGCTGCCGCTGGTGCCTGCGGCCCTGATGGTCTGGGCGACCGCCCGGAGTACGGCCGGGATCACCCCGCCACGGGGATCGTGGTTTGTCATCCGGTGGATCGTGGCTGCCGCCCTTGGCGGTCCGCTACTGCTCACCGCGTTGTCGTTGGCCGTCGTTCACGATGCTGCCTCGGTGATCACCGAGTTGCAGACCCCCAACGCGCTCCAGGCTTTCGCCCTGGTGCTGGCCGTCCACGGCCTCGGCGCGCTGATCGGTGTCGGATCGCGGGTGCGAGCCCGGGTGCTGCCGACGCTGGGCCTGCCCGGGTGGCTTACCGACACGGTGCGCCCCGCCCTCATCGGAGCGGCGACGCTGCTGGCCCTGTCCTGCGTAGTGCTGGCGGTGTCGCTGATCGTGCATTGGCGGACCATGCATGAGCTGTTCGGTATCACCGACTCGTTCTTCGGCCAGCTCAGCTTGAGCCTGCTCTCGCTGCTGTACCTGCCCAATGTGGTGGTCGGTGCCGCGGCGGTAGCGGTCGGTTCCAGCGCACATATCGGTTTTGCGACATTCAGTCCGTTCACCGTTTTCGGCGGTGACATTCCGGCGCTTCCGATTCTCGCCGCGGTACCGACGCCGCCGCTCGGGCCGGTCTGGGTGGCGTTGCTGATCGTCGGCGCCGCCTCCGGGGTGGCCATCGGACAGCAGTGCGCGCTGAGGCCGCTGCCGTTTCCGCTGGCGTTCGCCAAGCTTGCGGTGGCCGCCCTGCTCGCCGCCGTGGGATTGGCCCTGCTGGCGCTGGCCGGCGGCGGTCAGTTGGGGAACTTCGGCCGGGTTGGCGTCGATCAGGCCACCTTCGGCCCGGCGGTGTTCTTCTGGTTCTTCGTGGTCGGTGCGCTGACGGTGGTGATGGCCGGTGGGATCAGCCGACGGCCGGCTCGGGTGGCGGGGCCGGCCCCGACGGACTCCGTCGATCATGGCCCCGAACCGGTCGACGAACCTGATCCCGACGTCGAGGAGCCCGGGCCGGTCCCCGAAGCCCCCGGCGAGACAGCAGAGACCGATCGGGAGCAGGATCACGGTCCCGGGCTTGAGCCCGAAGCCGCACCCGAGCCCGCCCCGCCGCCGCCACCGCTCAAACCTGCGCCGGACCTCGAGGATGTCGAGGATCTGATGTTCGTCGATGCGGATATCGATACCGACCCGCCAGTACCTCCGTCGGGCGCCGGTTAGGCTCGTCGGCGTGCCCGAACCGATTCTCGTGCCGCCCAGTGCGCCGGCCCGCCTGGTGGTGCTGGCCTCGGGCACCGGGTCATTGCTCGAGTGGTTACTGAACGCCGCGGTCGGGGACTATCCGGCCCGCGTCGTTGCTGTCGGGGTCGACCGAGATTGCCGCGCGGCGCAGATCGCGGCCGACGCCGCCATCCCCTGCTATCAGGTCAGGCTCGGTGCGCACCGGGACCGGGCGGCCTGGGATGCGGCGATAGCCGACGCGACCGCCGGACACGCGCCCGATTTCGTGGTGTCGGCGGGGTTCATGAAAATTCTTGGGCCGGAGTTCCTTTCCAGATTCCCCGGCCGGGTGGTCAACACCCACCCCGCTCTGCTGCCGTCTTTCCCCGGCACCCATGCGGTCGCTGACGCCCTGGCCTACGGGGTCAAGCTCACCGGTTGTACCGTCCACCTGGTCGACGCCGGGATGGACACCGGGCCGATCCTGGCACAGCAGGCTGTAGACGTCCGCGACGACGATACCGAGCAGGCTTTGCATGAACGCATCAAAGTCGTCGAGCGGCGATTGCTGGTGGATGTGCTGGCCGGGCTCGTCACGCGCGGCGTGACATGGAATGGCAGAAAGGCGACCTTGGGAATGGTGGGAGCATGACGGCGCGGACCGTGATCGGCAAGAAGGCTATCGGGCGTGCCCTGATAAGCGTGTACGACAAGAGCGGCCTGATTCCGCTCGCGCAGGGTCTGCACGAGGCCGGTGTTGACATTGTATCCACCGGTTCGACAGCGAAAACCATCGCGGACAAGGGGATTCCGGTGACGCCGGTGGAGTTCGTCACCGGATTTCCGGAAGTGCTCGACGGCCGGGTCAAGACCCTGCACCCGCATATTCACGCCGGGCTGCTGGCCGACACCCGCAATCCCGAGCACATCGGGGCGCTGGAGAAGTTGAAGATCGAGCCCTTTGACCTCGTCGTGGTGAATCTCTATCCGTTCAGTGAGACGGTGGACGCCGGAGCCGAGATCGACGAGTGTGTCGAGCAGATAGATATCGGCGGCCCCTCGATGGTCCGGGCGGCGGCAAAGAACCACGCGAATGTGGCGGTCGTCGTCGAACCGCTCGGCTACGAGGGTGTCCTCGCTGCGGTCCGCGCCGGCGGTTTCACTCTGGGGGAGCGAAAGAAGTTGGCGGCATTGGCATTCCGTCACACCGCCGAATATGACATCGCAGTCGCCAGTTGGATGGGAGCAGTGCTGGCACCTGAGCGGGGCCGGGAGATCGAGGCGGAGCCCGGCGCGGCGCCGGTGGACCTCCCCGCCTGGCTCGGTCGCAACTGGCGTCGTACCTCGGTGCTGCGCTACGGCGAGAATCCGCATCAGCGGGCGGCGCTCTACAGCGATGATGCGGGCTGGCCCGGGCTGGCGCAGGCGCTTCAGCTGCACGGAAAAGAGATGAGCTACAACAATTTCACCGACGCCGATTCGGCCTGGCGGGCGGCGTTCGACCACGAGGAGATTTGCGTGGCGATCATCAAACACGCCAATCCGTGCGGTATCGCGCTGTCGCGGTTGTCGGTGGCCAATGCCCACCGCAAAGCTAATGACTGCGATCCGCTCAGTGCCTTCGGCGGAGTGATCGCGACCAATACCGAAGTCACCTGCGAGATGGCCGAACAGGTCACCGGGATCTTCACCGAGGTTATCGTCGCCCCCGCGTACGAAGAGGGGGCGGTGGAGATCCTGGCCCGCAAGAAGAATATCCGGGTGCTGGTGGCCTCCGAACCCGCAATCGACGGGGTGGAGATCCGCCAGATCGCGGGCGGTTTGCTCATGCAGGAGCGTGATGGTCTCGACGCCCCGGGGGACGACCCGGCGAATTGGACGCTGGCCGCCGGCGATGCGGCTGACGGCGCCACCCTGGCCGATCTGGCGTTCGCCTGGCGCAGCTGCCGGGCGGTGAAATCAAACGCGATCGTCATCGCGGCCGATGGCGCGACCGTCGGCGTGGGGATGGGTCAGGTGAACCGGGTGGACGCCGCCCGGCTGGCGGTGCAGCGCGGCGGCGTTCGGGTCAGCGGTGCGGTGGCGGCCTCGGACGCGTTCTTCCCCTTCCCCGACGGTCTGGAGGTCCTGACCGGGGCGGGGGTCAAGGCCGTCGTGCACCCGGGAGGTTCGGTGCGTGACGAGGAGGTCAACGCCGCCGCCGCGGCCGCCGGGATCACGCTCTACCTCACCGGGGCGCGGCACTTCGCGCACTGACGCCGTTCCGTCGTCGGCGTGAGCAGACGCAAACTCGCACGGGCAGGGGCGGATTTGTGCGACTTTGTGTCTGCTCGCGGGTGTGACGGAACCCTGACCTCGGCGGCATAGCTCGACCGGTGGTCGTAGCGTGGGGGTGTGACGGTACCGACTGACCTGCCATCCACCCTGGGCGAACTGCGGGCCTCCGGCCATCGCGAGCGCGGTATCAAGGCCGAGATCCGGGAGAACCTGCTAGCCGCGCTCACTGCTGGTGACGAGGTGTGGCCGGGCATCTTCGGGTTCGAGGACACGGTGCTGCCCCAACTGGAACGTGCGCTGATCGCCGGGCACGATTTCGTCCTGCTCGGTGAGCGCGGTCAGGGCAAGACCAGGCTGCTGCGTTCGCTGGCCAATCTGCTCGACGAATGGACACCGGTTATCGCGGGCGCCGAACTCGGTGAGCACCCGTATTCGCCGATCACCCCGGAATCGGTCCGCCGGGCCGCCGAACTCGGTGACGCCCTGCCGGTCACCTGGCGGCACCGCCGCGAACGTTATTTCGAAAAACTGGCCACCCCCGATACCAGCGTTGCTGATCTGGTCGGCGATATCGACCCGATCAAGGTCGCCGAGGGACGCACCCTGGGCGATCCGGAGACCATCGCCTTCGGCCTGATCCCGCGGGCGCATCGCGGGATCGTCGCGGTCAACGAACTACCCGACCTTGCCGAACGTATTCAGGTCGCCATGCTCAACGTCATGGAGGAACGCGATATCCAGGTCCGCGGGTACACGCTGAGGCTGCCCCTGGACGTGGTGGTGGTTGCCAGCGCCAATCCGGAGGACTACACCAATCGCGGCCGCATCATCACCCCGCTCAAGGACCGGTTCGGGGCCGAGGTTCGCACCCATTATCCGCGGGACCTCGAGGCGGAGGTGGGCGTGATCGGCCAGGAGGCGCACCTCACCGCCGAGGTCCCGCCCCATCTGCTGCAGATCATCGCGCGATTCGCCCGCTATCTGCGCGAATCCCACTCCGTCGACCAGCGATCCGGGGTTTCGGCCCGGTTCGCGATCGCGGCCGCTGAGACGGTCGCGGCCTCGGCACGGCACCGGAGTGCGTTACTGGGCGAGGACGATCCGGTCGCCCGGGTGGTGGACCTGGGCACGGTTATCGACGTCCTGCGCGGCAAACTGGAGTTCGAGTCAGGGGAGGAGGGACGCGAGCAGGCGGTGCTGGAGCATCTGCTGCGCCGGGCCACCGCCGACACCGCGCAGCAGGCACTCGGTGGGATCGACGTCGCGCCACTGGTTGCGGCCGTTGCGGACGCCGCGGTGACCACCGGTGAGCAGGTGTCAGCCAAGGCTGTGCTGGCTGCGCTGCCCGATCTGCCTGTCATCGACACCATTGCCGAACGGTTGTCGGCGCGGACAGAGGGAGAGCGGGCCGCCGCGCTGGAGTTGGCGCTGGAGGCGCTCTACCTGGCCAAGAAGATAGACAAGACCACCGGTGACGGCGAAACGGTCTATGGCTAGACGCGGGCACGGGCACGGGGCCCGGTATTCGGCCTACACCGGCGGGCCCGACCCGCTGGCACCGCCGGTCGACCTGCGCGAGGCGCTCGAGGTGATCGGCGAAGATGTGATGGCGGGCACCTCGCCGCGACGGGCGCTGGCCGAACTGCTGCGGCGGGGAACCGGCAACATCACGGGCGCCGACCGGCTTGCCGCCGAAGCCAACCGTCGGCGCCGGGAGCTGCTGGCTCGTCACAATCTGGACGGCACCCTGCAGGACATCAAGAGGCTGCTCGACGAGGCGGTGCTGGCCGAGCGCAAGGAACTGGCCAGAGCGCTGGACGATGACGCCCGTTTCGCCGAGATGCAGATCGAGTCGCTGTCGCCCTCGCCGGCCAAGGCGGTACAGGAACTCGGTGACTACGACTGGCGCAGCCCGGAAGCCCGTCAGCGCTACGAGCAGATCAAAGACCTGCTCGGCCGCGAGATGCTCGACCAGCGTTTCGCCGGGATGAAACAGGCCCTGGAGAACGCATCCGATGAGGATCGGCAGGCCGTCAACGAGATGCTCGACGACCTCAACGATCTGCTCGACAAACACGCTGAGGGGCAGGACACCACCGAGGACTTCGAGAACTTCATGGCCAAACACGGCCGGCACTTCCCGGAGAACCCACGAAATGTCGAGGAGTTGCTGGACTCGCTGGCCAAGCGGGCGGCAGCGGCTCAGCGGTTCCGTAACAGTCTTTCGGCCGAGCAGCGCGCGGAACTGGATGCGCTGGCACAACAGGCCTTCGGCTCACCGCAGCTGATGAACGCTCTGAGCCGGCTGGATGCGCACCTGCAGGCGGCTCGGCCCGGTGAGGACTGGGACGGTGCCGGGGAGTTCTCCGGGGACAACCCACTCGGTATGGGGCAGGGCGCGCAGGCTCTAGCCGATATCGGCGAACTCGAACAGCTCGCCGAGCAGCTGTCACAGAGCTACGCCGGGGCCACCATGGAGGATGTCGACCTCGACGCGCTGGCCCGCCAACTCGGCGACCAGGCCGCTGTGGACGCGCGCACACTCGCCGAGCTGGAGCGCGCGCTGATGAATCAGGGGTTTCTGGACCGCGGCTCCGACGGGCAGTGGCGCCTGTCCCCGAAGGCCATGCGGCAGCTCGGCAGCGCCGCACTGCGTGATGTGGCCCAGCAGCTGTCCGGCCGGCACGGCGAGCGCGAGACCCGGCGGGCCGGAGCGGCCGGCGAACTCACCGGTTCCACCCGACAGTGGGCCTTCGGTGACACCGAGCCGTGGAATGTCACCCGGACCATTACCAACGCCGTCCTGCGGCGGGCCGGATCCCCCGACGAGCGGGAGCGTGACGGCTCCGGGCGGGAGCTCAGCGCCGTCGGCCCCATCCGGATCGCGGTCGAGGATGTCGAGGTCTCCGAAACCGAGACCCGCACCCAGGCGGCGGTGGCGCTGCTGGTGGACACCTCGTTCTCGATGGTGATGGAGAACCGGTGGCTCCCGATGAAGCGCACCGCGCTGGCGCTGCACCAGCTGGTGAGCACCCGGTTCCGCTCGGACGCTCTGCAGATCATCGCCTTCGGTCGGTACGCCCGCACCGTGAGCGCCGCCGAGCTGACCGGACTGGAGGGTGTTTACGAGCAGGGCACCAATCTGCACCACGCCCTTGCGCTGGCCGGACGCCACCTGCGCCGGCACCCCAATGCCCAACCGGTCGTGCTGATCGTCACCGACGGGGAGCCGACGGCGCACCTGGAGGACTTCGCCGGGAGGGGCGCGCAGGTCTTTTTCGACTACCCGCCGCATCCGCGCACAATCGCCCACACCGTTCGCGGAGTGGACGAGATCGCCCGTCTGGGAGCGCAGGTGACCATCTTCCGACTCGGGGACGATCCGGGTCTGGCACGGTTCATCGATCAGGTGGCCCGCCGTGCGGAGGGGCGCGTGGTGGTGCCCGATCTCAACGGCCTCGGCGCCGCGGTGGTGGGCGACTATCTGCGATCACGGCGCCGCCGGCGCTGACGCAGGGCTTGCGCCGCCGGCAAACTTCGGCGCGCTGGGCTGGGACCGGGGTGGGGCCAACGGCCGCTCATGGGCGCATGCCCACGTCTTGCCGGGGAGCAACCCGGGTTCAGGTCGCCGGGGACGGTCTGGTGCAGGTATGGCTCATCGCGAATGGCCGATCGCCCGCCGGCCATTGCTCATCGTTTTGTTATCGAAACGACACCCAGGGTCACCGCAGGTAGCGGAATCGGGACATGTTTGCTGACGGCTAATCCTCGACGCTAAGCGGAGGCATTTCGCTGTCAGCGAATACCGGCCGCTGGCAAACAAAAGCCAGGAGGGCAGGTACTGAGAATAGCATGAGAAGAACCCGAGTTCACGCTGATGAACACCGGTAAAGGCCGGTCCGGAATATTCATAGTGCCCGTTCGGCGGGTGGCTGGAAACCATCGTCCGGGCCAGTATGGTCGGGCGGAGACCGTTGTGATTTGCCGGACGGCAAACTTGTCCGTAAAATAACGAAGGTATTTTCAGACAGGGCTCAGCAAAGCATTAGCCTGCCGGGGTGGTAGGCCGAGATTGAAGGAAAAGGGAACATGGCGATCCGTACCAAACCCCTCATTTCGGCGGCGGCGCTGACCAGTGCCGCTGTGGTCGCAGCATCTACCGCCACGGTCGCGTCGACCGCCTCCGCGCCGACTCCTCCTGCGTTATCGGCGGCTCAGGTCCAGCTGACGACGTTCTCAGACTTGCTGTCGATAACTCCGGAGGACTGGAGCAATATCCTCTTCACCGGCTGGGGTTTCGCGATCAGCCCCAATCAGCCCGTGGATCTCGACTGGGCCGCCGCCTTCATCAGTCCCTTTACCAACTGCGATTTCAACTGCGCCGTGATCGGCCCGTCGGGTGTGGCTTACGCGGCTCTCGATGCGTTGTTCAACGGTAACGGCGCCGGGATCGAGAACGTCAACGGAATCCTGCAGAACCCGGATCTGCCGTATCAGCCTGACCCCGACAAACCAAACTTCAACCCCTACACCACCCCGCCGTGGAGTGTCTCGTCGATCAACTACTTCTTCGAGGGCGGTGCGGGCTCCGGGGTGCAGTACCTGGTCACCCAGCCGTTCGGGGATCCGGCGAGCCCGCTGTACGACCCGGTGATCGCCACCCTCATCGGGCGGGCGTTCCTGGGCGTCGACAACGTGTCGGTGACCTACATCCAGGCGTTGGACCTCATCTCGAAGTTGGCAATCGATAACGTCCCGTTCCTGGGTTCCTATATCTACGGTGGAATCCAGGCCTACCTGGGGCCGAACACCTCGGATGAGTTCTTCGGCGACTGGGGTTATTTCGCCGGACTTTCCGGTTTGCTGCGCTACGCGGTCGACGTGGTGCTCAGCGGAGGGAATCCTTTCCCGCCGTACGGTCCGCCGACCGAAACTGCCGCGGCTGCGTCGGTGCCGGCCAGTGCCGCGGTGGCGGCATCGGAGGCGGTGTCCCTGGTGGAGTCCGCATCGTCCGATGAAGGCGCAACGGCGCCGGCCGAGCAGGCTGCGGACAGCGCTACGGTTGAGGCTCCTGCTGACGTGGTCGAAACTGAAGCCGCGCCGACGGAGACGGCGGCTGATATCGAGACCGATATCGCGGCGGTGGAAACAGCTGAGGTCGCACCGGTCGCGGTCGACGCGGAGATCGCGTCGGTGGGGATCGACGAGGTCGCTCCGGTCGAGGTCGCTGAGGTCGAGACGGCCGCTGATGTCGCCCCGGCGGGTATCACCCCGGTGGAAATCACCCCGGTGGAACCCCCCGCCGAGGTCGAGGGTGTCACCGCGGGCGTCGGGGTCGTCGATGCCGCCGAGAGCGCACCGTCCAGTGCCCCGGCCAAGAGGTCGCCACTCCGCAGCGCGCGCGGTGCGGTTGAGCGGGCCGCCAAGTCGCTCTCATCGGCAGTCGGCGCCTCGAAGGCGGAGAAGGCAGGCAGCGCCTCAAAGGCGGAGAAGGCAGGCGCCGCCGCGTCCGCCCCGGCGGCGAAGGGTTCGGACGACAGCGCCGAGTAACCCGACAGCGCGTGATCTGATAGCGCGTGGTCTGATAGAGCGTGGTCTGATAGAGCACCGTCCCCCTCCCGAACCGGGAGGGGGACAATGCTTTGGCGGCAGTGTCCGCTATCAGTCCGAACCGGTGGCGGAGCGTTTGCGGCGTTTGATGCCCACTCCGCCCCAAAGCGAAAAACCTTTGATCTTCACCCTCGGTGCGCCCGGTGCGCCCTGACCCTGCGCCTCCCGATCGAAACCCCCCATGACACCGTGACCCTCGATCTCGACGTTGACCTCCGGTGGCAGCAGGATGGTTTGGCCGCCCAGAATCGAGTACGCGTGGATCTCCACCTCGGCGGAGGTGAAGTCGGCGTAGCGAAGATCCATCGTGCCGCCGCCGAATAGTGTGAATGTCGTCATGCGGCCCGGTACATACCAGCGGCCCGTCCGCTCGAAGCCGCTGAGGATCGCCAGCAGCATGGTCGACGGCGCCGGTCGAGTCTTGCCGCGCCGGTATTCCATCGCCTCCGGCAGGTCATCGGTGAGTCGCTCGAGTTGGTTGTAACTTGCCGCCGAGTAGGCCATGGACAACCGGGTCTCGTACTCATCGAGGGTCAAGCGGCCGTGGGAGGCGGCCTCGGAGAGCAATTGGGCGACCTGAATCCGGTCGTCGTCGCAGGCCCGCGTCCGCGCGTCGCGGCGGGATGGATTGCTCATAGTCGATCTCAGCCTACGACCCGCGAAGTCGCCGGCGAAACCATAGGGGATATCTGTCACCCAGGCGTTATCCACGGGGCGGAGCAGCTAACCCGCCCAGCGCGGCGGCCGCTTCTCGAGAAAGGCCACCATTCCCTCTCGAGCCTCGTCGGTGACGAAAAGCTGGGCCGACTCTTCGGCAAGACGTTCGGCATCGCGGTCGAATCCGCTCAGCACGGCCGCGGTGGTCAGCGCCTTGGACGCTGCCAGCCCCTGGGGGGAGGCCTTCGCCAGATCCGCGGTGATCTTTCCGACCGCGGCGTCGACATCATCGGCGGCCGTCGTCAGCAGACCGATCTCTGCGGCCCGCTGCGCGTCGAACATCTCGCCGGTCAGGTAATACCGGGCGGCCGCGCGCGGATCCAGTTTGGGCAGCAGGGTCAGTGAGATGACGGCGGGCGCCAGACCGATACGGGCCTCGGTGAGCGCGAAGGTGCTGGTGGGCCCGGCGATCGCCATATCGCAGGCGCCGAGCAGGCCCATCCCGCCCGCCCGGACGTGCCCGTTGACGGCCGCAATCACCGGCAGCCGACATGCCACGATGGCTCGCAGCAGTGCCGTGAGTTCCAGGGCCCGCCCGAGAGCAGCTTGTCGGGCATCGCCTCCGGTGGCCTCGGAGAGGTCGGCACCGGCGCAGAAGGTGTTACCGGTATGCCCGAGCACCACCGCACGGGTGTCAGGATCAGCAACCGCCCGCCGCAGGCCCTCGTGCAACTGGACCACCATCGCTGAGGACAGCGCGTTGCGGTTGCGCGGGGAGTCCAGCGTCAGGCGGGCGACCCGACCCTCGCGGGCATATCCGATCAGTTCGTTCATCAGTAGGACCTCGGCAGGCCGAGGGAGGTCTGGGCGATGAAGTTGAGCACCATTTCGCGGCTTACCGGAGCGATCCGGCCCAGCCGCGAGGCGGTCAGCATCGCCGCGATGCCGTACTCCCGGGACAGCCCGTTACCGCCGTGGGACTGTACGGCCTGGTCGACAGCCCGGGCGGAGGCCTCGCCGGCGGCGTACTTGGCCATATTCGCCGCCTCGGCGGCCCCGGTCTCGTCGCCGATGTCGTAGAGCGCAGCAGCCTTCTGCATCATCAACTTGGCCAACTCCAGTTCGATATGGTTCTGCGCCAGTGGGTGGGCGATACCCTGATGCGCGCCGATCGGGGTCTTCCACACCTGCCGGGTTTTGACGTATTGGCAGGCCTTGTCCAGCGCCAACCGGCCCATGCCGACCGCACTGGCCGCACCCATGATCCGTTCCGGGTTCAGCCCGGCAAACAACTGGGCGATCGCGGCGTCCTCCGCCCCGACCAGGGCATCGGCCGGCAGTCGTACCTCGTCGATGAACACCTGGAACTGGCTCTCCGGCATGGTCAGTTCCATCGGGATTGTCGTGAACGTGAATCCGGGGGCGTCGGTCGGGACGACGAACAGCGCCGGCCGCAAGCTGCC
Source organism: uncultured Mycobacterium sp. (assembly GCA_964555915.1). Lineage (GTDB taxonomy): Bacteria > Actinomycetota > Actinomycetes > Mycobacteriales > Mycobacteriaceae > Mycobacterium. The sequence continues at coordinate 21,137 of CAZKUK010000026.1, forward strand.
GGTTCTGGCGTCTTCGGTGCGGCCGACCACCAGCACCGCATCGGCCTGATCCACCCCGGAGATCCATATTTTCTGCCCGGACAGGATCCAGTCACCACCATCACGGCGGGCGGTGGTGGTGATCCGGTGGGAGTTGGATCCGGCGTCCGGTTCGGTGATGGCGAACGCCATGGTGAGCGTGCCGTCGGCGATCCCGGGGACCCAACGTCTGCGCTGCTCTTCGGTCCCGAACTTGGCGATGATGGTGCCGTTGATCGCGGGGGAGACCACCATCATCAGCAGCGGGCACCCAGCCGCCGAGAGCTCTTCCATCACCAGTGCCAACTCGTACATTCCCGCGCCGCCGCCACCGTATTCCTGCGGCAGGTTCACCCCGATGAAGCCGAGTTGTCCCGCCTCGCGCCAGAGTTCGCCGGTGTGACCGCCGGCGCGAGCCCGTTCCAGGTAGTACTCCGGGCCGTAGTTGGCGGCGAGCGCGGCCACCGATTTGCGCAACGCCTGTCGTTCCGGGCTTTCGATGAAGCCGGTGTCGGTCATGGTGCCTCCTGCGGGCGTCGGCTCTGCGCGGTTTCGGCCGTGTCGAAGGAGCTGCCGACCGTGTCTTCGACCCGGGCCAGGACAGCCCCCACATCGACCTGCTGGCCGACGGTGATGTCGAGCTGGGCGAGCAGCCCGGTAACCGGTGCGGTGATGACATGCTCCATCTTCATCGCCTCCAGCCACACCAGCGGCTGCCCGGCGGTGACGGTATCGCCCCGCGCGGCGCCGAGGCGGGTGACCGAACCGGGCATCGGAGCCAGCAGTGAGCCCTTCTTGACGATCGAGCCGGGTTCGGGGAATCGCGGTACGACGGTCAAAGCGACTGTGCCGGAGGGGGAGTCGACAAAGACCTGCTCGCCGTATCGGTGCACAGAGAACGCCGTCACAACGGCGGATCCACTGATATCGCAGGCCAGCAGGACCTCCTCGGGTGCGGCTGAAAGCATGCTGACTCCGGTATCTTCGGGCAGGCTCAGGCCGGCTCGGGAGAATCGGTAGACCACCCGGTGTTCAGTTCCGTCTCCGGCGCGGAACGTTTTATGTTGCCCCCCCGAGACAACGTTGCGCCAACCGCTTGGCACACCGGGCAGAACGGGTGCGGTGGCCCGGTTGCGGGCTGCATCGGCGAGGGCGGCGGCGATCGCGCACAGCCGGATCAGCGGTCCGCTTGTCAGGGGTTCGGCCAGAACCTCCAGTCCGTGCGTGTCGAAGAATGCGGTGTCGGTGGCACCGGCCAGGAAAGCGGGGTGCTGCAACACGTTGACGAGCAGATCGCGGTTCGTCCGCGGGCCGTGCAACCGGGTGCGGGTCAGCGCGTCGGCGAGCACCCGCGCCGCGCGGTCCCGCGTCGGCGCATAGGAGATGACCTTGGCCAGCATCGGGTCGTAGTGGACAGAGATCACCGAGCCGTCGGCGATACCGGAATCCAGCCGGATGCCGGTCCCGCTCAGCGGGCCGAATTGCGCGGTGACACCGGGTACGTCGAAGTGGTGGATCAGTCCGGCCTGGGGCTGCCAGCCGCGGGCCGGATCCTCCGCGTAGAGCCGGGCCTCGATGGAATGACCGGTGGCGGGGGGTGGCTGGTTCGGCAGCGGTTCACCGTCGGCCACCGCCAACTGCAGTTCGACCAGATCGGTGCCGGTGGTGAGTTCGGTGACCGGGTGTTCAACTTGCAGCCGGGTGTTCATCTCCAGGAAGAAGAATTCACCGGACCTACCGTCTGACGGGTCGGCCAGGAACTCCACCGTTCCCGCACCGACGTAACCAATGGTGGTCGCGGCCAGTCGGGCGGCTTCGAACAGCCGTTCCCGCATCGCTGGAACCCGTTGAACCAGCGGCGAAGGCGCCTCTTCGATGATTTTCTGGTGGCGACGTTGGATCGAGCACTCTCGCTCGCCGAGTGCCCACACCGTGCCGTTCCGGTCGGCCATGATCTGGACTTCGATATGCCGCCCGCCGGGCAGATAGCGCTCACAGAACACCGTCGGGTCACCGAAGGCGGAGTGCGCCTCCCGGCGCGCCGCGCGTACCTGCTCACCGAGGTGGGGCAGGGAATCCACCACCCGCATTCCCCGGCCGCCGCCACCCGCCGACGCCTTGACCAGAACCGGCAACTGATCCGGAGTGACGGTGTCGGGGTCGAGTTCGGAGAGCACCGGCACCCCGGCCGCGGCCATCATCTGCTTGGCGGCGATCTTGGAGCCCATGGACTCGACCGCTGCGGGCGGCGGGCCGATCCACCTGAGCCCGGCGTCGGTGACTGCGCGGGCGAAACCGGCATTCTCCGAGAGGAATCCGTAACCGGGGTGAACCGCGTCCGCCGCTGATGCCCGGGCGGCATTGAGGATGTCCGCGATGTCGAGGTAGCTGGCGATCCGTACCCGGGTGTCGGCCTCAGCGGCGTGTGGCGACCCTGCATCAGGATCGGTGTAGACCGCGACGGTGCCGATACCCAGCCGGCGGCAGGTGGCGAACACCCGGCGGGCGATCTCGCCGCGGTTGGCGACCAGAACTCTGGTGATCACGGGCAGGACCTTATGCTCATCGTTACATCCTGAAGACGCCGAATTTCGACGTCCCCTCAACCGGGCCGTTGGCGATGGCCGACAGACATATGCCCAGTACCGTCCGGGTGTCGCGCGGGTCGATCACCCCGTCGTCGTAGAGCCGCCCGGACAGGAACATCGGCAGCGACTCCGCCTCGATCTGGGCTTCTACCGCCGCGCGCAGCGCCGCGTCGGCATCCTCGTCGACCTGCTGCCCGCGCGCCTCGGTCGCCGCCCTGCTGACGATGGAAAGCACCCCGGCCAGTTGCGCACCGCCCATGACGGCAGATTTGGCGCTGGGCCAGGCGAACAGGAACCGGGGGTCGTAGGCGCGCCCGCACATACCGTAATGACCGGCACCGTAGGAAGATCCGATCAACAGCGAGATATGCGGCACCGTGGAGTTGGACACAGCGTTGATCATCATCGCGCCGTGCTTGATCATCCCGCCCTCCTCGTAGGTTCGACCCACCATGTAGCCGGTGGTGTTGTGGAGGAACAGCAGCGGGGTGTTCGACTGGTTGGCCAGTTGGATGAATTGGGTGGCTTTTTGTGACTCCTCGGAGAACAGCACACCGCGGGCGTTGGCGAGGATGCCGACCGGGTAACCATGCACACCGGCCCAGCCGGTCACCAGCGATGCACCGTAGAGCGGTTTGAACTCATCGAAATCGGAGCCGTCCGCAACCCGGGCGATGACCTCCCGCGGGTCGAATGGCACCCGCAGATCGGCGGGCACGATTCCGAGCAACTCGGCCGGATCGGCGTGCGGCTCGTCGAAGGCCCGCGGCGGCGGTCCGTGTTTCACCCAGTTCAGCCTCGCCACGATTCTTCGGCCGATTCGCAGTGCATCCAGTTCGTCGGTGGCGAAGTAGTCGGCCAGGCCGGATGTACGGGCGTGCATCTCTGCGCCGCCGAGGGACTCGTCGTCGGACTCTTCGCCGGTGGCCATCTTTACCAGGGGCGGTCCGGCCAGGAACACTTTGGAGCGTTCCTTGATCATCACCACGTAATCCGACATGCCCGGCACATAGGCCCCCCCGGCCGTGGAATTACCGAAGACCAGCGCGATGGTCGGGATGCCGGCAGCCGAGAGTCGGGTGAGGTCGCGGAACATCCTCCCGCCCGGGATGAAGATTTCCTTCTGGGTGGGCAGATCGGCACCGCCGGACTCCACCAGGGATATCACCGGGAGCCGGTTCTCAAGGGCGATCTGATTGGCCCGCAGAACCTTTTTCAGCGTCCACGGGTTGGAGGTGCCGCCCTTGACGGTCGGATCGTGGGCGATCAGCATGCACTCGACCCCCTCAACCACGCCGATGCCGGTCACCAGGCTGGCGCCAACCAGGAAGTCTGTTCCATAGGCGGCCAGCGGACACAGTTCCAGAAACGGTGAATCCGGGTCGACCAGCAACTCGATACGTTCACGAGGAGTCAGCTTCCCGCGTGCGTGGTGTCGATCAACGTATTTCGGCCCGCCGCCGGCCAGCGCCCTGGCCAGTTCATCGTCCAGCTCGGCCAGTTTTGCGCTCATCGCCGCGGCGGCATCGGTGTAGGCGGGTGAATGCGGGTCGACCGCGGTCCGAAGGGCCGTCACGGCTGATACCCGAGTGACTTCGCGGCGAGGGCGGTCATGATCTCGGTGGTGCCGCCGCCGATACCGAGAATGCGCATATCCCGGTACTGGCGCTCGATCTCGGATTCCGCCATGTACCCCATTCCCCCGAAGAGTTGTACGGCCTGATTGGCCACCCACTCGCCCGCCTCCACCGCGGTGTTCTTGGCGAAGCAGACCGCCGCGATCAAGTCGGTATCACCGGCCAGGGAACGTTCCACCACGTTGCGGGAGTAGACGCGTGCCACATCGATGCGCCGGGCCATCTCGGCGAGCGTGTTCTGGACGCTCTGCCGGGCGATCAATGGTTTGCCGAACGTCTCGCGCCCTCGGCACCATTCCACGGTGATGTCCAGGCAGCGTTGTGCACTGGAGTACGCCTGAACCGCAAGGCCGATGCGTTCGGCAACGAAGGCCTGCGCGATCTGGAAGAAGCCGGTGCTCTCCGCACCGATCAGATTCCGCACCGGCACCCGGGCGTCGGCGAAGGACAGCTCAGCGGTATCGGAGGACCGCCAGCCCATCTTTGCCAACTTGCGGCTGACCTCGAAACCCGGCGTGCCCTTCTCAATGACGAGCATCGAGAGACCGGCCGCCCCGGGACCTCCGGTTCGCACCGCGGCCACCACATAGTCCCCGCGTACCGCGGAGGTGATGTACGTCTTGGCGCCGTTGACCACGTAGTCGTCGCCATCTCGCACGGCGGTGGTGCGCAGGTGTCCGACGTCGGAGCCGCCGCCGGGTTCGGTGATCGCCAGCGACCCGATCAATTCCCCCGCCAGGGTGGGTTTGACGAACGTCTCGATGAGACGGTCGTCGCCGGAGGCGATCATGTGCGGTACCGCGATGCCCACGGTGAACAGCGAGGCAAACACCCCGCCGGGGGTGCCGGCCTGATGTAGCTCTTCGCAGATGATCGCCACGTCGGCCGCATCGCCACCCTCGCCGCCGACCTCCTCGGCGAAGCCGACGCCGAGCAGTCCGGCCGCGGCGGTGCGTCGACTCAGATCCCGGGGCAGTTCGCCGGCCCGCTCCCATTCGTCGATGTGCGGCAGGATCTCCCTCTCGGCGAAGGCGCGGACGGATTTCCGCAGTTGGTCGCGCTCGGGTGTGGTCCAGATACTCACGGCAGAATCTCCTCCGGGATATCGACGTGACGGCTGCGCAACCACTCACCCAGGCCTTTGGCCTGGGGGTCGAACCTGGCTTGGTAGGCGACTCCCTTGCCGAGGATGCCGTCGATGACGACGTTGACCGCGCGGAGACCGGGCAACAGGTGCCGGGTGATCGGCAGATCCGCTGCCTCGGGCAGAAGTTCGCGGATCGCGTCGACCGTGAGCGCGTTAGCCAGCCAGCGCCACTGGTTGTCGGTGCGCACCCAGACTCCGATATTGGCGCTTCCGCCCTTGTCGCCGCTGCGCGCACCGGCGATGGTGCCCAGTGGCAGCCGCCGGGTTGTCCCACCCGGCAGGGGCGGCGGGAGATCGGGCGACTCGACGGGCGCAAGCTCCCGGGTGTCGGTCGGCGGGGGGACCGGCACCCGCGTGCCGTCGGCGTGGACCGCCGTATGTGCAATCTCGCCGGCCGGCACGTACCCGGGCGTGAACAGGCCGTAGACCACCGCGTCGGACGGCGGGGCGGTGGTGTGGAAACCCGGGTAGCTGGCCAGCGCGAGTTCCACTGCGGCAGAGGAAAATCGACGCCCCACGGTGTTTTGGTCGGGATCGCGCACCGTACACGTCAGCAGCGCGCTGGCGGTCTGCTCGGTCTCCGCGTCGGGTTGGTCGGTGCGGGCCAGAGTCCACTGCAACTCCGCTGGCCGGTGGGTGAGCGCCGCTTCCAACTGCCGCCGCACCAGGGCTGCCTTGGCGTCGATATCCAGGCCGGTCAACACGAAGGTGACCGCGTTGCGGAACCCGCCGATACTGTTGAGTGAGACCTTCAGCGTGGGCGGGGGCGGTTCCCCGTGCGTCCCGCTGATCAACACCCGATCCGGGCCGTCATCACCTAGCGAGATGGTGTCGAATCGGGCCGTGGCGTCCGGATTGGCGTATCGGGCCCCGGTTATTTCGTAGAGCAATTGCGCGGTGACAGTGCCGACGCTGACCCGGCCGCCGGTGCCGGGGTGTTTGGTGATCACCGCAGAACCATCGGCGTGCAGTTCGGCCAGTGGGAAACCGGCATGACCCAGGTCGGGTATCTCGGTGAAGAACGAGTAGTTACCGCCGGTCGCCTGGGCGCCGCACTCGATGACGTGGCCGGCCGCCACCGCACCGGCGATCCGGTCGTAGTCCGCCGGTCCCCAGCCGAAGTGCGCCGCCGCCGGACCGACCACCACCGAGGCGTCGGTCACGCGACCGGTGATCACGATATCGGCACCGGATTTCAGGCAGTCCACGATTCCCCACGCGCCCAGGTAGGCGTTGGCGGTCAACGCCGGCGGGAAGCCCAGCTCGGTCGCTCGGGGCAGCAGATCGTCACCCTCCACATGAGCCACCTTCAGCGGTATACCCAGCCGTTGGGCGAGTTCACGGACGGATTTGGCCAGCCCGGCCGGGTTGAGGCCGCCGGCATTGGTGACGATGCGCACGCCGCGGTCATGGGCCAGCCCCAGACACTCTTCGAGATGAGTGAGGAACGTCTTGGCGTACCCGCGTTCGGGATGCTTCATCCGGTCCCGGCCGAGGATCAGCATGGTCAGTTCGGCCAAATAGTCACCGGTCAAGTAGTCCAACTCGCCGCCGGTCAGCATCTCCCGCATTGCGGTCGCCCGGTCGCCGTAGAAACCCGAGCAGTTGCCGATCCGCACCGGCTCGGAGTTCGGCGAAACCGGCACGTTGCCCTCCCTCGAAACCATCCGAACAGCTAGCCGACCAACCGGTAGGTTACCCGAGCCGCCCACTCGGAGGAGAGTGCGTGTCCGTTCAGCGACACGCCGTGGCCGGGTGCGGTGGACGCCCGCTCGCTTCCCCGGATGGCCCACATTGGATAACCCTGCGCCCAGCGGCTATCCTTTGCGCAACGTGCCGGCGCCGGTTTGACGCGCGGCAGCAATTCATTAAGGAGATCTCGCTCATGGCTGTGCCCAAGCGCCGGATGTCGCGCTCGAACACCCGCAGTCGGCGTGCGCAGTGGAAAGCGACCACACCGGGCCTCGTCACGGTGTCAGTCGGGGGTCGGCAGCACAAGGTGCCCCGCCGTCTGCTGAAGGCCGCGCGCCTGGGTCTGATCGACCTCGACAAGCGCTGACAGCCGTCATTCGCCGCCGAATTGCCTGCTTGCGCGGCGCGTCTCTCAGACGAATCTAAGTCGATTGGTTGACACTGAACCCCGTGCGAATACTTGTGGTCGACGACGACCGGGCGGTGCGGGAGTCCTTGCGGCGTTCGCTGTCCTTCAATGGGTACTCCGTCAATCTCGCTGAGGACGGGGTGGAAGCCCTCGAAGCGATCACCAACGAACGTCCCGACGCGGTGGTGCTGGACGTGATGATGCCGCGGCTCGACGGGTTGGAAGTGTGCCGGCAGTTGCGCAGTACCGGCGACGATCTGCCGATCCTGGTGCTGACCGCGCGCGATTCGGTGTCCGAACGGGTGTCCGGGCTCGACGCGGGAGCCGACGACTATCTCCCGAAACCATTCGCGCTGGAGGAGCTGCTGGCCCGGCTGCGGGCGCTGCTGCGCCGCACCGGTCCGGAGGAACCAAGTGACGCGGCCGTGATGACCTTCGGGGACCTCACCCTGGACCCGGCTACCCGCGAGGTGCACCGCGGCAAGCGGGCCATCAGTCTGACCCGCACCGAGTTCGCCCTACTGGAGATGCTCATCGCCAACCCCCGCCGGGTGCTCACCCGTAGTCGCATCCTCGAGGAGGTGTGGGGTTTCGATTTCCCGACCTCGGGGAATGCGCTGGAGGTGTATGTCGGCTATCTGCGCCGCAAAACCGAAGCCGAAGGAGAGTCGCGGCTGATCCACACCGTTCGCGGGGTGGGTTATGTGCTGCGTGAGACGCCGCCCTGATGCTTGGATCCTGATGCTCGGACTCAAACGGCGCGCCCGGGCCGGACGGGGGCCGACGCAAGTCACCACGTCATTGTCCTTGCGATGGCGGGTGATGTTACTTGCCATGTCGATGGTGGCGATGGTCGTGGTGCTCATGGCGGTTGCGGTGTACGCGGTGGTCTCGGCCGCGCTCTACACCGATATCGACAATCAGTTGCAGAGCCGCGCTCAGCTGCTGATCGCCAGCGGGTCCCTGGCCGCGGACCCGGCCAAAGCCATCGAGGGCACCGCCTACTCAGATGTGAACGCAATGCTGGTCAACCCCGGCCGCTCCATTTACACCGCCAACCAGCAGGGTCAGACGCTGCCGGTCGGCCAGCCGGAGAAAGCTGTCATCCGCGGCGAACTCTTCATGTCCCGCCGCACCGTCGGAGCTCAGCGGGTGCTGGCAATTCACCTGCCGAACGGCAGCTCACTGTTGATTTCCAAGAGCTTGCAGCCCACGAACACGGTGATGACCGAACTCAAGTGGGTTCTGCTGGCGGTCGGCGGGATCGGGGTGGTGATCGCCGCGGTCGCCGGTGGCACGGTGGCCAGAACCGGCCTGCGTCCGGTTGGCCAGCTCACCGAAGCCGCCGAGCGGGTCGCCCGCACCGACGATCTGCGGCCGATCCCGGTTTTCGGGAGTGACGAACTGGCCCGGTTGACCGAGGCGTTCAACGCCATGTTGCGGGCACTGGCCGAGTCGCGGGAGCGGCAGGCCCGTTTGGTCGCCGACGCCGGCCACGAGCTGAAGACCCCGCTGACTTCGCTGCGTACCAATGTGGAGTTGCTGATGGCCGCCGGTGCGCCGGGCGCGCCGCCGATACCGGAAAGCGAACTGGCCGAGCTGCGTGCGGATGTGATCGGTCAGGTCGAGGAATTGTCCACGCTGGTGGGGGATCTGGTGGACCTCACCAGGGAAGACAATGCCCGTGGTGCGGTACTCGAGGATGTCGAGATGACCGAGGTCATCGATCGCAGTCTGGAACGTGTCCGTCGCCGGCGCAGCGATATCCAATTCGATATCGACGCCGCCGGATGGCAGGTTCACGGCGATCCGGCCGGGTTGTCCCGGGCTGTGCTCAACCTGCTCGACAATGCGGCGAAGTGGAGCCCGCCCGGGGGGACGGTCACCCTGCGACTGCACCGGGTCGACGCCGCCCACGCCGAGCTCGTGGTCTCCGACGAGGGGCCCGGCATAGCTCCGGACGAGCGGGATCTGGTGTTCGAGCGGTTCTACCGGTCGACCTCCGCCCGGGCCATGCCGGGTTCGGGGCTGGGCCTGGCCATCGTCAAACAGGTGGTGGTCAAACACGGCGGCATGATCCGGATAGGAGAAACGGTGCCTGGCGGGAGCCCGCCCGGCACCGCCTTCTTCGTTCTGCTTCCGGGCAGTCCGACTTCGTCGTCCTACCGGTCGCCGTCTGCCCAGAGCGAAATTTCCTCGCTCAACGGCGGGGTCGGTGCAGAAGTCGATATCCATGGCGGGAACGCATCGGCCCTGCCGATTGTTATCTCAGTGGACTCTAAGTAGTAACCGGCAGGCTGATGTCCAGTCCGTGGCGTCAGCAAGCCCGCCTCATCACAACGGCGTGTGTGCGCGTCGCCAACGAGAAAGAGCAAATCACCGATTATGAAAGATGACCCGCGGTACCCGCAGGGGCAGCAGTCCGGCCAGCACGTGCCGAACCAGCAGGCGGCACCGGGCTATCCCCATCAATACGACTGGCGCTACGCGGGCGCGCAGTCGCCCTATGACCCTTACCGCGCGGCCCGTGCCGGGAACACCGCCATGATGCCGGCAGCCGTCAGGGCCCCCGCGAAGCGGTCCCGCCCACTGGCTTTGGCTGCCGGTGCTCTGACCATCGCGGTCGTATCGGCCGGTGTCGGGGGCATGGTCGCGGTGATGGCTCAGCCGGACAGCCCAACCATGGCGACCGTCGACACTGCCGGGCCGAACGTACGCAGCGTCCCGACGGCCAACGCTCCGATGGGATCGGTCGAACAGGTTGCGGCCACGGTGGTGCCGAGTGTCGTCAAACTCGAGACGCAGATGGGGCGCGCCTCCGAGGAGGGCTCGGGCATTGTGATCTCGGCAGATGGGCTGATCCTGACCAACAGCCACGTCGTTTCCGCTGCGAAGGTGGCCCCCGGCTCCAGAGGTGCCCCAGCGAGCCCGGGCGGTGCCTCCGCCGATGCCAAGAACTCCACCGTGACCTTTTCGGACGGCCGTACCGCGCAGTTCACCGTCGTCGGAACAGATCCGTCCAGCGATATCGCGGTGGTGCGGGTCAAGGGAGTGTCCGGTCTGACGCCGATAACCATTGGCTCCTCGGCGAATCTTCGCGTCGGCCAGGACGTGGTTGCGGTGGGCTCCCCGCTGGGATTGGAGGGCACTGTCACCACCGGTATCATCAGCGCGCTGAACCGCCCGGTGGCAGCCGGCGGCGATGCCAGGAACCAGAACACGGTGCTGGATGCCATCCAGACCGACGCCGCGATAAACCCCGGCAACTCCGGCGGTGCCCTGGTGAACATGAGTGGCGAACTGGTGGGTGTCAACTCGGCCATCGCCACCCTCGGGGGCGACTCCCCGGAGGCCCAGAGCGGATCCATCGGCTTGGGTTTTGCGATCCCGGTGGATCAGGCCAAGCGGATCGCCGATGAGCTCATCAGCACCGGTACCGCGTCGCACTCGTCCCTGGGCGTTCAGGTCAGCAATGACGTGACGGCTCAGGGCGCGAAGATTGTCGAGGTCGTCAAGGGTGGGGCGGCCGCCAAGGCCGGTCTGCCCAGCGGGGTGGTGGTCACCAAGGTCGATGACCGCGTGATCGGTAGTGCCAATGCTCTGGTCGCCGCCGTGCGCTCACAGCCCCCGGGCACCCGGTTGACACTTACCTACCTGGACAGTTCCGGGGCGCCCCAGACCGTTCAGGTGACGCTCGGCAAAGCGGATCAGTGATCCGGTTGGTGGTGGACTCTCCGGAGTCGCCGAAGGGTGAGGCCTCGCGGCCGTCGCCCGCCGGATATACGGTGACTGCCATGGAACAGCCCCAGGGTTCGATCGGAAGGGCGCTCGTGGTCGTGGTGGATGACCGCAGGGCCCGCGGTGTCGCCGAGGACCATAGCGGGCCGCTGGTGACTGAGTTGCTGCACGAGGCTGGGTTCGTCGTGGACGGGGTCGTCGTTGTGCCCGCCGAAGAGGTGGAAATCCGTAACGCGCTCAACACCGCCGTCATCGGCGGTGTTGATCTGGTCGTCTCAGTCGGCGGCACCGGTGTCTCACCCCGCGATGTGGCCCCGGAGGCCACCCGCGCGGTGCTGGATCGCGAGCTGTCCGGAATCGCCGAGGCCCTGAGGGCCTCGGGTTTGTCGGCCGGTAGTTCCGATGCCGGCCTGTCGCGAGGCCTGGCAGGAATCTCCGGCAGCACGCTCGTGGTCAACCTGGCCGGTTCCCGGGCCGCTGTCCGCGACGGTATGGCAACACTGTGCCCGCTGGCGGCCAGCGTGATCACCGAACTGTCCAGCCTGGAAATCTGAGATAACTGGACATCCGGTGAACGCCGTGTTTCGTGCCTGTGACGTGGCTGAACCCCAACTGTGTGACCTTTATCACAGCTGCGGGCACCGGTGACTGACGATCGTCGCCCCGACAGGGCCGCAGTGAATCGGATTTTTGGGGCCGAATTACCTCAGGAATCCTCTGACGAGTGGGACGGGGACGCCGCCGGTGAGGCCGGTCGGCGCGACTGCTGGTTGCGAGATAACGTGCCGCCGCATCATCTTTGAGCACGTCAGAGCGTATTCAGCGAAGGTTGGCCCCGGGGTTCGCAGATCCGTGGCCCCGCTTTGCGGGCGGTGGTTTCCTATCGGTGGCCGGCGCCGGCTACAACGCGATCTCCCATCGTCCAGCTAACCCGGGCCCGGGGGCATCGGGAGGGGTGTTGGTTCGGTTCGCGTTGCCCCCGAGGTTGTCGTACCGATATCTTTCCTCCTGATATCGACGTCCGGTCGCCGCAACGTTGTGGCGCGATACACCGGTGACCGAGGGTCGCCGCCGATACAAGCTAGGGAGACCATGAAGGTTGTCAGTCGTGTTCTGATGGCGATGGTGGTCGCGGTGGCGGGGTTGTTCGTCGGGTCGGGGACGGCCGCGGCGGGGATGGACAACCAGATGAGTCTGGTCGACGGCGGCGGCCGGACCATGACCATCTCGCAGTGGGACACCTACCTCGACGGGGTGTTCCCGCTGGACCGCAACCGGCTGACCCGTGAGTGGTTCCACTCCGGGCGGGCCAAGTACAGCGTCGTCGGTCCCGGCGCCGAGGACTTCGCCGGCACCCTGGAACTGGGTTACCAGGTGGGCTTCCCCTGGTCACTGGGTGTCGGTATCAACTTCAGCTACACCACGCCCAACATCCTGCTCGACGATGCCAGCCTCTCCCCGCTGGGCTTCGACCCGTTCGGCTCGGTCATCACCCCGAACCTGTTCCCGGGTGTGTCGATCAGCTCCGACCTGGGCAACGGACCGGGTATCCAGGAGGTCGCCACCTTCTCCGTCGACGTCGAGGGCCCGGAGGGGTCGGTGGCGGTGGCCAACGCCCACGGCACTGTCACCGGCGCGGCCGGCGGGGTCCTGCTGCGTCCGTTCGCCCGGCTGATCTCCAAGACCGGCGACAGCGTCACCACCTACGGCGAAGCCTGGAACATGAACTGATCCTCGGCGATCCAGACAGATAACGAGGCCCCCGGCACCAGCCGGGGGCCTCGCCGGCCTGGAGGGTAGATGCCGGGCGCGCGGCTAGCGTCTGATCCGCGGGTCGGTTACCGGTTCCGAGACCGCCGCGCTGTCCTTACCCCCAAGGGCATCGCGGATTTCGGTCAGCAAGCGGATCTGCTTATCCTCGGCTGACTCCTCCTCGTCGGCCGCCTTGGTGCGAATCTTGTTGTACGGAACTACCACCAGGAAGTAGACGACCGCCGCCACCAGCGCGAAGTTAATGAATGCAGACAGCAGGATGTTCAGGTCGATGGTCTGGCCGCCGCCGATACCGATCTGCAGGAAGCTGTACGAGGACTCCTCGTCGGCGCCGATTCGGTCGATCAGCGGCTGGATGATGCTGTCGGTGAACTTGGTGACCAGCGCGGTAAACGCAGTGCCGATGACGACGGCGACCGCGAGGTCGACGATGTTTCCCCTGGCGAGAAACTCCTTGAAACCCTTCAACACGACGGGCCTTTCTACACGTTGGGATGGGATTAGGGCGTCGGAAGCCTAGCGCAGCCGCCGATTTCGCCCTGAAGTCCACACGCCGTCTCAGTGGATGGTCAACGTGACCGTATGAATCAAGGTCGCGGCGGCCAGTGCGGTCGCGGCCGGCGCAGGAAGTGCGACCAGTACCACTCGGTCGGTGCCGGATCCGATTGCGGTGGAGGCCGCTGAAACCAACACAACCACGGCATCGGTTGCCACCAGCCGCGGTGCAGCGTCTCCGGCAGGGGAGGGCGCTCCCAGCACATCGACGACATCACCGGGGCGTAACAGGTTCAGCACCGCGGAGTCGGCCAGGCTCAGCGGCACCACCCGGGCGTCGGGGCCGGCGGTCAGGCCGGCCAGGCGGGAGCCCAGGATTCGGGCGTCGGTCAGCACTTCGCCGCGTCGCGCCGGTCCGGTGAGGGTGGTGCCGATGAACCCGTCCAGAGCGCTCTCAGTACCGTCCGGAAGCGTTGCGGCGGGACGCGTCTGCAGCGCGACATCATCGGCGGTCAGCGTGACCCCGGGACTGAGATCCCGAGCGGCGATCACCACCGCGCGCCGTTCGCCGGCCGGGTCCGGACGCAGCGCCGAAACCCCGGCGAGCAGAACCAGCATTCCCGCGATGACCCGGCGAGCCAGCGTGGTGCGGAGAACATCAGGCCGCAACAACCGCGAAAGCCGGTTCAGCGGCGTCGGATCGAGCGATGTGCCCATACCGGCACGGTAGGGCCATGAGCCCGGCATTCAACTCGGCGCCGGGGGGTGCTGTGGATAACTACTAGCCGGGACTGCTCGCCGCGGACGCCGATCTACCGGACTTCGATGCCCCGGAGCCCGAGGAGTTCGCTGAACCCGCGGGCTTGTCCGCGGCGGAGGATTTCGCCGGTCCCTGGGGCTTCTCCGAGTTCGACGATTTGTCCGGCGCCGAGGACTTGTCCGAACCCGACGGCTCGGAACCCGACGAATTCTCCGCACTGCCGCTCGCGGCACCCTTGCCCGACTCGCGGCTGTCAGTGCGGTAGAAACCGCTGCCCTTGAAGACGACGCCGACCGAATTGAACAGCTTTCGCAGCCGGCCGGAGCACTCCGGACAGGTGGTCAGGGCGTCGTCGGTAAACGACTGCGCCACATCGAACCGGTTATCGCATTCGGTGCACGCATAGCTGTAATTCGGCACAGGACCCTCCGGGAAGCTGAAGTGTTGGCACTCTACCGCGTCAAGTGCTAGAACCACTATCCGGCGGTGGTCATTCCCCCAGCGGGATCAAGCCACCACCCGGAGTGAGCGCGTGCGTCATCCTCACATCGTGCGGATCGCAGGGCAACGTCTCGAGGAGTTCACTGTCGCGAACGACGGCCACCAGCCTGGTTCCCGGCGCGCACATCGGCAGCGACCGATCGTAGAAACCGCCGCCACGGCCCAGCCGCGCGCCGGTGCGGTCGACTGCAACCGCCGGCACCAGCACCACCTGTGCCTGAGCCACCGCTGCGGCGGGGAGCCGGGGCCCCTCAGGCTCCCGTAGGCCGAACGGTCCCGCCGCAAGCCGCCCGCGCCGGTAACGACCCCACTGCAGCGGAAGGTGCGCGCCATCGTTCCCGATGCGCACCACCGGCAGCAGTACCGTCTCGCACAGCTCGGTCAGCACGTCGAGCATCTCCGGTGATCCGGGTTCGGGGCGAACAGGATGGTAGGCGCAGATCGTTCGCGCCCCGGCCAGGGTCCGTTCCAGGTGGCCGCAGAGCTGTTTCGCTTCGCTGCGGCGGATGGCGTCCGGAACTTTGCGGCGGGCCGCCAGCAGTTTGCTGCGAAGGTCTGTTTTGGATCCGGCGGCCACGCCCTACACCCTGTCAGCGACGCTCACTCGGCGCCACCGGCGGGACGGGTTAGGATCGTCCGATGTCCAGCCCGAAGATTCTGATTCCGCGCACGGCGATCGTGCCGGCAGCGGGTCTGGGAACCCGGTTCCTGCCGGCCACCAAGACGGTTCCCAAGGAGTTGCTGCCGGTGGTCGACACCCCCGGTATCGAATTGGTCGCCGAAGAAGCCGCCGAGGCCGGGGCCGAGCGGTTGGTGATCGTCACCTCCGAGGGAAAAGACGGTGTCGTCGCCCACTTCGTCGAGGATCTGGTCCTGGAGGGCACCCTGGAAGCCCGCGGCAAGAAGACCATGCTGGAGAAGGTCCGCCGTGCCCCCGCTCTGATCAAGGTGGAATCGGTGGTGCAGGCCGAACCATTGGGGCTGGGTCACGCGGTGGCCTGTGTTGAACCGGTGCTCTTGCCCGATGAGGACGCCGTCGCCGTGCTGTTGCCCGACGACCTGGTCCTGCCGATCGGCGTGCTGGAAATCATGGCCAAGGTGCGCGCGAAGCGTGGCGGGACAGTGCTCTGCGCCATCGAGGTCGGACCCGAGGAGGTCAGCTCCTACGGGGTGTTCGACGTGGAGATCGTTCCCGACGCCGTCAACCCCAACGTGCTGCGCGTCAAAGGCATGGTGGAAAAGCCGGCGGTCGACGAGGCCCCGTCGAATTACGCGGCCGCGGGACGGTACCTGCTGGACCGCGCCATCTTTGACGCGCTGCGGCGGGTCGACCGCGGGGCGGGCGGCGAGATTCAACTCACCGACGCCATCGCACTGCTGGTCGCCGAGGGCCACCCTGTGCACGTCGTGGTGCACCGGGGCTCTCGACACGACCTGGGAAATCCCGGCGGGTATCTCAAGGCTGCGGTTGACTTTGCGCTGGATCGTGACGACTACGGACCCGCCCTGCGCCAATGGTTGGTGGCGCGATTGGGTCTGACCGAGCAGGCCGACCGCTAGCAGCTGCGGCGGGCCCGGGGCCCGGGTTTCGAGGCAGAAAGGCGCGCTGTGCGTTCGGTGGAGGAACAGCAGGCCAGGGTGACCGCTGCGGCGGTTGCGCCGAGGCCGGTGCGGGTGCCCATCGCGGAAGCCCAGGGTCTGATGTGCGCTGAAGAAGTGGTCACCGAGCATCCCATGCCGGGATTCGACCAGGCTGCCATCGACGGTTACGCGGTGCGCAGCGTTGACGTCAGCACCGCCGGCACCAAGGACGGGGATGCCGAGATCGTGCTGCCGGTCATGGGAGTGATCGAGGCCGGCGCCCGCACCCCCAGTCGTTTGCAGCCCAAACAGGCCGCGCGCATCCAGACCGGCGCCCCGATGCCGACGCTGGCCGATTCGGTCCTGCCGCTGCGTTGGACCGATGGGGGAGGCACGCGGGTTCGTATTCTGCGCGGGGTCCGGTCGGGCGCCTACGTACGGCGGGCAGGTGACGACGTGCAACCCGGGGACGTGGCGGTTCGTGCCGGTGCCATCATCGGCGCCGCTCAGGTTGGTTTGATGGCGGCGGTTGGCCGGGAGCGGGTGCTGGTGCACCCGCGTCCGCGGGTCGCGGTGGTGAGCGTCGGTGGGGAACTGGTTGATATTTCCCGCACCCCGGGTAACGGACAGGTCTATGACGTCAACTCCTATGCGCTGGCGGCGGCCGCCCGCGACGCGGGGGCCGAGGTGACCCGGGTCGGCATCGTCAGCACCGAACCCAAACAACTGCGAGAGGTCGTCGAGAGCCACCTCAATCGAAGCGAGGTCGTGGTGATCTCCGGTGCGGTGGGCGGAGCGGCTGCCGAGAACCTCCGGGGCGTCCTGTCGTCCCTGGGCAGCATGGAGGTCACCCGAATCGCAATGCATCCCGGTTCCGTCCAGGGTTTCGGGCAACTCGGGCCGGAGGGGGTTCCGACATTCCTGCTGCCGGCCAACCCGGTGAGCGCGCTGGTCGTATTCGAGGTCATGGTGCGTCCGCTCATCCGGCTCTCGCTGGGCAAGCGCCAACCGCTGCGGCGGATGGTCCAGGCCCGGACCATCAAGCCGATCGCCTCGGTGGCCGAGCGCGCCGGATACCTCCGCGGGCAGTTGTTGCGCGACCAGGACACCGGCGATTACCTGGTCGAGGTTATCGGCGACACGCCCGGCGGATCCTCGCATCTTTTGGCATCGCTGGCCGAGGCCAACTGTCTGGTGGTGGTGCCGGCCGAGGTGACCGATATCCCGGCCGGCGAAATCGTCGATGTCGCCTTTTTCTCCCAGCGGGGCTGACATCTGGTGAGTTTGTGGGGCAGTGGTTCCGCACGCCCGGGTTGGCCCACCGCTACGGGTCCGCTGCGGGTGCCCGGCGGCGAGGTGAGGTTACGGCCGGTGCGTATGCGAGACGGGGCCCCGTGGAGCCGCCTGCGCCTGGCGCAACGCCACAGCCTCGAACCGTGGGAACCCTCCGCCGAACTGGATTGGACTGCGCGACATAGTATTTCGGCTTGGCCGCCGATGTATTCCGGGCTTCGGGCGGAGGCGCGCAGGGGGCGTATGCTGCCCTATGTCATTGAGGTCGACGGGCGATTCCGGGGGCAGTTGACGATCGGCAACGTCAGTCACGGCTCACTGCGGTCCGCGTGGATCGGCTACTGGGTGTCCACCGAGGTCACCGGTGGTGGTGTTGCCACGGCGGCAGTGGCACTGGGCCTGGATCACTGCTTCGGGCCGGTCGGGCTGCACCGGGTCGAGGCCACAGTGCGCCCCGAGAATCTGCCCAGCCGGAAGGTGCTGGCCAAGGTCGGGTTCCGGGAGGAAGGCCTGTTGCAGCGCTACCTCAATGTCGACGGCGGGTGGCGCGATCATCTCCTGGTGGCGATGACCGTCGAGGAGGTCGAGGGCTCGGTCGCGGCGGGATTGGTGCGACGGGGACTGGCCAACTGGCATTGAACATCGGCCCGGGCGTCGGCCCTGCTGTTACAAATGTGACATTTGTGACTGTTGGTGCTTGTCATCTGGGAATTACACATGTGTAATTGGTCGGCGCGCCGCTGCTGAAAGCGGACGTCACAGACCTAGCCTGGTCGGGAAAGGAGCAGGCCAATGCCAAGCATCCCCCAGTCATTGCTCTGGATTTCACTCGTGGTGTTGTGGCTGTTCGTCCTGGTGCCGATGCTCATCAACAAGCGCGACACGGTGCGGCGTACCAGCGACATAGCTCTGGCCACCCGTGTTGTCAACGGCGGGGCGAACTCGCGATTGATCAAGCGCCGTCGGCCCGCCGGCGGCCACCGGCACGACCCCGATTGGCAGGCCGAGGGCAGTCCCGCCGAGGACTCCGAGGACGCCGAGGACGCCGGGTACCTGGTCGAGGCTGACCGGGTCGACCACGACGTGATCGCCGATTATGACGATGCGGTTCGAGAGGCCCGGATGCGAACACAGACCACGCGGTCGGTCATGGTGGTTGCGGCAGTGACCGAAGAAGCCCGGCCCGAGCCCGACTATCTGGACGTCGATGTGGTTGACGAGAACTCCGGGGCTCTTCCGGTCGGCGGCATCCAGGCCACCCTCTTCGAATCCGGACCCGCCGACGCCCACCTCGAAGAGGTCCCGGCAGCAGACTCATCCGAGGCTGTCGTTGGGGCCGCGGGCGAATCCGACGTTGAGACCGGGGGGCAACCGGTCAGCGGTGAGGGCCAGCAGGTGGACGGGTATGAGGGGCCGGCTGAACCGGAGTCCGAACCGGGATCACCGGTGGGACGGTCGACCGGTGCCGCCCCGGTGGACCCGGAGGCGCACGAGTACGAATACCTGGAGGACACCTCGGGCCTTGAGGCCGAGGAGGGTCCGGCGATCCCGGTCGCACCCCGGTTCAACCGGCAGCGGCGCCTCGAGTCGACCACCGCAGCAGCGGTGAGCGCGCGGAAGTACCGCTTCCGCAGACGCATGCTGACCGCGATGGCCGCGCTCATGGTGGCCACCGCGGTGCTGGCGTTCACACTCAGTACAGCGCTCTGGTGGGCGTGTGGCAGCGCCGCCGCGGTGATGCTGCTCTACCTGGCTTACCTTCGTCGGCAGACCCGCATCGAGGAACAGGTGCGGCGCCGGCGGCAACAACGGGTCGCGCGGATGCGTGCTGCGGAATTCGACGGCCTCGACGAACGCGGGCAGGGGGTCGACGACTCCGATTTCCCTACCCGGCTCCAGCGCCCCGGAACCGTGGTGCTGGAGATCGACGACGAGGATCCGGTGTTCGAGCATCTCGACGAGGTGCCGTACAGCCGACGTTTCGACCCGCGCGACCTGCCCCGGGCGGCGGGTCAGTAGGAACGCTGGAACGGCCGGGCTGGTAGCCTGCTACCGTCCGCGGGGCTATGGCGCAGTTGGTAGCGCGACTCGTTCGCATCGAGTAGGTCAGGGGTTCGATTCCCCTTAGCTCCACACCCGATAGCTCCATACCCGAACGTGTAAGTCAACCTCGATGCCGCAGCGGAAACGCTTGTGCGGATTCCCCGGTTCAGCTTTGGCGAAGTGTTCGGGCCAACCCCTTGTTGATGGCCCTCAGGGTGGCGACCCGGGCGAAATGCTTGTCGTCGGCGGGTATGACATGCCAGCGGGCACCGTCAGAGGTCGTTCGGAGAATCTTCTGGTCCACAGCCTTCACATAGTCGTCCCACCGCTCACGATTCCGGTAGTCCTCGTCGGTGATCTTGTGCTTCTTGAACGCCGTCTCCTCACGCGCCTTGAAGCGGGCGAGTTGTTCCTCGGGTGAGATGTGCAGCCAGAACTTCGCGACGTAGTACCCGTGTTCGACCATCTGCGCCTCGAAGTCGTTGATCTCGTCGAAGGCGCGCTGCCACTCGGCCGGGGTGGCGAAACCCTCAAGCCGCTCCACCAGCACCCGGCCGTACCAGGTGCGGTCGAAGATCACGACCCTGCCGGCCGGCGGAAGATCACGCCAGAACCGCCACAGGTAGTGGTACTTGCGTTCCTCCTCGGTGGGCGCGGCGACCGGAATCACCCGGTAGTCGCCGGCCTCCAGTGCCGCGGTGACGCGCCGGATCACCCCGCCCTTACCGGCTGCGTCCCACCCCTCGAAGGCGAGCACCGAACCGACCCCGCGCTCGCGGGCCTCGATTGAGAGTTTCTTGAGCTTGGCCTGCTCCTTGGCCAACTGTCGGCGGTACTCCTTCCCGCTCAGCGTCTGCGTCAGGTCGACCCCGGAGAGCACATTGGCCTCGGCGTCAAAGTCTCCGAATACCGACTCGTCCAGTGCCAGGCCGCGGTGGGTGGCCTTCTCGGCCAGTCGCGCGGTCAGTGCGGCCAGAATGGTGCGCGACACGGTGAGGTCGCGGTACCGGGCATTGGTGGACTCCACGATGGTCCAGGGCGCGCCGGGGCCGCTGGTCTCGCGCAGGATGCGCTCGGCGATCGGCAACACCGGGCCCAGGGAGTCCAGCGCGGCCCAGTCGCGTTGGTCCACCTGCCAGCCCGCATGCGGATCCTTCTCAGCCTTTTTGAGCTTCTTTTGCTGTTCTTGAGCCGGAGTGTGCAGGAAGAACTTCAGGATCAGCGCCCCGTCGGCGACCAAACCGGTCTGCATATTGGCGATATGTCGCAGCCAGATGGAGAACGCCGGTTCGTCGATCTCGTTGTTCGCTCGCTGGATGGCCGCCCGCATCAGCCCGCCGACAAAGAACCCCACGCGGCCCTTCGGTGGCAGCGACCGCCACAACCGCCATAGCTGTGGTCGCTGGTACTCCTCCTCGGTGGGTTCGGCGAAGACCCGGGTTTCGGCGAATCGGGAGTCCATCCACTCGCTGAGCCGGTTGACCAATTCGTTGGCGGCCAACCGGTCATCCCCGGCGATCCAGATGATGACCGGAAAGTCCGCGTCCTTGAGGTCGTACTGGGCGTTGATCAGACCGACTCGCAGGTCGGGTACGGCCGCATCGAATTCCTTCTTGCCGACCTTGTTACCGACCTCGGATACTTCCAGCATGTCCTGACTCCCCTGTTCGCCGGCGGGTGAACGCCAGGTGAACACCCTCTCATTGCCGGGCGGCCGTGGGGCGGGTTTCAGGTCGCGCTGCGCTCGTTGCTGCCCAAAGCGCCGAGTACCAGGATTCGGGCGTCCAGTGCTTCGTCGGACTCCGAGACGGCGTGCTCGGTGCTGCCCTTGCGCAGCAGTTCACGTAACGCGTCTTGGTCGTAATCGGCTGAGGTGGTCGAGTCGATGAACGTTTCGACCAGATCGATGAACCGGCCGGGATCGTCGTGGAAGGGAAAGTGCCCGGAATTGGGGAAGATCTCCAGCCGGGATCCGGGCATTGCCGCATGGGCCATATGTGCGTGGCTCACCGGGATGACGACGTCCTGCTCACCCCAAATGAGTTGGACCGGAACGGATTCAGTCAAATAACATCGGTCGAGCATGGTCACTACCTGGCCTCGCCAGTCCACGACAGCCCGCAGCGTTCGGGTGAACGCCGCCGATGCCGTCGGCTCGGGGAGATCAGCCAGGATCCGCAGGGCGTTGGGGATATCTCGACCGACGCCGGTCGAGCCGACCACACCCCCCAGCAAGCGTCCGATGGTTTGCAGTGCCGGTAGCACGAGCGGTAGTCGCAGGAGGGCCAGAGCCTCCGCGCCGGCGGGCAGCGCGGCCAGTCGCAGTGCGATATTGACGTCTTTGGTGACACCGCCGGCTCCGACCAGAATCAGTCTTTCCACCAGTTGCGGGAACTGATAGGCGAATTGCATCGCCACCCCGCCGCCCAGCGAGTGGCCGATGACGGTGGCCTTCTCGATATCGAGCACGCTGAGAAGATCGCGCATCCCGTTGGCGTAGGCGGCCACTGAATAGTCGGCCCGGGGTTTATCGGACTGGCCGTGGCCGAGCAGATCGGGTGCGATGACGGTGAACCTGCGGGCCAGCTGGGCGTGCACCGGTTCCCAGGCCGTCGAGTTGTCGCCGATACCGTGGATCAGCAACAGTGCCGGTCCGGAGCCCGCGATCCGGTATGCGCGTCGGTAACCGTGGATGGTGCGGAACTGCAACTCCGGCGTCGGATCGACGTCGACGACTGCGGGAGGGTCGGGATTCGGCTGAGCCATTTCCACCTCGGCGGTTCGGGTCGACCGCTCGTCAGCGGCGACACAGGGAATCTTAAGCTGAGCGGACCGACCGTTCCACTTGAGCGCCGCGCGTGTCCGATCCGTCGGGGCCGGAGCCGCCGGCAGCGGCGTCTACTCGTTATCCCCGCCGGTGGCCGATGTGGCTGTGACCTGCGATCCGATCCGAATGCCACGGGCGGCCGGCCAGACCCAGTCCCGAACCTCCGGGATGTCGTCACCGTGTTCACGGGTGTATTCGCGGGCCCGGATGCGGCTGTCCACCATCTGTTGGCGCAGCCCGGCATAGCGCGTTCCCAGGCCCGGGACGCGGTCGATGACGTCGATCACCAGGTGAAAGCGGTCGAGGTCGTTGAGCATCACCATGTCGAAAGGTGTGGTGGTGGTGCCCTCCTCCTTGTAGCCGCGCACATGGATCCGGCTGTCGTCGCTGCGCCGGTAGACCAACCGGTGGATCAGCCACGGATAGCCGTGATAAGCGAAGATCACCGGTTTGTCCGCGGTGAAAATCATGTCGAACTCGCGGTTGGACAGCCCGTGTGGGTGTTCGGTGTGGTCCTGCAGGCGCATCAGGTCAACCACGTTGACGAAGCGCACCCTGCACTCCGGGATGTGCTCTCGCAGCAGATCGGCGGCCGCCAGTGCCTCCAGCGTCGGCACGTCACCGGCCGCGGCGAGCACCACGTCCGGGGTGATGCCGTCCCGTTCGGTGCCGGCCCATTCCCAGATTCCCAGGCCCCGGGTGCAATGCGCGATGGCCTCGGTCATGGTCAGGAAGTTAGGGTGCGGCTGTTTCCCCGCCACGACGACGTTCACGTACTGGCGTGAGCGCAGGCAATGGTCGTAGGTGGACAGCAGGGTGTTGGCATCCGGGGGCAGATAGACCCGCACCACCTCGGCGCTCTTGTTGACGACGTGGTCGATGAAACCCGGATCCTGGTGGCTGAACCCATTGTGGTCCTGTCGCCAGACATGGCTGGAGAGTAAGTAATTGAGGCTCGCGACCGGTCGGCGCCAGGGTATGTGGTTGGTGACCTTCAGCCATTTTGCGTGCTGGTTGAACATCGAGTCGATGATGTGGATAAACGCCTCATAGCAATTGAACAGGCCGTGTCGGCCGGTCAGCAGGTAGCCCTCCAGCCAGCCCTGCATCTGATGCTCGGAAAGCATCTCGAGCACCCGGCCGGCCCGGGCCAGGTGCTCATCGACCTCGGGGCCGAAGAACGTCGCGTTCCATTGTTTGTCGGTGACCTCGAACACCGGTTGTAACCTGTTGGAGGCGGTCTCGTCGGGCCCGAAGATGCGGAAGTTGTCCGGGTTGAGCCGGACAACCTCGGTCAGCCAGTGCCCGAGCACCTTGGTCGCCTCGGCCAGCGTTGCACCCGGTGCGGGTACGTCGACACCGTAGCCGCGGAAATCCGGCAGCCGCAGATCTTTCAACAGCAGGCCGCCGTTGGCGTGCGGGTTATCACTCATCCGCAGTGGTCCCGGCGGGGCCAGTTCGGCGATGGATTCGATGAGCCTGCCGGTCTCGTCGAATAGTTCGTCGGCACGGTAGGAGGCCAGCCAGTCGGCGAGCACCTGCAGATGCTCCGGGGTGTCTCGGGCGCTGGCCAGCGGAACCTGGTGGGCCCGCCAGGATCCGGTGGTCTTCTTCCCGTCGATGTAGGCCGGCCCGGTCCAGCCCTTAGGGTGGCGGAAGACGATCATCGGCCAGGCCGGCCTGCTCTCGTCGCCGGCGGCGGGGGTTTTTTTGCGCCGCTCCTCCTCATCGCTTCGCTCTGCATCGTCGCCGGCGGGGGTTTT
>CAZKUK010000027.1:0-43566 GCA_964555915.1 uncultured Mycobacterium sp.
ATCTGCTCTACCGCTACGCCGAACTGATCGATGCGGGCGATTTCGAGGGGCTGGGGCGACTTCTGGACCGAGCGGAGTTCGGCGGCACCGGGACGGCCACCGTATCGGGGTTGGAGAGTATCGCCGGACTGGTCGCCATGACGACCCGCCGCTTTGACGACGGCGGAATTCGGCCCTCGGCGAATCGCACAGACCCCCCCTTGAGTGCTAGCACTCGGGTGTATAGAGTGCTAGGCGGCAGGCGGCCAACCCCTGTGTCGGCACCCGCGACGACGGCACGAGGGCACGGGCGCATGCCTAACACCTGGTTAATCGAAAAGTGGAGGACCACGTGGCGAGCGTGAACATCAGGCCCCTCGAGGACAAGATCCTCGTTCAGGCCAACGAAGCCGAGACGACGACCGCGTCGGGTCTCGTCATCCCTGACACCGCCAAGGAGAAGCCGCAGGAGGGCACAGTTGTCGCCGTCGGCCCCGGCCGGTGGGACGAGGACGGCGAGAAGCGGATTCCGTTGGATGTCGCCGAGGGCGACACCGTCATTTACAGCAAGTACGGCGGAACCGAGATCAAGTACAGCGGCGAGGAGTATCTGATCCTCTCAGCCCGCGACGTGCTGGCGGTCATCAACAAGTAGTAGGCGTGAACCGCCCCGGAGATCGCCCGCGCCCTGCGCCGACGACCTCCGGGGCGGAACACTATCCGGGACAAGCTCAGCCAGGACAGGCTCAGACAGGAATGAACACAGCATGAGCAAGCAGATCGAATACGACGAAACCGCCCGCCGCGCAATGGAGGCCGGCGTCAACAAACTCGCCGACGCAGTCCGGGTGACGCTCGGTCCGCGGGGTCGGCATGTGGTGCTGGCCAAGGCTTTCGGGGGCCCGACGGTCACCAACGACGGTGTGACCATCGCCCGGGAGATCGAGCTGGAGGATCCGCTCGAAAACCTCGGTGCCCAGCTGGTGAAGTCGGTGGCCACCAAGACCAACGATGTCGCAGGTGACGGAACCACCACGGCCACCGTGCTGGCGCAGAACCTGATTCGCGGCGGCTTGCGCAATGTCGCCGCGGGCGCGAACCCGATCGCCATGGGTGCGGGCATCGCCAAGGCGGCCGATGCGGTCTCCGAGGCGTTGCTGGCCGCAGCCATCCCGGTCGCGGGTAAGACCGCTACTGCCCAGATCGCGACGGTGTCCTCGCGCGATGAGGAGGTCGGCGAGATGGTCGGCGAGGCGATGACCCGAGTGGGCGGCGACGGCGTGGTCAGCGTCGAGGAGTCCTCGACACTGAGCACCGAGCTGGAGATCACCGAAGGTATCGGTTTCGACAAGGGTTTCATCTCGGCCTACTTCGTCACCGACTTCGACCTTCAGGAGGCCATCCTGGAGGACGCGCTGGTGCTGTTGCACCGCGACAAGATCAGCTCGCTGCCCGACCTGCTGCCGGTGCTGGAGAAGGTGGCCGAGGCCGGCAAACCGCTGCTGATCGTCGCCGAGGATGTCGAAGGCGAGGCGCTGTCGACCCTGGTCGTCAACTCCATCCGCAAGACGTTGAAGGCCGTCGCCGTCAAGGCGCCGTTCTTCGGTGACCGGCGGAAGGCCTTCTTGGAGGATCTGGCCGTCGTCACGGCTGCCCAGGTGGTCAACCCCGACGTCGGGCTGCTGCTGCGTGAGGTCGGCCTCGACGTCCTTGGAACCGCGCGCCGGGTCGTGGTCGGCAAGGACAGCACGGTGATCGTGGACGGCGGTGGCACCCATCAGGCCATCGCCGAACGGGTCAATCAGATCAAGGGCGAGATCGAGGCCAGCGATTCGGATTGGGACCGGGAGAAGCTCCAGGAGCGGCTGGCCAAGCTCGCCGGCGGTGTGGCGGTGATCAAGGTCGGCGCTGCCACCGAGACCGAACTCAAGGAGCGCAAGCACCGCGTCGAGGATGCTGTCGCTGCGGCGAAGGCCGCGGTTGAGGAAGGCGTGATCCCCGGCGGCGGCAGCGCTCTGGTGCATGCGCGCGCCGCGCTGAAACCGTTGCGCGAGTCGCTCTCCGGAGATGAGGCGCTGGGGGTGGGAGTATTCTCCGAGGCGTTGTCGGCGCCGCTGCACTGGATCGCGGCCAATGCCGGACTCGACGGGCCGGTGGTGGTCAGCAAGGTCGGCGAATTGCCTGCCGGGCAGGGTTTCAACGCGGCAACGCTGACCTACGGCGATCTGGTTGCCGAAGGAATCATCGACCCGGTGAAGGTGACCCGCTCGGCAGTGGTCAATGCGGCGTCGGTCGCCCGGATGCTGCTGACCACCGAGACCGCGATTGTCGACAAGCCGGTCGAGGAGGACGAGGGCCACGATCATCACGGCCACGCGCACTAACGACGGGTGTCGAGCGGTCGGCCGCGGCGGAACCTCCTATTCTTAGCCGCGCGCGGTCAAAGACGGCGCCGCCGCGTTGCCGGGAAGTTACAGTGATGTGGTGGTGAGGGTGTTCTCCGGGAGCAGGAGACGCTGGCTGGCCGTCGCGGCCTCCGTCGGCGTCTCCGCCGCCATGTTCCAGGCTCAGGGCAAAGACACCCCGTGCTGCGCGGAGGCGCCGGCGGCTTCCCCGTCGGTACAGGCGGCCCCGGTAGTCAGCACCCCGGTGGTCGCCGCCGCCAAGGAGGCGGAGTTGCTGGTCGCAGCGGCACCGCTCGCCGCCCCGGACTTCCAGTTCCCGTTGTCCGCCGGTGTGACGCCGGAGGAGGGGCTGCAGGTCAACACCATCTGGGTGGCGCGTGCGATCAGCATGATGTTCTTCCAGGAGATCAGCACGATCGGCGGCTACCGACAGGATCCGCTGCCATGGCATCCGAACGGCCTGGCCATCGACGTGATGATCCCCAACCATCAGTCGCCCGAGGGGATCGAACTCGGCAACCAGATCGCCGGTTTCGCCTTGGCCAATGCGAAGCGGTGGGGCGTGCTGCATGTGATTTGGCGGCAAGGCTTCTACCCCGGCGTCGGGGCGCCGAGTTGGATGGCGAACTACGGAAACGAAACCGCCAACCATTTCGACCATGTCCACATCGCCACCGTCGGCGGTGGATACCCGACCGGAGACGAAACGTACTATCTGGGCTCGATGAGCACCGAGCCGTAAGCTCGGCCTCGCCGCGGGAGGACCCGATACCGGCCGCGGACGGAAAAGAGTCGGATATGTCAGTCGCACGTCGGCACGTCGTTGCCGTGCTGGCGATGGCGGCAGGCGCCTCGGGAATCATCGCCGCGCCGGTGGCGGTCGCTGACTGCAACACGGTGACCAACAGCACCTTGTGTGCCAGTGGCACGGTCCGGGGCAGCTCGGGTGCGCCCACGGAGGTTCCGGCGTTTGACCCGTATCCCTGCCTGGGAACACCGGCGTGCGATTACTACGACAACTATGATCCCGGCGTCATCTTCGATCGGCCCGATAACCGCCCGGGTAGGCCCGGATTCGGCGGCAACCGACCCCAGCCCTTCTAGTTCAGCCGATAAGGAGCCTCGTCCTCATGTCGCTCAAGAGCCGAAAAAGCCCGGTTGTCTGCACGGCGGTCACATCGCTTGGCATCGTCGGTGCGATCCTCTTCACCGCCGCTCCGTCCTCGGCAGACCCGCCCAACTGCACGGCCGCGGATTTGGCGGGTGTGGCGGCCGGGGTCTCGGCGGCGACGTCGGCGTATCTGTTTACCCACCCCGACTTCAACGAGTTCGTGACCGGGCTGAAGGGCCAGCCCCGCGATGGGGTGCGCGATCAGGTGCAGCAATACCTCGACGCCCATCCGCAGACCAGGGCCGAAATCCAGGCGATCCGACAGCCACTGAGGGACATTCGGGACCGGTGCGGCGTCGACGATATTCCGACGCTGTAACCAGTCGGCCGCGGGGACCAGACAGCCGCCTTAGCCGGTCAGGCGCTGCGGCGGCGCAGCGACCCCTTGAGCATCAGCTCACGCTCCGACTCGCTGAGACCACCCCAGATGCCGTACGGCTCGCCGATCTGCAACGCATGGGTGCGGCATTGGGTGATCACCGGGCACTGCCGGCACAGTTGCTTGGCCCGCATCTCCCGTTGTGCGCGAGCGCGGCCCCGTTCGCCGTCGGGGTGGAAGAACACCGAGGAATCCTCCCCTCGGCACAACCCATGCATTTGCCAATCCCACAGATCTGCATTCGGACCTGGTAGCTGCTGCGGTTGTAGCATCTCGATTTCCCTCTCTCGGAGCCTATTTCGCAGTCGCCGGTGACCACTCGATTGCCACACCGTAGGAGCGGGTGCGAAACGTCGTCAAGAACCATCCCCTGTGCCCAACCGCATAGTTTCGGCACGATAATTAACGTCGTGTTCATCGGCGGAGACGTTCCGGCGGGATCATGCAGGGGCGTGTCGCCGGGCCGGTTCCCACCGGTTACGCGTACCGGCCTGAGTTGATCTGTCTGTAACGCGCGGGGCACAAACTGTTAACCGCGCTTGATAGCGTCGCGACCCGATGTCCTTTAGTGCGGCGGCTGCGGCCTTCGGTGCCGACCCGGGCCGCTGGCCGCTGTCCCCGCCAACCGATTGCGCCGAACTCTGGCTGTGCGCGGTGGCCGCGGGTGGCCAGGGCCGGTACGCCGCCGCCCGGGTGTGCCTGGCCGAGCTGACCCGCCGGACGCCCCGGGGTCGGCTCGGCTCGCTCGCTCTGAGCACCCATGCCTCGTTCCTGCGGCAGCTCGGCTGGCACCGGCTGGCCGCCGGATGGGACGGCCGGGCGCTCGCTCGTGCCGGTGATGACGCCGAGGCCGGTCTCGATGCGCTGATCGGTTTGGCCGCCGATGCCCTCGGGGTGGGCCGGCTGGCCGCCTCGGCCGCCTTTCTGGATCGGGCCGCTGTCCGGCTCGCGCGCGTCCCGGCGGCACCGCCGAGGCTGGCAATGAGGCTCGCGTGGGTCCGGGCGGAGCTGGCGATGGTCAGTGGGGACGGTCCTGCGGCAGTCAGACACGCGCGAGAGGGAATCGAATTGGCCGATTCCGCTCTGCCGGGGTTGCGTCGCCACCGGATCAAGAGCGATGTGGTGCTGGCTGCCGCGCTGTGCAGCTTCGGTGCGGCGGCGGCAGCGCGGGATCTGGCCGACGCGGCGCTGGATGACGCCGAAAAACACGGTCTGGTTCCGCTGTGCTGGGCCCTGTCCTGCTTGCTTGCCGATACCGGCAGTGCCGTGCGTTCCCCGGCGGATATCGCCGAAATTCGGGACCGCAGCGTCATCTATGTGATGCGCCACGGAGGTCGTTGGAACAGCCGCTAACCGCTTATCTGCGGTTTCGGCCGATATTGTCATGAGCTGAGCCCCGCCAATCGAAGAAGCCCAGTACGTAACGTTGGAGAAGCCGTCGTCGATGACCATTCCAGGAGAGCGTCTCGACGCGGCCGTTGCTGAGGCAGTGGCCGGCAGCCGAGATGCGCTCCGGGAAGTAGTAGAGATCATTCGCCCCATCGTGGTCCGGTATATCCGAGCA
Organism: uncultured Mycobacterium sp.; assembly: GCA_964555915.1. GTDB lineage: Bacteria > Actinomycetota > Actinomycetes > Mycobacteriales > Mycobacteriaceae > Mycobacterium. The sequence goes on from CAZKUK010000027.1 coordinate 5,499, forward strand.
CGGATCGGCTCCGGGGAGCGCAGTGGCCTCTCCGCTGACGACGTTGCCCAGGAGGTTTGCTTGGCCGCCATCCAGGCGCTGCCGCGCTATCAGGATCAGGGACGCCCCTTCCTGGCCTTCGTCTACGGCATCGCTTCACACAAGGTCGCTGACGCCCATCGCGCCGCGGCTCGCAACCGTTCCGATCCCACCGATGTGGTCCCGGAACGGTTGGCCGCGGACGTCGGGCCCGAGCAGATGGCATTGCAGTCGGACTCCGCGGCGCGGATGAAAAAACTCATGGCGATCCTGCCGGAGAAACAACGCGAGATCCTGACCCTCCGGATTGTCGTCGGGATGTCCGCAGAGGAGACCGCCGAGGCCGTCGGCAGCACCCCGGGAGCGGTGCGGGTGGCGCAGCATCGAGCTCTGGCGCGGCTGAAGTCCGAGATCGCCGGATCGGGGTATGACTATGCCTGATTACCGAGGGCCTGATTACCGAGGGCCCGATTTCGGGGGATCCGGGTCCCGAGGGCCACAGGAACCCTCGATGGAGGACATCCGTCTGGCCGACAGTTTCATCGATGCCCTGGCCGACGGCCGTCCGGTCGCCCCCCAGGACAGCGCCGACGCCGAACTGGCGGCGTTACTCGGAAGCTGGCGGGATGAGACGCGCTGGCCCCCGGAGACTGGCCTGATCACCGAGGCCGATGCGGTCGCGGCTCTGAATGCGGGGCTGGGCGAGAAACGCAGCGGACCCGTCCGTGAGCGGCGCAGTGGACCCACCGCCATCACCCCACGTCGTAGCCACCGCGGGCTGAGCGTCGTCGGTGCCGCGGCCGCGGCGGTGCTGTCTATCGGCGGCTTCGGTGCCGTGGTGGCGGGTTCGGGCCCCGATGACCCCCTGTACGGAATGCGCACGATGCTCTTCGGGGTACCCCGGGAGGTCCGCGACGATCAGGTGGCGCTTGCCGTCCGAGCTGAGATGCAGCAGGTTCAGCAGCTGATTTCCCAGGGTGACTGGCAACAGGCACAGGAAAGGTTGGTCGCCGCCAGCGCGCAAGTCGCCAGCATCGGCAACGAGCAGCAAAAACAGGATCTGATGGAGCAGTTCAACGATCTGTCCGCGAAGGTGGTCGAGCGTAATCCCGAGGCCACCGCGCCCCCCGGTATCACCTACACGGTGCCGCCGGATGCCGCCGAACTGGTACCCGCGGTCGCCCCACCGACCAGTACCCCGAGCGCACCGGCGGAGGATGAGCGCACGACACCGCCCAGCCCGGAACCGAACTCGGCCGAATCACCCGCCAGCAGTGGCATCCCCACCTCCGGGGCCGAGTCGTCGGCCGCTGCGACATCGCCGTCGGCCGCTGCGACAACGCCGTCGGCTGCTGCGACAACGCCGTCGGCTACCGCGACATCTGCCTCGCCGGCGACGTCGGCGACCCAGCAGAGCCAGGTGGCGACGACGCCGACCAGTGCTGCTCCGGCTACCAGTGCCCCGGCGACGAGTCCCTCGGCGGTAGCGACGACATCGGCGGCACCCAGGTCAGAGGCGCCTGCGACCACCTCCGCGCCGGCAGCCGCGGCAGAGACCACCCCAGAGACCACCCCAGAGACCGCCGCGGAGACCGCCCCAGAGACCACTGCAGGGGCTACTGCAGAGACCACCGCGGAGACCGTGACGACCGCGGAGACCGAGACCACCGCACCGGCTGAGGCCGCTGCGGAGACCAGCCCGGAAACCTCCGCGGAGACCGAGGCCGCCGCACCGGCTGAGGCCGCTGCGGAGACCAGCCCGGAAACCTCCGCGGAGACCGAGACCACCGCACCGGCCGAGGCCGCCCCGGAGACCGCCGCGAAGACCGCCACGGAGACGGGGACCACCGCTGTTCAGCCCGCCGAGGAACCGGCCGCCGAGCAGCAGATTGGCGGCGCGGAGCCATCGGCCGCGATCACGACCACACAGGTGGTGCCGGAGCCCGCTCCGGCTGGTTAACGCAACCCGTCGTAGTAGTCCGAAGTGGCCTCGTTCAGCGACGCATCGGCGTAGCCCCGGCAGTAGTCCCAGGTGACGTAGGCATCCGATTCCGGGGCGAAGGCGGGTTCGTGCGGGCGTACGGTTCCGTCGACCAGAAGTTGGAGGAGGTTGGCGCGCAACATATCCCAGTCGTGATAGTGGTCGGTGTTGCAGTCCTCGCAGGAAACCACCAGGCCGCGAATGCCCCGGTGGGCCAACAACGCCTCGTACACGGCGAGGTCGGCCAGATCGGCCTCGACGGCGGTACGCTCCTGCGGGTCCAGCGGCTGCCCGGGTTCCAGGGCGTCAAGAGCCGCGGAGGGATCACTCGGGTCATCGGCAAACGGGTCGGGCGGCAGTCCCGGTGGCAGGTCGTCGCGCACGTCTACACATTACGCGAGAGGCGTCGGGATCGCGCCCGGAGGCCGTGCGGGGAGCCGATAGGATGAGACGCTCATACCGTCCGCTGATGGAGGCCCCGCCGATGTCACCAACCGAAGGCAGCACCGCTCCCGTGCGGACCGGTGGTGACGACCCCGCGAAGGTTGCCATGCTGGGGCTGACGTTCGATGATGTGCTGCTGCTGCCGGCGGCCTCTGACATCATCCCGGCCGCTGCCGACACGTCCAGCCAGCTCACCCGCAAGATCCGGCTCAGGGTGCCGTTGGTGAGCTCGGCGATGGACACCGTGACCGAGGCCAGGATGGCGATCGCTATGGCGCGCGCGGGTGGGCTCGGGGTGCTGCACCGCAACCTCGCGATCGCCGAACAAGCCAGCCAGGTCGAGATGGTGAAGCGTTCGGAGGCCGGTATGGTCACCGACCCGGTCACCTGCTCGCCGGAGAACACCCTGGCCGAGGTGGACGCCATGTGCGCCCGTTTCCACATCTCCGGTCTGCCCGTCGTCGACGCTGACGGTTCGCTGGTGGGCATCATCACCAACCGCGATATGCGATTCGAAGTCGATATGAACAAGCAGGTCGCGGAGGTGATGACGAAGGCGCCGCTGATCACCGCGCAGGAGGGGGTGACCGCCGACGCCGCGCTCGGACTGCTGCGCCGCAACAAAATCGAGAAGCTGCCCATCGTCGACGGTCGCGGCCGGCTGACCGGGCTGATCACGGTCAAGGATTTCGTCAAGACCGAGAAGCACCCCTATGCCACCAAGGACAGTGATGGCCGGCTGCTGGTGGCCGCGGCCGTCGGGGTCGGCGACGACTCCTGGGACCGGGCCATGGCATTGGTCGACGCGGGGGTCGATGTGCTGGTGGTTGACACCGCCCATGCCCATAACCGCCGGGTTCTGGACATGGTGGGAAAGGTCAAGGGCGAGGTCGGCCACCGAGTCGAGGTGGTCGGTGGCAATGTCGCCACCCGGAGCGCGGCCGCCGCGCTGGTGGAGGCCGGTGCCGACGCCGTCAAGGTGGGGGTGGGCCCCGGTTCGATCTGCACCACGAGGGTGGTGGCCGGTGTCGGCGCGCCGCAGATCACCGCCATACTCGAGGCCGTCGCCGCATGCGCCCCGGCCGGGGTGCCGGTGATCGCCGACGGCGGACTCCAGTACTCCGGGGATATCGCCAAGGCGCTGGCCGCCGGAGCCTCCACGGCAATGCTGGGATCGCTGCTGGCCGGAACCGCTGAGGCACCGGGAGAACTGATTTTCGTCAACGGCAAACAGTTCAAGAGCTACCGGGGGATGGGTTCGCTGGGTGCCATGCAGGGCCGCGGCGAGGCCGGTTCCGCCCAGCGGAGCTACTCCAAGGACCGGTACTTCCAGGATGACGTCCTCTCCGAGGACAAGCTGGTGCCCGAGGGTATCGAGGGCCGGGTGCCGTTCCGCGGTCCGCTGTCATCGGTGATCCATCAGCTCACCGGGGGGTTGCGCGCCGCGATGGGCTACACCGGAGCGGCGACCATCGCGCAGTTGCAGCGGGCGCAGTTCGTCCAGATCACCGCCGCCGGGCTCAAAGAGAGCCACCCGCATGACATCGCCATGACCGTGGAAGCGCCGAACTACGCCAGCAGATAGAGCGAACGCCGGTTGGGCGCTTGCGCGAAGAGGGGATGAGCCGTGCGCGATCTGGTTGAAATCGGTATGGGCCGGACCGCCCGCCGGACCTACGAACTAGGTGAGATCAGTATCGTCCCGTCCAGGCGGACCCGTTCCTCCCAGGACGTCTCGACCGGCTGGCAGCTGGACGCCTACCGGTTCGACATCCCGGTCATCGCCCACCCGACGGACGCTTTGGTCTCGCCGGCGTTCGCCATTGAGATGGGTCGGCTCGGCGGACTCGGTGTGCTCAACGGTGAGGGGCTGATCGGTCGGCATCCCGATGTTGAGGATCGGATCGCCGAGGTGATCGGTGTCGCCGAGCGGGATGTGGATCCGGCCGCCCCGATCCGGCTGCTGCAGCAGTTGCACGCGGCGCGGTTGGACCTTGAACTGCTCGGCCGGGCGGTGACCCGGGTCCGCGAGGCCGGGGTGACCACAGCGGTCCGGGTAAGCCCCCAGAACGCCCGGGCACTCACCCCGACTCTGGTGGCGGCCGGTATCGACCTGCTGGTCATCCAGGGCACCATCATCTCGGCCGAACGGGTAACCCAGGACCGGGCCGGCGCTCCGGAGCCGCTGAACCTCAAGACCTTCATCTCCGAACTCGATGTGCCGGTGGTTGCCGGCGGGGTGGCCGACCATCGCACCGCACTGCACCTGATGCGGACCGGTGCGGCCGGGGTGATCGTGGGTTACGGCTCGACCGCGGGGGTGACCACCAGCGATGAGGTGCTCGGAATGAGCGTGCCGATGGCCACCGCGATTGCCGATGCGGCCGCCGCGCGCCGGGAGTATCTCGACGAGACGGGCGGGCGGTACGTACACGTGCTGGCCGACGGCGATATCCACACCTCCGGCGAACTCGCCAAGGCGATCGCCTGCGGCGCCGACGCGGTCATGCTCGGCACCCCACTGGCCGCTGCCGCCGAGGCCCTCGGCGGGGGCTGGTTCTGGCCGTCGGCCGCGGCGCATCCGTCGCTGCCGCGCGGGGCGCTGCTCCACGTGGCGATCGATGAGCGACCGTCGCTGGACCGGGTGCTCAACGGCCCCTCCGATGAACCCTTCGGCTCACTCAACCTCGTCGGCGGCCTGCGGCGCTCGATGGCCAAGGCCGGATATTGCGACCTCAAGGAGTTTCAGAAGGTCGGGCTGACCGTCGGGAGTTGACCTGACCGGCTGCCTATATTGGGGTTATGGAACCGGATTATGACGTCGCGATCATCGGCTCGGGGTTCGGCGGCAGCGTCAGTGCTCTGCGGCTCACCGAGAAGGGCTACCGGGTCGGCGTCGTGGAGGCCGGCCGCCGATTCGCCGACCACGAGTTCGCCAAGACCTCATGGCGACTGCGGGAGTTTCTGTGGGCCCCGCGCCTGGGCTGCTACGGCATCCAGCGCATCCACCCGCTGCGCAATGTCATGATCCTGGCCGGGGCGGGAGTCGGCGGCGGATCGCTGAATTACGCCAACACCCTGTATGTACCGCCGGACCCCTTCTTCAACGACCGGCAGTGGTGTGAGATCACCGACTGGCGCGCGGAGCTCATGCCGCATTATGACCAGGCTCAACGGATGCTCGGGGTGGTGGGCAATCCCACCTTCACCGACGCCGACCGCATCATGAAGGAGGTCGCCGACGATATGGGTGTCGGCGACACGTTCACCCCCACTCCGGTCGGGGTGTTCTTCGGGCCCGATGGCAACAAGGCCCCCGGCGTCACCGTGCCGGACCCCTACTTTGGTGGTGTCGGGCCGGACCGTACCGGGTGTACCGAGTGCGGCGAATGTATGACGGGCTGTCGGCACGGCGCCAAGAACACCCTGGTGAAGAATTACCTGGGTTTGGCGGAAAAGGCTGGGGCGCAAGTTATCCCGATGACGACCGTAACCGGTTTCCGGCCGCGCGCGGACGGTAACTGGGAGGTCGAGACGGTCCGAACCGGTCGCTGGCTGCGTAGGAATCGCCGCACGCTCACCGCCCGCCACGTCATCCTGGCGGCCGGCACCTACGGGACCCAGAAGTTGTTGTTCGCGATGCGCGACGACGGCACTCTTCCGGCGCTGTCCGACCGCCTCGGGGTGCTGACCCGGACCAACTCCGAGTCGATCGTCGGCGCCGGTCGTCGGGAGGCGCGGCCCGATCTGGACCTGACGCACGGGGTGGCCATCACCTCGTCGATCCACCCGACCCACGACACCCATATCGAGCCGTGCCGTTACGGCCGTGGTTCCAACGCAATGGGATTGCTGCAGACGCTGATGACGGACGGGTCGGGGCCGGGCGGCTCGGAGGTGCCGCGCTGGAAGCAGTTGCTGCACAACGCCGGCCGGGACCCGCGCGCCATGTTGCGGATGCTCAGCCCGCGGCGCTGGAGTGAGCGCACGATGATCTCGCTGGTGATGCAGCATCTCGATAACTCGATCACCACTTTCACCAAGCGGGGCCTGCTGGGTCGGCGGCTGAGCAGCAGGCAGGGACACGGCGAGCCGAACCCGACCTGGATTCCGGTGGGTAACGAGGTGACCCGTCGTATCGCGGAGAAGATCGACGGTGTCGCCGGGGGTACCTGGGGCGAACTGTTCAACATCCCGCTGACCGCACATTTCCTCGGTGGCGCCGCGATCGGCGACAGTGCGCAGACCGGTGTCATCGACCCGTATCAACGGGTCTACGGCTATCCCACCCTGCATATCGCCGATGGTGCGGCGATCTCGGCCAACCTGGGGGTGAACCCGTCGCTGTCCATCACCGCGCAGGCTGAACGGGCGGCGGCGCTATGGCCCAACAAGGGTGAGCAGGACCAGCGCCCCTCCCAGGGGGAGCCCTACCGCCGGCTTTCACCGATCGTGCCGAAATACCCGGTGGTGCCCGCGACGGCACCGGGCGGGTTGCGCAATCTGCCGATCATCCCGGTCAGTTCGGCCTGATTGCCGCCGCTTCTTAGACTGTGCCGGTGGATACTGGTTCGGTGGATTCTGCAGAGCGACCGGTTCTGGTGATCGACTTCGGTGCTCAGTACGCCCAGCTGATCGCCCGGCGGGTTCGGGAAGCCCGGGTGTTCTCCGAGGTGATTCCGCATACCGCCACCATTGAGCAGATCAAGGCCGCCGAACCCCGGGCGATCGTGCTGTCCGGCGGCCCGGCCAGTGTGTACGCCGACGGCGCCCCCCGAATCGACCCCGGGGTGTTCGACCTGGGTGTGCCGGTGTTCGGTATCTGCTACGGATTCCAGGCCATGGCCCAGGCCCTCGGCGGCACCGTCGAGCGCACCGGTACCAGTGAGTACGGTCGGACCGAACTCAACACGCTCGGTGGCGAACTGCATGCCGGGCTACCCGGAGTGCAGCCGGTGTGGATGAGCCATGGGGACGCGGTGACCGCCGCTCCGGCCGGTTTCGCGGTGGTGGGCTCCAGCGCGGGCGCACCGGTGGCCGCCTTCGAGGACCGCGCCCGCGGGCTTGCCGGGGTGCAGTACCACCCCGAAGTCATTCATACCCCGCACGGTCAGCAGGTGCTCACCCGTTTCCTGTACGACTTCGCCGGTATCGCCCCGTCGTGGACTCCGGCCAATATCGCCGGGACCCTCATCGAACGGGTGCGTGAGCAGATCGGTGACGGGCGTGCGATCTGCGGCTTATCCGGGGGAGTGGACTCGGCAGTGGCTGCCGCGCTGGTTCAACGGGCCATTGGCGACCGGTTGACCTGCGTGTTCGTCGACCACGGACTGCTGCGCGCCGGTGAACGCGATCAGGTGCAGCGCGATTTCGTCGCCGCGACCGGTGCCCGGCTGGTGACCGTCGACGTCGCGGAGAGGTTCCTCGAGGCGTTGTGCGGGGTGTCGAATCCGGAGGGTAAGCGCAAGATCATCGGCCGGGAGTTCATCCGCGCGTTCGAGGGTGCGGTGCGGGATCTGGCCGACGACCATATCGAGTTCCTGGTCCAGGGCACCCTGTACCCGGATGTCGTCGAGTCCGGTGGCGGGTCCGGGGCCGCCAACATCAAGAGTCATCACAATGTCGGCGGGCTGCCCCCGGACTTGACGTTCAGTCTCGTCGAACCGCTGCGCCTGCTGTTCAAGGACGAGGTCCGCGCGGTCGGGCGCGAGCTCGGTCTGCCGGAGGAGATCGTTGCGCGCCAACCCTTCCCGGGGCCGGGTCTGGGCATCCGGATCGTGGGGGAGGTGACCGCCGGGCGACTTGAGACGCTGCGCCGCGCCGACCTGATCGCCCGCGAAGAACTGACCTCAGCCGGCCTCGATCAGCAGATCTGGCAGTGTCCGGTGGTGTTACTCGCCGATATCCGTTCGGTCGGTGTCCAGGGGGACGGCCGCACCTACGGTCATCCGGTGGTGCTGCGTCCGGTCTCCAGTGAGGACGCCATGACAGCCGACTGGACCCGGGTTCCCTATGACGTTCTCGAGCGTATCTCCACTCGGATCACCAATGAGGTGCCCGAGGTGAACCGGGTGGTACTCGATGTGACCAGTAAGCCGCCCGGCACCATCGAGTGGGAGTGACCTGACTCCTACATTCGTGCGCTCACAGCTGGACGACTTCGAGTAGCGGTTCGAGCCCCTCGAAGTCGGCGGTGTTGCGGGTGGCCAACGCCGCCCCGTCGCCGACGGCGATCGCGGCGATCATCAGGTTGACTCGCCGCTTGCCGCCCGGGGTGCGGCCGGCCTGTTCGATCTCGGCCCCGGTGTAGCGCAGCGGTTCCACCCCCTTGACGGGCGTTACCGGTCCGGTGTTTACTCATTGTATCGAACATACATTCGAAAATAGCGGTTGGAGATCACAGTCGGAGGTAGTCGATGGCGGTAGCGATCGCCCTTGGGGACCGGCAGCCCGACCGTGCTGAGCAGCTGGAACAGCTGCGCCGTCAGATGGCGGCGGTATCGCCGGGAGTGGGTGCGCGGTGGTGTGCCGGCAAGCCTGCTGACAGCCCGCTGCCGGCCTCCGAATCTTTGCTGCCGGTTCCGGAATTGCTGGCTGAGGCTCTCCCCGCCGGGTTGCCGAGGGGTGCGGTCGCGGTACTTTCGGGGGCCCGTTCACTCCCGGTGGGCATGGTCGCCGCGGTGAGCGCCGCCGGTGGCCATGTGGCCATTGTCGGGCTGCCGGACTTCGGGCTGCTGGCCGCCGCCGAGATGGGTGCGGATCTCAGTCGGCTGGCGGTGATCCCACAACCCGGCTCCGATCCGGTCGAGGTGGCCGCGGTGCTCATGGATGGGATGGATCTGGTGCTACTCGGTCTGGCCGGACGCTGTGTACCACCCGGTCGGGCCCGGGTGTTGGTGGCCCGCGCCCGGCAGCGGGGTTGCACCCTGCTGGTCGCCGGAGGGGACTGGCAGGGCGCCTCGATGCGACTGGAGGCCCGGGTGCGCGGCTACCAGATCACCGCGGGCACCGCCGGTGTCCCGGTGGCCGGCTGCGGTCGTATCGGTGCAGTGCGACTGTCCGTCCGGGCCCGTGGCCGGCCATGACCGCACGGGCACTGGCGATCTGGTGCATGGACTGGCCCGCCGTCGCCGCCGCGGCGGCGGCCGGTTTGGCGCCCACCGCGCAAATCGCGGTCACCTGCGCCAACCGGGTGGTCGCCTGTTCGGCGGCCGCCCGCGAGGCCGGGGTGCGGCGCGGTCTGCGGCGGCGCGAGGCCCAGGCGCGCTGTCCGCAGGTGCAGATCGCCGTCGCCGATCCGGACCGTGACGCCCGATTCTTCGAGGGGGTGATTGCGGCGGTGGACGATGTGGTGCCGCGCGCGGAAGTGCTGCGGCCGGGACTGCTGGTACTGCCGGTCCGCGGTGCGGCCCGCTACTTCGGTTCCGAGCGGGTCGTCGCCGAACGGTTGGTCGATGCTGTCGCCGCTGCCGGTGCCGAATGCCAGGCGGGTATCGCCGACCAGTTGGCCACTGCCGTCTTCGCCGCCCGGGCCGGTCGGGTGGTGCAGCCCGGCGGTGACGCCGAGTTCTTGTCCGGGCTATCGATCCGGCAGTTGTCCGCCGAGCCCAGCTTATCCGCCCCTGACCGGGTAAAGCTCGCGGATCTTCTGTGGCGCTTGGGGATCCGCACCATCGGGGAGTTCGCAGCATTACCCCGAAATGATGTGGCCTCCCGGTTCGGCGCCGATGCGGTGGCGGCGCACCGGTTCGCCTGTGGCGAGCCGGACCGTGGACCGTGTGGACCCGAGCTGCCGCCGGAACTTGAGGCGGTGCTGCACTGTGACCCGCCGATCGAGCGGGTCGATGCCGCGGCGTTCGCCGGACGGACACTGGCCGCCGACCTGCACCGCAGTCTCGAGGAAGCCGGGGTCGGATGTACCCGGCTGGCCATTCACGCGGTTACCGCCCCCGGCGGGCAGGAGCGTAGCGACCGGGGGATGAGTCCCGGTGGCGGGCTCAGCCGGGTGTGGCGGTGCGCCGAGCCGCTGACCGAGGATGCCACCGCCGACCGGGTGCGCTGGCAACTCGACGGCTGGTTGACCTCCCGGAGAATTACCGGAGAGGGTGGCCTCACCGGTCCGGTGACCACACTGCGGCTGCAGCCGGTGGAAGTGGTCTCCGCCGAGGCGCTCCAGTTGCCGTTATGGGGCGGTCCCGGCTCCGACAGCCGGCTGCGGGCCCGCCGGGCCCTGGTCCGGGTGCAGGGGCTGCTGGGTCAGGAGGCGGTGCAGGTGCCGATGCTCAGCGGCGGCCGCGGGCCCGCCGAACGGATAACTCTGACCCCGCTGGGCGACGAGCAGGTGCCCCGCGCCGCCCCGGACCGGCCCTGGCCGGGTCAGCTTCCCGCGCCCTCACCCACGGTGCTGGCCGGGAATGACCCCGGGGAAAACACCGTGGACGTGCTGGACGTCCACGGCGACCCGGTTCGGGTCACCGCCCGCGGCATGTTCAGCGCTGAGCCGGCCCGGTTGGACGGACCGGGCTACCGCGGTGAGCTTGAGTGGTGGACCGGCCCGTGGCCGGTCGACGAACGGTGGTGGGAACAGTCCGGATCGGGGCGAACCGCCCGGGCCCAGGTGCTGGTGTCCGGCACCGCATTGCTGCTGTGTTACCAGCAGCGACGGTGGTACCTGGAAGGAGTCTATGAATGAGCCAGCCGATCGCGGAACCAGTCCGGCCACGGCATTTTCTCGAAGGTCTCCCCGTTCACGCAGACGTGGGTCAGCGCTGCCTCGGCGATCAATTCGGTACCGCGCTCGATCCGGTACCGGCTCCGCAGCGAGGTGCGCACCGGCGGCTCGATCACCACGGCGATCGTCAACTCGTCGTCAAAGTGTGCGGGCCGGCGGAACTGGATCTCGGCGGCGACCACCACGAAGTCGATACCCCGTTCGGTCAACTCCCGATAGCCGCCGGTCAGTACCCGCAGAGCCTCGGTATGGGCCATGTCCACCCAGGTCAGGTAGTGACCATTGAATGCCCGGCCCTGCATATCGCATTCGACGTAGCGCACCCGCAACGGCATCGCGATGCGCGTGCCCGGGCTCAATCCGCTTCGATCGAGAAGTTGGTGATGCCGTCCCACTCCTGAAGGTTCCACCCGGTCACCGGGTTTCCGGTGACCACCACCCGCCCGACATTGGGCAGCGGGTGGTCGTTCAGCAGGGTTGGTTTCCCGTTGCGGGCGTTCATCAGCGTCCACATCATGATCGACAGGCCGCTGGAGAAGGCGATCGGCTTATCGGCGCCACTGTCGTAGATCTTCTGTACCGCACCGCTGAACGCCTCGTTGAACTGATCGCCGTTCACCGAGCCCGGGATACCGAATCTACGGTCACCTTTGAGCCAGCCCTCCGGGCCCAGCAGGTAGGCGCCGGAGGTGTCCGACATCCGGACGCCCTCGAACAACCCGGCCGAGATGTCGTCGAGGCCCGGCAGTACCGTCACCTGCTCGCCCAAAGCTTTTGCCATCGGCTCGGCGGTTTGTTTGGTGCGGTCCATCTGGGAGGCGAACACAGCGTCGTAGCCGTTGCCCGACAGCCGGTTTGCCAGCGAATCGGCCTCCTCGACACCGACTTCGGTCAACGGAGTACCGGGCACGGCGGTGGAGGCGATCTCCACGGCATTGGCTTCTGACTGGGCGTGCCGGACCAGGGTCAGGGTGATGTTGCGGAGGTCCGGGGCGGACTGCCCGCCGCAGCCGGCGAGCATCATGACCGCTGATAACGCCGCTATCACCACGGCCACTTTCCGGGAGCGAAAAACGTACATACCCACAGCCTGCACTCTCGCGCGCCGCTGCGGGGAGAATTCGGTCGAGTGCACCCAGTCGAGTGCGCCACGGAGATCCCGGATGACAGGAGCGGCAATGCCAATCGACCCCTCGGCAATCGGTGCGGTGACCGAACCGAAGACCTACGAGTGGACCGACCGAGACACCATGCTCTACGCGCTCGGCGTGGGTGCCGGTACCTCAGATCTCGCGTTCACCACCGACAACAGCCACGAGATTGCGCAGCAGGTGCTGCCGACCTTCGCGGTGATCTGCTGTATGGGGGCCTCGGCCGCCGCACTGGTGGGTTCATTCAACTGGGGCATGCTGCTGCACGGCTCGCAGGAGATCCGGTTGTCCGCCCCGTTACCGGCCGCCGGTGCGCTGTCGGTGGTTGCCGAAGTGGCCGATATCCAGGACAAGGGGGAGGGCAAGAACGCCATCCTCATGCTGCGGGCGCGGGGCAGCGACCCGGCCACCGGTGCGCAGGTTGCCGAAACGCTGACCACCCTGGTGATCCGGGGTGCCGGCGGGTTCGGCGGCCAGCCGGGCCGTCGCCCCGCCGCCCCGGAGTTCCCGGACCGGGAGCCCGACGCCCGGGTTGCTCTGCCCACCCGGGCCGACCAGGCCCTGATCTACCGGCTCTCCGGTGACCGCAACCCGCTGCACAGCGATCCGTGGTTCGCCCGGGAGATGGCCGGCTTCCCGAAGCCGATTCTGCACGGGCTGTGCACCTACGGATTCGCCGGCCGGGCGCTGCTGGCCGAATTGGCCGGCGGGGATGCGGCGAAGTTGACCGCGGTGACGGCGCGGTTCTCCTCGCCGGTGTTCCCCGGGGAGACGCTGACGACCTCGATCTGGCGCACCGGCTCCGGCCGGGCGGTGTACCGCACCGAGGCCGGTGCACCCGACGGTTCCAACACCCGTGTGGTGCTCGACGACGGACTCGCCGAATACACCGGCTGAACCGGCCGGGACCGCTACACGACCCCGCCGACGAGACGGCCGATGGCGTAGGTGACCGCCATCGCCAGCGCACCGCCGATCACCACCCGCTGGGTGGCGCGTACGGGATCGGCGCCACCGAGGCGGGCGCTGATCCAGCCGGTGATGCCCAGAGCGAGCAGAACTGCGACGAAGGTGATCGGAATACGCGCCGACGGGGGTGGTAGCAGGATGGCCAGCAGGGGCAGCAGCGCCCCGACGGTGAAGGACACCGCCGAGGAGATCGCGGCGTGCCAGGGGTTGGTCAGCCCGTCCGGGTCGATGCCGAGTTCGATGTCGATATGCGCGGAGAACGCGTCGCGTTCGGTCAGCTCCTCGGCCACCGCGCGGGCGGTCTCCGGGGAGAGCCCCTTGGCCTCGTAGAGTCCCACCAACTCGTCGAACTCGGCCTCGGGTTCCTCGGCGAGTTCCTTGCGCTCTTTGGCCAGCAACGCCAGTTCGGTATCGCGCTGGGTGCTCACCGAGACGTACTCGCCGAGCGCCATCGACAGCGCACCGGCGGTGAGCCCGGCTATCCCGGCGGTCAGAATGTGGCCTCGGTCGACGGTGGCGGCGGCCACCCCGATCGCGATGCCCGCGACGGACACGATGCCGTCGTTGGCGCCCAGGACGCCGGCGCGCAACCAGTTGAGTTTGTCGTTGATCGAACCGATATGCGGCTCGGCGGGATGCTGGGTCACCCAATGAGCGTAGATGTTCCGCGGGCACGCGGTCCGCCCTGGTATTAGAACACATGTTCGATTACCCTGCGGGGGGTGGGCTGGGACAGTGGACCGCGGACCTGGTCGGAGATCGAGCGGGTGCTCAACAGCCGCCCGTCGGTCCCCGGGGCGGCCGGCGACGGTAGCGACAGCCCCGCCTGGTCGCGGAAACGGGAGCGGTATCAGCGGCCCGCCGACGCCGGGCGCCGGGTGTCGGCGTTCCCCTACGCCGAACTGCACGCCCACTCGGCGTTCAGCTTCCTCGACGGGGCCAGCACCCCGGAGGAACTGGTGGAGGAAGCGGCCCGGCTGGATCTGCGGTCGATCGCGCTGACCGACCACGACGGCCTCTACGGGGTGGTGCGATTCGCCGAGGCGGCCGCCGAGCTCGGCATGCGCACCGTGTTCGGTGCCGAACTGTCGCTGGGGGATAGCCATCTGTTGGTCCTGGCCCGTGGGCCGGAAGGGTACCGGAGGCTGTCCCGTCAGCTGGCTGCTGCGCATCTGGCCGGCGGCGAGAAGGGCAGGCCGCGTTATGACTACGACGCCCTGACCGAGGCCGCCGGTGGGCATTGGCACATCCTGACCGGATGCCGCAAAGGCCACCTGCGTCAGGCCCTGTCGGCCGGTGGCCCCGGAGCGGCCGCCGGAGCATTGGCCGATCTGGTGGACCGGTTCGGGCGGGATCGGGTCAGTATCGAGCTGACCCGGCACGGCACCCCCCTCGATGATGAGCGCAACGGCGCACTGGCCGGGCTGGCGCCGCAGTTCGGCGTCAAGGTGGTGGCCACCACCGCGGCGCACTTTGCCCGGCCCGGCCGCGGGCGGCTGGCGATGGCCATGGCGGCCATCCGGGCCCGGCAGTCCCTGGATGAGGCGGCCGGCTGGCTGGCCCCGCTGGGAGGTTCGCATCTGCGATCGGGTGAGGAGATGGCGCGGTTGTTCGCCCGGTGTCCCGAGGTGGTCACCGCGGCGGCCGAACTCGGTGAACAGTGCTCGTTCGAGCTGGCCCTGATCGCCCCGCAGCTGCCGCCGTTCGACGTTCCGGACGGGCACACCGAGGACAGCTGGTTGCGTGAGTTGGTGCTCGCCGGCGCCGTACAGCGGTACGGGCCGCGGGCCGGTGCCGCACGGGCCTACGCACAGATCGAGCGCGAACTCGATATCATTGCCGCACTGAACTTCCCGGGGTATTTCCTTGTGGTGCATGACATTACGCAGTTCTGTCGCCGCAGCAACATTCTCTGTCAGGGCCGGGGTTCGGCGGCCAACTCGGCAGTCTGTTATGCCCTCGGCGTCACCGCCGTCGACCCGGTTGCCAACGGATTACTGTTCGAGCGGTTTCTCTCCCCGGCACGCGACGGGCCGCCCGATATCGATATCGATATCGAATCGGATCTGCGCGAGCAGGTCATCCAGTACGTCTACACCCGCTATGGCCGCGACTACGCCGCGCAGGTCGCCAACGTGATCACCTACCGCCGCCGCAGTGCGGTGCGGGATACGGCCCGGGCCCTGGGGTTCTCACAGGGGCAGCAGGATGCCTGGAGTAAGCGCGGCGAGGATATCCCCGAGGCCGTGGTCGACCTGGCCGCGCAAATCGCCGACCTGCCGCGGCATATGGGAATCCACTCCGGTGGCATGGTGATCTGCGACCGCCCGATCGCCGACGTGTGCCCGGTGGAGTGGGCCCGCATGCCCGGCCGCAGCGTGCTGCAGTGGGACAAAGACGACTGTGCGGCAATCGGTCTGGTCAAATTCGACCTGCTCGGTCTGGGCATGCTTTCGGCTTTGCACTATGCCATCGACCTGGTTGCCGAGCATAAGGGTATCGAGGTGGACCTGGCCCGTCTCGATCTGTCCGAGGCGGCTGTCTATGAAATGCTGCAGCGCGCCGATTCGGTCGGAGTGTTCCAGGTCGAGTCCCGGGCCCAGATGGCCACCCTGCCCCGGCTGAAGCCGCGGGTGTTCTACGACCTGGTGGTGGAGGTGGCGCTGATCCGTCCCGGGCCCATCCAGGGGGGATCGGTACATCCGTACATCAAACGGCGCAACGGCCTGGAGCTGGTCGTCTACGACCACCCGTCGATGGAATCCGCGCTGCGAAAAACGCTGGGGGTCCCGCTGTTCCAGGAACAGCTGATGCAGCTGGCAGTGGACTGCGCCGGTTTCTCCCCGGCCGAGGCTGACCAGTTGCGCCGTGCCATGGGGTCCAAGCGTTCCCCCGAGAAGATGCAACGGCTGCGCGACCGGTTCTACGCCGGGATGGCCGACTTACACGGCATCACCGGGGAGGTCGCCGACCGGATCTACGAGAAGCTGGCGGCCTTCGCCAATTTCGGTTTTCCGGAGAGCCATTCGCTGTCCTTCGCCTCACTGGTGTTCTACTCCTCCTGGTTCAAACTGCACCATCCGGCGGCATTCTGCGCGGCGCTGCTGCGGGCCCAGCCGATGGGCTTCTACTCACCGCAGACGCTGGTGGCCGATGCCCGCCGGCACGGCGTGTTGGTGCACGGAGCATGTGTGAACGCCAGCCTGGCGCATGCCACGCTGGAAAACCGCGGCCGTGAGGTCCGACTGGGCCTCGCTGCCGTCCGTCACATCGGGACAGACCTGGCCGTTCGTATCGTCGATGAGCGAGCCGCCCGCGGCCGGTATTCGACTCTGCTGGACCTGACCGGCCGGGTGCAGCTGACGGTTCCCCAGGCTGAGGCGCTGGCCACCGCCGGGGCGCTGGGCTGTTTCGGGATCACCCGCCGCGAGGCGCTGTGGGCGGCCGGGGTCGCCGCCACCGAGCGTCCGGACCGGTTGCCCGGGGTCGGGTCGTCATCGCATATTCCAGCGCTGCCCGGTATGAGCGAGGCCGAACTGGCTGCCGCCGACGTGTGGGCTACCGGAGTCTCTCCGGACAGTTACCCGACCCAGTTCCTGCGTTGCGACCTCGACAGGCTCGGTGTCATACCGGCCGACCGGCTGCTGTCGGTTCCCGATGGCACCCGGGTGCTGATCGCCGGTGCGGTCACCCACCGGCAGCGGCCGGCGACAGCGCGCGGGGTGACATTCGTCAACCTCGAGGACGAGACCGGAATGGTCAACGTGCTGTGCACGCCCGGGGTGTGGGAACGGCACCGGCGGGTGGCCCAGACGGCGACGGCGCTGCTGATCCGCGGTCAGGTGCAGAACGCCACCGGTGCGGTGACGGTGGTGGCTGAGCGGATGCGGCCGCTGGCCATGACGGTCGGCGCCCGGTCTCGGGACTTTCGTTAGCCCTTCACGGCCCCGCGTAATCTCCAGATATGACCCTGAACCTGACTGCCGATGAAGTTCTGACCACCACCCGCTCGGTGCGTAAGCGCCTGGACTTCGACAGGCCGGTGCCACGCGGGGTGCTGATGGAGTGTCTGGACGTCGCACTGCAGGCGCCGACCGGATCCAATTCCCAGGGCTGGCAGTGGATGTTCGTGGAGGACCCCGCGAAGAAGCGGGCACTCGCCGATATCTACCGGGTCAATGCCACCCCGTATCTGGATCTGCCCAAACCCGAGCGCGGCGATATCCGCGATCAGCAGATGGACGCGGTGATGAACTCCGCGAAATACCTCAACGCGAACTTCGAGAAGGCCCCGGTGCTGATGATCCCGCTGCTGGAGGGGCGTCCGGAGGGCGCTGATGCGGGCATGCAGGCATCTTTTTGGGGATCGCTGCTACCCGCGGTGTGGAGCTACATGCTGGCACTGCGCGAGCGCGGCCTGGGTTCTGCGTGGACCACGCTGCATCTGATGGGGGAGGGGGAGAAGCAGGCCGCTGATCTGCTGGGGATTCCCTACCAGCGCTACACCCAGGGCGGGCTGTTCCCGATCGCCTACACCAAGGGCACCGATTTCAAATTGGCCAAGCGACTGCCCGCCGAACAGCTGACACACTGGGACACTTGGTGATTCAGCCGGCGAAGCCGTTCTGCCGCCATGCTTCGTAAGCGGCCACGGCCGCGGCATTGGACAGATTCAGCGAACGCCGGCCCGGCAGCATCGGGATGCGAACCTGCCCGGTGATATGCGGGTCGGCCAGGGTCTGCTGGTCCAGGCCGGTTGGTTCGGGCCCGAACAACAGAATATCGCCCGGTTGATAGCTGATATCGGCGAAGGACGTTTCCGCGTGCGCGGTGAAGGCGAACACCCGCGCCGGGCCGATGTTCTCCCAGGCGTCGTCCAGTGACTGGTGCACGGTGACCGAGGCCAGGTCGTGGTAGTCCAGACCGGCGCGGCGCAGTTTCGGTTCGGACAGGTCGAAACCCAGCGGCTCCACCAGGTGCAGTTCACAACCCGTCGCGGCGACCATCCGAATCGCATTGCCGGTGTTGGGTGCGATGCGTGGGGAGAAGAACAGTATGTGGAACATGGACGATGGAACCGCTAACGGTTCTGTTCGTCGATCAACCTCTGAATCAGATCGGTGATGTGCTGCTGCCCGCTGGCGGTCGGGTCCAGCGGGCCGCGCATCTCGGCGAAACCTCGATCGACGTGAGAGCGGAGGTCACCGAAGTCCTCACGAAGGACATGGAAACTCGCCGTCGTCACGTTCCGGAAGTCGCGGATCTCGGCTCTGATCTCGGTGACGTCGCGCTCGGCTGCGCGGAGCCGCCGATTGATGTCTTCCACGGTCCTCTCCAGTGCGTTAACCCGCCTCTCGAGATTCACCTGCCCCACGGGGTCGAGACTACCGGTGTGATCAGCGCGGGATGGTCTCTCATCGCGGGCCCTGCGGGCGAAGAGCGAAGGGTTGTTCATGTAGGTGGAGCCAATCGGTCACCCTCTGTCGTTAGGCTGCGCGGATCGGGAGATCGAGCGTGATGACCGAGTTCTTCACGATGATCTCTCAGCCTCGGCTACAGCCTCCGCAGCCTCCGCGTCGTCCCCGGTATCGGCCCCAACGTCGTCCTCGCCTTCGATGTCCCCAGCGTTGTCGGTGTCTTGGGTGTCCTGGGTGTCCTCGGAGTCCTCGGCCTCCCCGGCATCCTCGGTGTCCTCGTCACGCCCGATCAACGTGGCGCCGGTCAGATAGATCACCACGAAGATGAACGTCGCGACGAGGCTGAACCCGCCGGCCCAGGACGCCAGCAGCAGTGCGATGACAAAGGCCGCGAGCCACCATCCCTGCAGCCGCTTCGCCTCCATGCGGCGAAATGGTACCGACGATAATGTCAGCCATGGCGCAATGGTCGGATCGTGAGTTCACCGGCCACGAATTCCGGGACGAGGACCTGTCCGGCCTGAGCACCGAGCGGGTCATCTTCACCGAGTGTGACTTCGGTGGTGCCACCCTCGCCGAGTCGGTACATCTCGGATCGGCGTTCCGGAATTGCCGATTTGTGCGGACCGCATTGTGGCACAGCACTTTCCGGAACTGCAGCATGCTGGGATCGACATTCGAGGACTGCCGGTTCCGCCCCATCGTCTGTGACGAGGTGGATTTCACCCTCGCGGTCCTGGCCGGTGCCGATCTGCGCGGGGTGGACCTGTCCGGCTGTCGACTGCGGGAGGCCTCTCTGGTCCGCGGCGACCTTCGCAACGCGGTGCTGACGGGCGCGGACCTCACCGGTGCCCGAACCGAGGGTCTGCGCCTGCAGGGTGCCGACCTGCGCGGTGCCCGCCTAGATCCCACGCTGTGGACCACGGCGGCTTGCCGGGGTGCGCGCATCGACATCGTCCAGGCACTGGGTTTCGCCGCGGCACACGGTCTCGATGTGAGGGGCGAGTAGGCGTTGTCCACAACGGCGGCTTCATCCACAGTCGATGATCGGGCTGCGGAAACCGTCCGACAGCGCCCCTAGAATCGAAAATATGTTCGAGGAATTGAGTGACGCCGGGGTGGTGGACATCATCGGGGAGGCGGCCCGCGTCGAGAACAGTGCCTGCGCCCGCCGGCTTGCGGCGATCGCGGAGTTGTACGAACGCCGGGTTATCCCGGTGCAGGACGGGCACGGCCGGGAGATGTGGCGCATCGATCCGTGGGAGGCGGTGGCCGCCGAGGTCTCCGCCGTGGCGTGCATCACCGCCGCGGCCGCGGGGTCGCTGATGCACAACGCGATCTGCCTTCGGGAGCGGCTGCCGAAGGTGGGCGCGCTGTTCGCCGACGGGGCTATCGACTACCGCACGGTCCGGATGATCGTGGCCCGAACCCTGCTGGCACTGGCTCCGGAGGTGCTTGCGGGCATCGACGCGGACCTGGCCACGGCCATTCCGGGGTGGGGCCCGCTGTCGGTTCTGAAGATGCAGCGGGCTGTTGACGCCGTCGTGGTGCGCCACGATCCGCAGGCCCGCCGCCGGACCGAGCGGCGGTCTCGGGATCGCTACGTCGACCTCGCCCACGATCGGGAGATCTCGCAGCTGACCGGACAGCTCAATCACGTCGATGCCACCCTGCTGGACCGGCGGTTGAGCGCGCTGGCCCGCAGCGTCTGCGATGACGATCCGCGAACTTTCGACCAGAAGCGCGCCGACGCGATGGGCGCGTTGGCCACCGGGCGCACCACACTGGCCTGCGCCTGCGGGCAACCGGACTGTCCGGCCGACGTCGATGGCGAGGCTCCCTCGGTGATCGTGCATGTCGTGGCCGAGGCCGCGGCGATCACCGACTCCGGCACCGACGCTAGGACCGTCCATGGCGAACGGGCCGGGGACGACACCGTGGAGTTCATCACCGACCGGGAACGACTGGTCGAGATCCTGCGGGAGAACGCCGAACCCGACCACCCCGATGACCCCGACCGCCCACCGCAGCCGCCCCCGGCCTTCGGCATCGTGCTGGGCGGCTCCACCGTCCCGTCGGCGGTGCTCGCCGATCTGGCCGCCCGCGGAATCGCCGAACTGCGGCCGGTCGTTCATCCCTCGGCCAGCCCACCCGAACAGCGCTACTGCCCGTCCACGGCGCTGGCGGACTTCGTGCGTTGCCGCGACCTGACGTGCCGGTTCCCCGGCTGCGACCGCCCCGCCGACGTCTGCGATGTCGACCATACGAGGCCCTACGCACGCGGCGGGCCCACGCACGCCTCCAACCTCAAATGTCTTTGCCGTCTTCATCATTTGGTCAAAACATTCTGGACCGGCTGGCATGACGAACAACGACCCGACGGCACGGTCATCTGGACATCGCCGTCCGGCCGCACTTATCGCACCACGCCGGGCAGCGTGCTATTCATCCCCGCCCTGTGCGCACCCACCGGCACGCTGGCCTCGACCGGTCCTCCGCGAGAGACGATCTCAGCCCACCGCAACACCAAGATGCCCCGACGGGCCCGCACCCGCGCCGCGGACCGACACCGACGCATCATCTCCGAACGGCAACGCCACTAGGCGGTTTTGAGCCGGATCTTCCAGCGCACCAAAGCCAGATAGGCCGCGCTCAGTCCGATCAGCATCGCCATGTCGAACCACCAGCTCGACGCGTTGTGTTCCCACCACCGGTCCTTGGGTGTCAGCGGACCGGGCACCAGGTTGACCAGATCCACCGTCGAGGCCGACGCGGCGAATCCCCACCGGGCCGGCGTCAGCCACGAAAGCTGATCGAGCACAGGACGGTTCGTCACCGGGATCATGCCGCCGGAGAACACCAGCTGGCTCATGATCGCCACCACCAGCAGCGGCATGATCTGTTCATTGGACTTGGCGAGCGCCGAGAGCAGCAGCCCGAGGTTGGCCGAGGCCACACAGGTTGCGGCGATGGTGACGAACAACTCCAGCACCGGACTGCCCAGTGCCACCGCACCCTGGGTCGGACCGCCCTTGCCCATCACCACGATCGCGGTGACGATTGCCGCCTGCAGGACGGCGAAGACCGTGTAGACGCACACCTTGGCCAGCAGATAGGCCGTCGTGGACAGCCCCACCGCCTGTTCGCGACGGAAGATCGGCCGCTCCCCGATCAGGTCGCGGATGGTCAGTGCCGTGCCCATAAAGATGGCGCCGACATTGAGCAGGACCAGGATCTGCCCGGGCTCGTTGGGCGCGTCGCCCAGCGGGTCGGGCACCCCGAAGCCGACGGTTCCCGGCACTGCCAGCGACAGCACGCCCATGATGAACGGCAGCAACGCCAGGAACAGGAAGTAGCCGCGGTCGGAGATGATCAGCCGGGCCTGGCGGCGCACGATGGTGGAGAACTGGCGCAGCAGGCTGGTGTGCGTCGGCTCGCCCAGATGGGACGGAGCCTCGGCGGGTGGCGGGGGCGGCTGCGGACCACTGCGCGCGAGATACCGGTCGTTGGCACCCTGCGGGTCACCGGCGACGGCGCTGAAGATATCGGCCCAGTTGGTAGTGCCCATCGCCGGGCCGATCAGGCTGGGCGGCCCACAGAAGGCGGTTTTGCCGCCCGGCGCCAGCAGCAGCACCTGATCGCAGACGTCCAGATACGTCAGCGAGTGGGTGACCACCAGAACCACGCGGCCGGCATCGGCGAGCTGCCGCAGCATCGTCATCACCTGGCGGTCCAGCGCCGGGTCGAGCCCCGAGGTGGGTTCGTCAAGAATCAGCAGCGACGGCCCGGTCAGCAGTTCCAGTGCCACCGACGCGCGTTTGCGCTGCCCCCCGGAGAGCCGGTCGACCCGGGTGTCGGCGTGTTCGGTCATCTCCAACTCCGACAGCACCTGCCTGACCACCTGCTGGCGGTCCTCGGTGGTGGTGTCCGGCGGCAGCCGCAGTTCGGCGGCGTACATCAGGGCCTGGTTGACGGTCAGCTGGCCGTGCACCACATCGTCCTGCGGCACGATCCCGATCCGGGACCGCAGCGAGGCGTACTCGGCGTGGATGTTGTGGCCTTCGAAGCTGATCGTGCCGTTGGTCGGATGGGTGTACCCGGCGATCTGGCGGGCCAGGGTGGACTTGCCCGCCCCGGACGGGCCGATGATCGCGGTGAGAGTTCCGGGCCGGGCGGTGAACGAAATGTTCTCCAGCAGTGTCTTGTCACCCTCGATGGTCCAGGTCACCGCGCGCACATCAAGCCCGCCGGCGCCGATGTCCGCAGCGGTGTCGGTGCGCCGGGTCAGCGTCCCGCCGCGCAGCGTCAGGTCGACGTTGCCGACGGTCACCACATCGCCCTCGTTGAGCAGAGCCCTGTCCACCCGGGCGCCGTTCACGAATGTGCCGTTGATGGAACGGTTGTCCGCGATCGCCATCCCGCCCGGTGTCGGGATGAGGGTCGCGTGATGACGGGACGCCAGCACATCGGGGATGACGATGTCGTTGTCGGTGGCCCGCCCGATGGTCAGCGACCCCGGTGGGGCGGCGGCAGCCGGGGAGGATCCCGGCCGCAGGATCTTGAGCATCGAGGTGGCCAGCGTGGATGTGCCGCCCGATCGGGCCGGGGACGGACCCATCTGGGTGGGTGCGGCATCCGGAGAGGCGGCAGGAGCCGTCGGGCGGGTGGGCGGGGCATAGGGCGGAAACGGCGGCGGCCGGTAGGACGGCGGTTCGGTGGGCTGATACGGAGGCCGGGGCGGTGGGATCACCTCTGTCGAGGTCTGCGGTGGCCGTCCCCCCGACCCCTGGTAGCCGCCGATGTCGAAGCTCAGAGCGGGCCCGTCCGGGTTCCCCAGGTGCACCGAGGTACCGTCGGCGATATCGATGACCGGGACGCGGCGGCCGTGGCTGAACATCCCGTTGAGCGAACCGTTGTCGACTGCCGTCCAGCGACCGTTCTCGAAGCGGAGTACGACATGGGCACGGGACACCAGCGGGTGGGCGATCCGGATATCGGCGCGCAGGTCGCGGCCCACGACGACATCGTGTCCGGCGGCGAATGTGCGCGGGGGCCCGTCATAGCGAACGGTCAGCGCAGGCCCGGAAGCTGCTGGTGGGCGGGTCATCGGCGCCAACTCTAACCGTCGGGTCCCCCGGTGAGCACGCACCGCGTTCGGGAGTAGATGGTCGGCATGCATTTGTTGCAATGCGTACACAGCGACTTGACCGAACGCGCCCGGCCGTCGGCCTCGATCCGGTTGACCAGATCCGGCTCGGCCAGCAGCGCCCGGCCCATCGCGACGAACTCGAACCCCTCGGCCATCGCGGTGTCCATCGTCTCCCGGGTGGTGATCCCGCCCAGCAGGATCAGCGGCATGGTGAGCTCACGGCGGAACAGCACCGCATCGCGCAGCAGGTAGGTGTCCCGGTAGGGATAGGAGCGCAGGAACCTGGTGCCACTGGCCCGGATGCCCCAGCGCAGCGGGGGTTTGAACGCATCGGCGAACTCCTTGATGGGCACATCGCCGCGGAACAGGTACATCGGGTTGACCAGTGAGCTGCCGGCCGTCAGCTCCAACGCGTCCAGGCCGCCGTCGTCCTGGAGCCAGTGGGCGGTCTGCAGTGACTCCTCAAGGGTGATGCCGCCGCGGACTCCGTCGGACATGGTCAGCTTGGCCGTTACCGCGATCGCCGGGGATCCGTCCCGGGCGACCTCGTCGCGCACGGCGCGGACGATGCCGCGGGCCACCCTCGCACGGTTCTCCAGCGAGCCGCCGAAGTCGTCTCGGCGCCGGTTGATCAGCGGGGACAGGAACGAGCTGGCCAGGTAGTTATGTCCGAGGTGGATCTCGACGGCATCGAACCCGGCGTCGATCGCATGGCGCACCGCTGCCGCGTGGGCGGCGATCACCTCGTCGATATCCGCCCGGGTGGCATGGCGGGCGAAACGCATCGACAGCGGGTTGAAGAACCGCACCGGTGCCAGTGCGGGGGCCTTATTCGACCGGGCATTGGCCACCGGCCCGGCGTGCCCGATCTGGGCGCTGATCGCCGCGCCCTCGGTGTGCACGGCCTCGGCCAGACGACGCAGTCCGGACATCGCCTCCGGCCGCATCCACAATGCCGAGGCGTCGGTGCGCCCGCCCCGGCTGACCGCGCAGTAGGCCACCGTCGTCATCCCGACCCCGCCGGCGGCCATCACCCGGTGGAAGTCGATCAGGTCGGCACTGACCAGTGCGCCGGGCGTGCGCGCTTCGAAGGTGGCGGCCTTGATGATCCGGTTTCGCAGCGTGACCGGACCGAGCTGGGCCGGGCTGAATACGTCCCGGACATCGTCCATATGCAGAATGTAGCCGTGCCCGCACAAACCCTGGACGGAAAGCTGACCCGCGACGAGATCTTCGTCGACCTCACCGAACGGGTCGCGGTCCTCACCGCGGCGGGCCGCACCCCCGGTCTGGGCACCGTCCTGGTCGGCGACGACCCGGGCTCGCACGCCTATGTGCGCGGTAAGCACTCCGACTGCGCGAAGGTCGGCATCGTCTCCATCCGGCGAGACCTGCCGGCCGATGTCTCCCAGACCCAACTCGATGACACCATCGACGAGCTCAACGCCGACCCGAACTGCACCGGCTATATCGTGCAACTGCCGCTGCCGCGCCATCTCGACGAGAACGCCGCCCTGGAGCGGATCGACCCGGCCAAGGATGCCGATGGCCTGCATCCCACCAACCTGGGCCGGTTGGTGCTCAACGAACCCGCACCACTGCCGTGCACCCCGCGCGGGATCGTCGCGCTGCTGCGCCGCTACGGGGTGGGGCTCGACGGCGCCCACGTCGTGGTGATCGGCCGGGGTATCACGGTCGGCCGGCCGCTGGGCCTGCTGCTGACCCGCCGCACCGAGAATGCGACGGTGACGCTGTGCCACACCGGAACCCGCGATCTTTCCGCGCTCACCCGGCAGGCCGATATCGTCGTCGCCGCAGTCGGCGTCCCGCATATGCTGACCGCCGAGATGGTGCGGCCAGGTGCGGCGGTGGTGGACGTCGGGGTGAGCCGGGTCGACGGGAAGCTGACCGGTGATGTGGCCCCGGAGGTGTGGGACGTCGCCGGGAAGGTCTCGCCGAACCCCGGCGGTGTCGGTCCGCTGACCCGCGCGTTCTTGCTGACCAACGTCGTCGAACGAGCAGAAGTATCGCGGTGATTCGGTCGCAGTGGCCGATCCTGACCGTGGCGTTGATCTTCGCGGTGGCACTGGCGCTCGTCGGTGCCGGCTTCTGGCGGCGCGGGACGTTCCTGATCGGGGTGGGGGTCGGGGTGGCCGCCGCCCTGCGTCTGGTGCTGCCCGCCGACCGCGCCGGTCTGCTGGTCGTGCGCGGCAAAAGCCTCGATTTCGCCACCATGACGACGCTCAGTGTGGTGGTGATCTACACCGCGTGGACCATCGACCCGCTGGGCACCAGTTAACCCCTAGGCCAGGGTGGCCCGCACGCACACCGTGACATACGGCACGGCGATACCATCGGCGTTCTTCAGCGCCGGGTGGGTGGCCAGCAGATTCCGGACCTGATCGAGGGTCTGGGTGCGCACCTCCGCCGGCGAGGTGATGCAGTAACTGCGCGAGGAGACGTAGTCGATGAGCGCCTGCGGGGTGATGTAGTTGGTCCATTCCACCTGGTGAGCCGCCACATCGATGAAGCGGTCCGGTAGATCGACGCTGGTGTTGGCGATATCGCGTTCGAGTCCCACGATCTGGCCGAAATCGCGCACCCAGCCCAGTCTTTCATCGCGGGTGTTCCACACCAGCCCGAGCCGACCGCCCGGTCTCAGCACCCGGGCGATCTCGGCCGTCGCTCGCTCGGTGTCGAACCAGTGCCAGGCTTGGGCCACCAGAACGGCGTCAACGGACCCGTCCGGCAGCGGAATCTGCTCAGCGGTGCCCAGAAGCGCTGGGGTGGCCGGCAGTGTGTCGCGCAGGACGTCAAGCATTTCTGCGATCGGGTCGACGGCAGTGACGTTCAGCCCGCGCTCCACCAGCCTTGTGGTCAGCTTTCCGGTACCGGCGCCGAGGTCCAGCACGTCGCCCGCGGCCCAATTGTCGGCGGGAGCCAGCAGCCAGCTGATCGCTTCCGGCGGGTAGGAGGGCCTGCCCCGCTCGTAGGCCGCCGCCTCGGCGCCGAAGGACAGCGACCGATCGCGGGCGGAGCGGCTCACCCGAGGGTCTCCCGGATCAACTGTCCCACCGCCTCGGTCTCGATCAGGAAGCCGTCATGTCCGTAGATCGACTCGATCACGTTGAGCCCCGCGCAGCCGGGCAGCAGGTCGGCCAGTTCGGACTGTAACCGCATGGGGTAGAGCCGGTCCGAGGTGATTCCACCCACGACCACCGGCACCGGGCACGAGCGCAGCGCCGCCGCGACCCCGCCACGCCCGCGTCCCACATCATGGTTGGACAAGGTTTCGGTCAATGCCACATAGCTGCCGGCGTCGAACCGCCGGACCAGCTTGGCGCCCTGGTATTCGAGGTAGCTCTGCACCGCATAGCGCCCCCCGGTCAGCGGATCCTCCCGCCTGTCCCCGCTGCCCTGGCCGTCATTGCCGAACCGGGTGTCGAGTTCGGTTTCGCCGCGGTAGGTCAGGTGGGCGAACCGGCGTGCCAGTTCCAGCCCGGTGGAAGGCGTGCGGCCGGTGCCGTGATAGTCCCCGCCCTGCCAATTCGGGTCGGACTTGATCGTCGCGATCTGGGTGCTCTGGGTGCCGATCTGGTCGGCGGTGGCCCGCGCCCCCACCGCCAGCACCAGGCCGGCCCGGACCCGCTCGGGGTAGCCGATCATCCACTCCAGCGCGCGCGCCCCGCCCATCGAGCCGCCGATCACACCGGCCACCTCGGTGATGCCCAGCGCGGCGAGTGCCGCCACATCGGCGGTGACCTGGTCGCGGACCGTGATCAACGGGAACCTCGAACCCCACGGCCGGCCGTCACCGGCCAGCGAACCCGGTCCGGTTGATCCGCGGCACCCGCCCAGGACATTGGTGGCCACGGCGCACCACCGGGTGGTGTCGATCGGTGCACCGGGGCCGGTGACACCATCCCACCAGCCCGGCACATTCGAGTCACCGGTGAGCGCATGCAGGACCATCACGACGTTGTCCCGGTTGGGGGAGAGCTCACCCCAGCGTTGCACCGCGATCGAGACATCGTCCATCACCGCACCGCTCTCCAGCGTCAGTGGGCCGATGTCGACGATGCCGATCTCGCCCTCGGCCGGTAGGGCCGGGGTGTCGCGGCGGATGTCCTCAAGTGTCATATCGGGCTGCTCTTTCAAGAGGCCGCCACGGCGGCGAACCCGCGTTCGAGGTCGGTGAGGATGTCGTCGATACCTTCCAGTCCGACGGCCAGCCGGACCAAACCGGGAGTGACCCCGCTGGTCAGTTGTTCCTCAGCTGTCAGCTGCTGGTGGGTGGTCGATGCCGGGTGGATCACCAGCGAGCGGACATCGCCGATATTGGCCACATGGCTGTGCAATGTCAGCGCGTTGACGAACGCCTTTCCGGCCGCCACGCCGCCGGCCAGCTCGAAGGACAGCACCGCGCCGGTCCCGGCCGGCGCCAGGATCCGGCCCCGCTGGTACCAGGGTGAGCTCGGCAGTCCGGCGTAGTTGACGCTGACCACCTCGGGGCGGCCCGCCAGGAAATCCGCGACCCGCCCGGCGTTGGCGACATGCCGTTCCATTCGCAGGCTCAGCGTTTCCAGCCCCTGGGCGATCAGGAAGGCATTGAAGGGGGCCGCGGCGGCGCCCAGGTCGCGAAGCAGTTGCACCCGGGCTTTCAGTGCGTAGGCCGCCGCACCGAGGTCGGCGAACACCACCCCGTGATAGCTCGGATCCGGGGTGGTGAAACCGGGGAACTTCCCGGACTGCGCCCAGTCGAAGGTGCCGCCGTCGACGATCACCCCGGCGATCGCGGTGCCGTGTCCGCCCAGGTACTTGGTGGCCGAATGGACCACGATGTCCGCGCCCTGGGTGAGTGGCCGGATCAGGTAGGGCGTCGCGATGGTGTTGTCGACGATCAGCGGTACCCCGTTGGCGTGGGCGGCCTCCGCCACCCCGGGGGTATCGAGGATGTCGATCTTCGGGTTGGAGATGGTCTCGCCGTAGAAGGCTTTGGTGTTCGGCCGCACCGCCGCCTGCCAGGAATCGAGGTCGTCGGGGTCGGCGACGAACGTGGTCTCGATCCCGAGCTTCGGCAGGGTGTAGTGCAGCAGGTTGTAGGTTCCGCCGTAGAGCCGTGGGCTCGATACGATGTGGTCGCCGGCGCCGGC
Organism: uncultured Mycobacterium sp.; assembly: GCA_964555915.1. Lineage (GTDB taxonomy): Bacteria > Actinomycetota > Actinomycetes > Mycobacteriales > Mycobacteriaceae > Mycobacterium. Next base: position 34,512 of record CAZKUK010000027.1, read on the forward strand.
GAGGTTCAGGATCGCGATGGTCTCGGCCGACTGGCCGGAAGCCAGGAACAACCCGGCCACCCCGCCCTCGAGCGCGGCGACGCGCTGTTCGACCACATCGGTGGTGGGGTTCATCAGACGCGTGTAGATGTTGCCCGGCTCGGACAGGCCGAACAGCGCCGCGGCGTGATCGGTGTTGTCGAAGGTGTAAGAAGTGGTCTGGTAGATCGGCAGCGCCCGGGCGTGGGTGTCGCTGTCAGGTGTCTGGCCGGCGTGAATCTGTTTGGTCTCAAAAGACCAGTCGTCGAGGGTGGTCATCGGGTAGGGCTCCTAGAAAGTCACTGGCCGACCCGTCAGCGGTGTGACGGGCGGTTCGGCGGGGGTGGGTCAGCGACAGTGACACATATGGGGGCTCCGCATCAGGTTTCCCTGTCTTCTCGGGGGCCCGTCATGCGGACCCGCGCTTGCCGTGCAGCCGTAACCTGCTGCTCAACCTGGTCATCACCCAGGGCACCCCACCGCGGTTGGAGGGTTGCCGGCCAGCAAGCCGGGGCTTGACGCTGGCGCTCATGACCGTTGTCAAGAGTATCGCACCTTATGGTCGGCGAGCCAGCGGTCCCGGCGTCGCGCGATTTCGTCGTAGCGCATGATGTGAGCGGATAGGTATAGCCGCCGTGACAACGCGCGACTGCCTCGAGCCTGACCCGAAACCGACGCCGGGAGACCAGTATGAGCGACCAACAGCCGACCATCATCTACACGCTGACCGACGAGGCGCCGCTATTGGCGACCTATGGATTTCTTCCGGTCGTCAGGACGTTCGCCGAGGCGGCGGATATCGATGTCCAGACCAGCGATATCTCGGTGGCCGCCCGCGTCCTGGCCGAGTTCTCCGACTGCCTGACGGAGGATCAGCGGGTTCCGGACAATTTGGCCGCGCTGGGCAAGCTGACCCAGGATCCCCACGCCAACATCATCAAACTGCCCAATATCAGCGCTTCGGTTCCCCAACTGCTGGCCGCCATCGCCGAACTGCAGTCCAAGGGCTACGCACTGCCGGACTACCCCGGTGATCCCAAGACCGACGAGGAAGAGCAGATCCGGGCGCGGTACGGGAAGTGCCTGGGCAGTGCGGTGAACCCGGTTCTGCGTGAGGGGAATTCCGACCGTCGCGCCCCCAAAGCGGTCAAGGAGTACGCCCGCAAGCACCCGCACAGCATGGGCCGTTGGTCGATGGCGTCGCGCACCCACGTCGCGCATATGCGGCACGGCGACTTCTACCACGGCGAGAAATCGATGACGCTGGATCGCGACCGCACCGTGAAGATGGTGCTGGAGACCGCACGCGGCGAGACGATCGTGCTCAAGCCGGAGGTGAAGCTGGATGACGGCGACATCATCGACAGCATGTTCATGAGCCGCAAGGCTCTCTGCGACTTCTACGAGGAGCAGATGGAGGACGCCTATAAGACCGGCGTCATGTTCTCGCTGCACGTAAAGGCGACAATGATGAAGGTCAGCCACCCGATCGTCTTCGGGCACGCGGTCAAGGTCTTCTACGCCGACGCCTTCGCCAAGCATCAGGAACTCTTCGATGAACTGGGCGTCAACGTCAACAACGGCCTGTCGGACCTCTACGCCAAGATCGAGTCGCTGCCGCGATCGCAACGCGACGAGATCATCGACGACCTGCATCGATGCCACGAACACCGCCCCGAGTTGGCCATGGTGGATTCCGCCAGGGGCATCTCCAACTTCCACTCGCCCAGCGATGTCATCGTGGACGCGTCGATGCCCGCGATGATCCGGGCCGGCGGCAAGATGTACGGCGCCGACGGGAAGCTCAAGGACACCAAGGCGGTGAACCCGGAATCCACCTTCTCCCGGATCTACCAGGAGATCATCAACTTCTGCAAGACCGAGGGCCAGTTCGATCCGACGACAATGGGCACCGTCCCCAACGTCGGTCTGATGGCGCAGAAGGCCGAGGAGTACGGCTCCCACGACAAGACGTTCGAGATCCCCGAGGACGGGGTGGCCAATATCGTCGACATCGCGACCGGTGAGGTGTTGCTGACCCAGAACGTCGAGGCCGGCGACATCTGGCGCATGCCGGTGGTCAAGGATGCGCCGATCCGGGACTGGGTGAAGCTCGCGGTCACCCGGGCCCGCAAATCCGGGATGCCGGCGGTGTTCTGGCTGGACTCGGAACGTCCCCACGAGAACGAGCTGCGCAAGAAGGTGCTCACCTATCTCAAGGACCACGACACCGAGGGCCTCGACATTCAGATCATGTCCCAGGTGCGCGCCATGCGGCACACCATTGAGCGGGTCAGCCGCGGGCAGGACACCATCGCCGTGACGGGCAACATCCTGCGGGACTATCTCACCGATCTGTTCCCGATCCTGGAACTGGGCACCAGCGCCAAGATGCTGTCCATCGTCCCGCTGATGGCCGGCGGCTGTATGTACGAGACCGGGGCCGGCGGTTCAGCCCCCAAGCACGTCAGTCAGCTGGTGGAGGAGAACCACCTGCGCTGGGATTCGCTGGGCGAGTTCCTCGCGCTGGCGGTCAGCCTGGAGGACCTTGGCACCAAGACCGGTAACGAGCGCGCCAAGATCCTGGCCAGGACTCTCGATACCGCCACCGGCAGGTTGCTGGACAACAGCAAGAACCCGTCCCGTAAGACCGGTGAGCTCGACAACCGCGGCAGTCAGTTCTACCTCGCCCTGTACTGGGCGCAGGAACTCGCCGCGCAGGACGAGGACGAGGAACTCGCGGCACACTTCGCCGCATTGGCCACGGCGTTGGCGGCCGGGGAGGAAACGATTGTGGCCGAACTCAACGGGGTTCAGGGTCATCCGGTCGATATCGGCGGCTACTACTTCCCGGACCGCGAAAAGACCTCGGCGGTGATGCGTCCCAGCGAGACGTTCAACGCCGCGCTGGGTGCCGCCGGGTCCCGATAGGGGAACCCGGTGCCCTTGTAGGGTATGCGGCGGGAGCTCTCGACGGCCCGCCCGGCGGCCACGACACGATCGTCTAGGAGGATGCGGACTCATATGTCCAGTCGACCGAAGATCAAGGTCAAAGGCACCGTGGTTGAGCTCGACGGCGACGAGATGACCCGGATCATCTGGAAGTTGATCAAGGACACCTTGATCCTGCCGCATCTGGATGTCGACTTGGAGTACTACGACCTGGGCATGGAACACCGCGACGCCACCGACGACCAGGTCACGATCGATTCGGCGCACGCCATCCTCAAGCACGGTGTCGGCGTCAAGTGCGCCACCATCACCCCCGACGAGGCCCGGGTCGAAGAGTTCAAGCTGAAGAAAATGTGGCTTTCGCCCAATGGCACCATCCGGAATATCCTGGGCGGCACCATTTTCCGGGCGCCCATCGTCATCTCGAATATCCCACGTCTGGTACCGGGCTGGACCAAACCCATCATCATCGGCCGGCACGCTTTCGGAGACCAGTACCGCGCCACCAACTTCAAGGTGGACCGTCCCGGCACGGTGACGCTGACCTTCACCCCCGAGGACGGCAGCGAGCCGATGGTGCACGAGGTGGTGCGCATCCCGGAGGGCGGCGGGGTGGTGATGGGGATGTACAATTTCAAGAGGTCCATCCAGGACTTCGCCCATTCGACCTTCAGCTATGCCCTGCAGCAGAACTACCCGGTGTACCTGTCGACCAAGAACACCATCCTCAAAGCCTACGACGGCATGTTCAAGGACGAGTTCCAGCGCATCTTCGACGAGGAATACAAACACACCTTCGACGCCCGCGGCCTGACCTACGAGCACCGGCTCATCGACGATATGGTCGCCTCCTGCCTGAAGTGGGAGGGTGGATACGTCTGGGCGTGTAAGAACTATGACGGTGATGTCGAGTCCGATATCGTCGCCCAGGGCTACGGCTCGCTGGGTCTGATGACCTCGGTGCTGATGACCCCGGACGGCAGGACCGTCGAAGCCGAGGCCGCCCACGGCACCGTCACCCGCCACTACCGCCAGCATCAACTGGGCAAGCCCACCTCAACCAATCCGATCGCCTCGATCTTCGCCTGGACCCGCGGTCTGCAGCACCGCGGCAAGCTTGACGGCACCCCGGAGGTGATCGGGTTCGCCGAAACGCTGGAAGAGGTGGTCATCCATACGGTCGAGGGCGGCCAGATGACCAAGGACCTGGCCCTGTTGATCGGGCCGGAACAGCCGTGGCAGACCAGTGAGCAGTTCCTGGCCACACTGGCCGATAATCTCAACAACGCAATCGAGTCGGTCTGATGCAACAGGGAATTCACTTCATCTCCGGTCTGCCGCGCTCGGGATCGACGCTGCTGGCCGGAATCCTGCGGCAGAATCCGCGATTTCACGCCGGGATGACCAGCCCGGTGGGGTCGATGTACATGGCTCTGGAGAAGTCCATGAGCCGGCGTAACGAGACCGCGGTGTTCATCGACTCCAAACAGCGCCGCGATCTGCTTGCCGGCCTGTTCACCAGCTACTACAGCAACGTCCAGGCGGACAAAGTGGTGTTCGACACCAACCGGATGTGGTGTGCCAAGCTGCCCGGGCTGACCCAGCTGTTCCCCGCGGCCCGGATCATCTGCTGCGTGCGGGACGTCAGCTGGGTCATGGATTCCATCGAGCGGCTGGTGCGCCGCAACGCATTCGAACCCTCGGGGATGTTCGGCTACGAATCCGGCGGCACGGTGTTCTCCCGGATCGGCGCGGTGGCCGGTTCGGAGGGGCTGGTCGGATTCGCGCTGGACGCGCTCAAGGACGGTTTCTTCGGGGAGCAGGCCCCGGCGATGATCCTGCTGGAGTACGACGCGCTGGTCAGCGACCCGACCCGCGCGCTGAAGATGGTGTACGACTTCATCGGCGAGCCGTGGTTCGACCATGATTTCGACAATGTCGAATACGACGCCGACGAGTTCGATCTCGCTCTCGGCGCGCCCGGGCTGCACACCATCCGCCGCAAGGTGGAGTTCATTCCACGCCAGACGGTGTTGCCACCGCAGCTGTTCCACCGCTTCCACGGCGATATGTTCTGGCGGGATCCGAACGCCAACCCGCACAACGTCCGCATCGTCAGCCCCGTCTGAGTATCAGCCTGCCGCCGAGGCTCGCCGGATCGGCGGCCGGTGCTCCTCCACCCAGGCGGTGATCAGGTCGGCGACGGTCTGCGGGGCCTCGAGCATCGGGATGTGCCCGACGCCGTGCAGTGTGGTCACCCGGTCGATCTCGGGGATGTGTTTGAGGAAGTGTTTGGTGTACCGCGGATGCGGCAGCACCCGGTCCCGTTCGCAGATCACCAGGTTGGTCGGGGTGCCGGTATCCGCCAATTCCATCAGGCCGGGCAGCAGCAGCGCCTTGATCAGGAGCTGATAGTAGGCCGGGCAGTGGGTGACGTCGTCGATGACCTCCCGCAGGTCGACATCGCTGAGCCCGGCGGCGCTGGCACTGATCGGAACGCTCGCAGCCTGTTTGGCCAGTGGCAGCCGCATGGCGTGCCGGCCGAGGGCCACCGCGGTCAGCCATACCGGCAGGCCCGCGACGAACTTGGCGACGATCTCGTATTTCACCGGCGACCATCGGTGCCAGCCGCCGGCCGGGGCGATGGCGGTCAAGGTGCGGGCCCGCCCCCTGCGCTCCAGCTCGAATGCCACCCAGCCGCCCAGCGAGTTGCCGACGATGTGGGCGGTGTCCCAGCCGAGATCGTCGAGCTGGCATTCGACATGGTCGGCCAGCGTGGTGGTGTCGAGGAACACCGAGCGGGTGCGGGGCCCGCCGTTATGCCCCGCCATCGACGGGGCGAAAACCTCGAACCGGCCGGTCTCGGCCAGCAGCGGTGCGACGTCATGCCACACGTACGACGACATCATGAAGGGGTGCAGGAGCAGAATTGGCTCGCCGGAACCGAGGTGGATGCGTTCTCTGGTCATGGTTCCACGATAGGTTGCCAGCCGTGATCCTCACCACAATCAACGTCAACGGCGTGCGGGCCGCCGTGCGTCAGCGCTCCGAGGACAACCTTGGCCTGTTGGACTGGCTGGAACGCACCCCCTCCGATGTCATCTGCCTGCAGGAGACCCGCGCCGACGACGCGCAGGTGGCCGAGGCGCTGGCGCCCGCGCTCGCCGGCGGCTGGCACCTGGCGCACGCCGAGTCGCATCTGCGCGGCCGAAGCGGTGTGGCGATCCTGAGCCGGACACCGTTCGCCGGGGTGCGGGTGGGTCTGCCGGGAACCGAATTCCAGCAGCACGGCCGCTACCTGGAGGCCGATGTCGGCGGCATCACCGTGGGCAGCCTCTACGTCCACACCGGCGAAGCCGGCACCGACCGACAGCTGGAAAAGGAGCGGTTCATGGCGGCGCTGGCCGGCCGGATGGCAGCCTTATCCGCTGACGGCCGACCGGCGGTGCTCTGCGGGGACTGGAATATCGCCCACACCGAGCACGACATCAAAGCCTGGAAAGCCAACACGAAAAAGTCCGGGTTTCTGCCGGCCGAGCGGCAGTGGCTCACCGAGCTGCTCGACTCGGGCTGGGTGGATGTCATGCGCCGGCGGCACCCGGACCGGCCCGGGCCGTACAGCTGGTGGTCCTGGCGGGGTAGGGCGTTCGACACCGATGCGGGCTGGCGGATCGACTACCACCTCGCCACCGAGGCGCTGGCCGAGCGGGCCCGGTCGGCCCGGGTGGAGAAACCGGGCGCCTACGCGCTGCGGTGGTCCGACCACGCTCCGGTGACCGTCGAGTTCGACATTTAGACGGCGACCGTCCGGTTGTCCTGGACGGCGTGGTCGCCCACCGGGTCGCCGAGGGTCACCATGCTCTGGAAGTACTCGATGACCCGCTTGTCTGACACCTCCAGCGCCGGCCACTGCGGGTAGTCCCAGGTGTCGTTCATGAACGGCTGCATCTGATCGTGGCTCAGCACCGTCAGATGGTTGACGTCGTGGGCGGTGGCGGCACCTTCGATCAGCAGACGCCCGTGGGCGCGATCATGCATCCAGCCGGCCCAGTGCGGTTCCATCTTCAAGGTGTTGACGAAGGCGGTCTGGTACCCGTTGTCGGTCAGGTAATCGGCGAAACCGTCATGGCCGTACTCGGCGACCATCGCCATGACATCGTCGGCGGATCCCAGCCTGGCGGTTCGTTCGATATCCGCCACGATCTGGGGGTCGTAGCGGTCGTCGGCCATCCAGCCGACCTTCGCCCCCTGCATGGCGTAGAACAAGCCGACCCCCTGCAGATCGGTGCCCCACGCCTGCGAGTTATTGGTCAGACCGTTGGCGAATGCCCACCGGCCGACGTCCTCGATGGTCGCCGGTGCGAGTCCGGTGAACCGGCGCAGATCGTTGTAGGCGACCACTGCTTCGGTGGTGATTCGGGTCCGACCCCCGGCCAGGGCATCGGTACCGGTGTGGTCGCTGCCATGGGACATTCCGAATGTCATCAGATCGATGTACTCCCCGTCCGGTGCAGGCATGTGCGGCATATGCGGATCCGCCGGCGGGGTGACCGGATCCGCGGGCGGGGTGACCGGATCCGCGGGCGGGGTGACCACGGGGCGGTCCAGGATGGTGCCCACGGCCATCGCATCGGTGAGGTTGGCTCCGGTCGGCTCGGACAGCATGACCATGAAGGTTTCGCTGCCCTCGGCGAGGGCGTCGCGCTGCACGAGAACCGCGATGACCTGCTCGGTTTCACCGGGCGCGAAGGTGACCGTACCGGCGGTCGCGGTGTAGTCGCTACCGGCGGCCGCGGTTCCGTTCGACGTCGCGTACCGCACGCTCACCGGCTCGGCCGACGGCGAGGTCAGCGAGACGCGGAAGGTCGCGACGGCATCCGAATCCGATCCGCTGAACTGGATGGCCGTCAGATAGGCCATCTTGTTGTCGTTGACGGTGTTCCAGTCATCGGCCAAGATTCCGCCGGTGTCCCCGGAGTTCGGGTTCCACGACCAGAAGGTCCAGCTCATTTCCTCGGTGCCGGCGGGGATGTCGACAGTGCCGTTGTTGTCGAGATCGCCGGAAATGTAGGAGGTGATGGCCTCGAACCAGACCACATCCTTGGGGTCGGTCAGCTTGGTGCCGAATTCGCCGATATAGATCGGGGCGATGCCCTCTTCGTAGATGTAACCCCACATCTGGCGGAATTTCGCCGGCAGCGCCGCTCCGAAATCGTCGCCCTGGAACCAGGGCTGCGCATAAACCGAGTTGGGGTAATCATGCGGTGAATAGACCACCCGGTTCGGCACGTCAAGGGTGATCGGACGATCGGCGACCCCCATCAGATTGCCGCCCCACCAGTAGCTTTGGCCCTGATGAGTGGCGACACCCTCGACGAAAACCAGCAGGTCGGGATTGACCGCGAGGACTGCGTTACCGGCCCGTTCGGCCGCACGCGCCCAGTCGGTGGCGCCGCCACCGCCCCAGGTACCGCTGTGCGGTTCGTTGTGCAGGTCCATCCCGATGACCGTCGGGTCGTCACGGTAGCGCTCGGCGAGCATCTGCCAGTCCGCGACCCAGGCGTCCTCGGTGTACTGGCCCTCGTACCACAGTCCGTTACCCGAGGCGCCGATACCGTAACCGCTGCGGTGGTGGTCGAGGATGACCCGCATGCCCTGCTCGCCGGCGTACTCGATGACCGCATCCATCACCTGCAGACTCGACAACCCTTGCAGATCAGGGTTTTTCGAGAAGTCGATCCCGTTGGGCGCTGCTGTGCTGTGCAACGTCTCGCTGGCGTACGGCAGCCGGATCGTGTTGAAGCCTTCAGCGGCCATCTGATCGATCATCTCGGTATAGGAGCGGGTCCACAGCCCGTGCGGTGCGCCGGTGGTGGACTCCATCCCGAACCAGTTCACCCCGGATATCTGCACCGGATTACCGGCAGAGTCGATGATCTGGTTACCCGCTGTGCTCAGGAAACCCGGTGCCATACCGCCGTTCGCCGCCTCGGTGACCGAGGCGTCGGAAATGCTCAATCCGGGGGTCAGGGTTGGGGCGGTGTCGTCGTCGAGGATGGTGCCGGTTGCGGTGGTGTCGGTGATG
>CAZKUK010000028.1:0-43003 GCA_964555915.1 uncultured Mycobacterium sp.
CCGCCCTCCTCGTCGACGCTGACCGCCAGGGGCAGCGGTCCCAGGTTGGAGATCTCGCCGAGGGTTCCGTCACTGAGCATCGACAGGTCCGTCCAGCTGCCGATCATGATCCCGCCGACATGGTGGGTGCCGACCACCGCCCGGGCGTCGGCGGCGTTACGCACCCCCACCATCAGCAGCTGTGCCAGCTTGTCGCGGGTCGACATCGCCGCGAGCATCTCCGCCCCGGCACCGCAGGCCGGCGGCGCGGGTGCGGCGGGCACCTGAATCGGGCCGGACATCGGCGTCGCGGCGGACTGGGCCGAACCGGAGCCGGCCGGCGACGAATCGGCCGCCTCACGCTGCACCGGAGCCGAACAGGCCGCCAGGACCAACGGAATGACAGTCAGCGTTGCCAGGGCACGGAACGGACGCACACGGGTGAGCATGGGCACATGCTGTCATGACGACGGCCCGAGTCCAACCAACAGCCGGTGCAGGAGGTGTCGCGTGCTAGGTTCACCAGCAGGGTTGGCCCCGTCCGGGTCGAACCCGACGGCCCGCCCCCGCCAGCCCAAGGAGTGCCGACATGACCCGCTTCGTGGTGCCTGCCGCCGCCAGCATCGTGGTCGGCGTCCTGCTCGGCGCGGCCTCGGTGTTCGGCGTCACCCTGATGATCCAGCAGGACACCAAACCGCCGCTGCAGCCCGGCGACCCGGCGTCCTCGGTGCTCAACCGCGTCGAGTACGGCAACCGCGGCTGACCTGAGCACCCTGTCCGCCCCGCCGCCCACGGTCGCGGAGGAAACCCCGAACGCCCGTTCACCGCTGTCCCGGCGCTGGCTCGCCGGGATCTTCGTCGTCGCCCTGGTGCTGTGCTTCCTCCAGGCACCCGGTCTGATCTCCCCGGACACCAAACTCGACCTCACCGCCAACCCGCTGCGCTTCCTGGCCCGGGCGGTCAACCTGTGGAACAGCGATCTGCCGTTCGGCCAGGCCCAGAACCAGGCGTACGGCTACCTGTTCCCGCACGGGGCGTTCTTCCTGCTGGGTGACACCCTCGCGGTGCCGGGATGGGTGACCCAACGGCTGTGGTGGGCGCTGCTGCTGACCGCGGGATGCTGGGGGCTGGTGCGGGTGGCCGAGGCACTCGACATCGGCACCCGCCCGTCGCGGCTGATCGGGGCGGCGGCATTCGCACTGTCCCCGCGGGTGCTGACGACGCTGGGGTCGATCTCCTCGGAGACGTTGCCGATGATGCTGGCCCCCTGGGTGCTGCTGCCGGTGATCCTGGCGCTCCGGGGCGCGCCGGTGCCGTTGCGGATCCTCGCCGCGCGCGCCGGTATCGCCCTTGCCCTGATGGGCGCGGTGAACGCCGTGGCGAGCCTGGCCGCCTGCCTGCCGGCGCTCATCTGGTGGGCCTGTTACCGGCCCGACCGGCGGTGGTGGCGGTTCACCGGCTGGTGGGCGGTGGCCTCGGCGCTGGCCGTCACCTGGTGGGTCGGGGCGCTGCTGCTGCTGGGCCGGATCAGCCCGCCGTTCCTGGACTTCATCGAGTCCTCCGGGGTGACCACCCAGTGGACGTCGCTGACCGAAACGCTGCGCGGGACCTCGGCGTGGACACCATTCGTGGCGCCCACCGCCACCGCGGCCTCATCGTTGGTGACCCAGCCGACGATGGTGCTGGCCACCACGCTGGTGGCCGCCGGTGGCCTGGCCGGGCTGGCGCTGCGGTCGATGCCGGCGCGGGGCCGGCTGGTGACCATGTTGCTGGTCGGTCTGGTCCTGCTGACCGCCGGCTACTCCGGTGGCCTGGGCGCTCCGCTGGCCCACGAGGTGCAGAGCTTTCTGGACGGGACCGGCGCCCCGCTGCGCAATGTTCACAAGCTGGAACCGGTGATCCGGCTACCCCTGGCGCTCGGGCTGGCGCACCTGCTGGGCAGGATCACCCTGCCCGGCAGCGCCCCCCGCCCGGTGTGGATACGCGCGTTCTCCCAGCCCGAGGGTGACCGGCGGATGGCGGCCGGGATCGTCGTGCTCACCGCGCTGGCGGTGGCGACCTCACTGGCCTGGACCGGCCGGCTCGCACCGCCGGGCACATTCCGCGCCATTCCCGACTACTGGCAGCAGGCCGCCGGCTGGCTGACCGAGCACAACACCGGGGACCCGATTCCGGGACGGGTGCTGGTGGCTCCCGGCGCACCGTTCGCCAATCAGGTGTGGGGCAACAGTCACGACGAGCCCCTCCAGGTTCTCGGCGAATTCCCCTGGGGAGTCCGTGATTCCATCCCCCTGACCCCACCGCAGACCATCCGGGCACTGGACTCGGTGCAGCGGCTCTTCGCTGCGGGCCGACCATCGGCGGGTCTGGCCGACACCCTCACCCGCCAGGGCATTTCCTATGTCGTGGTGCGCAATGACCTCGACCCGGAGACGTCGCGGTCGGCCCGACCGCTGCTGGTACACCGGGCAGTCGAGGGTTCGCCGGGTCTGGTGAAGGTGGCCCAGTTCGGCGAGCCGGTGGGTCCGGGAACCGTCGAGGGTTTCATCAGCGATAGCGGTCTGCGGCCGCCGTTCCCGGCCATCGAGATCTACCGCGTCCAGCCGGTCGGGCCGGCGGGATCCGGTGCCCCGGCGGGCAACCCCGGCGCCCCCTACCTCGCCGATGCCGACGCGATGGTCCAGGTGGCCGGCGGACCGGAGTCGCTGCTGCGTATCGACGAGCGCCGCCGGCTGGCGGGCCGCCCGCCGCTCGGGCCGATGCTGCTGACCGGCGACGCCCGCCGGGCCGGGCTGTCACCACCGCCCGGGCGGGGCGTCATCGTGACCGATACCCCGGTGCAGCGCGAGACCGATTACGGCCGGGTCGATGACCACTCCTCGGCGGCCCGCTCGGACGGCGATCCGCGCAACACCTTCAACCGGGTGCCCGACTATCCGTCGCCGGGCGCGGACCCGGTGTGGGCACAGTGGTCGGGCGGGCGGCTCAGCGCCTCGAGTTCATCCTCGGATGCGACCGCGCTGCCCAGCGTCGCACCGTCCAGCAGCCCGGTGGCAGCGGTGGACAAGGATTCGGCGACCGCGTGGGTGTCCAACTCGCTGCAACCGGCCATCGGGCAGTGGCTGCAGATCGACTTCGACCGGCCGGTGACCAATGCCGCACTGACGGTGACCCCGAGCGCCACCGCCGTCGGCGCCCAGGTGCGCCGACTCCAGGTGTCGACGGTCAACGGCACCAGCACCCTGAGCTTCGACACCCCGGGCATCCCGCTGACGGTGGCTCTGCCGTACGGGGAGACCCCGTGGGTTCGCATTACCGCGGTGGGCACCGATGACGGATCCGCCGGGGTGCAGTTCGGGATCACCGATCTGTCCGTAACGCAGTACGACGCATCGGGATTCGCCCATCCGGTCGACCTGCGCCATACCTTGGTCGTGCCGGCGCCGCCGGACGGTACGTCGGTGGCGGCCTGGGATCTGGGTTCGGAACTGCTCGGCCGCGACGGCTGCGCCGACTCCCCCGACGGTGTGCACTGCGCGGCGTCGATGGCGGTGGCACCGGAGGAGCCGGTGACTCTAAGCAGGACGCTCACCGTGCCCACCGCGATGGAGGTGACACCGACCGTCTGGGTGCGGGCCCGGCAGGGTCCGCGGCTGGCCGACCTGATCGCCGCACCGGGGGCGGCCCGGTCACAGGGCAACGCCGACCTGATCGACGTCCAGGGATCGGCCTATGCCGCCACCGATGGGGAGCCGCGCACCGCCTGGACCGCCCCCCAGGGTTCCGGCCAGGACCTGTCGGCGCCGACCCTGACCGTCACCCTGCCCCGGCCGTCCGAGGTGGCCGCGCTGCGGCTGACGCCCAGCGGCTCGGCGCTACCCACCCATCCCACCCTCGTCGCCGTCGACCTCGGTGCCGGCCCGCAGGTCCGTAGCCTGAGCGCGGATGCAGGCGCCCAGACGCTTTCGCTGTATCCGCAGGTCACCGACACCATCCGGGTCAGTCTGCTGGATTGGGACGATGTCATCGACCGCACGGCACTGGGCTTCGATCAGCTCAAGCCGCCGGGCCTGGCCGAGGTCACCGCTCTGGGGCCGGACGGCACCCCGATCGCGGCCGCTGATGCCAGCGCCAACCGGGCCCGGAGCATCGAGGTGCCGTGCGGGCAGGGGCCGGTGGTCGCGGTATCGGGGCGGTTCCTGCAAACCTCGGTGTCGACGACCGTGGACGACCTGCTGCAGGGCCGGCCGATTCCGGCGCGGGCCTGCGATCCCGCGCCCGTCCTGCTCCCGGCCGGGCCGCAGGAGCTGCTGATCAGTCCGGGGCCGGCGTTCATCGCCGACGGTGCCGAGATCGACGGTCCGCTGGCCGGTGAGCTGACCGGCACCGCCGCCGTCCCCGCCGAGGTGGCCGAATGGGGACCGGACCGGCGGCAGATCACCGTCGCCCGCTCGCCGGTGACCCGGGTGCTGGTGGTACCGGAGAGTGTCAATCCCGGCTGGGTCGCCCACAGCGCAGGCGGTGCCGCGCTGACACCGGTCATCGTCAACGGCTGGCAACAGGGCTGGGTGCTGCCGGCCGGTCAGCAGGGCCTCGTCACGCTGAGTTTCCCCTCCAACGCCCCCTACCGCACCGGGCTCGCGGCCGGGTTGGCGCTGCTGCCGGTGTTGTTGCTGATGGCGCTGGTACCGACTCGCCGCGGGCCGCGATCCGATCCGCCGTCCCGCCCGTGGAACCCGGGCCCGCTGGGCCTGGCCGGGCTGCTGGCCGCCGGAACGCTGATCGGCGGGGCCGGCGGACTGGCTGTATTCGGGGCGGCACTGGCCGGCGGCTATCTGTTACGCCGCCGGCAGCCGCTGTTCGACCGGCTCACGCTCACCACCGCCGCCGCCGGTCTGATCCTGGCCGGGGCGTTGCTCTCCCGGTATCCGTGGCGCTCGGTGGACGGCTATATCGGCCAGTCCCCCTGGGTCCAGCTGCCCGCGCTGATCGCCATGGGTGCGCTGGCGGCGTCATTGCTGCCGGGGCCGCCGGATTCAGGGCGGGATTCTGGGCTCGACCTGTCAGCGGGGGATCACGTTGGAGATAGGAACGGCGGGGGCGGCGCTCGCGACGGGGCCGGGGACGACGCGGGCGGCGGGGACACGCAGCACTGACCCGGAGCCAGACCGGCAGACCGGTCATCGCGCGACCGACGGCTCCGGGGTGTCGGTGACCGAACTGTCCAGCGGGGGGATCGGCACCGGCCGCCCCGCTCCTGCCCGCCGGTACTCCCACCGCCGCAGAGCGTTTCGGCAGGGCGACTCGATGAGCGCGTAGCTGACCGCGGCCATCGCAAAGCCCAGTACCGTCGTGAGAACGAAGACGATTATCAGGTCACCGTTGAACATGAAGGTGCCGACCATCGGGAACACCATCACCAGTGCCGCGAGATGCCAGATGAACAAACCGTAGGACCAGCGGCCCAGGGTGACCATCACCGGGCTGCCCATGATCCGATGCGGCTGATCCGGCCGGTCCAGAACCAGCGGGGCCAGCAGAGCGCCGGCCACGATGGCGCCCATCGCGGTGCGCACCACGAACTGGCCCAGGGTGGCCGGGACGAGGTCCTTCGGTCCGGCCAGCGGTGAGGCGGAGATCAGATAGGCCACCAGCGCGATCCCGTAGATCAGCCACGGGTTGCGGGCCAGCCGGTGCGGCCAGCCGACCGGGCTGACCGTCCACTCCGCCAGCAGCATCCCGGCGGCGAACCACGACGCGTAGGCAGGCGGCCAGTTGAGGAAATTCACCCCCTCCGCGGTCTGAATGGGCAGCAGCCCCCAGCCCAGGCTGGCCACCGCCACCGCCGCGATCGCCGGAACCCGGGCCCGCACCGGAAGCCGGTAAGCCAGGAACGCCAGCACCGGCAACGCCAGGTAGAAGCTGACCTCGACCGACAGGCTCCACATCTGGGTCAGCCCGGCGGTCAGCGTCAGCGGCACGTACACCTGGGTGAGCGTCAGATTCGCCAGCCAGACCGTGCCGTTGGCGTGGTTGGCCTCCGGCAGCAGGGTCAGGATCACCACCACCGCGACCAGGTAACCGGGCATGATGCGGACCACCCGCGAACGCAGATAGTGCCCGGTAGCCGGCCGGTGCCGCAGTTGCCGGGCCGCCGCGGCATGGCCACGCCACAGCAGGAACCCCGACAGCGCGAAGAACACGGCCACGGCAAGGTCGAACCGGTGCAGCAGCCGCCCCAGCACGCCGTCCTGGGTTCCGGTCTGGAACGCGACATGGGTGAGAACCACCCCCATCGCCGCGCAGGCACGCATACCCTCCACCGCGGGCAGAAAGCTCCGGGTGCCGCCCACCTGACCGGGCGCCGATGTCATGGTTGCCAGTCTGCCGGGCTGGCTGAGCCCTGCGGTGACCGGGTGGGCGGCCAGCCGGACCGGAAATCCACGCGCTGGGCCGATCGGCTTAGTTTCTGCTGTTAGGGTCAGACCGGTTTGCCGGGCACGTCACGGGCGCCGGCACCCGCGGGCATACGACCACAGACAACGGCATACACGACCCCATGAGGAGGCCTGGGCAGCGTGAATCGGGCAAGTATGCTGCGACTGGCGGCGCTGGGCATCATCGGACTCGGTGCCGCCCTCCTGACCGCCGCGGTGCTGCTGTCCACCTACACCATCGGAAAGATCGAGAAGATTCCGCTGGACATCGACCAGACCCTGGTCAGCGACGGAACGGGGACGGCTCTGGACCCCGGCTCGCTCTCGGCGGGCCCCGGCGCGCAATTCACCGTCAACACCAACGTCCCGCTGGTCTCCCAGCAGGCCATGACCGTTGAGACGCCGGCCAATGCCCAGGTGGTGACCTTCCAGGTGGGCACCACGGTGCGACGCAGCGACCAGCAGAAGGACACCGGTCTGCTCCTGGCCATGGTCGACACCGTCACCCTCAACCGCAGCACCGCGGAAGCGGTTTCCGATGACGAACGTCCGGGGGGCTCGGTCCAGAAGCCCCGCACCGTCGAGGACGATATGCCGCCGACCAATATTGCGCTGCCGCATGAGGGGCTGTCCTACCGTTTCCCGTTCAACACCGAGAAAAGGTCCTACCCGTACTTCGACCCGATCGCACAGAAGGCCTTCGACGCCAACTACGACGGCGAGGACGATGTCAACGGTCTGACCACGTACCGTTTCACCCAGAACGTCGGCTATGACGCCGACGGCAAGCTGGTCGAGCCGATCCGATACGCCTCGCTTTACGACCGCAGCGAGGATGCCGATGTGACCGCCCGGGCCGAGCTGTGGGGCATCCCCGATGTCGACCCGTATGAGCCGATCACGATGACCCGCTTCTACGCCGCCCAGCGCACCTTCTGGGTGGACCCGGTGTCGGGCACCATCGTCAAGGCGGAGGAACGCGCCAATCACTACTACGCCCGCGACCCGTTGGTTCCCGAGTTGGAGCTGGCCGATTACACCGTGACCTCCACCGAAGAGACGGTGGAGTCCCAGGTCGCGGCGGCCCGCGCCGAACGTGACCGGGTGGCGCTGTGGACCCGGATTCTGCCGATCAGCCTGGCAGCCGCCGGGGTGGTCGCGCTGGTCGGAGCGGTGCTGCTGGGCCTGTTCAGTGGTCGCGTGGAGGCGGCTCTGGCCGAACCCGGTGAGGACGATATCGATATCGGGCTGTTCGGCCGGGATGAGACCGGGCCGATGCCCGCCGCACAAGCGCTCACCGAGAAGATCCCCACCCGGCGACCGGAGCCCCCGACTCAACAGCCGTGACCCCGGTCGCGGTCGCGCACCGCCGGAGGACCGCGCTGGTGGTTCCCGGCTACGCGCTGGTCTTGACCCTCGCGGTGACCGCGCCGCTGCTGGCGCCGGGGTATCTGCTGATTCGGGATGCGGTATCCACCCCGCGGTCGTATCTGTCCGATACCGCCCTCGGCCTGGGTGAGGTGGCGGCCCGCGCGGTCCCGCAGGATTTCGCGGTCGCGGTGCTGTCGACCGTGATCGACGGCGGCCTGATCGTCAAAGCCGTGCTGATCGCGGCGCTGCTGCTGGCCGGCTGGGGTGCCGGCCGGCTGGCCGGGCTGGTCTTGCCGGCGGCGGGTACGGCCGGACAGTTGGTCGCGACGACGGTGGCGGTGTGGAATCCCTTCGTCGCCGAACGCCTGCTGCAGGGCCACTGGAGCCTGCTGCTGGCTTATGGCTGTCTGCCCTGGGTCGCCGCGGCCGTGCTGCGACTGCGGGCCCGGGACGGCGCGGCGGCGGACTGGGCGGCGGTGGTGTTCTGGATCGCGCTGGCGGGTCTGACCCCGACCGGGGTGATACTGGCGGCCACCGTGGCGCTGGTGTGCGTCGCCGTCTCCGGGCCGGGAGCCGGCCGCCGGCGCTGCGCGGCGGCGGTCATCGGGGCTGCGCTGCTCACCGCGGGTCCGTGGCTGACCGCGTCGGCGCTCAGCGGTGCCCTCGGCTTCCCGCAGGGGGCCGGACTGGCACCGTTCGCGGCCCGCGCCGAGCCGTTCCTGGGCACCCTCGGCAGCCTGGCGGGCCTGGGCGGTATCTGGAACGCCGAAGCGCTACCGGCCTCCCGGACAACGGGTTTGGCCGTGCTGGCCACCGCGGTGCTGCTGGTCGTGGTGGCTGCCGGGTTGCCGGCAGTGCTGAACCGACGCGGTGGGCGGGCGCTTCTGCTGCTGGCGGCGGTGAGCATCCTGGTACCGGCCGCTCTGGCAACCGGGGCCGGACTGGCCCTGCTGGGGGAGGCGGTGGATGTTGCGCCGGGGCTGGCGGTTCTCCGCGACGGCCAGAAGTGGGTGGCGCTGGCCATGCCCGGCTACGCGCTGGCCGGGGCCGGGGCGACGCTGACACTGCGGCGCTGGATGCGTCCGGGGCTGGCCGCGCTGCTGTGCTGCGGTGCGGTGCTGGTGGTGCTGCCCGACCTGAGCTGGGGCGTCGGCGGCCGGATCCGGCCGGTGCACTACCCGCCGGCCTGGCAGCAGGTCGCCGAGCGGATCAACGCCGATCCGCAGCCGGTGGCGGTACTACCGGCCGAAACCATGCGGCGGTTCGGCTGGGCCGGGCCGGCGCCGGTGCTCGACCCGCTACCCCGGTGGCTGCGCGCCGAGGTGCTGACCACCGGGGATCTGCGGGTCTCCGGGCAGACGGTTCTCGGCGAGGGCGGCCGGGCGCGGCAGGTGCAGCACCTGCTGCTGGCCGGGGCCGATCCGGCGGCGCTGCGTCGGGCGGGGGTGGGCTGGGTGGTGCTCGAGACCGGGACTCCCGGGACCTCGGGTGCGGCCGGTGACACGCTGCGGCAGCTGCCCAGGGCCTACCGGGACGGCGATCTGTCCCTCTACCGGGTCGGCGGCAGCGGTCCGGGCGCGCCGGCGGGCGAACGGATCGTTGTCCTCGTCGCCCACCTGCTGTGGGTCACAACGCTGCTCGGCAGCGCCGCAGTGCTGGCGGTAAGCCGGCTCCGCTCCCGCGCCCGCGGCTAGAGCAGGCCGCTGACCCGGTCCCCGGCGTGCACCGTGTCGAGCACGGTTCGCATCGCCGTGGCGCTCTGCGGCCAGGAGAACTCCCGGCTGCGCGCGGCCGCCTTCGCGCCGAGTTCTGCCCGCAGAACCCGGTCGGTCAGCAACCGCTGCAGGCCCTGAACCAGCTCGTCGGGGCCGTCGACGAGTAGGCCGGTGACCCCGTCGACGATCGAGTCGGTCAGCCCCCCGGCGGAGCGGTACCCGATGGTCGGCACACCATGCTGGGCCGCCTCGATCACCGCCAGCCCCCAGCCCTCTTTGCTCGACGGTAGGACGTGGACCCAACTGCGTTGGACCACAGCATGTTTGGTCAACTCATCAACATGGCCATGGAAGGTGACGCTCTCGGCGATGCCCAGTTGCGCGGCATATCGCAGCAGCCGGTCATGCCACCAGCCGCCGCCGATGATGTCCAGGTGCAACCCCGGAACGACAGGACGCAGAACCGCGACGGCCCGCAGTGCGTCCTCGATCTGCTTATGCGGCACCAGCCGGGACAGCACCACCACCCGGGGGGTGGTCGAGCGCGGGGCCTCCAGGGTCTGCGGCGGTGCCGCGTCGAGACCGTTGCGCACCACGGCGACCCGCGCGGTATCGACGCCGAGATCGGCCAGGTCGCGCATCGACGGCAGCGACACCGTGACGTACTGGTTGCGCCGGTGCAGCCGGGGGGAGAGCCGGGACTCCACCAGCCAGCCGATCCGGCCCAGTACGCGGCCGGCGACCGGCCACTGATCGCGGTGACAGTGGTGGACCAGGACGACGACCCGGCGCCCGAAGGCCAGCCGAGCCAGAAACGGCAAGCCGTTCTGGCTGTCGATCACCACGTCGGGGCGGGTGTGGCGTAGCGGGCCCAGACCGACCCGGGCGGCCACCATGGCCAGACCGGCCCGGATGTAGACGGTGTAGTGGCCGCCGCCGCGACTGATCCGCACCCCGTCGACCAGCTCGTTGCGGGGTGCGCCGTCGTAGCCTGCGGTGCGCAGGGTGACCTCGACCCCGGAGTCGGCCAGCAGCGCGCCGATACGCTGCAGGTAGGTCTCGCTGCCGCCGCCCTGCGGGTGACCGGTATCGCGCCAGCACAACAGCAGCACTGAGCGCACGCGGGGCGGGGAAGCAGGCATGTCCGCTCAGCTTATCCCCCATAGGGTGGGCCGATGCCCGTCACCGATCTGTTCGCCCGGCGCGCGACGCTGGGCCGTTCGGTGCGGCTGCTGAACCAGTTCCGATTCGAGCAACGCGACCCGGCCCGGTTCTACGGCGCACTGGCCACCGATACCGCCGCAATGGTCGGCGACCTGTGGGATGCCCGCGATCCGGGCGGCCATCGGGATCGCACCATCCTGGATGTCGGGGGCGGGCCGGGCTATTTCGCCACCGCGTTCACCGCCGCGGGCTGGCGGTATGTCGGGGTCGAACCCGACCCGCGCGAGATGCACGCCGCCGGGCACGCCGACCGGGGCGGGCCGGGGACCTTCGTGCGGGCCTCCGGGTTGGCGCTGCCGTTCGCCGATTCGTCGGTGGATGTCTGCCTGTCGTCCAACGTGGCCGAACACGTACCGCAGCCGTGGCGGCTCGGCGCGGAGATGTTGCGGGTCACCCGACCGGGCGGTGTGGCGATCCTGTCCTACACGGTGTGGCTGGGACCGTTCGGCGGCCACGAGACCGGGATGCTGTGGCATTACCTCGGCGGGGCCCGGGCAGCGGCCCGGTACACCCGGCGCCACGGCCATCGGCCGAAGAATGACTACGGGTCGTCGTTATTCGACGTCTCGGCCGCCGATGGTCTGCGCTGGGCCGCCGGTACCGGTGCGCTGCTGGCCGCTTTCCCCCGCTACCACCCACGATGGGCGTGGTGGTTGCTATCGGTACCCGGTGTGCGGGAGTTGCTGGTGAGCAACCTGGTGCTGGTGCTCGCCAAAGATTGACACCTGTTCTCGCGCGGTGCGGATCGGTAGTGTGACGCCTATGACGCAGACCGCCTATCAGACCGAATTCGACAAGCTGTTCATCGGTGGCAGGTGGGTCGAGCCGTCGACCTCCGATGTCATCGAGGTGCGCTCCCCGGCCACCGGCGAGTACGTCGGCAAAGTCCCGCTGGCGGCGGCCGCCGATGTGGATGCGGCCTGCGCGGCCGCCCGAAGGGCCTTCGACGAGGGCCCCTGGCCGCGGATGACGCCGCAGGAGCGCCAGGCCGTGATCGCCAATGCGGTCAAGCTGATCGAGGATCGCGCGGACCTGTTCAAATTTCTGCTCAAATCCGAGACCGGCCAGCCGGCGATGATCGTCGACATGGTGCAGTACGGCGCCGCGGTGTCCGGGCTGCAGTACTACTCCACCGCCGCGGACAAGTTCACCTGGACCGATGTCCGGGACGGGATCTACGGGCAGACCCTGGTGCTGCGCGAACCGATCGGCGTGGTGGGGGCGGTGGCCGCGTGGAATGTGCCGATGTTCCTGGCCTGCAACAAGCTCGGGCCGGCCCTGCTGGCCGGCTGCACCATGGTGCTCAAACCGGCCGCGGAGACACCGCTGAGCGTCAACGCCCTGGCCGAGGTGTTCGCCGAGGCCGGACTGCCCGAGGGTGTGCTGTCGGTGGTGCCCGGAGGTGCCGAGACCGGACGCGCGCTGACCGCCAATCCCGATGTGGACAAGTACACCTTCACCGGCAGCTCGGAGGTGGGTAGGGAGGTCGGCCGGCTGGCCGCCGAGAAGCTCAAGCCCTGCACACTGGAATTGGGCGGGAAATCCGCGGCGATCATCCTCGAGGACGCCGACCTGGACGCCACCCTGGGCATGCTGCTGTTCTCCGGGCTGCTGAACTCCGGGCAGGCCTGCATTGCCCAGACCCGCATCCTGGCGCCACGGTCGCGCTACGAGGAGATCGTGGAGAAGATCGGCGCCGCCGTCACCGCGATGCCGGTCGGCCTGCCCGATGACCCGGGGGCGGTGATCGGACCGCTGATCAGCGAGAAACAACGCGAGCGGGTCGAAGGCTATATCGCCACCGGCCGGCGGGAAGGTGCCCGGCTGGTCACCGGCGGAAAACGGCCGGCGGGGCTCGACAGCGGCTACTTCGTCGAGCCGACGGTGTTCGCCGACGTCGACAACTCCATGGCCATCGCCCGGGAGGAGATCTTCGGCCCGGTGCTGGCGGTCATCCCGTACGACACCGAGGACGACGCGATCCGGATCGCCAACGATTCCGACTACGGGCTGGCCGGAAGTGTGTGGACCACCGACTTCGACAGGGCCATCGAGATCGCCTCGAGGATCCGCACCGGTACCTACGCGGTGAATATGTACGCCTTCGACCCTGGTGCACCGTTCGGCGGCTACAAGAACTCCGGGGTGGGCCGGGAGAACGGGCCGGAGGGTATCGAGGCCTATGTCGAACTCAAGAGTGTGCTGCTGCCGTTCGGCTACACCCCACCCGCCTAGCCCGCACCCGCGCCTGCCCGGCCCGCTCCCGCGCGGGGCCCGCTCCCTGGCCCGCTCCCCCGCGGGGCCCGCTCCCGCGCGAGCAGACGCAAAGTCGCACGAAAAAGGCGTTTGGCGTGCGACTTTGCGTCTGCTCGCGGGCGGGCCGCGGCGGTTAGGCGCCGTCGGTTAGAAGATCACCCGGACGATCATCTCGGCGACGGCAGCCGGTTTGTCCACCCCATCGAGCTCGACGGTGTGCTTGACGGTCATGTTGACGGTGCTCTGGTCCACCGCGGCGGCCCCGGACAGCTCGGATCGGACTCGGATGCGGCTGTCGACCGGGACCGCCGAGAGGAATCGGACCTTGTTGAGTCCGTAGTTGATGGCCAGTTTCGCGTTCTCCACACGAAAGTTGTCTTTACTCAGTGCCGGGATCAGCGACAGGGTGAGGAACCCGTGGGCGATCGGGGTCCGGTACGGACTCTCCGCCCTGGCTCGATCGACGTCGACGTGGATCCACTGGTGGTCACCTGTGACGTCGGCGAAATCGTTGATGCGCTGCTGGTCAATGGCCAGCCAATCGCTGACCCCGAGTTCCCGACCCACCAGCGCATGAGCGTCGTCGATGGACGTGATCACCTTCATGGCCGGGCCTCCGGTATCTCTCGGCAGAACTGACTGGACCTGACTATGACGTGGATCATACAAGTGACCGGTCACGTCCTGTCATCAAGCTGTAACCGAGACGACAGCCGTTCGCTTTGCGGCCGTAACGAGCCGCCATTATGTTGATAACCATAGTTACGGACCTGTTGTCGACGTATCAACTGGGAGGTGTGCATGTGGATCGTTGAGTTGAACATCGCCGGCCTCCGGATCAACCGGCGCGCCGACAAGCGGCGCCACCTACTGGGGCCCGGATTCCTCTCGGCACGGGCGATACCGCGCCCCTCCGGTGCGGCGTGAGGTGACGGCCCGAGGATCGACCCGGACCACGATGCTGGTCAGTGCGGCCGAGTTACTGCGTCAGCGCGGCGCCGCCGGGGTGACGATCGACGCGGTTCTCGCGCGCAGCGGCGCCCCACGGGGTTCGGTTTACCACCACTTTCCGGCCGGCCGGGGGCAGCTTCTTCGTGAGGCTCTCGAGTACGCCGGCCAGGAGATCACCGCCAGGATCGACACCGCCGCCGGCGATAGTGCGACCGCCCTGCTCAACCAGTTCGTGGAGATGTGGAGCGAGGCGCTCATCGGCAGCGACTACACGGCCGGTTGCCCGGTGCTCGCGGCGGCGGTCGGCTCCGGCCGGGATGAACAACAATTGACCTCACTGGCAAGCACCATCTTCGGTCGGTGGCGGGATGCGGCCAGACAGGCTTATATCCGGGAAGGCTTCGACCCGGTCGAGGCCGCGGCTCTGGCCGATACCGCGATCGCGGCGATGGAGGGCGCGGTGGTGCTCTGCCGGGCGGCCCGAAGCCTCGAACCTCTCACCGTCGTCGCCGGGCAACTCGAATTCTTGATCAGGGCAAGGGAATTCGTCACCAAATGTCCGGTCCCCACCTCACGCTGAGACGGGTACCGCAATGACAACCACCAGGGCCGACGGTCTGGATCCGGAGACCCCGCTGAGCGTTCTGAGCCGGTTCTCCGTCCGCACGCTCGAACAGGATCTGTCGGAGTTCACCGTTGTGGCCCAGATGCCGGTGGGCGGTATGCGCAACCCGTTCACCGGCCTGCCCTCGGTGGCCGGCCTGGCCATCCTGGTCGACGACGTCGCCGGCCGGGTCAACTACTACCGGTGCGGACCCGGGGCGTGGACGGTCTCCAGCGAGTTGACCGTGGAGATGAGCCCCGGCGCCGTCGACCGTCTGCTGGCCGATCCGGATGAGCCGGTCATCGCGGCCGCCCGTCCGCTCGGTCCGGCCGGGGCCACCCTGCTGTCGGTGTGCACGCTGACCCATCGCGGCATCGTGATCGGCGGCGGCACGGTGCGCACCATGCCACTGGCCGGCGGACCGGACGAGCCGCTGGACCGCGGCGCGGACCCGCTGCGTCGCACACCGGATACGACACTGGCAGAACTGATGTCCGCCGAACCACTGCCGGTGCGCGACGGTGTCTACCGGCTGCGTCAGGGTCCGGACCCGATGGTCAACAATCTGATCGGCATCGTCCACGGCGGGGTGAGCAGCGCCGGGCTGGAACTGGCCGCCGCGGCGGCGTTCAACCACGAGCAGGACATCCCGCTCCGGACGGCCTCGATCCGGGTGAACTTCCTGCGGCCGTTCCTCGCCGGTGCACAATCGGTGTATGAGGCCAGAGCGCTGCGGATCGGCCGCACCTCGGCGATCGCGGATGCCACCGCGATCGGGGACGACGGGAAGGCCGCGGTCATCGCCCGCGTCACCGGATACCGGTGAGCGGGGCGGGGAACGCAGTGACTGACGAGTTCCCGGCGCTGTGCGCCGACGAACCCGAACTCGCGGCGCTGCGGGACGAGTTGAGGGAGTTCCTGGCCGCCGACCGCGCCGAGTTCGGCTGGCAGCCGAGTGTGGACGCGTGGCTGTCGAACTGGGACGAACCGTTCAGCGCCCGCCTCGGTGACGCCGGATTTCTGGGACTGACCATTCCCAGGGAGTACGGCGGGCAGGGTCTGAGCCACCTGCACCGCTATGTGGTGACCGAGGAGCTGCTGGCCTGCGGGGCTCCGGTCGCTGCGCACTGGATCGCCGACCGCCAGGTGGGCCCCGGTCTGATGTCCTATGGCACCGAGGAGCAGCGCACCCGAATTTTGCCGAGAATCGCTGCGGGCCGGTACTTTTCGGCCATCGGGATGAGTGAGCCGCACGCCGGTTCGGACCTCGCCGCCGCGACAACACGGGCCACCCGCACCGACGGCGGGTGGGTACTGTCCGGAACCAAGGTGTGGACCAGCGGCGCCCATCTGTCCCACCAGATCGTGGTGCTGGCCCGGACCCGCCCGGCCGATCCCGACCGCCGCCACGCCGGGTTCAGTCAGTTCATCGTGCCGACCGACGCACCCGGGATCGGTATCAGCCCGATCGTGCTGATGTCGGGCGAACATCACTTCAACGAGGTGAGCTTCGAGGAGGTGTTCGTCGCAGATACCAACCTGCTCGGGACCGAAGGCGACGGCTGGCGACAGGTCACCGCGGAGTTGTCCGTCGAACGCAGCGGGCCGGAGCGGATTCTCAGCACCGCCCCGTTGTTGACCGCACTGATGCGGGTGCTTGCCGATCAGGGTGATCTCGACGATCACGCCACGGCCGCGCTGGGTGGGCTTGCGGCCCGGGTGATTTCGCTGCGTCAGCTATCGGTGTCGGTGGCCCGTGCGCTGGCGTGCGGACAGTCCCCGGTCAACGAGGCGGCTCTGGTCAAGGATCTGGGGACCCGTTTCGAGCAGGAGTCGGTGGACCTGGCCGCCGACCTGCTGTCCTATGCGGCGACCGGCGCCGACGGCCGGGAACGGGTGTCGGTACTGCTGGAGTTGGCCCGGGCCCATGCGCCGATGTTCACCCTCCGCGGCGGCACGAACGAGGTGCTGCGCGGGATGGTGGCTCGGGGAATGGGGTTGCGCTGATGAGCGCTTGCGCGAAGAACGGACAGTACCGATGAGCGCTTGCGCGAAGAACGGAGGACCCCGATGAGCGCTTGCGCGAAGAACGGAGGACCCCGATGAGCGCTTGCGCGAAGAACAGAAAGTACCGATGACAGGCGTCCTGGGCGGCGGTGTGTTCGGCAGCGGCACTGATGATCTCAGTGACCTGCGCCATCTCGTCGACGAGATCGGCGCACGGTCCTTCGAGGCTCGCATCGGATACCGCACCCTGCCCGACCCGCTGGATTCGGCTGCCTGGCGTCACCTCGAGGATGCCGGGCTGACCCGCCTGGGCAGCGATACCGACTCCGGCGGTGGCCCGGCCGAAGTCGCGGTCACCCTGCGCTCACTGGCCCGATACGCGGTGACGGTTCCGGTGGCCGAGACCGACCTACTGGCCGGCTGGCTGGCCACCACTGCCGGCCTGGACATTCCGGATACCGGTCCGCTGACCGTCGCGGCCGGCCGGGCGAGCAGATCCGGTGGCCGGATCATCGCTCACCTCACAGACGTTCCCTACGCCGCGGAGGCCGCAGCGGTGGTGCTGGCACTCCGGGACGGCGACCGGCTGATGGTGGCGGTCGGCGATCCGGCGCGGCTGTCCGTCACGAGGGGACGCAATACCGGCGGCGAACCCCGTGATCACGTCTCCGTCGATGAGAGCTACGACTCGTTCACCGCCGCCGGGACCATCGATGAACTGACCCGGCGCGGCGCCTGGGCGCGTTGTATGCAGACCCTCGGAGCACTTGATGCCGCCGTCGAGTTCTCGGTGGCACACACCCGCGAGCGCGAGCAGTTCGGCCGTCCGCTCAGCGCGTTCCAGTCGGTGCAGCACAACTTGGCGACTATGGCAGGTGAGGTGGAACGCGCCCGCGCCGCGGCCAATCTCGCTGTGGCAGCGGCTGTGGATTTCGGCTTCGAGGACCCCCGGACCGACTTCGCGGTGACGGCCGCCAAGGTGACCCTCGGTCAGGTGGTGCCCGGTGTGGTCACCGCGGCCCACCAGTTACACGGTGCCATCGGCGTGACCCTCGAACACCGGCTGTGGCTGGTGACCATGCGGGCCCGGTGCTGGATCGAGGAGTTCGGCGACACCGCGCACTATGCACGCCGGCTGGGCCGACTGCTGCTCTCCGGTGCGGATCCGTGGGATGTGCTGATCGGCAGAGTCGGCTAGCCAAGGGGGGCGCCGTCGTGGGGCGCCCGTGCGATCGCGTCGTGAGTTTGACCACCCAGGGGCGAGTTTGACCACCTCTGCGCGACAGCTGCGGTGGCGACCTGCCGGAACCCTGGGACACTGGACCCATGTGCGGATTCGCGGGAGAGATTCGGTTGGACGGCAGGCGGGCGGATGTGGCCACCGTCGACCGGATGGCGGCGACGATGGCCGATCGCGGACCCGATGACTCGGGGACCTGGGCATCCGGCCCGGTGGCGCTGGCACATCAGCGCCTGAAGATCATCGATCTGTCCGCGGCCAGCGGGCAACCGATCGTCGACTCGGCGGCCGGTATCACCGGAGTGTTCAACGGCTGCATCTACAACTACATCGAACTGCGCGAGGAGCTCACCGCCAAAGGGCACCGGTTTTTCTCCCACGGCGATTCGGAGGTGGTGCTGAAGGCCTACACCGAATGGGGCGAGGCCTTTGTGGAGCACCTCATCGGGATGTTCGCGGTGGCCATCGTCGAACGGGACACCAACCGCGTCATCCTCGCCCGAGACCGGCTGGGGATCAAACCGCTATATGTGGCCGAGTCCGGCGACACCGTGCGGTTCGCCTCCACCCTGCCCGCATTGCTGGCTGCCGGCGGTATCGACACGACCATCGACACCGTGGCCCTGGCGCACTACATGTCATTCCACTCGGTGGTGCCCCCGCCTCGAACCATCCTGGCCGGCGTGCGGAAACTGCCGCCCGCCACCGTGCGGGTCTACGAACCCGACGGCACCCGGCGCGAACGCCGTTACTGGGACGCGGCGTTCGCCCGCGACGGGGACCGCAGCGACTGGAGCGATACCGACTGGCAGGACGCTCTCGCCGAGTCGCTGTCCACGGCGGTGCGCCGACGGATGGTCGCCGATGTCCCGGTGGGGGTCCTCCTCTCCGGTGGGCTGGATTCCTCGCTGGTGGTGGCGCTGCTGGCCGAGCAGGGGCAAACCGGGCTGTCGACGTTCTCGATCGGCTTCGAGTCCGTGGGCGGCCGGGAGGGCGACGAATTCCAGTATTCCGATGTGATCGCCGCGACGTTCGCGACCGATCACCACCGGATCCTGATCCCCCACACCGACCTGCTGCCGCCCCTGGAGGCCGCGGTACAGGCGATGGCCGAACCGATGGTCAGCCATGACGCCGTTGCCTTCTACCTGCTCTCCGAGGCCGTCTCCCGACATCTGAAA
The DNA here is from genome assembly GCA_964555915.1 of uncultured Mycobacterium sp. Taxonomy (GTDB): domain Bacteria; phylum Actinomycetota; class Actinomycetes; order Mycobacteriales; family Mycobacteriaceae; genus Mycobacterium. The sequence continues at coordinate 18,966 of CAZKUK010000028.1, forward strand.
GTCGTACAGTCCGGCCAGGGCGCCGATGAGATCCTCGGTGGATATCACTGGTACCCACCGCTGGCCGGGGTGCCGCGTGCGGCCGCGGTCGATACCTACGCCACGGCCTTCTTCGATCGCGATGCCGCCGGGCTGGCCCGGGTGCTCAACCCGGACTACCTGGCCCCCGGTGACCCGGCCCGCGAGTTCGTCACCGCCCATATGTCCGCCCCGGGCGCCCAGACAGCGGTGGATGCCGCGCTGCGCATCGACACCGAGGTGATGCTCGTCGACGATCCGGTCAAACGGGTCGACAACATGACGATGGCGCACGGGCTCGAAGCCCGGGTACCGTTCCTCGACCACGAGTTCGTCGAGCTTGCCGCGACCTGCCCGCCGGATCTCAAACTCGCTCAGGGCGGTAAGGGCGTGCTGAAGTCCATCGGCCGGCGGATGCTGCCCCATGAGGTGATCGACCGGCCGAAGGGGTACTTCCCCGTCCCCGGTATCACCCATCTCGAGGGCAAGGTGCTCGCCCGGGTGCGAGATGCCCTGCACGATCCGGCCGCCCGGGACCGCGGGCTGTTCCGCCCGGATTATGTCGATGCCCTGCTCGCCGACCCCAACAGCGAGCTGACACCGCTGCTGGGCAATAAGCTCTGGCAACTCGGCCTGCTCGAGATGTGGTTGCAGAACCATGGAATCTGAGCCGGCGCGGGAGGTCATCGGCCCCGGTGGCGACCCGCGGATAGCGCACGCCGATGTCGAGAAGTCTCATCCCTCGCGGGGGGTGGCGCTGGACTGCGGCTGGGGTCAGATCGTGTTCGGCCAGACGTTCGCGGATCGTGGTGAGGCGGCCGAGGTGCTGCGCGCCGAGATCGAGGGCACCCGCGATATCTGCATTTACCTGCGGGACGCCCACGTGTTCGTCGCCGACCACCCGGACGAGTTCTTCGTGGATCCGTCGTTGACCTTCCGCCTCGATCTGCCGGCTGAGGGGATCAGTACCGAGCCGCCCCCGAATGTGACGATCGCCGAGCTGCAGACCCTCGAGGAGGCCGATGCGGTCAATGCGATCTACGCGCGCAACGGTATGGTCACCGCTCCCTCGGACGTCCTGCTGCAGGTGGCGTCCCGGCCGGAGGTCATGCATCTGGTGGCGTCGCTGTCGACGGGTCCGGTGATCGGCACCGTCACCGTCGTGGACCATGCCGCGCTGTTCGACGATCCGGCCAACGGGTCCTCCCTGTGGTGCCTGACGGTTGATCCCGATGTCGCCCCCATGGGTCTGGGTCAGGCGCTACTCGGACGGCTGGCCGCCGAGATGGCCTCCCGCGGAAGGGCTTTCGTTGATCTGTCGGTTCTGGCGGACAACACCGGCGCCATCCGCCTTTATGAGCGACTGGGTTTCCGTCAGGTGCCCGAACTCGTGGTCAAGCGTAAGAACCCGATCAACGAGCGGCTGTTCCGCGCCGCGCCCCCCGAACACTACGAGGAGCTGAACCCGTACGCGAAAATCGTTGCCGACGAGGCACTGCACCGCGGGATCCGGGTCGAGGTGACCGACCCCCAGTGGGGTGAACTGAGGCTCACCCAGGGCGCCCGGGTCATTCATACCCGGGAGTCGCTGTCGGAGTTGACCAGCGCGCTGGCGATGGCCCGGTGTGACGATAAACGGGTCACCCGTCGCGTTCTGGCGGACGCCGACCTGCGGATTCCGCGCGGTGTCACCGCCGGTGACGACGCCGCGAATGTCGACTTCCTCGAAGAGGTGGGCACGGTCGTGGTGAAACCCGCTCGCGGTGAGCAGGGCCAGGGCATCACCGTGGGGGTGACGGAACCGGATGCGCTGCGGCGCGCGGTCGCGGAGGCCCGGGCGCACTGCCCCGACGTTCTGATCGAGGAGATGGTGACCGGCCAGGACATCCGGGTGCTCGTCATCGACCACAAGGTGGTCGCGGCCGCCATACGCCGGCCGGCCTGGGTCCTCGGTGACGGCATCCACACCATCGGCGAGTTGATCGAACGGCAGTCCCGGCGCCGCGCCGCGGCGACCGGCGGCGAGTCGCGGATACCGATGGACGGTGGCACCACCGAGACCGTCGCCGAAGCGGGCTGGGCGATGACCGACATCCTGCCGAAGGGCCAGGAGCTGACGGTGCGCCGGACCGCGAATCTGCACACCGGCGGAACCATCCACGACGTCACCTCCGAACTGCATCCGCAGTTGGCGGAGGCGTGCGTCGCCGCCAGCCGGGCCCTGGCGATCCCGGTCACCGGTATCGACCTGCTGGCGGACGCACCCGACCAGCCCGAGTACGTCATCATCGAAGCCAACGAACGCCCCGGGCTGGCCAACCACGAGCCGCAGCCGACCACCGAGCGGTTTGTGGACCTGCTGTTCCCGACCACGGCGTCGCCGTCACAGGCAGCCCGGTCAGCCAAGACCCGCCGGCCCACCCGACGAGGATCCAGCGCGGACCCGGCTCCCTGATCCTGCGGCCACGTCAACACGCACCTCTCGATGCGGCGGGCGTTACGGTGCAGGGATGACTGCCCCAGACACCGCCTTGGAGATCGACCTCGAATTCCTGCGCCGGGTGCTGCTGGAACTGCTGGAAATTCCCAGCCCGACCGGTCGGACCGACCATGTCCAGCAGTATGTCGGTGAGCGGTTGGACCGGCTCGAGGTCCCGTTCCGCGTCACCCGGCGTGGAGCAATCGTGGCGGACCTCGGCGGACCGGCCGACTCTGAGGCCAGTCGGGCGGTGGTGGTGCACACCGACACCATCGGCGCCATGATCCGGAATCTGAAGAGCAACGGCCGGCTGGAACTGAAGCCGGTCGGGACCCATTCGGCGCGGTTCTCCGAGGGTGCCGCGGTATGGGTGTTCCCGGACGATCTGGGAACCGTTTACAACGGCCAGGTGCTTCCATTGAAAGCGTCCGGGCACCGCTGGAACGAGGAGGTCGACTCGCAGGGCGTTTCCTGGGACCACGTCGAGGTCCGCCTCGATGAGCATGTATCGAGTATCGAGGAACTCCGGGCGCTGGGCCTGGACGTCGGCGATTTCGTCGCCCCGCTGGCCCATCCGCTGATCACCGACAACGGTTTCATACGTTCGCGGCACCTGGACGACAAGGCCGGGGTGGCGGCCACCCTCGCGGCGCTGAAGGCGCTGAAGGAAGCCGAGGTGGAACTGCCGGTTCGCGCCCAGCTTCTGGTGACCTGCACCGAGGAGATCGGACACGGGGCCAGCCACGGACTGGACTCGGATGTCGCCGAGATGGTCTCGGTCGACGCCGCGATCGTCGCCCCGGGGCAGCAGTCCAGGGAGACGGCGGTGACGGTGACCATGGCCGACAGCGTCGGCCCGTTCGACTATCACCTGACCCGGCGTCTGCATGCGCTGGCGCGCCAGCACGATATCGAGGTCGTACGCGACACCTTCGCCCATTATCGCTCCGACGCGGCCGCCGCAATCGAGGCCGGTGCGCACCTTCGGGTGGCGTTACTGGGCTTCGGGGTCGACGCCAGCCACGGTCACGAGCGCACCCATTTCAACAGCCTGAACGGTCTGGCCCAACTGCTGACCGTGTGGTTGCGGTCGGACCTGGTTTTCCCGGGCTGGGACGCAACTGCCGAAGGCCCGTTGCGCGGCTTCCCGTCGCTGGCAGTCCAGCCGGCGCAGGAGGAGGGGCCGCAGGAGGGTCCGATCGAGGTCGAGTAGGACCGGGGAGCGCACGGGGCCGCTGATGCGCGGGCCTCGGTGTATGCGGGGGTGTAGTGCTTTTGCCCACCTTTGAGCGACAACTGCCGGCGATGACCACTGAACGCCGACCAACGGGTGACATCTATGACCACTGAACGCCGACCAACCGGTGACATCTACCGGCGGCCACGGATCAGGCCGGCCCGAAACCCGACGGTGTCGCTCAAAGGTGGGCAAAACCATAAGCACCCGGAGAGCCCCGGCCGGCCAGCCCCGGCCGGCGACGCCCGGGGAGCCCCGGCGATCATCCTCATGCCGGGTCGCCGACGAGAACACCCTCCATCACCCCATCGGTGTTGACCAGCAGCCCCCGGCCGGGCGCCAACTGTTGGGCACTGATGCGCCCGAACACTTTCACCGCCTGCGGATCGTTGTCCATGAACAGCGTGGGAGTCCGGGACCCGGTGAGTTTCTGCAGGAAGGGGCTCATCGCCGACACCCCGGCCCAGTTCCCCGGTAGGCGGCCGGCGATCACGTGCAGCCCGATCTCACGGCCGCGTTCGATGAGGTTCCACAGCGGTGCCGTCGCAGCCTGTTTGCCCACCACCCCGCCGGATCTGAGTTCCTGCTCGTCGTCGATCAGCACGAAGTGATGCGGCCCGGTCCACCCCGGGCGGGCCAGCAGTTCCCCCTGCGTCAGCCCGGAGGGCGGCAGCCGGTCGCCGACGATTCCGGCGACCTCGGCCAGTGCGCGGTCGATATCGTCGGGGGTGTAGGCGTATGCCCGAACCGCGCCGTCCGGGATTCGGCCGATCAGGCTGGTCTTCGGATCAATGATGGTGATCTGGGCCTGATCCGGTGACAGGTTCGCCGCGATCGCCTGACCGATGGCCGCCAGCGTCGTCGTCTTCCCGCAGCCCTGTCGGCCGACCACCAGCAGGTGCGGCACCTGCAGGGTCGGCAGCACCACGGGTTTGAGGGCGCTCTCGCCGAGGGCGAACGCGATGGTGAATGCGGCGCCACCGTCGGTGTCCGGGCTGGCGGAACGGTAGGCGGAAACGATGTCGCGCAGGTCGATTCGCTCCGGCAACCGGGCCAGGGTCTCCACCTTCCCGGCTCCGGTCTGGGAGGAGATCATGGCCCCGACGCCACGGGTGCTCAGCCGGTTCCCGTCGGAGTCGAGGATTTCCGGTACCCCGATCAGCAGTTCGTGGCCGGTCCTGGTGATCCCGAAACCCGGCCGATCCAGAGTCTGTCGTGCCGCCCGCCGGTGGTCCATCCCGGTGCCCATCTGGGTCTCGTCGGGGTTGCTCAGCCGAAGCTGGATACGCGCGTTGGCGACGGTCAGCAGGGCCTGTTTCTGTCCGACCAGCCAGCCGCTGGCACTGGTGATGACATGCACCCCATAGGAAAGACCCTGGCGGGCAATGGCGATCGCCCGGTCACCGAGGCCATTGTCCTTGTCGTACAGGTCGCCGAAGTTGTCGATCACCAGGAAAACGTCGCCGAACTTGTCCTCCGGGTCGGTGCTACCGCCGGCCGGGGTGCCGAACCGGCGTTCCCGGAACTCGGCGATATCCATCTGATGGCGCTTGAACGAGGCCTCACGGGTCCGGATCAGCCCCTCGATGGTCGCGATCGTCCTCGACATCCCCTCGGGGTCGGTGAGGCTCACCACACCGGCGACATGCGGATACGCCTCAACCGGATACAGCGACGCACCCACACAGTAGAAGGTGACCCGCTCCGGTGCGTACATCAATGCCGCAGTGGTGACCAGCGTCATCAGGGTGGTCGACTTCCCGCGCTGAGCGGTGGCGACCACCATGACATTGTCCATCTCGACATCGAGGACATGTACCCGCTGGTCATGCTCCTCCGGGAAGTCCTCAACACCCACCGGAAAGACCAGCCCGGGGTTCTGTCCGTAATCCATCCACCAGGGTTTACCGCGCCAGCGTTCGACCAGCGCGTCGGCGGTCTCACCGATCTCCAGCGGAGGCAGCCAGATTCGGTGGGGTGCCCGCACCGGGTGCGACACCAGGGACTCCCGAATGACGTCAAGTAGTTTTTTCCGCTTGAAACCGTCTGCGTGGTAGAGAAATTCGTCCGGCTCCTCTTCCGGCTCGTCGGCGATCGCCAGCGCCCGGCTGTCGTCGGCGTTGAGCGGCTGGTACTCCCAGGTCAACGATCGCGGCTGACTGAAGCTCACCGCGACCGTGGTATCGGCGGCTACGGATTTCTTCGGCACGACGAACGGCGCCGAGACGTAGAAGCACCGGAACTGCTCGAGTTCCCGCGGCCCGATCTTGAGCAGCCCGTACCCGTTCTCCTTCGAGGGCAAATGCAGGGCGGCATCACTGCCGATCACGTCGCGGGAGTCCTCGGCGGTTTCAGCACGCAGCGCGACCCGAAAGGCGATGTTGCTCTTCGCTTTACTCAGTGACGACAGGTCCAGCCGCTGACCGCCCAGGGTGAAGAACACATTGCAGCCGCGACCCTCCTGGCCGATGTGAATGACCAGGTCGATCCAATCCGGGTGGTGATGGAACAGCTCCAGATACTCGTCGATGATGACCAGCAGGATGGGGACCGGTTCGAGATCCCTTCCGGCGAGCCGCATCTCCTCATACTCGTTGGCATCGCGGGCACCGGCCTGTTTGAACAGCGCATAGCGTCGCGCCATTTCACCGTCGATGGCTTTGCGCATCCGCTCGGCGAGATGGCGGTCGTCCTTGCCGAGGTTGGACAGCGAGGCCGCGACGTGCGGCAGACCCTCCAGATCCTGGGCTGCCGACTCGAACTTCATATCGACGAAGATGACGATGAACGTCTCCGGGGAATGGGTCAGCGCGATCCCGTTGCACAGGGCCAAAAAATACTCCGACTTGCCTGAACCGGACGTGCCGATCACCACCGAGTGGAACCCGTAGCCGCCGAAATCCTTGGCGCGCAGGATCACATGCTGCAGCTCACCACCGGGTTTGACTCCCACCGGGATCATCGCCCAGCGCGGGTCGCCCCGTCCGCGGCTGTGCGCCCACAACCGGTCGAGATCAAGACGGCGGGGATCGTCGATGCCCAGCGACCGCAACAACTCCGCACCCTGGCTGCCGGCCTCGGACAGCTCGCCGGCGGTGGTCGGGGACCAGCGCGCCAGCGCCCGCGCATACCGGCCGGCGGTGGTCTCGGCCAGCATGTCCGCCACGGCGTAGAAGGCGCCGCGGTGCCGAAGCCGCCCCTCCCGCAGCTCGAATCTCTGGTCCGGATCCCCGAATCCGACACCCTCGCCGGGCCGCGTCGCCAGCCGCAGCACGGTGATGCCGGCCATCCCCTTCTGACCGGTCACCGCCTCCCACTGCTCGGGCATCCCCACGTTGTCATCCACGATGACCCAGTGCGGGCCCAGGGCGGATGCCGTCCCGGACAGCAGCGGCGAGCCCGTCGTCGTGGGGCTCGAGCCGCCGGGCGGGGCCCACGGCCCGCGCCCCTTACGGTGTAATTCGGCGTCCAGCGCGTCCTCCAGCTCGGCCGGGGAGGTGAACACCAGCCGGCGCAGACCGCACGCGTCGAACATCTCGTCATGCTGGTTGTGCGGTAGCCAGACCAGCCACGTCCACTGCTCGGGGTGGCGGGTGACCACCATCAGCTTCACCTCGGCCGGACTGTGGTGGACCGCCAGCGAGCACAGCAGCGATCTGATCAGCGCGTGCACCTCCGCTGGGTCCCCGCCGATGAAGCTGAACCCGGGTTTGGACCGCAGGCTCAGCACTTTCGCCACATCGCGGATCCGGCTCTGCTCGAGAATGAAGTCCCGCAGCGCCCGCCCGCTGACGGGTTCGAGTTCCTCGCCGACGGGCACCTCGGGCCACTGCAGCGACACCGCCGAGTCCGCGGTGGCCTGCACCCCGATACCGAGTCGGACATCGAGGAAGTCGGGGTCAGCCGGGCGCCGTTCCCACATTCGCGGCCCGCCGATGACGGTATCGAGATGCTGCGGGTCGGCGTGGACGAACAGTGCGCTGCGCCGCTGCTGCTGGGCGGCGCGCTGCACCTCATCGCGATCCTCGTCGAGTTGACGCAGATAGCTCCGGCGCTGTTTCTCCTGTTCTCCCCAGCTGACCCGGCGGCCACGGCCGAACCGGCCGGTGAACATCAGCGCCGCGAACCCGACCAGACCGATCATCGGAAAGAAGCCGGACTGCAGTGACCGCACACCGGAGGTGTACATCACGACCAGCGTCCCGATGATCCCCACCAGCAGCGCCGGCGCGGCGATCATCAGCAGGAGATTGCGCGGCTCACGCTCGGGCAGTGCGAGCGGCGGCGCCACGGCGACCCGTACCGGCGGCACCGTCGGCACCGGTGTTCTGGGCCCGCGAACGAAACCTCGTTTGGACACCTCTAGCTCTCCCCGTCCCCGGGTGCGGCCAACCGGCTCGCCGGGCCGCCCGGTGTGATGGCGTCCCGGGCCAGCAGTGCGTCCACCCGGTTGACGGACGGCCCGGCGGCGAAGGTCCGAATGATCGGCCACGGCGCCTGGACGGCCCGACGCGGATCGATTCCCAACGCCTGCAGCGTGTCCCGGTCACGTTCGATTCCGTATCGGACACCCTGCGGGGATATCCAGTACAGGCTTTCCCGGGTGTCGGCGGTCAGCGCCGCGCTGGTCGTGGCGACGAAATTCGCCGCACCCGGCAGGATCAGGGTCTGCTGCGCCTGCACGGCGTCCCGGTCCCGGATATCCCGAACCAGTGCGACGAGCCGGGAGTCCAGGGCCGGCGAGACCGGCAGGCCCCGTCCGCTGTACACCCGGACGGTGGCCTGCGGGTCGGTAGCCGATTTGGTCCAGGCCACGCAGCTGACCGGGTTCGCGTCGGTGTCGACGAAGCGCAGTTTGCCGGCGGGATACCGGCCGACGTTCAGCACCTCCACTTCGGGGATGTCGACGAGCACATCCGGCGAGACGAGTTGCGGCGTGCTGGCTCCCTGGCTGTTCGCCGTCCGCAGCAGATCGGCCACGAACCCGGTGACCCGCTGGACGCCGTCGGCCAGCAGGACGTAGAAACCGCTGAGTTCCCCGTTGGCGGTGCGGGTCTCCAGCACCCGCCCCACCACTGACCCGGGCAGCAGCCGGGACGGGCTGCCGGCGGCCGGAACCGTCGGCACGACGAGGGGTTCGGCGGCGGGTATGGCGTCGAAGAGGGCGTTGGACATCTCGACCGGGCGGGTCACGCCGGGGTCCAGGCCGAGGTTGAAGGTCACCGCACGATCGGTCGGGTCGATGCGGCTGCGTTGACCGTTCCAGATCAGGTAGGTGATGCCCCGGTGCGTGGCCAGGACGGCCGCAGCCGGGGTCATCGGCTCGGCGCGGCCACCGCCGGACAGCTCACCGGCGATGGTGGTCACGGTGACCGCGCCGCCGCTGCCCCGAACCGGGGCGGTGTCGCACACGGCCCAGGCCGATACCGGATTGGCCGCTATCGCCAGATCATCCGGAACGCCCGGGATGCCGATCATCGGCCCGGTGGGGTGTTTGTCGATCTCCCGGGACTTCACCCACGTCGGCGACGACGCGCTTCCGGTGGCCAGCCGGGCCGAAGTCAGGTTGAGCGCCGGGTGCAGTCGGCCGCCGATATCGGCGTACAGCGCGCCGGTGTCCCGGTTGCCGACGATCACCGACTGCCCGACCAGGCCGGCCGGTTTCATCACGTTGAGCAGCGCCATCCAGCCGCACCCGAGCAGCACGAACACCAGGGACAGCGCCAGCGCCGCCTGCTGTTTGCGGTCATCGTGACGCATCCGCACCGAGAACCGGGTGAGCGCGGCACGCAGACGTCGGTTGTAGAACAGATGACCGGAGTTCTGGTCCCGGTTGGACAGGTTCAGCGGCACGTCGGCCTCCCGGTTCTCATGACAACTCGCCCCCGTACCGGTGGTGGTAATCCTGCTGGACCTCGTCGCGCAGGGCGGCGAACGCGACGTTGAGCCGTTCGGCCAACTCGGTGTGGCTGTAGTCGGTGGTGACCGCGGGATGCAGGGTCAGGTCGATCAGCTTGCCGTCGGAGTTGGCGACCGCCCGGATATCACCCATATCGACGCTGTAGGTGACGGTTTCCGCCTCCTCGACGAGGGCCTCCCACCGCTGAGCCGACTCGGTCAGATCCCGGAGTACCGCATCGACGAGGTCCCTGTCGCTAACCCACTGCCCCTCGGCGCCCCCCACCATGGGGCCAGTATGTCGAGGGCGCTGAACTGGGTCAATTCAGCTTTGGCGTTACTTTGCGTTGTCACGGATAGCATCGGCCAGCAATCACCGACTAGGGTCGGTGGGTGCGATTCGCGTTCAAGACCTCACCACAGAACACCACCTGGGCAGACATGCTCGCGGTGTGGCGGGCCGCCGACGATATCGACGTCTTCGACTCCGGCTGGACCTTCGACCACTTCTACCCGATCTTCTCCGACCCGGCCGGACCCTGCCTGGAGGGCTGGACCACCGTGACCGCACTGGCCCAGGCCACCAGCCGGCTGCGACTGGGGGTTCTGGTCACCGGGGTTCATCACCGCCACCCCGCGGTGCTGGCCAATATGGCTGCCGCGCTGGACATCATCTCCGGGGGACGGTTGGAGCTCGGCCTCGGGGCGGGCTGGAATGAGGAGGAGTCGGCGGCCTACGGGATCGAATTGGGTTCGCTGACCGAGCGCTTCGACCGGTTCGAGGAGGCCTGTCAGGTGCTCATCGGTCTGCTCAGCCAGCCGACCACCGACTTCGACGGTCGGTACTACCGGCTCAGGGCGGCCCGCAACGAGCCCAAGGGCCCGCAACGCCCGCACCCGCCGATCTGCATCGGCGGCAGCGGCGAGCGGCGAACCCTACGCATCGCCGCCCGCTACGCCCAGCACTGGAACTTCGTCGGCGGAACCCCCGCGGAGTTCGCCCGCAAACGCGACGTCCTGAAGGCGCACTGCGCGGACGTCGGCCGCAACCCGAAGGAGATCATGCTTTCGGCGCATCTGCGCCTGACTGCGGATCGCGGCTACCGCGGCGTCATCGAGGACGCGATCGCGCTGGGCGCGGAGGGCCTGGACCTGGCGATCGTCTATCTGCCGCTGCCGTATGACCCGGCGGTGCTGGAACCGCTGGCCGACGCCATCCGGGATTCGGGGCTCTGGCGCCCGGGACAGCCGCCCCGATCGCCGGGGATCTAAGTGAACAGCCCGTAGCGCATCAGTTCGTCGGCAGTGACCAGCCGTTCATGCCGGGCGGGGAACTCCCGGCTCTTGACCGGATGGCGCACCAACGACCACAGCATGCGCCCGGCCCGGGACAGCGCCAACGGATTGGGGATCGGGATCGGGTTGAGCAACACGAAATCTCTCCAGTGGTCGACATCGTTGACAACCGGGACACTTTAACCGCAGCGCCCCTCCTCAGCAATTAGAGCTGGATCACACCGAAAACGACGGGAGGCGCGCCGTTGCTGCTCAGCTGTTTCTCATGTTACTGAAGTGGCTAGCGTTGCGGCACGGCGGTTGGTTCGATGGGCGCCGGCAAAGCTGTATGACCCATCAGATAGCGGTCCACGCCGGCGGCGGCGGCCCGTCCCTCCGCGATCGCCCAGACGATCAACGACTGTCCCCGACCCATATCGCCGGCCACGAACACACCCGGCACCGAGGTTTCGAAGTCCGCGTTACGGGACACATTGCCCCGCTCGGTGAGTTCCACACCCAGGTCGGTCAGCAGGCCCGGCTTCTCCGGCCCGACGAAGCCCATCGCCAGCAGCACCAGGTCGGCTTCGAGTTCGAAATCGCTGCCCTCGACCTTCTCGAACTTGCCGCCGGACATCACCACCTCATGAGCGCGCAGACCGGTGACGGCGCCGTCGGCGCCCAGGAATCGCTCGGTGTTGACCGAGAACACCCGCTCACCGCCCTCCTCGTGGGCCGAGGACACCCGGAACATCAGCGGGTAGGTCGGCCACGGCGTGGACGGGTCGCGGTCGGCGCCGGGCTTGGGCATGATCTCGAACTGGTGAACCTCCACCGCGCCCTGGCGATGAGCGGTTCCCAGGCAGTCCGCGCCGGTGTCACCACCGCCGATGATGATGACCCGCTTGCCCCGGGCGGTGATCGGCGGTTCGCCGTCGGCGTCGAGAACCGGGTCGCCGTGGGTGGCCCGATTCGCCCACGGCAGATACTCCATCGCCTGGTGGATACCGGCGAACTGGCGGCCCGGAACGGGCAGGTCGCGCCAGTCGGTCGCACCGCCGGCCAGGACCACCGCGTCGAAGCGCTCCCGCAGTTCGTCGGCGGTGAGGTCGACGCCGACGTTGACACCGGCCTTGAACGTGGTGCCCTCAGCCACCATCTGCTCGAGGCGGCGGTCGATATGCCGCTTCTCCATCTTGAACTCGGGGATGCCGTAGCGCAGCAGGCCGCCGATCCGGTCCGCGCGTTCGAAGACGGTGACGTCATGGCCGGCGCGGGTCAACTGCTGGGCGGCGGCCAGGCCGGCCGGACCCGAACCGACGACCGCCACCGATTTACCGGTGACCAGATGTGGTCGGTTGGGCTGCACCCAGCCCTCGTCGAAGGCGTTGTCGATGATCTCGACCTCGACCTGTTTGATGGTCACCGGATCGGCGTTGATTCCCAGGACGCAGGACGACTCACACGGGGCCGGACACAACCGGCCGGTGAATTCCGGAAAGTTGTTGGTGGCGTGCAGTCGTTCGATGGCGTCATGCCATCGGTCCCGGTAGACCAGGTCGTTCCACTCCGGGATCAGGTTGCCCAGCGGGCAGCCGTTGTGGCAGAACGGGATTCCGCAGTCCATACAGCGAGCCGCCTGCTGCTGCAGCGCCCCGTGGTCGAAGTCCTCGTAGACTTCGTTCCAGTCCCGCAGCCGCAGCGGAACCGGCCGGCGCTTCGGGGTCTCGCGGCGGGTGTACTTGAGGAAACCGCTCGGGTCAGCCACGGGACGCCGCCATGATCGCTTCGTCCACATCGGCACCGGTGCGTTCAGCCTCGGCGATCGCGGCCAGTACCCGCTTGTAGTCCCGCGGCATCACCTTCACGAAATCCCCTGCCTTTCGCGGCCAGTCGGCCAGGATCGCCCGGGCCAGAGCCGAATCGGTGGCATCGCAATGCGCTGCCAGCGTGCCGCGCAGCCATTCGATGTCATCGTCGCCCAACCCCTCGAGATCCACCATCTCGGGATTGAGGTTGGCCGGCAGCAGGCCCTGCGGGTCGTACAGATAGGCGATCCCGCCGGACATACCGGCGGCGAAGTTACGCCCCGTCGGCCCCAGGATCACCACCCTGCCGCCGGTCATGTACTCGCAACCATGGTCGCCCACCCCCTCGACGACCGCCTGCGCCCCTGAGTTTCGGACCGCGAAGCGCTCCCCGACGGTGCCGCGGATGAACGCCTCGCCGCTGGTGGCGCCGAACAGGATCACATTGCCGCCGATGATGTTGTCCTCGGCCACATAACCGTCCGGGGCGTCATCGGAGGGCCGCACGACGATCCGACCGCCGGAGAGGCCCTTGCCCACATAGTCGTTGGCATCGCCGTACACCCGCAGCGTGATCCCGCGGGGCAGGAAAGCGCCGAAGCTGTTCCCCGCCGAGCCCTCGAAGGTGATGTCGATGGTGCCGTCGGGCAGGCCGTCGCCACCGTGCGCCTTGGTCACCTCATGCCCGAGCATGGTGCCGACCGTGCGGTTGGTGTTGGAGATTTTCATCGAGAACCGCACCGGCACCGCCGAATCCAGTGCCTCGCGGCAGCGCGCGATCAACTGCTGATCGAGCGCCTTGTCCAGCCCGTGGTCCTGGCGCGAGCTGCAGTACCGGTCCTGGTTCATGAACGCCGATTCAGCCTCGTACAGAACCGGGGCCAGATCCAGTTTCCGCGCTTTCCAATGTGCCACCGCGCGGGCCGTGTCGAGCACGTCGACCTGGCCGACCATCTCGTTGACGGTACGGAAACCCAACTGGGCCATCATCTCCCGCACCTCTTCGGCGATGAACACGAAGAAGTTCTCGACGAACTCGGGCTGTCCGGTGAATTTCTTCCGCAGCACCGGATTCTGGGTGGCAACCCCCACCGGGCAGGTGTCGAGGTGGCAGACCCGCATCATGATGCATCCCGACACCACCAGCGGCGCGGTTGCGAAGCCGAACTCCTCGGCCCCGAGCAGGGCGGCCACCACCACGTCCCGGCCGGTCTTGAGCTGGCCGTCCACCTGCACAACAATCCGGTCGCGAAGACCGTTGAGCAGCAAGGTCTGCTGTGTCTCGGCCAGACCCAGCTCCCACGGCGCCCCAGCGTGTTTCATCGACGTCAACGGGGTGGCGCCGGTACCGCCGTCATGACCGGAGATCAGCACCACGTCGGCGTGCGCTTTGGACACCCCCGCCGCGACGGTCCCCACCCCGTTCTCGCTGACCAGCTTCACATGGATACGAGCCTCGGGGTTGGCGTTCTTCAGGTCGTAGATCAGCTGGGCGAGGTCCTCGATCGAATAGATATCGTGATGCGGCGGCGGCGATATCAACCCCACGCCCGGCGTGGAATGCCGCACCTCGGCCACCCACGGGTACACCTTGTGACCCGGAAGTTGGCCGCCCTCACCGGGTTTGGCGCCCTGTGCCATCTTGATCTGAATATCGGTGCAGTTGGTCAGATAGTGGCTGGTGACCCCGAACCGGCCGGAGGCCACCTGTTTGATGGCGCTGCGCCGCCAGTCGCCGTTCGGGTCGTGCTCGAAACGGCTGACGGCTTCGCCGCCCTCACCGGAGTTCGACCGTCCGCCCAGCCGATTCATCGCGATCGCCAGCGTCTCGTGCGCCTCGGCCGAGATCGAGCCGTAGCTCATGGCACCGGTGGAGAACCGTTTGACGATCTCGCTGGCCGGTTCGACCTCGTCGATCGGCACCGGCGGGCGGGCACCCGTCTTGAATTCCAGCAGCCCGCGCAGGGACGCCATCTTCTCGCTCTGGTTGTCGACCAGAGCGGTGTACTCCTTGAACACCGAGTACTGCCCGGTGCGGGTGGAGTGCTGCAGTTTGAACACCGTGTCCGGGTTGAACAGGTGGTATTCGCCCTCCCGGCGCCACTGGTAGTCGCCGCCGACCTCGAGTTCGCGATGTGCGCGCTCGTCGGGGCGGTCGAGGTAGGCGAGTTGGTGGCGGGTGGCGACATCGGCGGCGATATCGTCGAGATCGATCCCGCCGACCGCACAGTTCAGGCCGGTGAAGTATTCGTCGAGCACGTCCTGGGCGATCCCGATGGCCTGGAACAGCTGGGCACCGGTATAGGACGCCACCGTGGAGATGCCCATCTTGGACATCACCTTCAGCACACCCTTACCGGCCGCCTTGATGTAGTTGCTGAGGGCCGTATCGCGGTCCAAGGGCCCCGCGGGGCCGGTGAGCACACCGCGGTCGACCATATCGCTGATCGACTCGAATGCCATATAGGGGTTGATGGCCCCGACACCGAAACCGATCAGCATGGCCATGTGGTGAACCTCGCGGGCATCACCGGACTCGACGACCAGGCCCACCTGGGTGCGGGTGCGTTCCCGGACCAGATGGTGATGTACGGCCGAGACCGACAGCAGCGACGGGATCGGCGCCATCGTCGCGTTGGACTCCCGGTCCGAGAGGATCAGGATCCGGGCGCCACCGGCGATCGCCGCCGATGCCGCGGCGCGGATATCGTCGAGAGCGCGGCGCAGGCCGGCCCCGCCCTTGGCCACCGGGTACAGGCATGAGATGACCGCCGAGCTCATACCGTGCCGGTGGCCGTTGACCTCGTCATCGGGTTTGAGGTTGATCAGCTTGGCCAGTTCGTGGTTGCGCAGGATCGGCTGCGGCAACAGGATCTGGTGGCAGGACTCCGCGGTGGGGTTGAGCAGATCACGTTCCGGGCCGAGGGTGCCCGACAGGCTGGTGACGACCTCCTCGCGGATGGCGTCCAGCGGCGGATTGGTCACCTGGGCGAAAAGCTGCTGGAAATAGTCGAACAACATCCGCGGCCGCGAGGACAGCACCGCGATCGGTGTGTCGGTGCCCATCGAGCCCAGCGCCTCCATACCGGTGCGGGCCATCGGCGCCACCAGCATGTTGAGTTCCTCGTAGGTGAATCCAAAAGCCTGCTGGCGCAACACCACCCGGTGGTGCGGCATCCGGATGTAGGGTCCCTGCGGCAGATCGTCGAGATGAACCTGCTCGGCCTCCAGCCACTGCGCGTAGGGCTGTTCGGCGGCAAGCTCAGCCTTGATCTCCTCATCGGAGATGATCCGGCCCTGGGCGGTGTCGACCAGGAACATCCGGCCCGGCTGAAGGCGCATCCGCTTGACCACGCGGGCGGGATCCACATCGAGCACACCGGCTTCGGAGGCCATCACCACCAGGCCGTCGTCGGTGACCCAGATCCTCGACGGCCGCAGACCGTTGCGGTCGAGTACGGCGCCGACGACCGTGCCGTCGGAGAAGCACACCGACGCCGGTCCGTCCCACGGTTCCATCAGCGCGGCGTGGTAGGCGTAGAAGGCCCGGCGGGCCGGGTCCATCGCCTCATTGCGCTCCCAGGCCTCCGGGATCATCATCAGCACGGCGTGCGGCAGACTGCGCCCACCGAGGTGCAGCAGTTCGAGGACCTCATCGAAACGGGCGCTGTCGGAGGCACCGGGAGTGCAGATCGGGAAGGTCTTGTGCAGTTCGGACCCGAAGACATCGCTGTCGATCAGCGCCTCGCGGGCCCGCATCCAGTTCTCGTTCCCGGTGACCGTGTTGATCTCGCCGTTGTGGGCGATGCGACGGAACGGGTGAGCCAACGGCCAGGACGGGAAGGTGTTGGTGGAGAACCGGGAGTGCACGATGCCCAGCGCGCTCTCCACCCGCTCGTCCTGCAGGTCCAGATAGAAGGCCTTCAGCTGCGGTGTGGTCAGCATGCCCTTGTAGATCAGCGTCTTACCGGACAGGCTGGGGAAATAGACGGTCTCCCGGCCGGGGCCGTCCTGACCGGGCCCCTTGGTGCCCAGCTCATGCTCGGCGCGCTTGCGGACCACATAGGCCCGGCGCTCCAGTTCCAGACCGTCGGCGGCCGAACCCGTCCCGTCGCTGCGCTCGCCCCAGCCGATGAACACCTGCCGGAAGGTCGGCATGGCATCGCGGGCGAGTGCGCCCAGGGAGGAATCGTCGATGGGCACATCCCGCCAGCCGAGCACCGTCAGCCCCTCGGCCTCGGCGATCTTCTCGACGGCCTGACAGGCGGTGAGGGCGTCGCGGGAGGACTGCGGCAGGAACGCGATACCGGTGGCGTAGGAGCCCTCCTCCGGCAGTTCGAAGTCGCCCTGTTCGGCGCAGACGGCACGCAGGAACCGGTCCGGGACCTGCAGCATGATCCCGGCGCCGTCACCACTGTTGGGTTCGGCACCGGCCGCGCCGCGGTGTTCCAGGTTGACCAGGGCGGTGATGGCCTTGTCGACGATGTCGCGGCTGCGCCGGCCGTACATGTCCACGACCATCGCGACACCGCAGGCATCATGTTCATACGCGGGGTTGTAAAGCCCGACACTACTGGGCATACGCACCTGACCCTTCAAATGTCGCGTGGTGGCGGGTAGCCGACACCGCGTCCCGTCGGGGTTGGGCCGTGCGGCGGCGAACGGCGCCCCTTTTTGGCGTCAACAGGTACCAAAACGATATGTTCGCGGACCCGAACATGCCAACTTGGGCGGTATTCGACATCATTTCGTAGGAATGACAGCCCCATCGAGCGGTGTTCCCGCGGGTACCCGGCCGGCCCCGCACCGGCATGGGCGCCCGCCATCCGTCCGCCCCGGTGATCCGCCCGGCAAAGTCGACGTTATTTCCTGCGGTACGCCACGCCGGATGGAATACTTCCCGGCGGATCATCCGAGTCGGCCGTCCGAATCTGCCTGAGGAGTTCTGTGACCACACCAACCATGACGCACCGCCTGGCGGCGGAATTCATCGGCACGTTCTGGCTGGTGCTGGGTGGGTGCGGGGCCGCGGTCTTTGCGGCCAACCCCGCCGGCGACTACTCGGTGGGTATCGGCTACCTCGGAGTGTCGCTGGCGTTCGGCCTGACCGTGCTCACCGGGGTCTACGCCTTCGGGACCATCTCCGGCGGCCACTTCAACCCCGCGGTCACCCTGGGGGCGGCCATCGCCAAACGGGTCGAGTGGGCCGCGGTGCCGCGGTACTGGGCGGTCCAGATCGTCGGTGGCCTGCTCGCCGGGTTGACCATCCTGGTGATCGCCAAGGGCCGGCCGCTGTTCAACGCCAGCGGCAATATGGCCGCCAACGGATACGGGGCGAACTCTCCGCACGGATACTCGCTGCTCGCCGTGCTGATCGTCGAGGTCCTGCTGACGTTCATTTTCCTGCTGGTGATCCTGGGCTCCACCGATGACCGCGCGCCGAAGGGTTTCGCCGGGCTGTCGATCGGCCTGACTCTCACGCTGATCCACCTGATCTCGATCCCGATCTCCAACACCTCGGTGAACCCGGCGCGCTCCACCGGCGTGGCGTTCTTCAACGGGGCCGGCGCACCGGCGCAACTGTGGGCGTTCTGGCTGGCTCCCCTGGTCGGTGCGGCCCTGGCCGGGGCCCTCTACCCGCTGCTGTTCGGCCGGACCGACGAATTGGCCGACCGCCCGGTGCGCGACACCGCTCTGGAGGGCTGAGCCGGGCGCTCGGGGCCGGCTCTAAAGAGTCGGCTCTCAGAGTCGGCTGATGTCCTGCACCGCCAACTTGGGGCCACGCCGCGGCAGCCGCGCCAGCCCGCTGACCTCGAGCAGACGTACGGCCCGGTACCGATGCGGGCGCAGCGGCTCGAGTAGCTCCACCATCGCCGGGTCGTCGATGCGGTGTCCCAGCAGCGTCCAGCCGATCATGGCCGCCAGGTGGTAGTCCCCGACGGACAGCGCATCGGCGTCACCGAGGGCCCGCTGGGCGGTTTCGGCGGCGGTCCAGGCCCCCACACCGGGCAGCGAGGTCAACGCGGTGCGGGCCTCGGCGGGTGGGCGGGTGGCGAGGCGTTCCAGGGACCCGGCGCGCTGGGCGCAGCCGACCAGTGTGCGGGCCCGGCCGGGATCGACGTTGGCGCGATGAAACTCCCAGGACGGAATGGCCCGCCACCCCTCCGCGGGCGGCGGTACCCGCATGGTTTCCGGCGCGGGGCCCGGCGCCGGGCTGCCGAACCGGGTGACCAGCAGCCGCCAGGACCGGAATGAGGCGACACCCTGGACCCGCTGTTCGAGTACGGCGGGGATCAGCGCCTCCAGGACCCGGCCGGTGCGGCCGATGCGCAGATGCGGGACTCTGGCGCGGGCGGCGGCGAGGACCGGATGTTCGGGGGCGAAGCCGTCGGCATCGTCGTCGGCACCGAGCAGCGCGGGCAGCGTGTCGAGGAACTCCTCGGCCCCGGCACCCCAGGCCTGACATCCCACGGTGTGCGGCGCCCCGCGGTGGATGCGGGCCGTCACCGGTCCGCTGTTCTGCAGGCTGGTACGCCAGATGACGCCATGGTCGCCGACTTGGAAGCAGGGGTCGCCCGGGCCGCGCCGCTGCGGGGCGAGGGTATGGCCCGGGCTGGCCGGTCCGGGGAAGGTCAGCGTCCGTTCGCGCATCGAAACGCTCACGGCCGGCGGGTGATTCGATCGGCGAGCCCTGCGATCGGGGAGGTGCCCGACCCGCCGCGGGCCTCATGGCGGTCGGCCACGGCGTAGGCGGTGTACAGACCCCGCACCCCCAGCCAGCGCAGTGGCTCGGGTTCCCAGGCTCTGGACCGGTGGTCCACCCAGGGCAATTCGGTCAGCGCGGTGCTGCGCCTGAGCACCAGGTCGGCCAGTGTCCGTCCGGCGAGGTTGGCGGCGGTGACGCCGTGGCCCACATAACCACCGGCCTCACCGATCCCGGAGCCCGGGTCGAACCGGACCGTCGCCGACCAGTCCCGCGGCACGGCCAGCACCCCGCACCAGCCGTGCGCGATGGGCACACCGCGGGTCTGCGGCAGTACCGTGTTCAGCACCCCGGTCAGATGGTCGACGGTGTCCTGACCGACGGCCCCGTCGCGGTCGATCCGCGAGCCGTAGCGGTACGGGACCGCCCGGCCGCCCAGGGCGATGCGGCCGTCGGCGGTGCGTTGGGCGTAGCAGAAACCGTGCGCCAGATCGCCGAGCGTTTCACAGCCCGCCCAGCCGATACCGTCCCAAACCCGTTGCGGCAGTGGCTCGGTGGCGATCATGGCGCTGTTCATCGGCAGCCAGCGGCGGCGCAGCCCGGGCAGCCGGGCGGTGAACCCCTCGGTGGCTCGCAGGATCACCGGCGCCCGGACGACACCGGCCCGGGTCCGGGCACACCCGGGGGCGATCGCGGTGGCACGGGTCTGTTCGTACACGGTGACACCGAGCCGTTCGACCACCTCGGCCAGTCCGCGGACCAGTTTGGCCGGCTGGATGCGCGCGCAGTGCGGGTTGAACGAACCCGAGACCGCGCTGTCGACGTCGATCCGGTCGGCGACCTCGGCGGCGCGGAGCAGTTCGATACCGTCGACACCCCAGCTGCGGTCCTGGGCGACGGTGGCGCGCAGCCGGTTGTCCTGGGCCGGGTTTCGGGCCACCTCGAGATTGCCGCCCTTGACGATATCGGCGTCGATACCCTCGCCGGCGGCGACGGCGATCACCTCGTCGACAGCATCGTTGAGCATTCGCTGCCAGGTGATCACCGCCGCACGGCCATGTTGTTTCGCCAGCAGACCGCGGTGCCCCGGTGCCAGGCCGGACAGCCAGCCGCCGTTGCGCCCCGAGGCGCCGAAGCCGGCGAAGCGGGCTTCGAGGACGGTGATCCGCAGACCCGGGTCGGCCCTTTTCAGGTAGTAGGCGGTCCACAGCCCGGTGTAGCCGGCGCCGATGATGCAGACATCGGCGTCGCGGTCGCCGGGCAACGCTGGGCGCGGGGTGGGCAGGGCCGCAAACCAGTGCGAGACGGCGCCTATCACCGGGGGCATCTCCGTACCGTACCCATGCCGGACGGGCTGCCGGGGTGTCTGACCGTGAGATGCTTTTGCCCACCTCCGAGCGACTACCGACCGGAATCATCGGACTTTCGCCGTC
Source organism: uncultured Mycobacterium sp. (assembly GCA_964555915.1). Classification (GTDB taxonomy): domain Bacteria; phylum Actinomycetota; class Actinomycetes; order Mycobacteriales; family Mycobacteriaceae; genus Mycobacterium. Next base: position 39,817 of record CAZKUK010000028.1, read on the forward strand.
CTGTCGAACGAAACCCGCATCAGGGCCAACACCCGGCGGATGATCACCTGCCCGTCCATTCCCGGCGCCCTCGGCCAAGCCGCGTCGGCCGTCGGCTTCCTGCTCGATCAGCGTCACGACGGTTCGGGTCGCCGACGTGAACCGGGTTTCGTAGAGCACCCGTCTCGGGGCCACCGATAGGCGTGGGCACGATGCTTCACCCGGCCGGTGTAGAGAATCCGATTGCCCAGACGGAAGATCGCGCGATAGTCCCCGCGCCGCGCCACCCGCCATCCCGCCAGTTCGAAGCGCAGAGGTGTGGAGAATCGGTGGGGGTCCAGTGGCAGGGTCTCGGTGTACTCAGCCACCGCGGCGGCGACCTTGTGGGGCAGGCGGTCGATGGCCCGGGCGGCTGGTGGCGACAGCTGAACAGACCAGTCGGCAGTCGCTTTTCTGGTCTGACACTGGTCGGAGTTCTAGTCGTGAGCCGAAGCGCCGCGTTTGGCGGCCCGCAGCGTCACCCACCACCGCGCGGCCGCCCGGATGGAGTCCTCCACCGGTCGTGGTTGCCACCCCAGTTCGCGCACGGCCTTGCTGTGATCCACCGGCGCCTCGGCGCGCATCAAGCGCAGCGCGTTGAGGTTCAGCCGCTCATCGGTGCCGCGAAGCCGGGCCTTGGCGCTGCCGAGGGCGGCCATCGCGTAGGTGACCGGCAGCGGGATGGTCCTCGTGGGGGCCGGCACCCCGACGGCCTCGGCGGCGATCCGCACCACCTCGGCATTGCTGATCATCTTCTCCGAGATCAGGTAGCGCTCGCCGACGCGTCCGCGTTCGGCGGCCAGGATCAGCGCGGCCGCGGCGTCGTCGATGCCGACGGCCTCCAGTTCGATACCGCCGAGGACGAACGGCAGCTTCCCGAAGGCCGCGCCGGCGATGATCGCGCCGTGCGGGGTGCGGCCCCAGTCCCCGGGGCCGTAGGTGGTAGACACGCACATCGCCACCGCCGGCAACCCGGATTGCAGGACCAGGCGTTCAGCCTGCACGCGGGAGCGCACATAGTCGGTCAGCCGGCCCTGATCGGTGATCTCGTCGGTCTCGGTGGCCACCCGGCCGCGACGACGGTCGACGGTGGCGTAGCTGCTGGTGAAGATGAAGCGATGCAGTCCAACACCTTTGGCGACATCCACGACATTGCGGGTGCCCTCGACATTGGTGCGAAACAGCGGGGCGGGGTCGGTGAGCCAGCCACGGGCGTCCACCACGCAGTAGTAGACGTCATCGCATCCGGTCATCGCCGCGGTCAGGGTGGCGTCGTCCCAGATGTCGCCGACGAAACGTTCGGCGGGCAGGAGCGGAGCGACTCGGGAATTCGATTCGGTGTCCAGGTCGTCGATCCCGACGGTGTTGGCGCCCTCGCGCACCATCACCCGCACCTGGTGGCCGGCCTCGACCAGGTGGCGCGTGACGTGGCTGCCGAGGAACCCGTTGGCCCCAATGACGAGTTTCGGGCTGGTCACCGGGTGCCGCCCTGCGCGCTCATCCAGGCGGCGGCCTCGGCGTCGAGGGTTCCGAGTTCGGCGGCCCTGCGACACCACGTCATGCCGGCCTTGAGGAATCTCAGCGGGTTGTAGATGTCCTCCTGGCGGGACCACAGTCCGCCACCGGCGTAGGTGATGATCGAGATGTTGGTGGCGCTGATGATGGTGCCGTCGCCCGGGTCGCGCATCGGGTTGTCCAACTCGCAGATCACCCGACCGGTGTCTTCGTCGATGACGTGCCACAGCGACGGGAACGCGGTCATATGGCTACCGGGGAAGGTGGTCATGGTGCGGTAGATCCAGTCCCGCACCTGCTCGCGGCCCTTCATGGTGCCCAGAGCGTGCTCGATGTAGTCGACATCGTCGGTGTAATGGCCTACCCAGGCGTCCCAGTCGCGGGTGCGGGCGGCGGTGTCCACGGTCGCCTCGAAGGTCGCGAAGGCGTCGGCCAGTTCGGCGCGGGAGAATCGTGGTGCCGCCACAGCACAAACTAGAACACGTTCTCAGCGGGCTTGTCGAGGTTGCCGACGCCCTTGGTTATCGCCTGCGGTAGGCGTCCGCGCGGCTGAACACACCCAGAACCTCGACCCGGTGGCGCTCGTCGTCGATGCGGTAGACGACCCGGTATGTCCCCCGGCGGGCGCTGTGGCGATCGCTGAGCGGCGCCCGTAACTGCTTGCCGACCCGGTAGGGATTATCGGGGAGCGGGCTTGCCTCAGCGCTCCCTCATTGCGGCCGCCAGGCTCTCTTCGCCTTCGCCCTCGCCTCTGGCGAGTTCGGCCTCGGCCTGGGCCAGCGCCTGCATGACGGCCGCGTCCGAGAGCACCGCGATGGTCTCCTCGAGAGCCTCCAGATCGCTGTCCACCCGTTGTCCACACGCCGCGCCGACTCTGACAAGTCCGTAACCGTGAGCCACCACGACGGGCGCGGCGGGGTGTTTCCGGCGCACACTGGTACATACATGAGCTACGACACGAATGACCTGACCCCCGAGCAGTTCCGGGTGACCCAGCGCAACGGCACCGAACGCGCGTTCACCGGCGACTACTGGGATCACCACGAACCGGGGATCTACGTCGACGTGGTGTCCGGTGAGCCGCTGTTCGCCTCGGTGGACAAATTCGACAGCGGCACCGGGTGGCCGAGTTTCACCCGCCCGATCGAGCGCGACAACGTCGTCACCAAACGCGATTTCACGATGCTCTTCCCGCGCACGGAGGTGCGCTCGGCCCACGGCGACAGCCACCTGGGGCACGTGTTCAAGGACGGCCCACGCGATCGCGGCGGGCTGCGCTACTGCATCAACTCGGCGGCGCTGCGGTTCGTGCACCGCGACGACTTGGAGGCCCAGGGCTACGGCGAGTACCGAACGTTGTTCACAGACAAGGAGACCGAGATGAGTGAGAATAAGACCGCGATCCTGGCCGGCGGCTGCTTCTGGGGTATGCAGGATCTGATCCGGCGCCAGCCCGGGGTGATCTCCACCCGGGTGGGCTACACCGGCGGACGCAACGCCCATGCCACCTACCGAAACCACCCCGGCCACGCCGAGGCCGTCGAAATCGTCTACGACCCGGCGGTGACCGACTACCGGGCACTTCTGGAGTTCTTCTTTCAGATCCACGACCCGACCACCAAGGACCGCCAGGGCAACGACGTCGGCAGCAGTT
>CAZKUK010000029.1:0-41970 GCA_964555915.1 uncultured Mycobacterium sp.
ACGATGACCTCGGGCTTCTTCATGTCCGTGAACTTGTTCTGCGTCACCACGGTGAAGTAGAAGAGCACCGAGACGATCACGAAGGGAATCACCGTCAGAACCAATTCGAGCGGCATGTTGTAGCCGAACTGGCGCGGGAGTTCCTCGTCGCCCTGCTTCTTACGGTGGAACGCCGCCGTCCAGAACATGAGGCCCCAGACAATGACGCCGATCACCAGGGCGGCTATCACCGATCCGAGCCAGAGTTTGTGGTTGGCCTGCGCCTCAGGGGTGATGCCGTTGGGCCAACCGAGCGCCAAACCCTCCCGCCAGCTACACCCGCTGAGCGATAGCACCAGCGCCGCAAACGTGGCGGTCACCGCCACGCTCCGGCGCCGGGAACGCAAGACCCCACCGGTGTCGGTACGGCTAAGCCCGCGTGGTGTCACTGTGCCGCCTCCTGTGTCACAAGCCGGGCCGATGAGCTTCGCTGACCTCTTGGGGGTGCCAGTCGGACGCGCATCGCCACAACGAATACTACGCAGCGTAGACCACCAACCACCAGCAGGCTGAGACACCCGGCGATTCAGTTCTAGACGCATTCGGCGGACGATATCGGCACTCGGGCATACTCAACCGGGTGTGCGGACTGATTGCCCTGGTAGGACACCAAGCCGGCACGATCGACAGCGGCACAGTCGAGGCGGTGGCCGGTTCCTCTCACCTGATGCGTCACCGGGGTCCCGATGAGCCGGGAACCTGGGCCGACGATCGGGTGATTCTTGGCTTCAACCGCCTCTCGATCATCGATATCGCGCACTCCCATCAGCCGCTGCGGTGGGGCCCCCCCGAGGAACCAGGACGCTACGTGCTGGTTTTCAACGGCGAGATCTACAACTACCTCGAACTACGCACCGAACTTGCCGAGCGACATGGCGCACGCTTCACCACCGACGGCGACGGTGAGGCCATCGTCGCCGCGTACCACTACTGGGGCAGCGGGTCGCTGACCCGCCTCCGGGGCATGTTCGCGTTTGCGCTGTGGGACACCATGCGCGGCGAACTTTTCTGCGCGCGCGACCCGTTCGGCATCAAGCCGCTGTTCATGGCCACCGGCCCGGGCGGGACCGCGGTGGGCAGTGAGAAGAAATGCCTGCTCGGCCTCGCCGACGTGCTCGGCCTGGACACCGATATCGACATCCGGGCCCTGCAGCACTACACCGTCCTGCAATACGTGCCCGAACCGGAGACACTTCACCGGGGTATCCGGCGACTGGAATCCGGGTGTTATGCGGTGATCAGCCCCGGCCGGACCCCGGTGGTGAGCCGGTACTTCCGTCCACGCTTCGCCGCATCGCCCTTCCCGGCCGGCGGGGAGCAGGCCCGCTACGACGAGATCACCGCCGTGCTGGAGGACTCGGTGACCAAGCACATGCGGGCCGACGTGACCGTCGGCGCGTTCCTGTCCGGCGGTATCGACTCCACCGCCATCGCGGCGCTTGCCATCCGGCACAATCCCCGGCTGATCACCTTCACCACCGGATTCGAGCGGGAAGGCTTCTCGGAGGTCGACGTCGCCGTCGCCTCGGCCGAGGCGATCGGTGCCCGGCACGTCACCAAGGTGGTCAGCCAGGCGGAGTTCGTCGCCGCCCTTCCCGAGATCGTCTGGTACCTCGACGAGCCGGTGGCCGACCCCGCCCTGGTGCCGCTGTTCTTCATCGCCCGCGAAGCCCGCAAGCATGTCAAGGTGGTGCTGTCCGGCGAGGGTGCCGACGAACTCTTCGGCGGTTACACCATCTACCGGGAACCGCTGTCACTAAAAGGATTCGACTACCTGCCCCGGAAGGTCCGCCAAACCCTCGGCAAGGCGTCCCGGCCGCTACCGGAGGGGATGCGCGGCAAGAGCCTTCTGCACCGTGGCTCATTGACCCTTGAGCAGCGCTATTACGGTAACGCCCGCAGCTTCTCCGACGCCCAGCTTCAAACAGTGTTGCCCGGCTTCTCCCCGGACTGGACACACACCGACGTCACCGCTGCTGTCTATGCCGAGTCGCGGGGGTGGGACCCGGTGGCCCGGATGCAGCACACCGACCTGTTCACCTGGCTGCGGGGCGACATTCTGGTCAAGGCCGACAAGATGACCATGGCGAACTCACTGGAGTTGCGGGTTCCGTTTCTGGACCCGGAGGTGTTCGCGGTGGCCTCCCGATTGCCGTTCGACCAGAAGATCACCCGCACCACCACCAAGTACGCGCTGCGACGCGCCCTGGAGCCGATCGTTCCCGCGCATGTGCTCAACCGCGCCAAACTGGGCTTCCCGGTTCCGATCCGGCACTGGCTGCGATCCGGGGAACTGATGGACTGGGCCTACCGGATGATCGACGACTCCCAGGCCGACCATCTGGTGAACCTCGCTGGTGTGCGCAGCATGCTCGACGAGCACCGGGCCGGCGGATCCGACCACAGCAGACGTCTGTGGACAGTGCTGATATTCCTGCTCTGGTACGCGATCTTCGTCGAGCAAAGCGTGACACCGCAGATCAGCGAGCCGCACTACCCGGTACAGCTGTAATGCGGCCCCGGACCATCCGCTAACTTGCGCCGAGTGCCGCGGCGATCTCCGCTGATGCCTCGGCCCCGTAAGCCTCGGCCAGTCGGATCCGGGCGGTCTCAGGGTCCCAGGACCAATTCTGGGTTCCGGTGGTTTCCAGCACCAACACCGCGACCAGTGATCCCAGTTGGGCAGAACGCTCGAGATCCAGGCCGGCCCCGCGGCCGGTGAGGAATCCGGCCCGGAACGCATCGCCGACGCCGGTCGGGTCGACCTGCGCGGTCTCCGGCACCACCCCGACGTGGAGGGTGCTGCCGTCGGCGCTGACCATGTCGACGCCCTTGGCGCCCAGCGTGGTGACCCGCAACCCGACCTGAGCCAGCACGTCCGCCTCGGCCCAACCGGTCTTGGACAGCATCAGATCCCACTCGTAGTCATTGCTGAACAGGTAGGTGGCACCATCGACCAGGCGGCGGATCTCGTCTCCGGAGAGCCGAGCCAGCTGCTGGGAGGGATCGGCGGCGAACGCCAGGCCCAGCGAACGGCACTCCTCGGTGTGGGCGAACATCGCGTCGGGGTCGTTGGCGCCGACGATCACCAGTTCCGGCTGTCCGACCGCCCGCACCACGTCGGCGAGCCTGATATTCCGGGCGTGGGACATGGCCCCCGGGTAGAACGAGGCGATCTGAGCCATGTCGAGATCGGTGGTACAGACGAACCGGGCGGTGTGCTGGGTGTCCGAGATCAAGACACTGCCGCAATTCACCCCCGCCGATTCCAGCCACTCCCGGTAATCGGTGAAATCCACCCCGGCCGCCCCGACCAGCACCGGATCGCCGCCGAGCACGCCGATCGCGTACGCCATATTGCCCGCCACTCCGCCCCGGTGCACCACTAGGTCATCGACGAGAAAACTCAGCGAGACCTTCTGCAGATGCTCGGCCAGGAGTTGTTCGGAGAACCGTCCCGGAAAGCGCATCAGGTGGTCGGTGGCAATGGATCCGGTCACCGCGATGGTCACGAAGCGTCCGCCCTTCGGTAGTTGGGCAGGCCCGACGGTGCGCTAGCCTGCGTACGAGAGCCGACTATATGGCCCCACCCCGCCGCTGCTGCGGTCGGAGTGGCTCGAACGCCACGTCCGCAGCCGACCGACGACACCCCAGGAGACATGATCGATGGCCGGCCCGTATCCGCCGCACCAACCGGGTGGCGCCGAGGGGCCCGCATTCCCCGGCCCGACCGCGTACCCCGCGCAGACCTACCCGTATCCGGGCGGTTATCCGGGGCCGCTGCCCCCTCCGGTGGACTATCCGGCCCCGCCCCGGCGTGGCCGGGCCCTGCTGTGGGCGGTGCTGGTTCTGGCAGTGGTAGCAGCCCTGCTCATAGCCGCCCTCACCCTCGGTGGGACCCGGTCTGCCACCGGCCCGGCAGGGTTCAGCGACGCCGCGGCCAAAACCGCGATTCAGAACTACCTGACCGCGCTATCCGATAAGGACACCGAGACCGTCGCTCAGAACAATCTGTGTGGCATGTTCGACGCCATCAGGGACCGTAAGTCCGACCTCGCCCTGGCCCGGCTCGCCAGCGATGCGTTTCGCAGTCAGTTCTCCCAGGCGGAAGTCGTCTCGATCGACAAGATTGTGCTCAATTCGGCCTATCAGGCGCAGGTGCTGTTCACCATGAAGGTGGCGCCGGCGTCGGTGTCGCGTAACGATCGCGAGGAAGAGCAGGGGGTTGCGCAACTACTACGGCAGGACAACCGGCTGCTCGTGTGCTCGTATCTCTTGCGGACTACGGCCCAGTACTGAGGCCGACACGGGTGCCGACACGGGGCCGACATTTGGGCCCTGCATTGGGGCCCGGTTCCGAAGCGCGGTGCTAAACCGCGTTACTTGAGCCCCACGGTGTCGGGCCAACCCGGATTCCCGGTCAGTTGAACGAGTCGCCGCAGGCGCACGAACCGGTCGCGTTGGGGTTGTCGATGGTGAAACCCTGCTTCTCGATGGTGTCCACGAAGTCGATACTCGCGCCCTGGATGTACGGTGCACTCATCCGGTCCACGGTGAGGGTAACCCCGCCGAACTCCGCGGTCAGATCACCGTCGAGGACGCGGTCGTCGAAAAACAGGTTGTAGCGCAGCCCGGCGCAACCGCCGGGCTGCACCGCGATCCGCAGCGCCAGGTCATCACGGCCCTCCTGATCGAGCAGGGCCTTAGCCTTGGCGGCGGCATCGTCGGTCAGGATGGCGCCGTGGGTCCCGGCGCCCGGGTCGGTTGCCTGCGAATCGGCCGTCTGTGGATCGGTCGCGGTAGCCGTGTCATCGGTCATGTGATCTCCTCGCGGAATATTCCGGGCCATCGGATCTGCATATCGGATGTGCATGAGTCCTGTTCCAACAACGGTACCCGGTGTCCGGACTATTCCCGCGCCAGTTCCCGGGCTGTCCGCCGGGCCAGCCCGGCGAGCTGGCCGGCGGCATCCTCCATCGCCCGTGCCACCGAACCGGCGTGGTCGGTGAGTGAGTGCGCCGCGGTGATCCCGGCCGCGTGACAGGCCTCCGGCCCGAGAGCAACCTGACCGGCGAGGACCACGACCGGGACCGCGCGCGTCCTGGCCGCCGCGGCAAGTGCCCCGACGACCTTGCCGTGCAACGACTGATCGTCCAGGCGCCCCTCCCCGCTCAGCACCAGATCCGCCTTCGCCAGTTCCCCGGGTATTCCGGTATGGGCGGCGATGAGCGCGGCCCCGGATTCGCGCCGCCCGCCCAAGGCCAATAACGCCGCGCCCAGCCCGCCGGCCGCGCCGGCACCCGGCAACCCGGCGACCGCGCATCCCGAATCCGCCTCGAGCTGCCGGGACCAGTCGGTCAGGCGGGCCTCGAGGAGCTCGACCGTGTCGGGGTCGGCGCCCTTCTGCGGACCGAACACCCGCGCCGCCCCGGACAGCCCGAGCAGCGGATGCTCGACATCGGTCGCGACGATCAGCTCGGTACCGGCCAGCTCCCGGCGCGCCGGGCCGATACCGCCGAGGGCCTCCACCATGCCGCGGCCACCGTCGGTGCAGCCGCTACCGCCGAGCCCGACGACAACGGTGCGCGCACCCCCCACCACAGCGGCCTCGATCAGCTGGCCCACCCCCCTGCTGTGAGCCGCCACCGCGGTACGTGCCGTCGGCGGGCCGCCCAGCAGTGCCAGCCCACAGGCCTGAGCGCATTCGATATAGGCGGTCTTGGTCACCGGGTCGGATACCCACGCCGCATCCACCGTGCCGTCGAGCGGCCCGCTGACCGCGATGTGATGCATCCGCATCTGCGGGTACCGCGCGGCGAGCACGTCGACGAATCCCGGGCCGCCGTCGGACTGCGGCACCGACACCAGTGTGTCCCCGGGTCGGGCCTGGCCCCACCCCCCAACGATGGCCTGGGCGGCCTCGACCGCGGTCAGGCTGTCCCCAAAACAATCCGGGGCGATGAGTACCCGCAGACCTGCCATGCCAGCAGGTTACGGTTCCCGCTCCGTGGTCGCATGTCACAGCCGACGGCGGGCGCAGTAACCTGGCAGCTGTGAAACTTTTGGGCCGCAGCAGCAACGATGGGGCCGACGACGCCGACGGTGTGCCAGAGTCCGAACTCATCGCGGAGCCGGCCGCGCCGGCGGGGACTACCGCCCCCAAGGGTCGTCCCACCCCCAAACGAAATCACGCCGCGAAACGTCGCGGTCCCGTCGCGCCGGCCCCGTTGACCACCTCCGAGGCCCGCAAGCGGCGCAAAGAAATGCGCCGGACGATGACCAAGGAGGAGCGGCGAGCCGACAAGACCAAGCGGCGTGCCGCCATGGCCACCCGCCGGGAGAAGATGATGGCCGGGGAAGAGGCCTATCTCCTGCCCCGCGATCAGGGGCCGGTCCGCCGGTATGCACGGGATATCGTGGACTCGCGGCGCAGCGTGCTCGGCCTGTTCATGCCGTCCGCCCTGTTCATTCTGTTCATCGTCATGACGATGCCCCAACTGCAGTACTACACATCACCGGCGATGCTGACGCTGATGCTGCTGATGGGAGTCGACGCCGTCCTGTTATCGCGAAAGGTGAACCGGGCTGTCGACGCGAAGTTCCCCGACCACGGCGAAACTCGCTTCAAACTCGGCTTGTACGCCGTGGGCCGGGCTTCCCAGCTACGCCGGATGCGGGCGCCGCGCCCGCAGGTCAACCGCGGCGACAAAGTCCTCTGAGCGACGCGTGCGCACCCTGGTTCTGGGCGGTATCCGATCGGGTAAGTCGCGGTGGGCCGAATCCTGGATCGCCGAGAGAACGAATGCGGGCGATACCGTGCGGTATATCGCGACGGGCCGGACGACCGGCGCCGACCCGGACTGGGGGCAACGGATCGCCGCGCACCGCCACCGCCGCCCGACGTGCTGGCACACGGTCGAAACCGTGGATGTGGCAACCCAACTGAGCGCAGCGCCGACCGTCCCGGCGATGGTCGATGATCTCGGCGGCTGGCTCACCGCGGTCCTCGACCACCACGGCTGGGCGGGTGGATCAGTCGGGTCCGATATCGACGATCTGCTCACCGCGGTGGGTGCGGTCAGCGCCGACCTGGTCCTGGTCAGTCCGGAGGTGGGACTGACGGTCGTACCGGCCACCTCTGCCGGACGCCGATTCGCCGACGAACTCGGTACGCTCAACCAGCGACTCGCCGCCAGTTGCGACCGTGTGGTCCTGGTCGTCGCCGGTCAGCCGCTGTCGGTCAAACCGGCGGTGCGGGGATGAGGGGTTTCGACGATATCGCCCCGCCCGACAGCCGGGTCGCGGCCGCCGCCCGCCGCCGGCAGGACCTGCTGACCAAACCGCGCGGCGCACTGGGCCGACTTGAAGACCTGTCGGTGTGGGTCGCCTCCTGCCAGGGCTACTGCCCCCCAAGACAATTCGAGCGGGCCAGGGTGGTGGTGTTCGCCGGCGACCACGGGGTCGCCAAAGAGGGCGTGTCGGCCTATCCGGCCGAGGTGACCGCTCAGATGCTGGACAACATCGAGGCCGGCGGGGCGGCGGTCAACGTACTGGCCGAGGTCGCCGGCGCCACCGTCCGGCTCATCGATGTGGCCGTGGACCGCGAAACCCCCACCGCGGCCGCGACCTACAAGGTTCGGCGCTCAAGCGGCAATATCGCGGCCGGGGAGGCGTTGAGCCACGATGAGGCGGTGGCTGCGGTGGAGGTTGGCCGCCGGGTCGCGGATGAGGAGGTGGACGCCGGTGCCGATCTGCTGATAGCCGGTGACATGGGGATCGGCAACACCACCGCGGCGACGGTCTTGGTCGCCGCGATCACTGATACCGAACCGGTGATCGCGGTGGGACGGGGCACGGGGATCGATGACGCGGCCTGGTCACGGAAGACCGCAGTCGTCCGCGACGCGCTGTACCGGTCCAGGACGGTGCGGTCGGATCCCGTCGCACTACTTGCCGCCTGTGGCGGCGCCGACCTGGCTGCGATGGCCGGGTTCTGCGCACAAGCCGCCCTGCGGCGGACCCCCTTGCTACTGGATGGCCTGGTGGTGACCGCGGCCGCGCTGGTAGCCGAGCAGATGGCGCCGGCGGCGCGGCTGTGGTGGCGGGCCGGGCACCGCTCCCCCGAACCCGCACACGGACTAGCCCTGACCCGCCTGGGACTGGATCCGATCGTCGACCTGGGGTTGCGACTCGGTGAGGGCACCGGGGCCGCGGTGGCCCTTCCGATCGTGCGCGCCGCGGTGGCCGTGCTGGCGTCGATGGCGACCTTCGCCGACGCCGGGATATCCGGTCCCGAGAGTCCGTCGCCCCCGTGATCACGGGCGTGACAAGCGCTTTCGCATTCGGCACGATCATTCCGGCGGGGCATGGCAAGCATGGGCCCGGACGCGCGACGGTCAGCGCCCTGCCGGTGGTCGGAGTGGCCTTGGGCCTGGCTGCCGCCGGCGCCCTGTGGGCCGGACAGTGGGCGTTCGGTCCGCACAGTTTGCTGGCCGGCGCGGCGGCGGTGTGCACCCTGCTGTTGCTGACCCGCGGACTGCACCTCGACGGGTTGGCCGACACCGCTGACGGTCTGGGCTGTTACGGGCCGCCGGAGCGGGCTCTGGCGGTGATGAGGGACGGTTCCACCGGACCGTTCGGAGCCGCCGCAATCACCGCCGTCCTGCTGTGTCAGGCGGCCGCTTTCTCAGCGCTGCCGCCCGGTTGGCCGGCGACGACGGCAGCGGTGACCGCGGTGACCGCCGGCCGGGTGGCAGCAGTGCTGGCCAGCCGCCGCGGTGTTCCGGCGGCTTCGGGCAGCAGCCTGGGCGCCATGGTCGCCGGTACGCAGTCTTGGCCGGTTGTGGCCGGGTGGGTTCTGGCGGTGAGCGGTTTCGCCGTGCTGGCCGCGCTGCGGCCCTGGCAGGGTCCGGCCGTCGTGGCGGTGGCCCTGCTCGCCGCGGCCGCGCTGATCGCGCACTGCGTACGCAGGTTCGGCGGTGTCACCGGCGATGTCATGGGTGCGGTGATCGAACTGACCACCACCCTCACGCTGATCGGCCTGGCGATCGGGCCTTAGCCGAGCCGGGTCATCCACTCGTGGGTATCGGCGAAGGTGCCGCGCTGGATGCCGGTGAGGGTGTCGCGCAGCGCCATGGTGACCTCGCCCGGTGCGCCGTCGCCGACGACGAACTCACCCTCACCGTATTTGACCTCAGCCACCGGGGTGATGACAGCCGCGGTGCCACAGGCGAAGACCTCGGTGATCTCTCCCGTGGCGACCCCCTTACGCCATTCCTCCACATCGATCTTGCGTTCCTCGACGGCGAAACCGGCGTCACCGGCCAGCTGCAGCAACGAGTGCCGGGTGATCCCGGGCAGCAGCGCACCGCTGAGCTCAGGTGTGACCAGCCGGGCCGAGCCTCCGCTTCCGAAGACGAAGAACAGGTTCATCCCGCCCATCTCCTCGATATAGCGGCGTTCGATGGCGTCGAGCCAGACCACCTGATCGCAGCCGTGTTCGGCGGCCTCGGCCTGAGCCAGCAGCGAGGCGGCGTAGTTGCCGCCGAACTTCGCCGCGCCGGTACCGCCCGGACTGGCGCGCACATATTCGGTGGACAGCCACACACTGACGGGTTTAATACCCCCCTTGAAATAGGCGCCGGCCGGCGAGCCGATCACCATGTAGCGATACTGCGCTGAGGGTCGCACCCCCAGTCCCGGTTCGGTCGCGATGATGAAGGGCCGCAGGTAAAGCGACTGCTCACCGCCGGCGGGCGGAACCCACCGGTTATCCGCCGCGATCAGCTGCCGCAGCGATTCCAGAAACAGTTCGTCGGGCAGCGCCGGGATCGCCAGCCGGTGAGCGGATGCGCGAAGCCGGGCGGCGTTGGCTTCGGGCCGGAAGGACACGATCGACCCGTCGGCCCACCGGTATGCCTTGAGGCCCTCGAAGACCTCCTGGGCGTAGTGCAGAACGATCGCCGACGGGTCCAGTTGGATGGGCCCGTACGGCGTCACCCGGGCATCGAACCAGCCCCGATCGCGGTCGTAGAGCACCGACACCATGTGGTCGGTGTAGTACTGCCCGAAGCCGGGATCAGCCAGGATCGCCGCCCGCTCATCCGCGCTGGCCGGCTGAGCGGAGCGCTCGATACTGAACTCCAGCGGTGGGGTCGACATGGGGCGATTCTATAACCGCGACTAGCGGGTCTTGACGTCGACGAATGGTGGCTTCACGAGCTGGCATTCGAGCGGCCGGCCCCTCACGTCGACACTGACTACAGCACCGTCGGGCAGGTCGGCGTCGGTGTCGATCAATGCCAACGCGATACCGGCGTTCAGCGTCGGAGAGAAGGTTCCCGAGGTGGTCAGACCCACCGGCGCGGCATCGCGCAGCACCGTCATACCCGCCCGGGGAACCCCGCGACCAACGGCCCGCAGGCCGCGCAGCAGCCGACGGGGTCCGGTCTGTTTCTCGGCCAGCAACGCGTCGCGCCCCCAGAAACCGTCCTTGGACCAGCCGATCGCCCACCCGCAGCGGGCCTGCAGCGGCGAGATGTCCGATCCGAGCTCGTGGCCGTGCAGCGGGTAGCCCATCTCGGTGCGCAGGGTGTCGCGGGCCCCGAGCCCGGCCAACTGCCCGTCGCAGGCCGACACCTGCCCGGCCAGCGCGTCGAACACCACCGGCGCCGCATCCCACGGCGGCAGCAACTCGTAGCCGTGCTCGCCGGTGTAGCCGGTTCGGCACACCCGCACCGGCACCCCGGCGTACTCGGCATCGGTGTAGCTCATGTAGTCCATCCCGGTAGGCAGGCCCAGCGCCGAGAGCACCTCCGCCGAGCGCGGCCCCTGCACCGCCAGCACCGCGTGGCAACGGTGCTGATCGACCACCGAAATGCCCTGCGGGGCAACCGCTTGTAGCTCCGCGACCAATGCGGCGGTGTTCGCCGCGTTGGGCACCAGGAATATCTCCTCGGCGCTGACATAGTAGGCGATCAGGTCGTCGATCACCCCGCCGTCCGCGGCGCAACACAGCGTGTACTGGGCCCTGCCGGGTCCGATCCGGCGCAGATCGTTAGTCAGCGCGGAGTCGACGAACTCCGCGGCGCCCGGGCCGGTGATCAGAACCTTGCCGAGGTGGCTGACATCGAACAGTCCGACCGCTTTCCGGGTCGCGATATGTTCGCCGACCGTTCCCGCGTACGACACCGGCATGAGCCAGCCGCCGAAGGCCGCGAAGGTGGCACCATGTTCCCGGTGCCGGCTCTCCAGCGGTCCGTGCATGAGATCGGAGGTTTCGGTCACAACATCGGTCACGGCCCTCACCCTAAACGCCACCCGATTAGGGTGACGCTGGTGAGCAACCAAACCGGCTACCAGACCCCCATCGTCACCGTCGCCACCTCCGTGCCCAAGCGGGGGACCGCAGGCGCGGTGCTGATCGTCCCCATCGTCGCCGGCGAGGACGGCGCCCCAGCCGTTGTCGGCGGGCCTTTTCTCGACGCTGAAGCGATCGGCGAGATCGAGGTCGCCCTGCAGACACTGGGCGCCAAAGCCGGCCCCGAACAGGTCAGCCGGCTGCACGTTCCCTCCCTTCCGGTGGCAAGCGTGCTCGCGGTCGGCCTGGGTGCTCCTCTCGACGAATGGCCCGCCGAGACGATCCGTCGGGCCTCGGGGGCGGCGGCCCGGGCGCTGACCGGAGTTGGCTCGGTGATCACCACTCTGAGCGAACTGCACCTGTCGGCCGCTATCGAGGGCCTGATCCTCGGCGCCTATCAGATGTATGAGTTCCGCAGCGCCAAAACCGCGCCCAAGGACCCTGTTCTGAACCGGATCACCGCGTTGAGCACCGCCTCGAACGCCAAACGTCAAGCCGCCCGCGCGGCTGCCGTCGCCGCGGCGGTGGCAACCGCTCGCGATCTGGTCAACACTCCGCCGAACCGCCTCTACCCGGGCGAATTCGCCAACCGGGCCAAGACCTTGGGCGCGGCCGCCGGCCTGAAGGTCGAGGTTCTCGACGAAAAGGCCTTGGCCCGCGGTGGATTCGGCGGGATCGTCGGCGTCGGCCAGGGCTCGGTGAACCCGCCCCGGCTGGTGCGGATGACCCACCACGGCGGCAAAGGCCGGCCCGGCGCACCGAAGGTGGCTCTGATCGGAAAGGGCATCACCTTCGACACCGGTGGCATTTCGATCAAACCGGCCGCACAGATGCACCACATGACGTCCGATATGGCCGGGGCCGCCTCCGTGATCGCCACCATGCTGCTGGTCGCCGACGAACAGCTGCCCATCGACGTCATCGCCACCGTGCCGATGGCCGAAAACATGCCTTCGGCCACCGCGCAGCGGCCCGGTGACGTGCTCACCCAGTACGGCGGTATCACCGTGGAGGTGCTCAACACCGACGCCGAGGGCAGGCTCATCCTGGCTGACGCGATCGTGCGGGCCTGCGAGGACGAACCCGATTACCTGATCGAGACGTCGACGTTGACCGGGGCACAGACCGTCGCTTTGGGCCCGCGCATTCCCGGGGTGATGGGTAGCGATGAGTTCCGCGACCGGGTGGCCGCCGTGTCACAGCGCGAAGGCGAGAACGGCTGGCCGATGCCACTGCCCGACGAGCTGAAGGACGATCTGAAGTCAACGGTGGCCGACCTTGCGAACATCAGTTCCCAGCGGTTCGCCGGGATGCTGGTCGCCGGGGTGTTCCTACGGGAGTTCGTCGCCGATGGCGTGCAATGGGCCCATCTCGACATCGCCGGGCCGGCTTACAACACCACCGGGCCGTGGGGCTACACGCCCAAAGGCGGCACCGGCGTCCCGACCCGCACACTGTTCGCCGTGTTGGAGGACATCGCCGCGAACGGCTGACCAGGCGCGAGTCGCGGCGCTCACACCACTTTCTTTCGGGCGGTGCTGCGCAGGACCTGCGGTAACAGCCGCGACGTCCCGTACACCAGATACGCCTCAGGGGTAACCGGGCGGATCGGGGTGTTGCTACGCACCGATGACACGATCGCGGCGGCTACCTTCTCCGGGCCGTAACCGCGGATTTCGAACATCCGCTCCAGCGCGGCACGGCGTCTGTTCACGGCCGGTCGTTTGTCCGCAGGCACGTGGAACCCGGTGGCGTGCACAATGTTGGTATTGATTACGCCGGGACAGATCGTGGTCAGTCCGATTCCGGCGGCGTCGAGTTCGGCGCGCAAACAGTCGGAGAACATGTACACCGCGGCCTTCGACGTGCAATAGGCGTTGAGCGAGCTCATCGGCGCGTAGGCGGCCATCGATGCGATGTTGACGATGTGGCCTCCGCTGCCGCGCTCGAGGAGGCGGCGGGCGAATGCTCGGCATCCGTTGACCACACCGCCGAGGTTGACCTCCAGCACCCGGTCGAACTGCTCGGCGGGCGTGTCAAGGAAAGCTCCCGCCATCCCGATACCGGCGTTGTTGACGACGATATCGGGCACACCGTGCTCAGCGCATACCCGTTCCGCGAACCGTTCGACGGCCCCGGCATCGGCCACATCGACGGCGTAGACGTGCGCCATCCCGCCGGTCCTGCAGATCTCGGCGGCGACCGCAGCTGCCGCGCCCTCGTCGATATCGCTGAGCACCACTTCGGCGCCATCGGCGGCGAAGGCCTGCGCGGTTGCCCGCCCGATGCCGCTGCCCGCCCCGGTAACGACGACCAGCGTGTCGCCGAACGGTCTCCGCAGACGCCCCACCTCGGCCCGCAGCAACGTCCGCGGGGCGGGGGCACCACCGAGATGTTCGACCAGTTCGGCCACCGCGGCCGCGACCACCTGCGGATGCGACAGCGGGGACCAGTGACCCGAGGGGATATCACGGCGCCACAGCCGCGGCACCCAGCGTGGGGTGTCGTCGAAGACGTAGGGCCGCACGAAATTGTCCCGGGTGTTGACCAACAGCTGCACCGGAACGTGCACGTGGCGGTCCCGTGCGGCACTGCCCAGCACGCGCGGGAAATTCGCTCGGTAGATCTTCATCCCGTTGGCCGCGTCGGCAACGAACGTCGGCCCCTGATGACGGCGCTGCGGGGGCACGCCCGCGTTGATGACGAACCGTCTGCCCGCCTCGGCCAGGAAAGCCCGCATCACAAGCGGCGCCAGTGCGGTCCGGAAGAACACCATGTAGCTGAAATGCAGACCCTGCGAGATCGCCCGGGCGAATCGTCGCGGCCGGTAGGGGCGGACAAGCCCGTCGCGCAGGTACCGGCTCAGGTGGCCGGGGTCCGGACCGGAGATGGAGGTGTATGACGCGACGCGGTCTCGCGCCTGCGGACGAGTGACATAGTCCCAGAGGGTGGCCGCACCCCAGTCGTGGGCCACAACATGCACCGGTTCGTCCGGCGACACCGCCCCGGCCACAGCATCGAAATCGTCGGCGAGTTTCTCGACGGTGTACGCCGATGCAGTTCTGGGCGCTTCGGAGGCGCCGGCCCCTCGGACGTCATAGCGAATGATCCGATAGTCGCTGCGCAGTTCTGCCACGACGCTGTTCCAGAGCACGTGGGAATCGGGCCAGCCGTGCACCATCACGATGGTCGGCCCTTGCGGATTGCCGTCTTCGTAGACCGCGATGCGGATTCCGTCGTGGGCCTGAACGTAACGGGTCGGCATCCGACGATTATTGCCCGTCGAGTTCGGCACGCAGGGCGCGGCGCCGCTCGATCCGGCGGCGTTCGTCGAAGTCCCGCATCCGTTGCGGGTAGCCGACCTTCTGCACGTCGTAGACCGGTATCTGCAGCTGTTCTCCGACGCGGCGCGCCCCGGCAGCGCCGCCCGCGGGGCGTCGCGTCCACTCGCCATCGGCTGCCACCAGGACGATCGTCAGCGGCGTCACCGGGGTCTGCGGCTCGACGAAGGCCTCCACGCCGGTGCGCTGGGCGGCCCACTGCCGCAAGTGACGCAGGTCGGCGGATGCGCCCGAGCCGCGCCGGAATCTGTTGAAAAACCGCACGCCTCGATGGTGCCAGAAGAATTGGCCCCGCCTGCCCTGCCGCCATCCCGCCGGGAATGACAGGATTGGGAAGCGCTGCTGTGGTAAGCCAGAGATCGACCGACTTATAGGAGTCAAAACACATGGCCGTCTCCGTCCAGATGCCCGCGCTCGGCGAGAGCGTCACCGAGGGCACCGTCACCCGCTGGCTCAAGCAGGAGGGTGACACCGTCACGGTGGACGAGCCGCTTCTGGAGGTGTCCACCGACAAGGTCGACACCGAGATCCCGGCGCCGGCATCCGGGGTGCTGAGCAGGATCGTCGCGCAGGAGGACGATACCGTCGCCGTCGGCGGTGACTTGGCCGTGATCTCCGAGGCCGGCGAGGCCGCCCAGAGCGCACCGCCCCCGGCTGAGCAGGCCGCCCCGGCCCCGCAACCACCCCCGGCGCCGGCCGCCCCGCAACCACCCCCGGCGCCGGCCGCTCCGCCGGCCCCTGCGGCCGACTCGGGTTCGGCGACACCGGTGCTGATGCCAGAGCTCGGCGAGTCGGTGACCGAGGGCACCGTTACCCGGTGGCTGAAGAAAGTCGGCGACTCCGTCGCCACGGACGAACCCTTGGTGGAGGTATCCACCGACAAGGTCGACACCGAGATTCCGTCGCCGGCGGCCGGCACTCTGCTCAGCATCACCGCGGACGAGGACGTCACCGTCCCGGTCGGCGGCGAACTGGCCCGGATCGGAGCCGCCGGCGCCGCACCCGCCGTTCCGCCTCCCGCACCGGCAGCTCCCGCGCCCCCTGCTCCTGCGGTTTCTCCGGCACCGGAACCGGTGCCCGCACCCCCGCCTACCCCGCCGCCCCCGGCTCCCACTCCACCTCCCCCAGCCGCGGCGGCCCCGGCCCCGGTGACCCCACCGGCAGCCCCAGCCGCGGCAACCGCGCCCGCCGGGGACAGCGGGCCGTACGTGACCCCGCTGGTGCGAAAGCTGGCAGCCGAGAACAGCGTGGACCTGTCCTCGGTCAAGGGAACGGGCGTCGGCGGGCGTATTCGCAAACAAGACGTTCTGGCCGCCGCCGAAGCCACCAAGGCACCGCAACCGGCGCCCCCGGCAGCCGTGCCGGCAGCAGCGGCGCCACCGGCCGTCCCGTCCCCGCTTGCCCATTTACGCGGCACCACCCAGAAGGCCAACCGGGTCCGCAAGCTCACCGCGCGTAAAACTCGCGAGTCGCTGCAGGCCAGCGCCCAGCTGACTCAAACCCACGAGGTCGATATGACCAAGATCGCCGCGCTACGGGCCCGGGCAAAGAAGGAGTTCTCCGAACGCGAGGGCGTCAACCTCACCTTCCTGCCGTTCTTCGCCCGAGCGGTCATCGACGCCCTGAAGACCCACCCGAATATCAACGCCAGCTACAACGAGGAGGCCGGCGAGATCACCTATTACGACGCCGAGCACCTCGGCTTCGCGGTCGACACCGAGCAGGGTCTGCTGTCCCCCGTCGTCCACAATGCCGGCGACCTGTCGCTGGCCGGGCTGGCACGGGCGATCAGCGATATCGCCGCCCGCGCCCGCTCCGGCAATCTCAAGCCCGACGAACTGTCCGGCGGAACCTTCACGATCACCAATATCGGAAGCCAGGGCGCTTTATTCGACACCCCGATCCTGGTTCCGCCACAGGCCGCCATGCTGGGCACGGGTGCGATCGTCAAACGCCCGCGGGTGATCGTCGACGACTCAGGTAACGAGTCGGTCGGCGTCCGCTCGGTCTGCTACCTGCCGCTGACCTACGACCACCGCCTCATCGACGGTGCCGACGCCGGGCGCTTTCTCACCACGGTGCGAAAGCGGCTGGAGGAAGGCTCGTTCGAAGCCGAACTCGGTCTCTGAGTTGACGGTCGCCATCTCGGGCTCTTCCGGCCTGATCGGCTCTGCGCTGGCCGCCGCGCTGCGCTCGGCCGGCCATCGGGTGGTCCGGATTGTCCGGCGCGAACCGGGCGGCCGCGACGAGCTGTACTGGAACCCCGACAGCGGCGAATTCGACCCGGCCGGCCTGGTCGGCGTGGATGCCGTCGTCAACCTGTGTGGTGCGGGCGTCGCCGAAAAACGCTGGTCAGGAGCCGTCAAGCAGGTCCTGCGCGACAGCCGCATCGACCCCACCGAGGTGATCTCAGCGGCGGTGGCGGAGGCCCGCGTCCCGACATTGGTCAACGCCAGCGCCGTGGGCTACTACGGCGACGCCGGTCCGAATATCGTCGACGAAACCGCCCCGCCCGGTTCGGGTTTCCTGGCCCGGCTGTGCGTCGACTGGGAGGCCGCGACCACCCCGGCCCGCGATGCCGGAGTCAGGGTGGTGCTGGCCCGCATCGGGTTGGTGCTCTCCCCCGCCGGCGGCATGATGGGCAAGCTCAGACCGCTGTTCGCACTCGGTCTGGGCGGGCGACTGGCCGGTGGTCGCCAGTACATGCCGTGGATAAGCCTGGAGGACACGGTCCGCGCTCTGCAGTTCGCCATGGAAACACCCCAGCTGTCCGGCCCCGCGAATCTGACGGGTCCCGCCCCGGTGACCAACGCGGAGTTCACCACCGCACTCGGCCGGGCACTGAACCGGCCGGCGCCGTGGCCGGTACCCGGCTTCGCCCTGAAGGCCCTGCTCGGGGAGTTCGCAGATGAGGGGCTGCTCGGCGGCCAACGCGCTATCCCCGCTGTGCTGGAGCAGGCGGGCTTCGCATTCCAGCACAACACCATCGGGGAGGCGCTCAGCTACGCCACCGGGTCCGCCACCGGGTAGTACCGTCGGCCAGATGCGGCAGTCCATCCGCTCCGATGACGAGCCCCTCCAGGTGCGGCACCTCGATGTCCTCGACTACACCGAGGCCTGGACACTGCAACGCGATATCGCCGACGCCCGGGTTTCGGGCGGACCGGACACGCTGCTCTTGCTCCAACACCCGCCGGTCTACACCGCCGGTAAGCGCACCGAGGCCGGCGAACGTCCGGCGGATGGCACCCCGGTCATCGAAAGCGACCGGGGCGGCAAGATCACCTGGCATGGCCCCGGGCAGCTGGTCGGCTACCCGGTGATCAAACTGGCTGAGCCGATGGATGTACTGAATTATGTTCGGCGCCTGGAACAGTCACTGATCAGCGTATGTTCCGACTTCGGGCTGGCCGCGGGTCGGGTCCCGGGCCGGTCCGGGGTGTGGCTGCCGGCCTCGGCCGGTCGCCCCGAGCGCAAGATCGCCGCAATCGGCATCCGGGTCGCCCGCGGGGTCACACTGCACGGTTTCGCACTGAACTGCGACTGCGACCTCACGCCGTTCTCATCGATCGTGCCGTGCGGAATAACCGACGCGGGGGTAACGTCGCTCAGCGCCGAACTCGGCCGTCCGGTCGTCGTCGCCGACGTCCGGGCCCGGGTCGCCGAGACGGTCGGTGACGCGTTGGACGGCCGGCTACCGGTCTCGGCTGCCGTACCATCGCAGCCATGAGCGTCGAGCCCCAGCCGAGTACCGCCGGCCCCGCGGCTCCGGGTAACCGCAAACTGTTGCGGCTCGAGGTGCGCAACGCCGAAACCCCGATCGAGCGCAAACCCCCGTGGATCAAGACCCGTGCCCGGATGGGCCCGGAGTACACCGCCCTGAAGGGTTTGGTCCGCCGCGAGGGGTTGCACACCGTGTGCGAGGAAGCCGGCTGTCCCAATATTTTCGAATGCTGGGAAGACCGGGAGGCCACCTTCCTGATCGGCGGCGAACAGTGCACCCGTCGCTGCGATTTCTGCCAGATCGACACCGGAAAACCCGCCGAGTTAGACCGTGACGAGCCACGGCGCGTCGCCGAGAGCGTTGCCACGATGGGACTGAAGTACGCAACGGTCACCGGGGTCGCGCGCGATGACCTGACCGATGGCGGCGCCTGGCTGTACGCCGAGACGGTGCGCGCCATCAAGACGCTCAACCCGTCGACCGGTGTGGAACTGCTCGCCCCGGACTTCAACGGCGAACCGAACCTGCTTCGGGAAGTCTTCGAATCCCGTCCGGAGGTTTTTGCCCACAACCTCGAGACGGTGCCCCGTATCTTCAAGCGAATCCGTCCGGCTTTTCGGTACCGGCGCAGCCTCGATGTGATCACCGCGGCAAGGCAATTCGGCTTGGTCACCAAGAGCAATCTCATCCTGGGCCTGGGTGAGACCATCGATGAGGTGCACACCGCCCTGGCCGACCTCCACGAGGCCGGCTGCGACATCATCACCATCACCCAGTATCTGCGGCCATCGCCACGCCACCACCCGGTGCAGCGCTGGGTCAGACCGGAGGAATTCGTAGAACTCGCCGGTTACGCCGAGCGCATGGGGTTCGCCGGGGTGCTCGCCGGGCCGCTGGTGCGCTCGTCCTATCGGGCCGGCCGACTCTACCGGCAAGCCGCCGCCGCCCATCGGCTTCCGGTTGCCACTGAGCCCCGAAGCTGATCCGGCTTACGTATCCTCGACAGTTATGGCGAAGACCCGCAAGCCCGCCCAGACCAAGGCGGCCAAAGCAGAAGCCAAAGCCGCCCGGAAGGCCGCATCTAAGCAGCGCCGCACCCAGCTGTGG
This sequence comes from uncultured Mycobacterium sp., assembly GCA_964555915.1. GTDB lineage: Bacteria > Actinomycetota > Actinomycetes > Mycobacteriales > Mycobacteriaceae > Mycobacterium. The sequence goes on from CAZKUK010000029.1 coordinate 19,571, forward strand.
CAGGCCTTCAAGATGCAGCGGAAGGAAGACAACCGGCTGCTGCCCTACATGATCGGGGCCTTCGTGGTCATCGTCGCTGCGACGGTGTCCATCGGCCTGCTGATCGGTGGGTACACCAAGTACCTCATGATCGTGTTCGGTGTGGTGCTCGGCGTCCTCGTGGCGTTCATCATCTTCGGCCGGCGGGCGCAGAAAAGCGTCTACCGCAAGGCCGAGGGGCAGGCCGGGGCCGCGGCCTGGGCGTTGGAGAATATGCGCGGCAAGTGGCGGGTGACCTCCGGCGTCTCGGCCACCGGCCACCTCGACGCGGTGCACCGGGTGATCGGCCGGCCGGGTGTGATCTTCGTCGGCGAGGGCGTGCAATCGCGGGTCAAGCCGCTTCTCGCGCAGGAGAAAAAGCGCACCGCGCGCCTCGTCGGCGAGGTTCCGATCTACGACTTCATCATCGGTAACGCCGACGGCGAGATCCCGCTCGCGAAGCTCGAGCGCCACCTCGGCCGACTGCCGGCCAACATCACGGTCAAGCAGATGGACGTCCTCGAGTCGAAACTGACCGCCCTCGGAAGCCGGGTCGGCCCAGCAGCCATGCCCAAAGGTCCGCTGCCTCCGCAGGCGAAGGTGCGCGGGATGCAGCGCACCGTTCGGCGGCGCTGACCATCGACTCAGCACTACCGCAGCCAAAGTTCGAGTAGCGGCCCGCAGGGTTGCTCAGTCGATGAGGCTGGGTTTCGTCAACGCCGGACTACCGCCGTCGCGGTGACCCGGTCTTGGATCCCCCGGCCATCGCTGTCGGTGAACAGCGGCGGGATGACCAGTGCGATCATCAGACCACGCGCGGCGGCGCGTCCGGTGCCGACATGAAGCCGGTTGTCCACCGAGGCCACTTGAAGACCCAGCAGGTACTGGCCGGGGGTGAAGCCGAACAGCCGAACTGCCACCACGCCGAGCACGAACCAGATCAGCAACACAGCTGTCGCCAGGAATGACGAACCGAAGAATCCGACGGCCATTCCGAGGCCGGCCAGGCCGTAGGCCAGGAACCAGTCGACCAGCAGCGCCGCGAGCCGCCGCCAGCTGCCGGCCAGCGAACCGGGACCGGAAGCCGGCATGCCCAGGCGCTGCCCCGGAGCTCCGTCCCCCGGGCCCACCGACTCTGGCCCGGAGAGCCAGGATCCGATCTCTCCTGCCATGGGGACAAGGATAGCGACCGGGCTACGCGTAACGTCCACGCAACATTCGGTTGACGGACGTGCAACATCCGCTCCCTACGGTCAGCGCCAGCCTCACTTCATTCGAACAGGAGCATCTACGTGGCAGAAAAGACAGCCGACGACATCATCAAGCAGATCAAGGACGAGAAGGTCGAGTACGTCGACATCCGATTCTGCGATCTGCCCGGTGTGGTCCAGCACTTCTCCATTCCGGCTTCGGCGTTCGACGAGAGCGTCTTCACCGATGGTTTGGCCTTCGACGGCTCCTCGGTCCGCGGCTTCCAATCGATCCACGAGTCGGACATGATGCTGCTGCCCGATCCTGAGACAGCCCGAATCGACCCGTTCCGGGCCGCGAAGACACTTAACCTGAACTTTTTCGTCCACGACCCCTTCACCCGCGAGCCGTATTCCCGCGACCCACGCAATGTGGCACGCAAGGCGGAGAACTATCTGGCCAGCACCGGTATCGCCGATACCTGCTTCTTCGGGGCCGAGGCCGAGTTCTACATCTTCGACTCGGTGGCTTTCGATTCCAAGATGAACGGAACTTTCTACGAGGTCGACTCGGAGTCGGGTTGGTGGAACACCGGCGAGCCCTTCGAGGCCGACGGCAGCGCCAACCGCGGTTACAAGGTGCGGCCGAAGGGTGGCTACTTCCCGGTCGCGCCGTACGACCACTATGTCGACCTGCGCGACGACATGTCCACCAACCTGATCAACGCGGGCTTCACCCTCGAACGCGGCCATCACGAGGTGGGGACGGCCGGCCAGGCCGAGATCAACTACAAGTTCAACACGCTGCTGCACGCCGCCGACGATGTGCTGCTGTTCAAATACATCATCAAGAACACCGCCTGGCAGGCCGGTAAGACCGTCACCTTCATGCCCAAACCGCTGTTCGGGGACAACGGCTCGGGGATGCACGCCCACCAATCGCTGTGGAAGGACGGAAAGCCGCTCTTCCACGACGAATCGGGGTATGCGGGGCTATCGGATCTCGCACGGCACTACATCGGCGGCATCCTGCACCACGCCCCGTCGCTGCTGGCTTTCACGAACCCGACGGTCAACTCCTACAAGCGGCTGGTGCCGGGCTATGAGGCCCCGATCAACCTGGTCTACAGCCAGCGCAACCGCTCCGCCTGCGTGCGTATCCCGATCACCGGTAACAACCCCAAGGCCAAGCGCCTTGAGTTCCGTTGCCCGGACAGCTCGGGTAACCCGTATCTGGCCTTCGCGGCGATGCTGATGGCCGGCATCGACGGCATCAAGAACAAGATGGAGCCGCTGGCACCGGTCGACAAGGACCTCTACGAGCTGCCCCCGGACGAGGCCGCCAACATTCCGCAGGCCCCGACCTCGTTGTCCGCAGTCATCGACCGGCTGGAACAAGATCACGACTACCTCACCGAGGGTGGAGTGTTCACCTCCGACCTGATCGAGACATACATCTCCTACAAGCGGGAGAACGAGATCCTCCCGATTCAGGTCCGTCCACACCCGTACGAGTTTTCGCTGTACTACGACGTCTGAGCCGGCTGGGACGTCTGAGCCGGCTCCGGCCGGCCGGTGCGTCTGAGCCGGCTCCGGCCGGCCGGGACGTCTGAGCCGGCTCCGGCCGGCCGGTGCGGCCCGTTCGGCGAATGCCGGGCGGGCCGGACCGGTTCGGTTCGATTGCGATCCGGTCCTGCGGTGCGGCTGGCCCACCCTTGATGAAATACTGCTGCTGCTGCGAACACGGACTTCCAACGAGGAGTGTCATGAATCTCATCCCGGTGGCTGTGCTGGCCGCACTCGTGGGTGCCGGCCTGAGCGTGACGCCGGCTGCGCCTGCCCACGCCACCCTGGCCGATCCGAATGCTCTGGGCACCTACACCTTCGAGGGAGCGGACGGCGAGAGTGCCACCTGGACCGTCACTCCGTGCGCTGTTGACGCCCCGACCTGCGTTCATGTTGCCGAGACCGGAAACTCCTCGCGCGCTCCGTGGGAGGCCGACGCCTATCTGACGGTGGGATACTGGATCCTCTTCGTCGGTCAGTCCGACGCGGTGCTGTGCGGGGATGGCACAACGGCGCCGGGTATCAACAACTACTCCTGGGATGCGGACAATCTGGCCGGCTACGCAAGCATCTCCGATACGGCCGGTTGTGGCACCGCACCGGAGAACCTCGCCATACCATTCGAGCTGACGAAGACCGGTTCGGGTCCGGTGGAATACCCGACCGCCCCGGTCGAAGTGACTCCCTACATCGTGGACGTCCCCGAGCCCTACGTACCCGGCGCCGCCGAGGCACCAGCACCAGGGGGGTCTGCCGAGCAAACGCCTACCGAGACCGACCCGGCGCTCAAGGCCACACCGGAGGTCATCGCGCCGCCGGCCGGCGAACTGACCGAGGCCGAGGTGGCCTCACCGGGCTTCAACCGCTGATTCAGACACACTCCATCAGCGAGTCCGCCACCTCTCCCACCGCACCGACCGTGGCGTAGACCCGGATTCGGCCGTCCGGCCGATCGGTGGTCGTCGCACAGACGATCCCACAGGTCCCGGCTTCAACGCCGCCGGCGATCACCGGTGAACGTTCCAGCAGGCTCAGGCCGGTCTCGACGATATGCGCGGCGCCCACCGACTCCGGCGAGTCCGCCACGGCCCCGCGGCGCACGATGGACCCGATAGCCTGCTCGACCATCATCCGGGTCGACCCTTTGGGAAGGTCGACGTCATTCCAGGCACGCATCGCCTCGCGCATGGCACCACACCCGTGATGCCCCAGAACGACGATCAGGGGGACGTCGAGAACATCAACGGCATATTCAAGACCGCCCATCACCCCGGAGTCCACTGCGTGCCCGAGGGTGCTGAGATCGACCAGCGAACCCCCGTTCTGCCCGAACACTATCTCCGGTGCCACTCCGGAATCGGCGCAACGGAACACCGCCGCGGTGGGCCGTTCGTCGGCGGGTGCCCCGGTATGAATATTGACCGGGCCCCTGGGTTGTTCACTCCCGGCGCGAAGTCGCTGCCAGGCGATCAGGGGGGTGGACGCTTGCGATGTCGACACGGCAAGTCCTTTCTCTGGCGGATCGGTCTGTGGCGGATCAGTCTCTGGCGGATCAGCCGAAGTATTCGGGGCGGCTGACGTAGGTCTCGGTCACGAACATGACGCCGGAAGAAGCGTCAAGCAGCGGCCGCAGCCCGGCAAGCAGCGGCTCGGTTTTGCCCTCCGGGACGACGGTGATGATCAGCTCCAAGGTGGCCTGCTGGTTGAACAGCAGCCGGCCCTGGTGGTAGCCGCCGTGACCGAGGCCCGACACTCCCGAGAGGCTGGTGTATCCAGTGGCGCCGACGCTCTGGATCAGATCGCGCACCGCGGGCGCGTCAGATCCGGCGACGACGACCTCGATCTTGGTCATCTTGGTGAGCGCAGGTGCGGTCATGGAACCATCTCCTCGTTGTAAACACCGGTTGCAGCGGTGTTGCTGTTGTTATCGGTCCAAGGGCGCCAGCCGGCGCGAGTCCAGCTTTGCCACGGTTGGCCGGGTTTTTCCCGGGCCGCGAGGGCAATCCAGTCATTACCGAAGAGCTGCTGCAGGATCGGATTACGGCCGACGATGGTGTCGATCCGGTCCAGCGGCGCCTGTACCACCGCCAGCAGTCGCAGCGGCTCATGCAGCAGCCGATCGCCGTCGGACACGGACTGCCAGGGCAGTCCCAGCTTCAGATCTCCGGTGTGACCGGCGAGCACGCCCACCTTGCCGACGACATTGTGGATCGTCTTGGTTCCGGCGCCGAAGACCTGCGGGGACACCGTCGAGAAGTAGTACTGGCAGTTGATCCACTGCGCGACCACCAGCGGCGCGGTCATAATCGTCTCCAGGGCGGACCCATCCTCGTCCACCTCGGCCTCGTAGGAGTGCAGGAACGTCCGGCGCTGCAGGTCGATTCCCCGGGTCACCTCCCGCGGGGCGACGATGAATGCGGCGTTACCGGCGAGCCCCCACTCCGGATAGACCTGAGCCCAGTCCGCCGACCGGTTGGCAACATGCCGGCTGGCAGAGCCCGGCGCCAACGTCCGGGTGACCCCGGGCAGTACCGTGCACCGCTCGGCGGCCAGGGCGGAGCCCGCCTGGGCCAGGTCACGCTCCAGCTGCTGGATGTCCGCCCGGAATTCCGCCGGCACCGAATGTAGGTCCAGCAGCGTGACCCGATCGACGGCGGTGTCGTGCTGGGCCGCCACGAACCAGGTGTCATCGGGGATGTCGATGCCGATACTGCACAGCCCGGCCCGTACCTCCGGCCGGTTGAGAATGGTGACCGCGGTCCGGGCGTTGGGTGCGCCGGCCTGACCGCCACAGGCCCCACAATCCAGCGAAGCCTGATACGGATTGTTCTCCGTGCTGCTGCCGTGGGCGCAGAACACCACCAACCGCCCGAACCCCCGAGTCAGGCCCATCGTCGTAAGGGCCACCTGGGCGAACAGCACCTGCTCGTTCTGCGGCATGGCCTCGGTGTCGATATCGGTCGTGGCGACCGGAGCGATCACGTCCCGCAGTTTGCGCCGAACTCCCGCGCTCGCGGCCGGGGTCAGCGTTTTGGCCGCCGAGAGCGGTGCCGCGGCGAAACCGGCGGCCTCAGCCAGGGTGAACGGGCCGGCAAACGACTCCTTGGCGGCGTGGAAGGCTGACTCCGCGCCGGCCATGCCGGTGACGCCGGCCACCCGGCGGGCTACCTCCCCGGCAGCGTCAGATGCCGGTTTCTCGGTGATTTCGTGATTCGGCGAGATCAGCACCGGGCATAGGTCGTTAGCCGATCCGCCCAGCACATCGGTGTAGCGGATCGCCACCGCGAAGAATCCGGCGAAACCGAGCGTCTCGTATCCGCCCAGCGACTCAAGATGGCGACGCAAGCCCTCGGAACGGGTATCGATGCAATTGACCAGTTGGGCCTGCACCCGGCCAGGATCGTTGCGCCGGGCCGGTCCGTCCAGCTTCGCCAGCAGGTCGTCGCGATAGTGCGACTCGAATGCGTTCTGCCACAGCCCCTCCCGCGAAGTCACCGGCAACGCGGCGATCGTTCGGGCGACCGCTGCCACCTCGTCCTCGGAGGCGGAGTCCACCCCGAGTGCGCGGATGAGGTGCTCGGCACGTTCGCGGGCCGAGGGAAGCTCGGCAGGATTTTCAACCGCGTTTCGCGTCGGCCGACCCGGGTTCAGGTACAGCAGCGACGCCTCGTAGCTCAGTCGCATAGCCAGATATCCCAGTACATCGACACCCATCCCACGGCTTGCGCACCAGACCACGTGGGCGGCCCAACCGGGCATCTTGGTCAGATGCGCCTGCAGGTAGGGGATTCGCTCCTCGTCGCCGACACCGATCCGGCTCAACGCGTCCAGCACCGCGTCATCGGGCCGCTCCGGTAACCGCCGAAGGTCGGCGCGCACCGGACGAGACAGGGTGCGGTCGGCCGGAGCCAGCGCCCGCCAGGCCGCGAAGAATCCGTTCTCCCTACCCGGCATCGGCCAGGCGGCCGCACCGAAGAACGCGCCGCACCACTTGGAGGTCTGAACGTCGACGGTGTCGGCCACCGCGGGAGCCTGCTCCTCGGAGCGGGTCAGGAACCGGCGCCGGGGTGCCATGCCGCCGATTCCGTGCACCAAGTCGGCCCGCAGCAGTTCGGACGGGCTGAATCGTCGGCCACCGATGCTCAACTCCGGATCGGTCGCCAGGTTCGGGTAGCGCCGGAACAGCGCGCGGTCGAGGTCGCCGTCGGTGATCCGCCCCTGTTCGCGAAGCTGGCGAAAGGTCTGCTCGCCCAGGGTGCCGGGCATCCCGTAGAGGTCGCCGGCCCGGCGGAGAGCCTGTTCGAAGGGTAGTCCTTCAAGGCCGGCCAGCGGGTTGACCGCAATGAAGGTCTCCAGCGGGTAGTGGGTCGGAACGACCCGGGCGGCCAGGGTGATATCCGCACGCAACTGGGCGCGCCGGGTGGCGATATCGGTCCGGGTGGTCACAAGCGGGCTCCTGTCAGCTGGGCGGGTGTCCGTTGATCGGCATCTGATTGGGTCGGTGCCGGCAGGGCGGGGCCGGTGGGCTGCCGGGCGGCCGGAATGTGGCCGGCGTTGATTGCCTGGGTGTAGAGGACCCGTCGGATGGCCTCGGCTCCTGGAGCCCAGCGAGCGGCGGCCAGCACACCCAGGCCGATCACGGCGGCGACAGTGATCGCCCAGACCGCCACCACGGGCAGGCCCGGGTCCGGTAGCGCAGGAGTGAGAAAGCTGCTCAGCGCGGTAATGACCGCCACATAGGCAATCGCCGCCGGGACCAGGAAGATTGCGGCCAGCGCCGCCCCCCGGAGGCCCGGGCTGCGACGCAGCCAGCCGGCGGTCAGCGCAGCCCCCGTCACCAAGGCGAAGATCAGCAGCGCATGTTCGGCGGCCTGGTCACCACTGCCGTCCGGGACCACCGCCAGCGCGGCGGCGAGCGCGATCGCGGGTAGGGCCACGGCGGCGATCAGATTTACCACCCGTTGCGCACGGTTCGGCTGCGGAAGCGCCGGCAGCGCCTCGTGCCGGCGATGCGAGGCGATCGCCGAACCGGAGGACAGGAACAGCGTTGACTTGTAAAACCCATGCGCAACCAGGTGGATGACCGCGGCCGCCCACAGTCCCAGCCCACAGGTCAGGATCATGAACCCCATCTGGGCGGTGGTCGAGTTCACCAACGCGCCCTTGATATCAGGCTTTGCCAGCATGACCGCGCCGCCATAGGCCATGGTCGCAGCGCCGGCCAGGATGGTCAGCACCCGGGCAAGATCATCGGTGGCCAGGGGGGCCAGCCGGATCAGGAGAATGCCGCCGGCATTGACCACCCCCGCGTGCAGCAGGGCCGACACCGGCGTCGGGGCCGTCAGAGTGGCAGGTAGCCACCGGTGGAACGGGATCTGGGCCGACCGGGACAGCGCCGCCAGCACGACCAGGACGGCCAGCACCGGCAGCAGACCGCCGGATAATTGACCGGGCTCCAGAGCCCGCAGGTCGATTCGACCCCAGGTGACGGTAGCCAGGATCACCGCGGTCCACAGGGCCAGATCACCAATGACGAAGGCGATCGCGGTGCGGCGGACTCCGTCGCGTGCGGACGGCAGCTGCCAGTACATGCCGAGTAGCAGACACAGCGCCAGACCGGCCAGCGACCAGAACACCGCCAGTCCTATCAGGGTGTCGGCGGTCATCAAACCGGCCGAGGCCGCGGTGAGCAGGCCGGCTCCCCCGGTGAACCAGGGCGCGCGACGATCGCCGCCCAGGTAGCGGACGGCGAACGCCTGCACGATTGCGCTGACCCCGAAGACCAGGAGCAAAAGCACCACCGCGAGCCGGTCGACGGTGAGGTCCAGCCCGGCGGGCGCTGCCGAAATCGCCGGACCCCGTGCGACGGCGACGGTGAGCGCCAGCGAACCGAGGAATCCCGCGGCTGCGGTGAGCGCTCCGAGCTGGCCGAATCGCCGGGGGGATCGCCGCCCGAACAGGTATGCCAGCACTGCGACGGCGGCGGGTAGGGCAACCAGCCCCACCAGCAGACCGCTCTCCGTGTTCCACATGCGACGGATATTACGCACGTGCCAATACGTATGTCAAACTTCGTGATTCAGGAGTACTGATTAGGTGATAGTGGCAGCTCACCGCGCCTTGCAGCGGCGGGTCGCTAGGCTGCCGATCATGAGCGACTGGGCCGCCCCCGCCCCCGCCCACCGGACCGAGACGGGACGCTACCGCGGTGCCCGGATCGCGGTCGGCACCCGGCACGGCAAGGGACGCCAGCTTGGACCGGCGTTCCGCAGGGTGCTCGGCGCCCGCCTGTTCACCCCCCGCGATCTCGACACCGACCGGTTCGGGACGTTCACCGGTGAGTTCGCCAGGCAGAGCTCGGCGCTGGACGCCGCACGGGGGAAAGCCCGGCTGGCCATGGCGGTCAGCGGCCTCAAGCTGGCCGTGGCCAGCGAGGCCAGTTACGGACCGTTAGCCGGATCCGGGTTGATGGGCCATGAGGAGATTCTGCTGTTCTGCGATGCCGAATCGGACCTTGAGGTGCTTGAGGGATACCGCAGTGCCGCGGTTCCCGGCCCCGCTCAGACGGTGGCCACCGCAGAAGAGGTTGCACCGTCCGTGCTGGCCGGGCTGAGCCGGCAGGCGGTGGTCGTGCGGCCGCACCAACCCACCACGACATCCGCGATCACGAAGGGCATCACCGATCCGGACGCGCTGCGCGGGGCCATAGTCACAGCCACGGAGCTATCGGCCGACGGCACCGCCGTGGTGGAGCCCGACCTTCGGGCCCACCACAACCCATCCCGACGCCGAGTGCTGGCCAGGCTCGCGCTCAGCCTCGCCCACCGGATCGCCACCGAATGCCCGAACTGCGGCATTCCGGGGTTCGGCCGGGTGCAGACCGAACCGGGGCTGCGCTGCCGGCAGTGCGGGACTCCGACACCGCTGTCGGCAGCCGAGATCCACGGCTGCACCGCATGCCCGGCGCGTGTTTCCCGGCCAGTCGCCACGCCGCGGGCCGATCCCCGGCACTGCCCCCGGTGCAATCCCTGAGCCGAACCGGGACTCAACGGCCCGGCGCCGTATCGGCACGAAACCTCCGCATTCCGTCGATTTTGTCGGACAGTGAGGCCTTCGGGCCCGCGTAGAACATCCACGGCATCGTCAAGACAGCGTCGATACCGGCCTTACCGGCTCGTTCGTAATGGTCCGGGGTGAACACGTCGGTCAACGGTGTGATGACGGTGAAATCATCCATCGTCAGACCGTTCTGAGCCCGCAACTGCCGGATCCGGCTCACCGCGGCAGTCGCCTGGTCCAATCCGATCAGGTCACCGATCCAGCCGTCATTGCGGGCAGCCCGCCGAAGCGCGATATCGGACAGCCCGCCGACGTAGATCGGAATCCTCGGTGGCGAGGGCGTCATCTCCAGGCGCGGAGTCCGGTAGAACTCGCCGTCGAACTCGGTCCACCCCGGCTGCCACAGCGCCTTCATCAGATCCAGCATCTCGTCGGTACGTCTGCCTCGCCGCGCGAACTGTTGACCGAGCAGTTCGAATTCCTCCGCACACCACCCCACGCCAACACCCAGTTCGACCCGACCGGCGGAGAGGCAGGCGGCAGTCCCGATGGTCTTGGCCGCCGAGTACGGGTCGCGCATCGCCGGGATGTAGACGGTGGTGACGAACTTCAGCCGGCTGGTCGCCTGGGCCAGCGCCCCGACCAGCACCCACGGGTCGAGCCAATCGGTGAACGGCTGCCAGCGCCGCGCACCGTCGGCCGTGTAGGGGTAGGGGGTGGCGAGCGTTTCCAGGTTCACCACATGGTCCGGGATCGCCACCCCTTCGTAGCCCAAATCCTCTGCGGCTTTGGCGATTTCGACGATCTCGGTAGTGTCCAGGAACGCGGTGCTGACATAGAATTTCACCCCTCGCCGCCGAACACCTTCGTCACTACCGCTTTCGCCCGCCGGGTCACCCGCAGGTAGTTGTCCAGAAACTCCCCGCCGTCGCCATCGGGCCAGCCTGCGGCAACCGCGACCGCATTGAGTTGACGTCCGGGCCCCGGTAGCTGGTCGGTCGGTTTTCCGCGCACCAGGACCAGTGCGTTGCGCGCCCGGGTCGCGGTCAGCCAGGCCTCCTTGAGCTGCGCGGCGTCACTGTCGGGGATCAGGCCCGCCTCAGCGGCGGCCTCCAGCGCCGCCAGCGTCGAGGTGCTCTGCAGCGCCGGCACCTGGTGGGCATGCCGCAGTTGCAGCAACTGCACGGTCCACTCCACATCGGCGAGACCACCGCGACCGAGTTTTGTGTGGGTGTTCGGGTCGGCTCCACGAGGCAGCCGCTCGGCATCGACGCGAGCCTTGATCCGGCGGATCTCCAATACCGCCGCCGGTGACACGCCGTCTTCCGGATAGCGCGTCCGGTCCGCCATCGCCAGGAACCGCGCACCCAGGTCCGCATCGCCGGCTACCGGACGGGCCCGCAGCAGGGCTTGGACCTCCCAGGCTTGCGCCCACTGCGCGTAATAGGCGGCGTAGGACCCCAGGGTGCGCACCAGCGGCCCGCTCCGGCCCTCCGGACGTAGGTTCGTGTCCACTTCTAGCGGAGGATCGTCGCTGGGCGCGCCCAGCAGGGTGCGAAGCTTTTCAGCGACGCGCACCGACCACTTCACCGCTACGGTCTCGTCGACGCCGGCGACCGGCTCACAGACGAACATCACGTCGGCGTCGGAACCGTAGCCCAGTTCGGCACCGCCGAGCCGACCCATCCCGATCACCGCGATAGCCGCCGGTGCTCCGCCGCCGGCATCAGGTCCGGCCGACGCTTCGCCGCCGGCATCAGGTCCCGCCGGCGTCTCGGCCCGGATCACCGCATCCAGCGCACTTTGCAGGACCGCCGCCCACACTGAGGACAACGCCATGCACACCTGTTCCACGTCAAGCATCCCGAGCAGATCCGCCGAGGCGATCCGGGCCAGTTCCCGGCGACGTAACGTCCGCGCGGCGGCGATCGCCCGGTTCGGATCCCGATGCCGCCCGGCCGAGGCGATCAGGGCGCGAGCCACCCCCTCGGAATCGACATCCACCAGCTTGGGCCCGGTCGGGCCATCGGCATACTGCTGGATCACCTCAGGGGCATGCATCAGCAGATCCGGCACGAAAGCTGAGGTTCCCAGGATTCGCATCAGTCGTTTCGCGACCGCACTCTCGTCCCGCAAGGTGCTCAGATACCACCGCTGATCAGCGAGTGCCTCACTGACCCTGCGGTAGGCCAGCAGTCCGCTGTCCGGATCGGGTGTGTCCGAGAGCCAGTCCAGCAGCCGCGGCAACAGCACCGCCTGCACGCGACCGCGGCGGCCGCTGGAGTTGACCAGTGCGGACAGGTGGGTCAGCGCACTCTGCGGACCCTCGTAACCGAGGGCCTTCAGCTGGCGTTCGGCGGCCTTCGTCGACATTCCGGGTGCGAAGCCCAGCGAGGGGCCGACCGACTCCAACAACGGCTGGTAGAACAGCTTGGCGTGCAACTTGGACACCCGAACGTTCTGACGTTTGAGTTCCTCCCGCAGCACACCGAGCGCATCGTGGGTGCCGTCCGGACGAATGTGAGCGGCCCGGGCCAACCAACGCAGTGCCTCATCATCGTCCGAACGGGGCAGCAGATGGGTGCGCTTGAGCCGCTGCAACTGCAGCCGGTGCTCCAGCAGCCGAAGGAACTCGTAGGAGGCGGTCATATTGGCGGTGTCATCCCGGCCCACATAACCGCCCGCACCCAGCGCCGCCAGGGCGTCCACCGTCGAGGCGACATGTAACGCCGGATCGGTACGCCCGTGCACCAACTGCAGTAGCTGGACGGCGAACTCGACGTCGCGCAGGCCGCCGGTGCCCAGTTTGAGCTCCCGGCCGCGGATATCGGCCGGCACCAGCGACTCCACCCGGCGACGCATGGCCTGGACCTCGGGCACGAAATCCTCACGCTCACACGCGGTCCAGACCATCGGCATCAGCGCGTCGATATAGCTCTGCCCGAGTTCGGCGTCCCCGACCGCGGGGCGGGCCTTCAGCAGGGCCTGGAACTCCCAGATCTTCGCCCATCGCTGGTAGTAGGCGACATGTGAGTCGAGGGTGCGGACCAGTGCCCCGGCCTTGCCTTCCGGCCGCAATGCGGCATCGACTTCGAAAAAAACCTCCGAGGCCAGGCGCATCATCTCCCCCGCCACCCTGGTCGTCAGAGGGTCGGCCTCCTCACCGACGAAAATCACGTCGACATCGCTGACGTAGTTCAGTTCGCGGGCCCCGCATTTGCCCATCGCGATGACGGCTAGCCGCGGTGGCGGGGCACCGTCCTCGCACACCGTGGTAACGGCGAGCTCCAACGCGGCACCGAGTGCGGCGTCGGCCAGGTCTGACAGGTGCGCGCCCACCGTGGGGAACTGCAACACCGGCTCGTTCTCCACGGTCGGAGCCAGATCCAGGGCAGCCAGAATCATCAACTGGTCGCGGTAATGGGTGCGCAGTTTCGGTAGGACATCGACTGCTGCGGGACCGTGGTCGGCGATACATGCGGAGAAACCGCGACGCAGCTCTGCTGGATCGGGCAGCCTTACCTCGCCCTCTAGCAGATGCCATGAACTCGGGTTGGCCACCAGGTGGTCCCCCAGCGCCAGCGAGGAGCCCAGCACCGAGAACAGCCGGCCCCGTAGCGGGCGATCGGTGAGCAGCGCGCCGGCCAGGTCCGGCCACTGCGGGCCGAGCGCCTCGGACAATCGCACCATGGTGTGCAGCGCCGCATCGGCGTCCGGCGCCCTCGACAACGCCCACAGCAGTTCGAGATGCGCGTCATTGTCCCAGCCCAATCGGGTGAGCTGCGTGGGTGCCGCCGAGTCCACCAGGCCGAGCCGGCCCGGGCTGGGCAGGCGGGAACGCTGCGTCGCGGGTTTGGCCACGGACATGACGCTATCGCAGCGCGGTGCCGAGGGTTGTCGGCGACGAAAACTACAGCGAGAGGTAATTCTTCAGCTCGAACGGGGTGACGTTGCTGCGGTAATCCTCCCACTCCGCCCGCTTGTTGCGCAGGAAGTAATCGAAGACGTGCTCACCGAGCGCCTCGGCGACCAACTCGGAGTTCTCCATCTCACCCAGGGCCACCCCGAGGCTGGACGGCAACTCCTGGTAGCCCATTGCGCGGCGCTCATCGGCGGTCAGCGTCCAGACGTTGTCCTCGGCCTGCGGGCCCAGCTCATAGTTCTTCTCGATACCGCGTAACCCGGCGGCCAGCAGTACCGCGAAGGTGAGATACGGGTTACAGGCCGAGTCGGGGCTGCGCACCTCGATCCGGCGGGAGGCCGCTTTGCGCGGGGTATACATCGGCACCCGAACCAGGGCCGACCGGTTGGCCGCGCCCCAGGATGCCGCGGTCGGGGCTTCGCCGCCGTGTACCAGCCGTTTGTAGGAGTTCACCCACTGGTTGGTCACGGCGCTGATCTCGCTGGCGTGCGCGATGATGCCGGCGATGAAGGATTTCGCGACGTCGGAGAGTTGCAGCGGGTCTGCCGAACTGTGAAAGGCGTTGGTCTCGCCCTCGAACAGGCTCATGTGGGTATGCATTGCCGATCCGGCGTACTGGGCGAACGGTTTGGGCATGAACGAGGCCCGCACCCCTTGGGCCAGTGCCACCTCCTTGACCAGGTAGCGGAAGGTCATCACGTTATCGGCCATCGAGAGCGCGTCGGCGTAGCGCAGGTCGATTTCCTGCTGGCCCGGCGCACCTTCATGGTGGCTGAACTCAACCGAGATGCCCATTTGCTCGAGGGCGTCGATGGCGTGGCGGCGGAAATTGGGCGCCGAGTCATGAACGGCCTGATCGAAGTAGCCGCCGTAGTCGGCGGGCACCGGTACCGACCCGTCATACGGGCCGGGTTCGAGGAGAAAGAATTCGATCTCCGGATGCACATAGCAGGAAAAACCCAGATCGCTGGCCTTGGCCAGTTGACGGCGCAGCACATGTCGGCTGTCCGCCCAGGACGGTGACCCGTCCGGCATGGTGATATCGCAGAACATCCGCGCCGAGTGGTGCTGACCGGCACTGGTGGTCCACGGCAGCACCTGGAAGGTGGAGGGGTCGGGTCGCGCCACGGTGTCGGCTTCGAAGACTCGGGCGAAACCCTCGATCGAGGATCCGTCGAACCCGATACCCTCCTCGAACGCGCCCTCGAGTTCGGCGGGGGCGATCGCGACCGACTTCAGGTATCCGAGCACGTCGGTGAACCACAACCGGACGAATCGGATATCCCGCTCCTCCAGCGTCCGAAGCACGAATTCCTTCTGACGATCCATGACGCGAGCGTATGCAGCGGCTGTTAAATCCGTGTTACGGCGCCGCTGCGATCCCGGCAGGTCAACAGTTCAAGTCCCCCGGCACCACCCGGTCGACGAGGTAGTCGACCACCGCGTCGTCCACGCACGAGTCACCGTCGAAGACCACCGTGTGTTGGGTGCCGTCATAGGTGATCAGCGGGGCATTCAACTGCCGGGCCAAGTCGACCCCGGCCTGATAGGGGGTGGCCGGGTCGCGGGTCGTCGACACCACCACGGCGCTGCCCCTCGGAGCGGGTGAGGCCGTGTGCGGCGCCGAGGTGGCCGGAACCGGCCAGAAAGCGCACAGGTCGCGGGGAGCGAATCCGGTGAACTCGCCGTAGGAAAGGAACGGGGCACGCTCGCGGATCTGCTGATCGACCGCGGCCCACAGCTCCGGGTCGTCGGGGGTCGGTCCGTCGACACAGCGGATCGCACTGAACGCGTCCTGGCCGTTGCCGTAGTTGCCGTCTTCGTCCCGGCTCTCGTAGTCGTCGGCGAGCAACAGCAGATCATCGGCATTGGTACCGCGTTGCAGCCCGAGAAGCCCGCTGGTCAGGTATTTCCAGTACTGCGGGGTATACAGCGCGTTCACCGTCCCGGTGATGGCATCGCTATAGCTCAGCCCGCGCGGGTCTGATGTCGGCCCCGGCTTAGCGACCAGGGGGTCCACCAGTTGCTGGTAACGGCTGACGAACTCGGCCGGGTCGGTGCCCAGGGGGCAGACCGGTGATCTGGCGCAATCGGCCGCATAGTCGTCGAATGCCACCTGGAAACCGGCCATCTGCTCGACAAGCGACTCCAGGGGGTCCTGAGTCGGGTCGATCGCGCCGTCGAGCACCATGGCGCGCACCCGGTTTCCGAATCTCTCCAGGTAGGCGGTCCCCAACTCGGTCCCGTAGCTGTAACCGAGATAGTTGATCTGATCCTCGCCGAGCGCCTCCCGGACGGCGTCCATATCCTTCGCCGCCGAGGCCGTTCCGACACCGGCCAGGAAGGCCTCACCCATCCGGTCCGCACACAGCTGAGCCAGCGTGGCATTGAGTTGCTCGATCTCAGCCACGCCGCCCTGGCTGTAGTCGACCATCGCCTCGCGCCGCCAAGCATCCCGCTCGGCGTTGGTGCGACACCGCAACTCGGGGGTGGAGTGGCCGACGCCGCGCGGGTCGAAACCGATCAGATCGAAGTGCTCGGCGACGGCGGTGCCGGATAGCGAATCGGACAGATGAACGACGGCATCGACCGCAGATGCACCCGGTCCGCCCGGATTCATCAGCAGCACCCCGATCCGCTCACCGCTTGCCGGGATTTTGATGACGGCCAGCTGTGCCTGCGGCCCGTCCGGGTTCGCATCGTCGACCGGAACCGGGACGGTGGCGCATTGGGCGGTCGGCAGGTAGGCGTCCGAGACGAATCGGTCGCAACTCCCCCAGGTCAGCGGGGCGGTCGCCTGACCGACACCGGGTGTGGCAACGGCCGGCGCGGCCGTCAGCAGTGTGCACAGGACCGGGGCGAGGACCGCCGAGCCGGTCCGACCGGCGAGTTTCATGGCCGTCATCGTGGCACGCGGCAGACCGCTTGGGCAGCGCCGAACGGTCACACCTCGGTATCAGAACTGCGGCGGTCCTAGCAGGTCGCGCCGGTGGCCGGCAGTTCCAGGTCCACCAGGTAGGCGGCGACGTAGTCATCCACGCACTGCTCACCCTGGAAGGCCACGGTGTGCTGGGTCCCGTTGAAGGTCAACAGCGTTCCGCCAAGTTGCTCGGCGAGGTCCACCCCGGCCTGGAAGGGCGTTGCCGGGTCACCGGTGGAGGAGATCACCAGCACCGGTGGCAGTCCCGGCGCTGAAGCGGCGTGCGGGACACTCGTCGGCGGCACCGGCCAGAAGGCGCAGGTGCTCATGGGTGCGTGGCCGGTGAATTCGCCGTAGCTCATGAACGGGGCCACCTCCCGTAGCCGCCGGTCCTCCTCGACGATCTTGGCGCGGTCGGTGATCGGCGGCTCGTCGACACAGTTGACCGAGACGCGGGCGTCGGTGGCGTTGGTGTAGCGCCCCTGCGGATCCCGGCGCATGTACATATCGGCCAGCGCGAGCATGGTGTCGCCGTTACCCTCGGTCATCTCGGTGAGACCCCGGGTGAGGTGGCGCCACAGGTTCGGTGAGTACAGCGCCATGATGGTCCCGACAATGGCGTCGCTGTAGCTCAGGCCACGCGGGTCCCTGGTGGGAAGCGGCTTGTCCACCAGTGGGTCCACCAGGCTGCGGTACACATCGACCGATTTGGCGGGGTCGGTGCCCAACGGGCAATCCGGATCGCTGGCGCAGTCCTCGGCGTAGTCGTTGAACGCCTCCTGAAAAGCCGCCGCCTGATCGATATCGGCCTGGATTGGGTCCGCATTGGGATCGACGGCGCCGTCGAGCACCATCGTCCGGACCTTGTCCGGGTACGCCTCGGCGTAGGCCGCGCCGATCCGGGTGCCGTAGGAGTAGCCGAGATAATTGATCTTCTCGTCACCGACAGCGGCCCGCAGCGCGTCCAGATCCTTGGCCACGCTGGCGGTGCCGACGTTGGCCAGGAACTCGGTGCCCATCTTGTCGATACAGCGCTGGACGAACTCCTTGGTCTGGTCCTCGATCCGCTGGACACCCTCCGGGCTGTAGTCCACCTGCGGCTCTGCGCGGAGCTTGTCGTTATCGGCATCGGAGTTGCACCACAGCGCGGGCGTCGACGAACCGACCCCGCGCGGATCGAAACCGACCAGGTCGAAGCGCTGGCGAACCTCGGCTGGTAAGCCCTCCAGCAGACTTGCGGCGGCCTCGATACCTGATTCTCCGGGCCCACCGGGGTTGATGATCAGCGAACCGATCTTCTCACCGGTGGCTGGAAATCGGATGAGTGCGAGGGTGGCCTCGGCGCCGTCGGGATCGTCGTAGTTCACCGGAACCGCGATCTTGCCGCACTGGGCCCCCGCCGGGATGGGCAAGGCGTTACCCCCGCCACCCCCGCCGCCGGCGGTGCGGCACGGGCCCCATTCGACCGGCTGACCGATCCGCGGGTCGGCGAGCACCGCGCTGCCCGGTACCACACTGGAGCACCCCGCGGTGGCCGCGATCAGGGCGGCTGTCATCGCGACGCCGACGGGCAGCGCCAGTGTGCGGGGGTCTCGGGGGCGGTGATGCAGCCTCATGGCCAACATGCTGCCATGTTCGGACGACGTGCCTGCTCACGCGGCCCGTCGGCGTGTGAGTCCGGCCCGGGGCCTGTGGGTCGCTAGGCGCTTTCGACGGCCGCCGACAACTCCGCCATCCCAGGTGCGAACCCGTCGGCCAGATTCCAAAGATCCGGTATCAGTTCGGGACAGGAGATCAGGCCCACGTTGAGTCGGCCGTCCAGGGACATGACGGTGATATTGAGGCCCGCGCCGTGGAAGATGGGCCCGAGCGGGTACATCCCCTGCACCTGCGCGCCCAGGAAGTACAGCGGGATCTGCGGCCCCGGAACATTCGAAACCACCAGGTTGTGCACCGGGCGGGACTCGGTCAGCCGGCTTCGCGCGTAGACCCGCATCGCGACCCCGAACACCGCCGGACCCGCGAACTGGCTCCAGTCCTGCAGCAGGGTCGCGCCGATGGCCGAACTGTGTTCCTTCGCCACGTCGTTGGCCGCTGCGATCGCGCCCAGCCGCTGTGCCGGGTCCTCGATCTGAGTCTGCAGGGCGGCGAACATCCCCGAAACCTGGTTGCGGCCGGGACGGTCGGAGCGATCGTGCACCGACACCGGAACCATCGCCACCAACGACGATTCCGGCAGCTCACCCCGTTCGAGCAGATATGAACGCAGCACGCCGGACACCAAGGCCATCACGACATCGTTGACTTTCACCCCGAAGTGGTTCTTGACCGTCTTGATGTCTTCGAGGTCGAGCTGGGTGAAGGCGACGTTGCGGTGTGCGGTGATGCTGCTGTTGAACGGGCTCTGCGGTGCGGCGAACGGGCTTGCCATCGCGCGTCCGCCCGCCGCTCGGCGCACGGTGTCGAACACGGTGGAGACCGTGGCCGGCAATACGCTCGTCGCCAGGCTTACCGGCCGGCTGGCAAAACGGCCGAGCCCGCCGAGCGCGATGCGCAAGGGGTTGACGTCGGCGCTGGCCGGGATCGGGTCGGGCGGCGGGGCGTCCGGCTCGGTACCGCACAGCTGGGACATCAGGTTTGCGCCGGTGACACCGTCGACGGCGGCATGGTGCACCTTCGTCATCACCGCGAGGCGGCCGCCGTGGCGGGCGTCGGTACCGTCCAGCCCTTCGATGACCCACATCTCCCACAGCGGATGGCGGCGGTCAAGCGGGAGGGAGGCCAGATGACCACAGATCTCGGCCAGCTCCGCCCGACCGCCGGGAGCGGGCAGACCGACGCGATGCAGGTGACGATCGACGTCGAACTGCTCGTCCTCGACCCAGACCGGATGGTCAAGGTTGAGGAAACTGTTGGCCAGCCGCTCCCGGAAGGACGGAATAGCCATCACCCGGATTGCGAGTTCCTCGCGCAGCTTCCCGAAGGTGTAGCCCCCCGGAATGGTGGAGGCGTCCAGTTCCAGAACCGAGCACACGTGCAGGGGCTGGGTCGGGGTCTCCAGGTAGAGAAAGCTCGCGTCGAGACCGCTGAGGCGCTGCAGGTGCTCCATGGCCCCGATGGTAGGCGCGCAGCCTGTGATGAAGTGCACTCTCGCGCGGATTCCGCAACGGCGCGGGCAGTGGCAGACTGAGGGAGTCTCGCGAACCCGGGGACCCGGATGGGCCACGAGGATCGATCCGACGAACACTGGGAACACTCATGTCAGAGCAGATGCTCTACGGCGGCCCCGGCGGGTCCGCACGCAGCGCCGATTCCTCCGCCCCGCAATCCCACGCCCGGACCCGAACCCGCGTTCATCATCTTCAGCGGATGAAATCCGAGGGTCACAAGTGGGCCATGCTGACCGCCTACGACTTCTCCACCGCCCGCCTCTTCGACGATGCGGGCATCCCGGTGCTGCTGGTCGGCGACTCTGCGGCCAATGTCGTCTATGGCTACGACACCACCGTGCCGGTGACAGTCGACGAATTGATTCCGCTGGTCCGCGGGGTGGTCCGTGGTGCTGAACACGCCCTCGTGGTAGCCGACCTGCCGTTCGGCAGTTACGAGGCGGGCGCGGCCCACGCGCTTGCAACGGGCACCCGGTTCTGCAAGGAAGCCGGGGCGCACGCGGTCAAACTGGAAGGCGGCGAACGGGTCGCCGAGCAGATCGCGACGCTGAGCGCGGCCGGCATCCCGGTGATGGCCCATATCGGTTTCACTCCGCAGAGCGTCAACGGTCTCGGCGGGTTCCGGGTTCAGGGACGCGGCGACGCCGCTGAGCAAACCATCGCCGACGCCATCGCCGTCCAGGAGGCCGGGGCGTTCGCCGTGGTGATGGAGATGGTCCCGGCCGAACTCGCGACCCAGATCACCGGCAAGCTGACCATCCCCACGGTTGGTATCGGCGCCGGGGCCAACTGCGACGCCCAGGTGCTGGTCTGGCAGGACATGGCCGGTCTGACCACCGGCCGGACCGCGAAGTTCGTCAAGAGATTCGGGGCGGTCGGTGCCGAATTGCACCGTGCGGCAGTTCAGTACGCCGACGAGGTTGCCAGCGGCGCCTTCCCCGCCGAGGAGCACAGTTTCTAGGAGGCGGCTGCCGTCGATGTGAAATCCTGGGCGCGTGATCACGTCCGGGGAAGCGATGCTGCCGGTCGAGCGGTACCTCGAGGTGGAGACGAAGTTCGACGTCGGCGCCCACACCGTTCCCCCGTGTTTTGACGGTTTGTCGGCGGTCACCCGCTGTGTGACTTCGGCTCCGCAGCACCTTGATGCGTTGTATTACGACACCCCCGGCCTCGATCTGGCGCTCAACCGGATGACATTGCGACGGCGGACCGGCGGGCCGGATGCCGGATGGCATCTCAAACTGCCGGCCGGTGGGGCGCGCACCGAGATCCGTGTCCCGCTCGGCGACGACGGCACTCCGGTTCCGGATGAACTGCGCGATGTGGTGCTGGCGATAGTGCGCGACCGCCCGCTGGTCCCGGTTGCGCAGCTGTCCACCAGCCGCGATGTCACGACGCTGTACGGTCACGGTGACACACCGCTGGCCGAATTCTGCGATGACCGGGTCGCGGCCAAGCGGATTGACCCCGCCGATGGCAGTACGACCGCCGAGAGGCAATGGCGGGAGTGGGAACTCGAACTGCTCGACACCAGCGCCGCGGACGGGGAGGACGCGGTTGCGCTCGACCGGCTGACCGGCCGGCTTCTCGACGCCGGCGCGGTTCCCGCCGCCCACGGATCAAAACTGGCCAAGATTCTCGCCGGTGCAGTGCCGCCGAGACCGGTGCCGCCCTCGGACCCGGTGCACCGCGCGGTGGTCGAACAGGTTGCCAAGTTGTTGGTGACCGACCGCGCGGTGCGTGCCGATTCCGATGATGCGGTGCACCAAATGCGGGTGACCATCCGCCAGATCCGGAGTTTGCTGCAGGCGTCCGAACCGGACTTCGGGTTGACCGACGATGCGTCGATCCTCAGCGAGCTGCGCGAGTTGACCGGTGTGCTCGGGTTTGCCCGGGACGCGGAGGTTCTCGCCGAACGGTACCGTGACGCCCTGGAGGGGCTGGCACCGGAACTGGTCCGCGGGCCGGTGCGGGAGCGGCTTGTCGACGGCGCCCGGCGACGCTACCGGACCGGCCTCAACCGAGCGCTGAAAGCAATGCGCTCGGCGCGGTACTTCCGCCTGCTCGACGCCTTGGATGCCGTCGTGCTGAACCCTCCCGCACCCCCCGATCGGGACCATCCGCAGGCCACCGTCACGTCCGGCTACAAACGAATCCGACGACGGGCCCGGGCCGTTGCAGCCGCCACCGGCCATGATCGTGACGATGCGCTGCATCGGGTTCGCAAGGCCGCGAAACGACTTCGCTATCTGGCCGCGGCCACCGGCGAGGCAAAGGTGGCAGCGCGAGCGAAGCTGATCCAGACCATCCTCGGCGATCATCAGGACAGTGTGGTCAGCCGCGCCCATCTGCTGCAGGAGGCCGCCGCCGCCCACACCGCCGGCGAGGACACCTTCACCTACGGTGTCCTCTTCGCCCGCGAGGCCGAACTGGCGCAGGACTGCGACGCGCGACTCGGCGCAGCCCTCAAGGCGCTGCGCCGTAGCGTGCGCGACGTCTCGTAGGGCGGACGAGCTGGCCTGTAAGCCGGATCCTGTTCCGCTGCGCCAGGCGCA